>SYIL01000022.1 GCA_005798825.1 Bacteroidota bacterium
CAAGCAATGGATCTGGGATTTTGGGGACCTCAATGGCAGCAACGTACAAAGTCCTACGCACAACTATGTCAAATCATTTCTATGGATCAGCTACAAGGTTTGCTTGGTGGTGAGGGATTCCTTTGGTTGCGATGACACGCTTTGTCTGGATCTGCCCATCAAACCCGAAACCGAAATCCAAATCCCGGAAGGCATTTCCCCCAACGGCGATGGCGTAAATGACTCTCTAGTAATTCCCGGACTCTGGGCTTTCCCAAAAGCATCGTGGGTGATTTTTAATCGCTGGGGACAGGTGGTCTTTGAGTCCAAAGCCCAACAAAACATCGCCTGGGACGGCCGCAATCACGCATCGGGCCAAAGCCAAAACAATAAACCCGCAGAAATACTCCCCGAGGGCGTTTACTTCATCGTCTTCAACTACAACGACGGTCATCGCCCTCAACTATCAAAGAATATTTATTTAAAGCGATAAATTAGTCCCGCAACTCCCATAAACCCACATTCTCCACGTGATGCGTATGGGGGAACATGTCCACGGGCTGCACTTTCACCAAGCGATACGCCGCATCCAACAACGCGGCATCGCGGGCCTGGGTCGCTGGATTGCAACTCACGTAAACAATGCGCTTGGGTCTGGCCTCCAGCAATCGCTCAACCACACTCGGATGCATGCCATCGCGCGGTGGATCTGTGATTACCACATCCGGTCTACCGTGCTCCGCAATGAACTCTGCCGTGAGAATATCCTTCATATCGCCTGCGTAAAATTTGCAGTTCTCCACCCCATTCAACAACATGTTGTCCTTGGCATCCTTGATCGCCTCTTCCACGTACTCAATCCCCACAACTTCCCTCGCCTGATCGGCCACAAACAAAGCAATGCTGCCCGTTCCCGTATACAAATCATACACCAACTCATCGCCCGTTAACCCGGCAAAATCCTTGGTGATTTCATACAAATTCTCGGCCTGCAACGTATTCGTCTGAAAGAAGCTCTGCGGCCTCACCGTATACGTTCTGTTACCCAATCGCTCCGTTAAATAGGGCTTGCCCGCAAACAACTGCACCTCCAAATCCTGCAAAGTATCATTCCGCTTGGGATTGATCACGTACACCAAACACACAATTTTATCAAAAGTATCGGCGATATACTGCATCAGCCCCGCATTCTCTTCGCGCTCCTCGTGAAACGATACCAAAACCATCCACTCGCCATCGCGGTTGCATCGGAACATGATGTTGCGCATCTGCCCTTCCTGCTTAATCACGTTGAAAAAGTCTATTCCATTCGCCTCGCAATACCCCTTCACCCCGCGCTGAATCAAATTCACGTAATCGGGCATCAAATGACACGCCTCAATATCCAAAACCTTGTCGAATTTTCCCGGCATATGAAACCCCAACGCCGTTGGAAAAGGCTCGCCCTCGGCAGGCATTACCGTCACCCAACTGCGATCGGCAAACGTCAGTTCTAGCTTGTTGCGATACCCGTAAACCTGTCCGCTACCCAAAATCGGCATCACCTCAAATCCCTCCACCTTGCCAATCCGCTCCATCGCATCCACCACCTGCTGTTGCTTGAATGCCAACTGATCCGCATAGCCCAAATGCTGCCATTTGCAACCGCCACAAGTGCCAAAATACTGACACGTAGGATCCACCCGCAACGACGATTTTTCGTGGAACTTAATGATTTTACCCTCCATGAAGTTCTTTTTCTTCTTCACGATTTGCACGTCCACCACATCGCCCGGCGCGGCATACTTCACAAAAATTACCTGTCCGTCGTGACGGGCAATACAATGACCTTCGGCCGCAGCCGATTCAATTTTTAATTCTTCGCAAATACGAATACTTTTGAAGCGTTTGCCCATCCATTATTTGCGCTTCAGCACCTCCGCCAACAAATTCAAAAACTTATCGGGGGGCAGATAACCCGACTGTGAAGCCCGGCCCTCACCATTGGCTGGATTAAAAATAAAGTAGCTGGTTGGGTATCCCCCAGGCTGTCCCTGCGCCAACCAATTGAGCAATTGAACACTGCTAAATTTGTACTTGGAGAATACATGGTTTTTCTCAAGCTCAGGATTAAACTTAACACAAATAAAATTTTTATTTAAGGCAGCAATGACCTCCGCATTCGCATAGGTTTCACGGTCCATCACCTTACACCAACCACACCAATCGGTATAGGCATCCACCAAAAGGGTTTTATTCTCTGACTTTGCCCTCAAATACCCCTCTACAAATCCAAACCAAACCAGTTTGCCGTTATTTATACTTTGAGCAGATTGAATACCTTGTTGGTTATTGGCGAAATTTGTATTCGTCGATTCTGCATTTTCTGGGGTAGTTTGATTGTCTACTGGAGGTATATCTTCGGTGTTTTCTGCACTTGAAGAGGTTTCATTTGATTCAGCATTGGTATTGCTTTCATCGCCTACAGAATTGCATCCTCCTTGGAAACTGAACATCACAAGTATCATAAGTGTTACAATCCCATACAAAGAAAATTTTGTCAAATTACGTTTCATAGCGGTTGAATTTGTGTTTTGAAGCTAATATCGATTGCGCGAACGCTGTGGGTAAGAGAACCCAAAGAAACAAAATCCACACCAGTTTCTGCGTACTCCCGTAAATTATTTATATGAATTCCTCCTGAGGACTCAGTTTCACATCGGCCCCCGATTAATGAAACGGCTTCTCTGCAATCTGCCACAGAAAAATTGTCGAGCATTATGCGCTGAATCCCGCCTAAATTTAATACCTCCTGCACTTCCTCAAGATTGCGCGTTTCAACCTCGATACCCAAAACCAGTCCCTTGCGTTTTAAATAGGCTTGGGTTCGCAATACTGCCGCACTAATCCCGCCCGCTGAATCATTGTGGTTGTCTTTGAGCATAATCATGTCATCCAAACCCATGCGGTGATTGCTCGCTCCACCCAATCGCACCGCCCATTTTTCTAAAGCACGCAATCCAGGGGTTGTTTTTCGTGTATCCAAAATTTTTGTCTTGGTACCCCTAACCATCTCAACAGCTTGTTTTGTTTGGGTTGCGATTCCTGAAAGCCGTTGCATAAAATTTAACATCAACCGCTCTCCAGCCAATAAAGCATGAACAGAACCACATACCGATGCCAACTGGGTACCCGAAGTTAGAAAATCGCCGTCTTGGGCCTTGTCAATCCAAACGACTTTGGGATCCAATTGCTCAAAAATCACTTGCCCCAATTCCAATCCCGCAACAACGCCATCTTGTTTCAGTAGCAAGCGAGATTGCCCTTGGGTACCAGCAGGAATTGATGCAAGGCTTGAATGATCGCCACCACCGATATCCTCTGCCAAAGAGCGATCAATCAAAGCCAATATTTCGGGACTACGGAAATTCATCTTATTGAATCACAACCTTGCTTATGGCCTGCTTATTTGCAGAACGAACCATCAATAAATACGTGCCTGCTGAAAAGCTTTTTGTTTCAATTGTAGCCATCTTATCGGGTCCAGAAAATTCGCAATCCTTGCGTTCAAAGACAGTACGTTCAAAAAAGTCTAGCATCGTAATCGTGGTTGAATGCGGATAAAATGAAG
This sequence comes from Bacteroidota bacterium, assembly GCA_005798825.1. Lineage (GTDB taxonomy): Bacteria > Bacteroidota > Bacteroidia > NS11-12g > UBA955 > UBA955. The sequence continues at coordinate 3,590 of SYIL01000022.1, forward strand.
TTAAATCTATTGAAAATGATGTGCCTGTTGGATTTGGATACACGGTTAAGGTTACAATTTCGGGCTGTGTAATGACGGAGCTTTGTTGCTGATCACAATTGCCTCCAGAAAGGTATTTCATTTTACTGAAATCAATAAAACAAGCCCAATCGGGATGGTCAACAAAAGGATTGCGATTCTTTTGTACCGAAGCAATGTATTCATGGCGCGCAACTTCCCATGCATTGGGTAAAAATTGTTTATTCCAACGTTTTAGTACTGTTTGATCTTGGTTGGTTCCCAAAAAATCATTTGCCGTAGGAAGGGTAAATACAGCACCAGGTCGGTTGTAGGTGGCACAGATATAAAAATTTGAACGCGCAATTGCTCCCTTCGCAAAATCTCGGGGTTCATAAGCAAATCCCCCGCTCGAATCTGTGCCAAATTTGCCCCCATAAAATTGCATGGTTACCTTTTGGAGATTGTTCATTGGATAATTGCTGCGCACCACATTACTTTTATTCTGGTGAACAGGATACAACATAAATAAATCACTGTAGTTTGCGCTATCTTGACTAGATTCTCCCATCCAAGAGTAGGGATAGGAATGCTCACGGCTCAAGTAATTTGGATCGTTCACATCAAAAAAGAAAGGCGGTGTAAATACATATGGATAACCGGTATAGAAACAATTGATGATTTTCTTTCCGCCAACCGTGTCTCTGGATTCGAAATGTGTAGCAATGGTACTTCCGAAATTTGAATAATAAACCTGAAAATGGGGACGCACAATACTTCGCAGTTTTTGCAGTAAAAGAGTATCTTTCTCATTTAGATCGCCATAAAAATTTCCGGGTTGTAATCCCGGTGAAGTATACTTGACATCAGCCGTCACAGCGGTATAATAATTGAGATAATTACCATACCCATTAAAGGCAAAAACCTTGACATAATATGATGTAGAGGCACCAATATTATCGAAAATAGACTCCGAAATTTTATCACACTGCATCACACGTGCACCCCCCAAATACTGGCCTCTTTCATAGACAATTCCATCTGTGGGTAACTCTGTAATCGGAGAAGTTTTTAAGAGTATCAAATATCCATCTGCTGGAGCCTCTGAAAACGTGACAACCGTTTTCCAAGCAGCATTGACAGAAACAAGCAAATTGCCCGGGGGGGCCGTAGGTTCGGTGGGCAAGCTCCCTTTAATGGCATACATATTCAAACGAAAAGGAAGTTGTGTGCTGTCGTTGCTGTATATCTCCAATTCAGATTTTAATGACCCATCGGCAGCAGCGCTGTTGACATCTATGGCCACACCCAGTGTTTCACCAGGCTTTATGGTTGCCGGTAAAGACTGTTTAGAACTGAAACTTGACGCATTGGCTCCACCAAAAATAAATTTATGCACTGCCAAATCTGAAACCTTGCTATTATTTTTGATACCAATGGAAAATTGGGTTCCATTGCCTGGTTTAATCTCCGATTTGTTTAGCTGAATCTTGCCGTTGAACAATACCTGTAATTCGGGCATACTCCCACCCTGACCTGGGCGAACAGTAATGTCATCCAGGGCCATATTATAACCCGTAGCCTTGGAAGTAAAAATAAACCGTGCAAAGCGTGCAGTACTTTTAACCATGGCAAATTGCTGGACGATTCCCATGGGCATATTGTCTAAATATTGCTTAACAGAACTCCAAGAAACACCATCATCGCTTTGTTCAATATCAAAAGTTCCTTTCCAAGAAGTTACACCGGAAGCCCCTGTCCCAGAAATATAATATCGAATCGTATCTGCACTCCCACTCCAATTTACCTTCACCCATTCACCTGTAACATCTAATCGCAAAGAGGCTGGTGAACTCTTAACCAAATTGGCAGAGGTATAAACAAAATTGCCTGAACTCCCTTGGTTCAATGTCCAACCCGCAGGTGCTTGTAAGGGATCATTACAATTCCAATAGGCGGGTAGGGTTGCTTGCGCGTTGGCATCAACAAAACCTAACATCCAAGCCACAACAACATAAAATACAGATTTATTATTCATACTTTTTTTAATAGCCAATTTTAATTCCCGTAGTAAACCGCAATCCTTGTGATACAAAAACCTCCAAATTTTTGGGATTAAATGTTTGGCTTGGGTTGTTTCCTTGGTTTCTATGCTGTCCGTCCGCTATATAAAGATTGTTTGTGATATTGGAAACCATCCCATAGAACTGCAAGGTTAGATTGTTTTTCATGCTAATTTTATGTCCACCCGAAACATTCACATACCAGTAATTGGGTAACATGAAAGACTCCTGCCTTTTGTACAGTCCCGTTAAAGAAGTTGGATCAAAGTCGGCATAGTGTTTCCCGAAATTAATACATTGCATTGAAAAATAAGCCCCGTTGAGGAAAGTGGGTTCCCAGCGAATAAGAAACGTCATTTGTTTTTGGGCCGCATCTCCAACATGCACTCCAATGGGATCAAAATCGACTTTGTCAATTGAATCACCTAGATCATTTCTTACAATTACCTCGCTACCCGAATTCCAAATCCAATCACCTACAGAAAAACTGCTTTCTAAAGCAACGCCCTTGATGGGCTTAAAAGCCACTTGCAATTCTAATCCCATGTGGCGAGCCCCCAAACCATTGATGTTAAAACTATAATCATTGCCGTCCACATCTCTGAAAGTAGATAAAAAATCTACGGGTTTGTTTTTCCAAAGAGTATAATATGCATTCACCGTTAAGGCCAATCTTTTTGTATTGTATCCCGATCCCCCCTCCAAAGCATATACTTTTTCATTTCGGATGTCTTTGATTTGCTTGTTTCGGTTGTCAAATACATTGCTAAACCGCGTTGGTCGATCTAAATACCCCAGATTAGAAAAGAAATTAAACCTGCGAGAGAAATTGTGGTTCATTCCTGTTTTTAGCGTTATTCCCTTGCGAAGAATCCACGGGGTTTCTTGGCCAAAATTGCCCCGCTCGTTTTTCTTGAAATAATCAATTCGCTTCAACCAGGTATTCGAGCCACTGACATTTATAAATGCGGTTGTTCGATTTTTACTGTATTCAAGTTCGCAAAATAAACCTGCCCATCGCACCAACCCATCGTTATTATACCCAAATATATCTCCTGTTCGATAGGGCAAAGAATCATTGATACTCGGATTTTTCTCCGCTACACTGGGAATAAAATAATCGCCACCCAATAAATCATATCCCTCTCGATAATGTCTGCCACGGTAGGTTCTTAAATCAATGCCGTGCGTAAAAACCCAGTTTGAATGGAGTTTGTGTTGTGACGTATTTAACAGTCCGTACCAATTGTGGTTGTTTACTGCACGTTGTAAAATCCCTGTCGATTTGTTTTCGGTAAGGGAGTATTTTGGATCGATAGAGGAAACAAAATCGTTTCCAGAAGTATTGAGGAAGTATGTACTTTGAAAATCGTATTGGCCGTAATTCTGGGGTATTTGGGATATTTTTAAACTGCTATTCGAAGCCACCCCACCCCCTCGACCATAGGAAGCGTATACAGTAGTGGTAACGATTGTTTTTGGCGATACAATCCAATCATGTTTTACATACAACTGCGGTTTATGAAACATATTGGCACGCTCATTTACAATGCGTGATTTACCCCAAATTGTATCCGATTTGTCTGCATTGATAGTGGTTTCTTGAACACTTCCCCAATGCTGGTTGTATTTTCGGCCCTTATCATATGCCATCCGGGGAAGGAGTGTATCAACACCCAACTTCTCCGCCAGGTTTTTATCGTAAAGTGAAACCCTTGCACGATAACTGCGCTGACCATGACTTTGGGGTGCACCCAAAGCGACAAAACTGAGGGTGTGTGAACCCTTCGATTTTCGCTTCCATTGCTTTTCTACCTTAACAAAATAGGCATACATGTCGTCATATAAATAATCAATATACCCCGCACTTTGACGTTTGGTAAAACTGAGCAATACTCCCCAATCATTTTGCAATTTGCCACTGTTATAATTCAACGAAAATTGTTCGTATTTCGAATCGCCAATTTCTACCACTGTCTCTAATTTAGATTGTTGCGAAATGCCTTTCGTAATGTAGTTTATGCTTCCGCCCACTGCAGGGTTGGCAATGCGACTCGAACCCAATCCGCGTTGAACTTGGGTTAATGCCGTAACGCCTCCCAAACCAAACCAATTACTCCAATAAACCTGGCCATTCTCCATATCGTTCACAGGAATACCATCCACCATTACCGCAACATTTCGTTGACTAAATCCGCGTATGGTAATTCTTGCATCACCCGCACCTCCCCCCTGAGAGGTTGCGTACACTCCCGGGATTTGGTTTAATAGAAGGGGCAAGTCACTGCTTCCCAATCGCTCGGAAATCTCTTTTCCCGTCAAATTTGAATAGGCAACGGGTGTTTTTCGGTTTTTTGCAATCGCCGCAGTAATCTGAACTGCTTGCATACTTGCACTTTGGTTTTCTAATCTAAATACAAGGTTGTTTATTTTGGTTCGATTGAATTGAAGCAATATACTATCACTACTATATCCGTCTAATTTTGCGATAATGACGAATTCACCTTTGTCAAGTTGCATTAAAAAACTTCCCTGTTTATCCGTTAGAAACGAACTGCCTACCCGAAACCTGTTATACGAATGAAAGACATCAATAGTAACATTTTCCAATAATTCACCACTCTGTGCATCTACAACTTTTCCCTTGATTGTGGCCAAAACCACCCCAGTATCTGCAACACGATTCACCTGGGCAAATCCAGCGCCAGATAGAAAAAAAAGAACAAAAAGAAGAAGTCCTTTTTGCATTATTTTAGCATCCTGGCAATGGCTCTTGCCCCATCGATTCCTAAAAATTCTATGTAATAAACACCTTTTGCCAAATTCTCAATCTTGGCTATTACTTGAACCATACCCCTGTTTTGAATTACGGAAAATTGTAAGGGGATTGACTGACCCTGAATATTTATACAAAGAATCTGGGTAGGGGAAAATGACAAAAAAGCGTTGGCTACTGAAACCACTGGATTTGGAAACACTGTCGGCATTTCAAGGGTTGGTTTTTGTGTCGACGTAGTGGGCATATTGGCACACAAACAACGGTGAAAACCCAGAGAGTCAAACATATCTCGCGGGTTCAACAACCATTCTTTTTTAGGATTAAATTCGGTAGGATTTGTTTTTTGACCTACCAATACACTGTCATTTCGAATGAGGGTTTTGTCCATCGTATACCAAGTTCCCGTACCCGTATAGGGTGGTTTATCGCTCCAAGCTGGACTTGGCCTTTCTCCAATTTTACCAAAAATATCAACGGGTACCCACTTGCTGGTTGTTGGGTTTAATTTATCCAACGACATTGCATCGTCGCCGTTAAAACTCATACTGTAACTGGTATTATAATCCTTGCTTAAAAACAAGTCGGCTTTTAAACGCAGGGGACGAACCACTGGGGTATCTATGCCAGTTTTGGTGGTATCACGGCGATCGATAACCAGTACTATCACATCTTTTGGTTGAATTTTTCCAGAGAGAAGGTCCGACATTTGGGCTGTCCATGAAGCAGAACCATTCTGCCATCGCGTTAATCGATACTGAGACAAGTCAATAGGATTGTCTGTTGGATTGTATATTTCTACGGCTTTGTTATTGCGAGAGCCTTCAATATATTCAGAGATAAATAACTCGTTGCACTGGGCCTTTAATTGAAAAGCTGCCGTAAAAAAGAGGCAAATACTAGCTAATTTTTTTACCATACTGCAAAAATCACAAAAAAAATCCAACTTGAATCATAAAATAATCGTTTTTTGACAGTTTATACATCGATAAATGATGAAATTTGCATTTATTACAAGGTGAAGGACAACCACAAGACAAAATACCAATGAGTAGAACACGGGTTTCGCTTCTTCTGTTTTTTTTGATGACTTTTTTTTCCTACTGTGGAATGGGCTCACAGAGTGTTAAGAATACACCAAATATAAAAAATGTCCAAGCTCCAGTTTTGAGAAATATTGCTGTATTGCCGGAAATACCTGACGATAGCCAGGCAATACGTTTTTTACAACCCTATTCTGATTTGTTATCAGATTTATCCACTTTTATCGCCACAATTGATTCGCCTTTTTTCAATACATATGGCACAGGCAATCTCGGTCGTTTAAGTAGCGACTACATGCTGCAAAGTGCTACAAAATACAGCCTAAGCACGCTTGGAATTCCCTGTCATTTCGCAGTTAGCAATAATGGTGGATTCAAGAGCAACTTGTTTCCCGGAGAAATTACCATGAAAGAGATTTACGAGGTGATGCCTTTTGAAAACGAACTTGTTATTGTTCAGATTCCAGGGATTTACGTAGACAGTTTAATCCAATACATTGCCCAGCTTCAAGGTAGTCCTGTTGCAGGGTTGCTTGTACAATTCAAAAAAGGCAAAACACAACAAGAGAATATCCCTGTCTCTGTAATGGTAAATGCCGGTATTATTAGCGCCGAAAGCCCTGAACCCATCAGTTATTTGCCTTTAGACCCAAGTCGCGATTACCTGATTGCCACAAATTCATATATGGTATTGGGTGGCGATGGATTTACAATGTTTAAGCATGCAAAGGCCCTCTATTATACCAAACTTCTTTTAAGAGATGTAATAGCAACAGGCCTTAAAAACGAATACAAACGCAATAAAACCATTGCCCAAAGACCCCAATTACGGATTCATAGCCTTGACTACTAGAAGAAAATTTATAAAAAACTCCCTTCTGGTTGGTGCCGCTGGCATCATCCCGGGTCGGTCTTTAGGCAATTGGATCATTGCAGAGCAAACTGTTTTACCCTCAGTGAACCATCCCTTAACCCACAATTCACCGAAACACAAAATTTCATTATTGGTTCTCCACACCAACGATTTTCATTCGAGATTGGAACCGTTCCCATCGAATCATAGCCAAGCAGGCAAAGGGGGTATTCGTAATTTGGGCAGCCTGATTCGACAAAAAAAAACCGAGGCTGACAATGTTCTTTTGCTCGACTGTGGAGACGTATTTCAGGGCACACCGTATTTCAATTTTTTTGGCGGCAAAATTGAATTTGAGTGGATGAGCATGCTGAATTACCATGCAAGTACAATGGGTAACCACGATTTTGATAACGGAATCGACCACCTTGCAAGAATGCTCGAACAACACGCCAAATTTCCCATGGTCAATTGCAATTACGATTTAAGCAACACCCCCCTAAATAATTTGGTTAAGCCCTACCGTATAGTGGAAATAGCCGGTAAAAAAATTGGTATCACAGGAATCGGTATCAATCCGGATAATCTGATTGTCGAAAGGCTCATCCCGGGACTTGTGTATTCTGATCCCATTTTGCCCTTACAAAATACTGTTAATCACCTGCGCAAAATAGAATACTGCGATGCTGTTTTTGTTTTGTCACACCTGGGATATCAATACAATTCAGACAAAATAGATGATATCAAATTGGCAGAACGAACCCACGGAATTGATGCAATTATGGGTGGACATACCCATACTTTCTTGGAGCAACCCTCCCTGGTAAAAAATATAAAGGGGGAAATTGTTTTGGTGAATCAAGCACATTGGGCAGGATTAATGCTCGGACAGATGCAGTTTAACGTTTAATTTGCAAGGTGATTCGAAACGAAGAAGAAGAGGAAATTGCCGACGAGGGGTTATTTGAACATTATTCATTTACGGTTGACCCTGGACAAGAGCCTCAGAGAATCGACAAGTGGCTCATGCACAAGATTGCCAATGCCAGTAGATCTAAAGTCCAAGCAGGCATTGAATCGGGGGCGGTTGTAGTAAACGACAAGCCCACTAAAAATAATTATAAAGTAAAAGCCAGCGATATTGTCCGGGTTTTACTTCCCACAGCTCCCAGAGACACAAAAGTTTATCCGGAAAATATTCCCATCGATATTGTTTACGAAGATGATGATATATTGGTTGTAAATAAAGTAGCCGGGATGGTTGTGCACCCCGGCCACAACAACTACAACGGCACATTGGTCAATGCCTTGGTTTACCATTTTGGCAAACTACCGAGTAAAGACCAATATCACAGACCTGGGCTGGTCCATAGAATCGACAAAGACACATCCGGATTGTTGGTGATTGGAAAAACAGAATATGCTCTCAGCCATTTGGGAAAGCAATTTTTTGACCACAGTATTCACCGGCGTTATTGGGCGTTGGTTTGGGGCGAACCCAAACCACAATCTGGAACCATTCAGAGTTATTTGGCACGAGACCCTTCCGACCGCAGACGATCCAAAAGTTTTTCTACCCTGGAGGAAGGGAAAAATGCAATCACCCATTATTCTACCATAGAATCATTTTACTTTTCTTCGCTCATTCAATGCGAATTGGAAACAGGCAGGACACACCAAATACGGGCTCACTTTTCAAGCATCAAACACCCCCTGTTTTCAGATGCAATGTATGGGGGGATGGAGGTGAGAAAAGGATCTGCTTTACCCAAATTTAAACCCTTTATCGAAAACTGTTTTAACATGATGCCCAGACAAGCTTTGCATGCAAAAGAACTTGGATTTATCCATCCCAGATCGGGTAAAAAAATGTTTTTTAGCAGTGAGCTCCCCATAGATTTTAGTAATTTACTGAACAAAATTCGCAAGTATACGCAAAGTGCAACCCAAAAGTCTGTTGATGGGGCTTTAGAAGATTAAGAAATCTGAAACAAGTGAAATTATCCGTATTGCAGGGTAATCTCGGCGCTTCTTGGAACAGACTGGCAGGTTAAAACATACCCTTCTGCAATTTCAGCATCGCTTAATCCCTCGCGTTCAATCATGTGTATTTTGCCTTTACTAACCTTGGCCCTGCAAGTTGTACAAACACCCACGGTACAACTGTAGGGTGGATCAATACCTTCTTTCATGGCAGCATTTAACACGGTGGTATTTTGGTCACAAGAAACTGTATGGGTTTTCCCATAAACAGAAATTGTTATTTTAGACACCCCGTCAAAATCCGTTTCTTGCTGGGGTTTTTCATCTGCGGGGGATTTGGAAATTGGTGCAGAAAAATATTCGGTATACACCTTGTCTGGGGCAATCCCCAGCGAACGCAGACCCAGCTTTACGATTTCCATCATGGGTCCAGGACCACAGACATAGTAGTGGAATTGATCGAAAGATCCAGCGATTTTTGTCTTTACAATAGATTCTATTTTTTGACTCGTTAAGAGACCTTTCATACCAAAATAGGTCATTGGTGCATTGTCATAGTTATGGAAAACTCGGAAACGCCCGCTATTCTTCTTTTCCATATCAGCCAAGTCTTGCTTAAAAATAACTGCATCAGAATTTCTGTTGGCATACACCAAACTGACCTTACTTTTCGGTTCATCTGCCAGTATAGCTTTTGCGATTCCCATGATGGGTGTAATGCCACTCCCTCCTGCAAACATCACGTAATGCAAAACCCGATCTATTTGGGGGATTACGGTGAAATTTCCAAGCGGAGGCATAACAGAAAGAACATCCCCAACCTGCAATTGGACATTCATATATTCGCTCATTTTTCCACCCTCTACTTTTTTGACACTCACGGCCATATCGTCATCCACCCCTTCGTAGGTGCAAAGAGAATAGGAACGCCTTATCTTTTGAGAATCGATTTCCGCCTCAATGGTTAAATACTGGCCCGCTGTATAGGTAAATTTATCTTTGAGATTTGGGGGAATTTCGAAATAGAAACTCTTGGCATCTTCGGTTTCACGAACAATTTTTTTTAGTGTAAGGGGGAAAAAACCTTCTGTCATAATTGGAAGCAAATTTAAGGTAGTTGCTTGTATTAGAACAACCCAAGAACCAATTGGTTCAAAAACCAAAACTATTTCTACCCAAAAATCAACACTTACATCAATCGCTGGTATGCGCGCCACCATCGATCGGGCATTTCGTCGGCACAAACCTCTTCATAATCTCGATAGGAACATCCAATGAAAAAATTCCGCTTATCGTATGGATGGGGTATTTCCATCCACCAACGATTACTTTTCCGACTTTTATAAAAAATAATCTCGTGGCCGGTAGAGCTCAATCGATTGCGGTAGATAAGAAAATCTTTTGAATCGTGTGTGGGATGATCATTGTATCTGCTGTTAAATCCATCCAAAAAATACCATGCCATTTGGGCCAACAATTTCAAGGTAACGGATTCGTTCGTTGAATCCTGCAATCCATAAAAAAAAGCCGAGGATAATTGGTTAGAAATTCCAGCATAACGGGCAATTCGGACTGCTTCTTCGGCATATAATCCATTGGGAGAACCCAAATGCAAACCCGGAGCATCACATTGTCTAATGGCATTCATATCGAACTGAAGCATGTGCGCACTGCGCAAAATGGGTTCTGTTTCTTCAATACTATCACGCACTTTCCCCAAACGATGATTCTCAAAATACATTTTCTCCAACAAAGCAGATGTTTCCTCAGTAATAAAATAAGACTGGGTTGCGATAAAATCAATATTGAATAAATTCGAGGGTTTCTCGACCAGCACCTGACGCAAAGGCGTTCCTTCGTCTAATGCAATACCAGGGCTTATTTGCACAATTTCTACAGGTTCAGAAAACTGTCTGTAGGCTTTGTAATGAGAATACACATGACTTGAATTACCGCCTATCATTATCACCTTGATTCCCATTCCCAACAATTCTCCCATCGCTTCACTAACGGCAAATTGTTGTTGCTTTTCGGTGCTTGCCTCGACCAAATTACCCAAATCGGCCACCGTCAAATCTCCAAAACGCCAGGTCAATCCATAGAATTGCTTCCGAAACAAATCGGCTTCCTTGCCCGCTCCTAACACTGCCAATTTGGCCTTTTTAAGTTTTGGAAATGATTTTCCATTGAGCAGCAATCGACCTCCAACACAATCCTTTATCTCGCGATAGGGTGCCCAAATAGATTCATCGATTGGCGTAAAAAATGATTCCAGCATTTGAATTGCAAAATCGTTATTGAGAGACAATAATACCAAATCAATGAATCCACATGACTATTAAATTGGAATCACGGTAAAATAATTTTCTGGGCTTATCCAGAACCTTTTTTGATTTTCTAAAAGGGGTTACCAGTTAGCTACCAAAAGTGGGTACAAATTGAAACATTTTGACACATGCTAGAACAAAAAAAAACGTGTAAACACTAGTGTTTACACGTTTTGATACAGTTTGAAACTGCTTTCTTGCGGACTGGACGGGACTCGAACCCGCGAC
>SYIL01000003.1 GCA_005798825.1 Bacteroidota bacterium
GGTTTATTACAAAGTTGGATAAGGACCGACGTTGGCCAGGGTAGAGCCGGCCCGATCCCGAAAATCAATTTAACCCTAAACATGTAGAAAGCGCTGGTAATTGCATGACCGGACGGGGGTTCGATTCCCCCCAATTCCACCACCAAAGAATGAAAACCCTTGCAGAATAAAACTCTGCGAGGGTTTTTTATTTCTGCGTTGTCGGTTTTGTTGTCGGTTTTATCCCATTGCTATCGAAGAACTATTGTCCACCGTGTTGATAACAGTAACCATTAGGTCCTCCAGAACGCTTACACTGACGATCTACACCAAAGGTTGAAACTAAAGTTAACTATTCAATAATGAAAGGGTGAGTTTTTATAAATAAATTTGGGGTTTTTATGCCTTTATCAAAGGCATATTCTGTTTGAATTTCATTGTTATTTAATTCTTAATATTAAAAAGTTATACACATTTTTATTTTTATGGTTATGTTTTGAGATTTATTGGTAACATTTGGTGAAACAAAAAACTAATAGAACTATGTTAATCAACACTTTAATCACCGTAATTCTGCCCTTTTTGGGTGGTCTCTATCTCGTAGCAAGAGTCTACTCGAGTATTTTCAAAATTAGTCCCAAACATGAATTATCCCTCAAAGAATTAACTCAATCTATCCAAAAGATGTCTGGGGTGTGGTGGTTTTTAATCCCATTCATTGGTGCAGGCGTTTTAATTTACAATTTAAGCGTAAATGCTTTGTGGGTAATAGGTGAATTGATTGGTTGGGGAGTTAAAGCGATTCAGTGGATTTATCAAGAAGTTATTGTTGCAGGGTTGTTTTTAATTGCAAAAACTGTTTGGCATTATATCATTTTATGGCCTTGGCGTATTTTTTCAGAGGGGTTTTCTTGGATAAAACCCTCATTGAGTTTGCAAAACTTTAAGATTGGATTTATCAGCCTTTTTGCTGCGTTGAGTTTTGTGTTCTTGGGTAGATATTTAGAAATGGGCCTTCATTGGCCAAATTGGATAACAATGTTGTTTGAGTTATTGTCAGTGATTCCACTAGGAGTGGGTGCCGGACAACTCATTTTAGCAAATGGCAAAAATAAATCTGCAGTAGATTCTAAAGAAATTCGCAATAAGTATGTAAAGCACTTAGGTTACCTTTTAGGCTTATTTGGATTGTTAATATTTGGTGAACTATTAATTATTTGGTTGTTTAGTTTTTCCGGCTTTGCGTCTACTCTCTCTGCGCTTTGGATTGGTGGAAATATAATAACGTCTATTTTACTCATCTTAAATGGTTTATTGCTTGTATTTACAATTTCTGTTCTTCCTTCATTTTCAATGGACAATGATTCAGATTTGAAATCTTTTATTTCAAGCTATTGGGAATATCTCAAAGTGAAAGGATTGCATCATTTCTTGGCTATGGGAGGATCAGTTATCCCAGCAATCATTCTTTGTCTGCTACCTTACTATTTGATGTCGGGCAGCATGTATGTGGCCGGTCAATTAACAGAGGAAGTAAAAACTTTAAGACTTGAAAATGACAAGGATTCTGCATATGATTTCAGTATTTCAAAATTGAAAAGTTTAACAGCTACGAATGATGGTCAGTTAACTGTAGAGCTTGAAAAACATGCAAATTATGTGAATTCAGCAAATTCAAATTCAGATGTAATCAGAAATTTTGATTATTTAAATTCATTTTACAGTCGCCGTGGCGCTGAATATGCTGCTGCACCAATTGGGTTGGCTATCGCTGAGTATACATATTATATGACGCATGCCAAAAACTATTTAAATAGTGAAAGAATGCCGTCAGCGGAACCCTTAGATACAAATGCCTTTAAAGACGAAATTAGTGTTTTGGAAACCGACAATGATGAGCTCAAACAAGCAATAGAACCTGCGCAAGTAAATGAACCTGTTGCAATTGATACTTCGGTTTCTAAAGTTCCTGCAGTTGCCCAGGCTGATGATGTTGCGTCTGTTCCTGCAGCAGACTCTGCAATATCTATGATACCACCGGCAAACAATGATGCAGTAAATCAAAATAAACTACAAATTGAACGCAACAATAAAATCATTGCTCATTTGAGTGAATTGCGTGAAAATAGCATCAGCTCTGGCGGAATTGTGTCGCTTTCTGATAAATTGGCATTTTTAATTTATTCTTTATGGTTAGCAGCGGCAATTGCGGCATCATTAGCCTTGGGCTTTGTTCTTTTTGTACTTTACCAACGCAATATTTACGGTGATAAAGTAGCAGACTCCTCTTGGTATATCACTGGTTTAATCACTGAAGCACATAGTAAAAATAAAAACCAACCATTGATGGCATTGGTCTTGTTATTTGTATTTTATTATGCCTACAGCCATAATAATTACAATCCATTAACATGGAAACTTCCAGTTTTTAATAAGTCTATCGAATCTGCCGTTACACCTAGTAACATGGATAACAAAATGTATATCGATACCATGCCATCACAAATTACTGATCCAGAAAACGAAGATTACAATAATTCAAGTTATGTTAATTCCGTTTTGACGGTTGAGAGAGTTGAAAGTACAAGTGAATACACTTCAAATAATAAAACCTACAGCGCTCAAAATATGATTGATGGAAATTATGAGACGTGGTGGACTCCATTTCCGACAGATGGTTCTTCATCATCAGCAACTTTTGTTTTAAATAATAAATACAAAGTGGGTGGGTTAAAAATAATCAATGGTAGTTATGGAAAATACTATTATGACAACTCAAGAGTTACACAAATATTAGTAACATTTGAAGATGGCGAAAGTGAGATGAAAGATTTAACGGATTTGCAAGATTATCAAGAAATTGAATTTGATAAAAAACATTTGACATCGTTTCTCAATATTGCCATACTTAATAGGGAAATAGGAAATAAATGGGATGATATTTGCATCTCTGAAATTGAAATTTTAGGAAGCCCAATAGAATAATTTAAAAAAACTGCCAGAAAAAGCCATACACGAAAAACTACTTTGTTGATTTTCGTGTATGGCTTTTTTCTGAGAATTTTGTACAAGAAAGACTCAATTAAGATTTATTCTATAAGGTTAGCGGAATTAAGTTTGCAATTATAATTACTAATAATTATCCGAACCAAAAACCAAATTTTTACTCAGGTATGCAATTCTTATGTTCCAATAAGAAGGAATAGTATAAAATGAACTATATGATTTATATATATACTTTGATATACACGAAACTTTGAAAAAAATTGGAATTACTAGTATTTTTTTGTTATTATTTTTATTTTTTATGTTTTATTTATTTAAATATAATAAACCAGTGAATACACCTATATCTCCAAAATATCATAAATTGAATAATGACGTTAAAAAGAAATATGTTGAACAGGATAGTATTATTTATGATTCGGATATGACCCTTTTACAATCTTTGATGGGTTCAAAAGCGCCCCGAGATATTATTTCTGATTTGTCACTCATTTATGTTGATTATTATTCATTTGATTTTAAAATTCATCGAGGTCAGCTTTTAGTTAATAAACGATGTGAAGAGTCACTCAAAGCTATTTTCAGGGAAATAAAATTAATGCGGTTTCCAATTTTAGCGGTTGTCCCAATTGTCATGTATGATTGGAACGATTCAATTTCAATGATCTCAAATAATAGTTCTGGATTTAATTACAGATTTGTTGATGGTTCAAAGAAACTTTCAAAGCATGCAGATGGATTTGCTGTCGATATAAATCCTTTATTAAATCCATATGTAAATTATAAATCAGTTAGGCCGCCAACTGCTGTCTACGATACAGCTAAATTGGGGACATTATCTAAGAACTCGGCTGTCGTTTCAATTTTTAAAAGGCATGGTTGGAAATGGGGTGGGGATTGGAGGAAAATAAAGGATTATCAACACTTCTACAAAGAATAGTGATTTTGGGTTTTACTCCGCAGATGACATTCATGCTTGCGATAATATAAATTTTTAGATTTTCCGTATTGCTATCATTTACAGTTTAACATTCGTTTTTACAATTTTTTTGAAGAAGTTTGATTTCCGAAGATGTATCGATGGATTAAGACTTTTAGCCGATGCAGGATTGGCAGAGCCACAAATCCGGCATTAAAACCATTGTAATCCCACTCCACATAATTACCATCTTTTCAAGTTCTGACATATCCATATTCACTAAACTCACATCCATGCCAGGACAGAAATTACCATCAGCGGCAATCCCCAATTTTGATTGAAGAGCTTTTACATCTTCTCCTTTTGAACCTAATTTTAAAATCATAATGTTTTTTTATTTCTTATTCATAAATAGTTCAAACATTATTTTTTATATTATAAAACTATTTGAGTACCAACTTACACGCTCCGCCCATGTTGGGTGGGTATTTTCCAAATTCCTCCAGGGTTATCCATACATTCCCGCTGGGATCTGAATTGTATTCTTTTTCGGTTCGGTAGATCTTCCCGTTATATCCAATATATCCGTATTGTATCGTGGCAAAAAAAGTTTTATCATCAGATTTGGGAAGCGGGTAATAAGCTCCGACCTTTTTAACGCATCGTTTACCCAATCCAACACCCAATTTTAGACCAAACTGGTCTGCTGCATCTTGGTCTTGTGTTGCCACAATTCCGTTGCCGAAGATAAATTGAAATTCATCAAAAGAGGAAATATTGCCTTCTTCAAAGAAGTTAGGCAACCCTGAATCACCCGTTCCAAACATAAAAGAAAGTGTAAAAGGTTGATCGGCAGTGGGGGTGTCTGCCAAACTGGTGGAATTACAATCAAATAAGCTAGGATATTCTGTTCCTTTGGTATACAGGTCACCTTTGCCATCTCGTGTTGCTGCTTTTTCTGATTTAGCCCCATTTTTAACGGGTGCTTTAAGGCTGGTTACTGCTTTCCTCTGCTGACCCAGAGCCAAGGACAGATTTCCAAAAGCAAACAGAAACAAAATAAATAAATGTGCGAAATGTGGGCCAAAAGGCCGTTGAAGGATGATAGATTTGTTTTTCATAACACTGTGTATTAAACAATAAAACTACCTCTTACGGTCAGTGATTTAATATTACTGCTGAGAGGTGGTATTGCTCATTTCATAGTGCCTGCGATTTTAGCCATAACGTAAACACACAAGTAAATATTTGAAATCAAATAAAATAAAACGAGGGTCGGCAACAAACAAGAACCATTCCCTTCAAAAATAAATGTGCTAGTTACTAAGAACAATCTCGAAGGTCATCATCTCAAACACCAAAAACTCTTCAATCCATACACAGACAAATCAAGTGAAAATGCATAAATCTTGGTGAAGGCAATTAACTCTCAAGTTTGCGTTTGTTGTTCAGATTTTCGAATAGATTGTAGATACACAAAATGCCCAATCCAAATACTATTGCCCCAACAATTAATAGATTGTTTACTACGCCACTCACAGAGAATGATACCTTAATCATTATGGTTGAAATCACAAATCCTGAGTTCCGAATAATCGTGTGGAATTTATCTGAGTAAAAAAATGACATCAAAAGCAATAAAACATCCACTACGATCAGAATATTAAAAAAATCATCAAAAAATACATTATTAACATTATTTAAGGCAGGCAAAACGCTGTTATTATTTGCAGTGGCTTCGATAAACCATTGAAAAAAAGAAATGATGGCCAGGGAAAATAATACTGGAACCAGAATGATGGCAATACACTTTTTTATATAAACAAAAGACGTATGTGCTTTGTCGATTAACTGCGGGGAAGAATAATTTTTATTGAACGTTTTTATGCTCTTATAAAAAAGAAAAATCAGTAGAAATAATACCAATGAAGTAAGGGTGTCGTATGTGAATTGTAAATCGTACTGATTTTGAAACCACCCTGTTTGTAATTTAATATTTCCTATATCCTTAAAAATACGGCGTATTACAATCAATGTAATAATTTCGTACTGTTTGGCAATGTAAAATGAAGTAGATTGGGGTAAGTAGAAAATTAGCAGGTAGACTTCGTAAATCAAGATAAATGAAAATGGGGTATATATAGCTGAAATAGGATTGTTGAGCAGATTGTGTTCGCTGGGAATTGCTTGTTGATTCGAAAAAAGTATAATACCCAAATGAATCAAGTAACTTACAACGGCAATAATGAGGATTATTCTCTCACTTTTTGCTTTTGTATTTTGTGAGAGAAAAAGTTGTGAAAGCGATTGAAGTATTGATTGAGCCAAAAACTTAGAAGGATGCATTAGAATTTATCAATTAAAAGTTCAGCAAATATACACTTGAATCATAATTACATTTTCTACTCTAAGGCTTATTCTTTTTCGATTCATGCACAGCTCACCATGAGAAAAATCCAAATTATCTATTTATGGAGTCGTGCAATCATGGCTCTAAATTTTTTATGTTGGGTGGTTTAAAGTTGTTTTTGTTCACAATATTAAAAACCAATTTGATCGGTACTTGTTCCATGTAAATGGATTGGCAAAAAGGTTTTCCAGTATGGGTAGTCTTTCCCCATCAATTATTTGAATCGCTGCCCGAAGGGATTGTGAATATTGCCATTGTGGAGGAAGCACTGTTTTTCACCCAGTTTGACTTTCACAAGCAAAAGTTGGTCATCCATAGGGCGAGTATGCAATACTATCGTATGCACTTGGAATCGCTAGGCAAGGCTGTTCGATATTATGAATCTAAGGGTAAAGCCTTGTATATCGCTGATTTAATCTCGGATTGGTCAGCAGAGGGGATAAACGAGATACAGATGTACAGACCTGAAGACGAATGGATATCACAACAAATCGATGGCGTATTAACCAATTCCTCGAAAAACAGTTGGGGCGCGCAATCAGATTCAAAAATTACTGCAAATCAGATTCCCAACATTAGATTGGAATATATAGAAACACCACAATTTATATTGAATCAGGAAGAGATTAAATCATATTTTCAGGGAAAAACACATTATTTGCAGGCAAATTTTTATTCTGCACAGCGCAAGCGGCTAGATATTCTTATGGAGGCGGGAAAACCACGCGGCGGGAAGTGGAGTTTTGATGAAGACAATCGGTTGCGCTTCCCTAAAGGAGGCAAACCACCAGTATTGACCCAGGAAATGAGCAGGCCAGACGAAGCAATGCGGACTGAAGCAAAAAAATATGTAGCGAAATTTTTTCCGAAAGCTCCGGGTGATTTTGATGGTTCATTTGTCTATGCTGTCAGTCACATTGGTGCAAAAAAATGGTTGTCAGAATTCCTAGAAAAGCGTTTCTATGCCTTCGGACGATATGAGGATGCCATGGTGTCTGACGCACCCTTGTTGCACCACAGTTTACTTTCGGTATATATAAATAATGGTTTACTGTTGCCCTCTGAGGTTCTGCAGGCGGCATTGGTAGAGGGAGAAAAGCAATCGTTGGGTTTGAATGAGATAGAGGGATTTGTGCGTCAGTTATTGGGTTGGAGAGAGTTTATCCGGGGAGTGTATCTGGCGGCTGGGCAGAAGCAGCGTTCCCTCAACTACTGGGGCTATAATCGAAAAATCCCCCATTCTTTTTACACAGGCGACACTGGTATTGGTCCGGTAGATGCCGTGATAAAAAAAGTACTTCGTGATGGTTACTGCCATCATATCGAACGCTTGATGGTATTGAGTAATTTTATGCTGCTGTGTGATTTTGACCCCGATGAAGTGTATCGGTGGTTTATGGAGTTGTTTGTTGATGCTTATGATTGGGTGATGGTGCCCAATGTCTACGGGATGGGTCAGTTTGCAGATGGGGGTATGATGAGCAGCAAACCATACATCAGTGGAAGTAATTATTTGTTGAAAATGAGTGATTTTGAAAAGGGTGAATGGACCGAGATATGGGATGGACTATACTGGCGATTCATCCATATTCACAGAGATTTCTTTTTGAAAAACCCAAGAATGGGTATCATGGTTAATGCTTACGAAAAAATGGCCGATGACAAAAAAGAGAGGTTAAAAATAGCAGCAGAGGGTTTTTTATCGGGTTTATAAATGAAAAAAAAACAATTGGATTTGGGGTCAAATGCAAGGGTAGAGACCATATCCATTGAGTTGGGAGGAAAGCTCTGGGTGGCAAATGAACAGAATGCCAAAGCGGATGCGATACCGGCTGAGATGACACACGAACAGCGAAAAGAGTTGATGGAAGATCGAATCATAGAAATGGCATGGGAAGACCGCACCCCATTTGAGGCCATAAAAATACAGTTTGCATATTCGGAAGGAGATGTAATTGCATTGATGCGGTTGCGATTAAAACGCAGTAGTTTCAATTTGTGGCGAAAGCGTGTGAATACCGGCGTGAGTCAGAAACACCTAAAATTAAGGGATGACGCAATACAACGGTTTCGGTGTAGTCGTCAGAATTCAATAGCCAACAATAAAATCAGTAAACGATGACCCATCAGGAAAAAATTACCCTTACATTGGCACTCATCGATCCAAAAAAGTATGAAAAATCGAGAAATTATGTCGACGGAGCAGTTACTGAATTGGGTCCTTATATTTCAAGAGGCGTTATCGATACGCGATTTATTTGGGAGTATTTGCTCAAAAAGGGATACGATTTTGATGGAATGTTTGGTCTTGTCCAGCAATTGGCGTGGCGTGATTTTTTTCAACGTATATGGCAACAGCGCGGCGAGGGCATTAATCAAGATATTCGCGGGGCTCAGCTAGGGGTAATTCACGGTGATATCCCCGCCGCAATCGCGGCAGGAATATCTGGTATTCAAGGTATTGATCAAGGCATACAGCGTCTTATCACAACTGGAAGGATGCACAACCATGTGCGGATGTACACGGCTTTTTTATCATGCAATTTTTCCGGCGCTCACTGGCGTTCATCGGCTCAATGGATGTATTCTAACTTACTCGATGGAGATTGGGGTTCCAATGCCCTTTCTTGGCAATGGGTGGCTGGCACTTTTTCCAACAAAAAATACATCGCCAATCAAGACAATATTAACCGATATACCTCTACCGAGCAACGAGATACCTATTTGGATTGTAGTTATGAGGAGTTGGCCACAGCGCCAGTGCCTGAGGTGTTGAAAGCCAAGGTTGTTTTTGAACTAAAAACACCATTGCCTGCCATGACGTATCTGGCAAACGACAAAAAAACACCAATCTCACCAGCGCCCCTTCAGTTGGAGCCGGATCAACCACTGCTGATTTATAATTATTATAATTTGTCACCACAGTGGCGAATAAGCCAGCGGGCAAATCGGGTTTTGTTATTGGAGCCTTCGCATTTCGAAAAATATCCAGTAGCACAACATTGTGTAGATTTTATGATGTCTTTGGCCAAAGAAATTCCTGGATTGCGAGTTTATGTTGGGGAATTTGATGTCTTGGCCGGTTTGGTGGGTGATACCCAAATAATTTATCGTGAGCATCCCCTCAATCAGCATTATTATGGTACGGTGGATGAACGGACATGGTTGGTACCAAACTTGGAGGGTGATTTTTCGTCATTTTTTTCGTTCTGGAAAAAGGCAGAAAAATCTTTGCGGCGTGAGTTTAACAATTGTGGGAAATAATATTTTTGGGTTGTGAAACAATCAAATGCGATTCAGTTGGTATGGTTAAAACGCGATTTGCGAACACTAGATCACGCGCCCTTAGCAGAAGCAGAAGCTTTTGGACAACCGTATCGGGTAATATTCATCTTTGAGCCTAGTATGCTAGCCCACCCCGATTGTTCGGAGCGTCATTTGAGATTTCAGTGGCAATCAATTCAAGATATGCAAAAACGATGGTCAAGCGTTGGACGTATGGTGGATGTATTCTGGGGGGAGGCGGTAGATGTATTTTCGGCCTTGCTTGATCAATTGAATGTGGTTCGTGTCCTATCCTATCAAGAATCGGGCATCGAGATAACGTTTCAGCGTGATAAGTCGGTCGCAAAGTTGCTGAAAAAACAAAATATTACATGGTCTGAGTTTCCGCGAAATGGCGTGATTAGAGGCATTAAAGATCGGCTAGATTGGGATAAGCGTTGGTTTGGGGTGATGATTGAACCATTGATTGCAAATACCTATCGCAAAGCTTGTTTCGAAGAAGAAAATGCTGATGTAATTGAGGGATTGACCAAACAATTCGCTGTGCCAGATAAAATGGTGGCGTGCTGGCAGCATTCCGTGGCTGGAATGCAAATGGGTGGCGAAACGATTGCACGGAGGTATTTGCAAGGCTTTTTAGAAGAGCGTCATAAAACCTACCACTTTCACATTTCCAAACCTTTGTTGAGTAGAGAATCGTGCAGTCGGCTATCGGTGTATTTTGCTTGGGGAAACCTTTCGATTAAGCAGGTGTATCAAGCCGCAAAGTCTCTGCCAAAAGACAAAAAAAACGGCCGTGCGATGCTGGCCTTTTTGTCGCGGGTGAAATGGCACGATCATTTTGTTCAAAAGTTTGAGCAGGAGTGCAGTTATGAATATCGGGCGGTAAATCGGGCATTTGAGAATTTGGGTGCCAAAAACAATACAGACTTCTTGGAGGCTTGGAAGATGGGAAACACCGGCTATCCTTTGGTGGATGCCAACATGCGCGCAGTGGCAGCCACTGGCTGGATTAATTTTCGGATGCGGGCGATGTTGGTGAGTTTTTTAACACATCATTTGGATGTAGATTGGCGTTTGGGTGTCTATCATTTGGCGCGACATTTTTTGGATTACGTTCCGGGAATTCACTACACACAGTTTCAGATGCAAGCGGGCACAACAGGCACCAATACGGTGAGGGTTTACAACCCAGTTAAAAACGGTTTGGAGCACGATACCAATGGAGATTTTGTGCGGTTGTGGATACCTGAGTTGGCTAAATTACCCAATCATTTGATTCACCAACCGTGGACGATGACGGATATGGAACGGGTAATGTACAGTGTCGAATTGGGCCGAGATTATCCGTTTCCGGTATTGGAGTTGCAGGGTAAAAAGAATGTGATGGTAGCACGTATTTATGAGGTGAGAAATACAGAATTTGCCAAAGCGGAGAAGATGAGGGTATTGAAGAGTCACAGTAGACCTGCCTCGACAAAGCGCAGCCCATTTGCTCGTTCTGAAACAACGACAAAAACTTCCAAAGGAAAACGTTCATGAAAGGAGTGAAAAAACAACATTTGCCCAGCAAGATATGTGAAACCTGTGGGCGACCTTTTGTGTGGCGAAAAAAATGGGAAAGAGACTGGAATTCAGTCAAGTATTGCAGTGATCGATGCAGGAAAACCCATTTGTAAAGGATAGATTCATCGCAAATCAAATTTTTGGTATTTGTAACGAATACAACCTAATATTTTTCGTTGCAAATTATAAAATAATGCCAATACAGGCCAAGATACTGCGACCATCAGAGGGTATGATACCAGGTCCGGGATAACCACCAGCCCTTCGTGTGAAATAGCGATGGTTACTGAAGTTGTTGATGCTCATTTTAAAGTGTAGTCTTTTATTGGGCTGAAAGGTGGTATTAAAATCCCAGATACGGTATGCTGGTATCATACCGTTGATTCCGCTGGCAGAAGCAATAAGAGTATTATTTGCGTCCGAAAAACTCTCAGAAACGCAACTCAATTGTACTTGAATGATGAATTTACGCTGTGGATTAGCGGTTGATATTTGTTGATATCCCAAACCTGTCCGGAGTATGTTTTTGGGAGCGTTTTCAATTGAATTGCCTTTTAAGTTGAAAACATCATATCCTCCAGATGGGTTTATATTGGTGATGTAATGGTTTCCATACGTGGCTTGGGTGAATGAATAGCCCATGAATATCGGGAGGCCCCAAGAAGATTGTTTGTTCCATTTTTTTACCAAGTCTATATCCACAATTGCCTCAATGCCTTTACTAAAGCTATTTCCCAAGTTCGTTTTTACGGTTAAAGGATTCCCCATATCGTTGTAACGGGTAATTCTGCCTATACGATTATTGTATTGCAATGCAAAAATACTGGCGTCGAAATACAACCAATTGCCACTGCGCCCTCTGAATCCCAAATCATTGTTGTATCCGCTGGCATCTTTTAAATTGGGATCGATTTGTTCACTGCCAGGAATCGCTTGCATATCTGAAAACAATATTGGACGATAGTTTTGGGTTATGTTGGCATAGATTTCGAAGCCGTTGTTAAGGTGATATTCTGCTGAAACGCCACCCAATAAAAAATTTCGCTGAATGGGTTGAGATTGAACTTGAATGACGTCCCCTGCGAGGTCAAGACCCAATCGCCCGCTAACATTAGATAAAATACGCTCTGCTCGGATGCCAGGGATGAGTATAAATCGTTGTGAAAATCGAATGACTTGTTCAGCAAAAATCGCCAAATTATTTGTATTAAAAGTGAGCTCGGTAGGGAAGAAATCCGTGGTAAAATTGGCGTCTTTACCACTACTTCCTATGCCTTTCTGATATCGCTGGGTGTTACTACGAAAAGCACGCAGCCCCATGCTCAAAGTTTGTTTTGTACCAAAAATAAAATAATTAGAGACAAAACTCGCCTCGGCACCCAAATTTTTATACTGGTCTGTGGCCAACTCTCTTTTACTGTATTGCAGGGTTTGTTTATGGATCGTATCTAACTCTAAAATTCCTGCGGTATTGCCCACACTGTGGCGAAAGGCATTCATTCCAAATAGTTGGACTTGGAGTCTACTGCGCGCTGAAAAATCATATTGAAATTTAATATTGGCGGTTTGCCAGGGTGTCGAAAACCAATTCCGACTGCGGTGGCTGAGGGTGCTGTTGACTAAAAATTGGGCGTCTGTAATGCCACCGGGTTGTTGGCTGAGCATAAAATAACGAAGATAATCAACACTTAAACTGGCCTTTTTACTGAGTTTAAATATTGCTGATCCGTATATTGTTTCCGTTTCGTATGCGCTGTTTTGGCGGTATCCATGGCCACTTCGTTTATCGTAGAATGCATAATAATGTGATGATTTGCCACTGCCACCAACGGCCACGTATGCGTTAAACATACCAAAACTACCCAAGGTTTGTTGACTTTCTAATTGAATTTTTTTTTTGATATTGCTCCCATCACGCATTACGTAGTTGATTAATCCGCCAAATTGTGGCCCATATTGCAGCGCGCCTGCTCCACGAATGATTTGAATTCGTTGCACGGCCTGCATTTGTGGATTGTAATATGCCTCGGGGTATCCAAAAGGGTCTGCAGATATATCAGCTCCATTTTGGCGAATATTGAATTCCCAACTTCGGTTTGGACTCAATCCGCGGTTTGCGATGCCAATTTGTATACCTGACCCATCGCTTTCCCAAATGTGTATACCGGGCACTTTGGCTAAAATTTGACGCATAGAATTGTTGGCTACCACGTTATTTACCTGATCCATGACCACCAAACTATTTTTCTTACCTGCATTAATTTTAGTTCCTACCACCTCTGGCAACATCATTACGTCTCTATTTTGTCCGAATCCAACCAGCGCAATTTCTGACAAATACTCTAAATGCAATGAACTGTCTGAATACGTTTGTCTTTGCGCCAATAGGTTTAGACTTAACAAGCACACAAAAAGAGTGACATACTGCGCTAAACGGGAAAGCATTTGGTTAGCCATTTGTTATTTGTAACGATTCTAAACAGCGCAAATTTAATGCGATTTGTTTCACTTGCAAAATTTATTTAGAATGATTTAAAATAACACGGTACTTGAAATATTTTTATTGGGTTTACATCACTTTTTGAGTGTATGTTGATACTCTGGGGCTGCAATAGGAATGGATTTTGTATGGGCAATAATGCTTGCGTCTCTTTATTTATGACACCAGCCCAGCATTAGTCTTGCCAATTGCGTTGAACTACCCATTACCCAAAAATCGGACCTGGCATTTAGTACACAAGCACCTTCTTAATTGTTTTTGATTTCTCTTTGGACAACAAGACCAAATAAATACCCGGACTCCAATTCTCCGTGCAAAAATCTACTTGGGATTCTTGAATATTCGATTTTGAATCCGCAATTTTCCCCAATACATCCATTACCACCACGGAGGCATTTTCTAGGTTATCTCCTACCAAACTAAATTTATTCTTGGCGGGATTCGGATACAAATGTATTGTATTCCCAAATGCCAACGGGTCTTCGTTTAGTGAATAATTGGCGGTAAAATTATATTCAAAATAGCTACCAAAATCTGCATTAAATGTTTTTATGATGGCATTTGTAGTCGCATTTCTAAAACGAACAAATCCTGTCCCCTGAGCTGTATTTGCCCACCAATTTAATCCATCCAATCCATAGTCTTTGACAATAAATTTGTAACATCCATTTAAATTATACGTGTAGGTAGTTAATTTATTGGCCACTAAAAATGCCTCTTGTAGCACTACTTTTCCATTTACATCCAGTAAGGTTATTGCATTTTCTGTGGGATAGTTATTGGTTTTAAATTCAATTTTGAAATTGCCTGGCAAAACATCTGGAATCTTCACCACACTCGATGCTTTGCTGTTGAGCGGATATTCATCGGCCCCACCATTCAATTCTTTAATCTCGCAATGAAATATATTGTTGGAAGGCAGCAAGCCATTATCCCATAAACCCCATGATGGCAATGAAATGCTTATGGTGTCTAATGATGCCAAATTTCCAGCCCAATGCCAAGTTTGCTTTACCGTTGAATTATTGGCCCAATATTCAAATTTGATCGTTTTCAGTGTCGTTTTCCCTGTATTTTGTACCAATATCACGGGTTGTGAACAGATAGGATTCGATTTCGCATACTCAAAATCGGGACTCGGCTTTACGATGGCAACAATTTTCGCATCTAAATTGAAATTCAGATCGCCGTATGAAACCAATTGATGCGCAACGATATATCGGTAATCCCCACTGGATTTAACCGGTTGCGAAATTTCATAATCAAAGGTTCCAACATTGCCAGGTGTAACCCATTTCGTAATATCATGTTCGGTTAATTTTGAACGCCATCCTGGACACCAACCTTGACGGGGTATTAGCCAAGTTCCACCTTGAGCAATCATTGGATTGATGGAACAATCCATCACTGAGTTCCATTGCATACTATTTCCCTCTACATTTACAGTATGGATAATTAGGCCCCCATTTTGTTCAAACTCTCCATCAGAGCCATGACCTGTAATTGTAGACCGCATTTTGAATGACTTTGCATTCGACAATAACTTAATATTCATCGGCGCAAATACTGAGTTGTTTAGAATACTGCCAATTCCGGGTCCTCCCAATCTTGCACCACCTTGCCACAATTGATTAAAATCCAATACTTTTCTTGGTGGTGTACCCACTATAAATAAAAATTCTAATTCCATATTTTCTTGGTTTTGGCCACCCATAGAAACTACGATTCTCTTATTATCTTTTAACAAAGGCGCAAAATCAGACAGGTCAAAAAACCAATTTTTACCCGTCATCCCCAAATCTAAATTGATTCCGTATGGAGTAACAAAAGATAGCAACTCATTAAACCAAGGGAACCGCAGAGTATAATTTAAATCTGATATGTAAATTTTACCTTGGGCTTGGTTAAGGATTGAGTCGATTAGCACCCCATTATCGCCGTTGAAAACCATCGATTTACTTGCTTCAAATACTGAAAAGCTTGAGTCGATTTTTAATTGATCATGCGTTACTATTTTCAAACCAGAATTATCAATCACTTTGTATCTGTCGATGGTATTTGTATTCCTCACAATTGAATCTCGTTGAACAATACCCACAGTTGTATTGGAGTAATTTCCTGTTAAAAGAGTAATATTGGGCTTTGAATTAAAGGATTTAAACATTCTGTTCAATGATGTACCTCTCTCGTAGGTCCATTGAATGTTAGCGCTTTTTGAAACCACACCAAATACATTGTCATTCACATTTGCACCAGTTCCTTCGTTGAATGGATAATAAGCCAATAAATTTGCGTATTTAGGATGGGTATTGTCTATTGATTTATTCATCCAATCTTTAACTTCAGATGGACTTAATGCAGTATTCCAGATGCTTAAATCATTGATTTTACCCCTATAATTATTTTGAAAATTTTGATCTTTTCCCAATATTACATTGATGAGACTCATGGTTTTGGTTTTGCTAGTTCCTGAAAGCCATATGTTTCCATTTAGATATACAGACATTATTCCAGTTGAAGCATTTTTGGTAAATACCCAATGATTCCATTTTCCCCCGTATTCATTCGCTAAGGCCCCCTTGTTTATTCGGTCAAAACCACCCGCAGCAAAACCACAATCAAAATAAATACTCCCATCTGACCATGGAAAATGGATGTTAAGTTGGCGTTGATTTTGATCGGCGGCCCAACCATAAATGATGGAAGTATTTTGTGGCAAAGATTTAGGGTCACCATAAGCCCAAAAGGCAATTGAAATTTCATTTTTGATGGACGATAATTTAGAAGCGTTGATCACGGTGTGCCCATTGGCAGAAAAATCTACAGCGTAATTGTTATTGGCCGACAACATACACGTTGCCGTATCAGAATAACCTTGAAATATTACTGCATTCGACTGAGTAGTATTGGTAAAAGAAAATTCAATAATCAAATTGCTTTTGCCATCCCAACCAAATGGGGTGTGAAACATAATTTTATTCTCTCCCTTAACAAAAGTATAGGTATTGTTAAACACCTCTGTGAATCCATTTAACACTGGCGAATTTGCAAATAATTGATTGAGTGAAGATTGCTGAATACTCACTTTAAAGAAGTTTGCCGTTCCAGAATTGATTGCATTTAACATAATCGCCTGAATATCTCCTGCCAAAAACCCTGCAGAAAGCAATTCACTTGAACGATAAAGCATCTGGGTTTTACCAGATTTTTCCGAGGTCTTTAGCACATCGGTAAGTGACAAATTTCCATTGCCTATTGCATAATTTTTTTCATTCGAAGCACTGTTTACCCTGACTTGTTTCAACGAATAGTCATAATAATCACTAACAGGTTTTATTGTATAATTAAACGTTTTTCCTTTATAATTTGAAATAGTATACTTCGGGGCAGTTTGAGCGATGGATTCTATTTTGCTGGAATCAACCAAGAAGGTATTGCAGGAATAATCCCATTCACCGCATCCTTTATTCCTATTGCTCCCATCGGAGACCAAGCCATTTTTACAACGCAAATTGTATCGTAAAATGATTTTTTCAACAGGCAGGTCTCCTGTAGGAAAAAAGGCTAGCGTATCACGAGTATTTGTGCCATAGTGGAATGTTTTCACACGAATGGTATCTCCCGGCTTTTGGGCTACAATAAAATTTGGAAAATGCAGTATTGTTAAAAAAAATATTGCTAAAATGATGTTTGTTTTGGATTTCATCTTGTATTATTTGAAAGTTCAAAAATAACTTGCAAGTTCACGTTTTCCTACTCCATGAATCTGAAATTAATCCGCGAGTGGGAAAAGTGAATTTTTTATCTCTACCAGCGATAAATGTACCCGATTTTGTCGATATGCGGATTGATTATTTTGACATAAGCAGGTAGTTAAGTCATACTTTTTTCCACTGTTCGCTGACGATCTTCAGGTGGGGGCAACAAATGACAATCCAACCAAAGAGAGCGGACCATTTTAATACAGGTATATTCAAGTAATTAAGTATTTTTGATCCAATATATGAAAAAATATTTTCTATTAGCCGTTATATTTAGCATTCATTTCCATTTTTCTTTCAGTCAAAGAATTTCGGATTTTTCACCAAAACAAATCATTGGAGGCATTGGGGCTACACTAACCCTATCCGGCAGTGGATTTGGTAATTCGCAAGGATTTTCCTACGTAAGTTATTGTAAAGAAAACAACACTTATTCTGATGCTTCTGATGGGAAATCAATCAAATATTTGTCTTGGAACGATAGAGAAATTAAAATTGAAATGCCTGCTGCATTTTCGAATAAAATTAACATTATTATTAATGCTAATGTATATACATCCGTCGATACGCTCCATGTTTCTGCAAATGTGGGTTATAGACAATTAAATCCATTAACCTATGACTACTTAACAGACAACAACGGATCAGGCGGTATAACTTGGTATGTCCATTCCATTTATTGGCAAAATCAAGAAATCAAACAAGCGATCTTCGATGTAATACGTGAGTTTCGTTGTAAAACTGGAGTTAATTATTCTCTGGCTGAATTAAAGAAGTGGATACCTCTGTCAACCCAATATGGAATTCATGTTATTGCACCTGACTCTAATTTGAATGTGGTTGGATTCAATGATAAACTCTGGTCGTCATGTATACTGGGCTCCGAGACACTCTATTACAATAAAACACAACTTATTCGTATCAATAGTAAAGAAAAATGGTATTATGGCACCGGAAAAGCACCCGGCGGGACTTCTAAATTTAGATATGTTTTATTTCACGAAATGGGACATTCCTTGGGCTTAGGACATGTTAATGAAATCGGCCAAAGCATGTTTCCAAGTGTAACACTATTACCATCCAATAATTGGTCTCAGAGAGACACAATAACCACAGCCGAAAAAATAGCAATATCACAATATATCAAAAGCTGTCAGAATTTTACATTCCGAGGCTGCGGAGTAACGCCGATGCGTAAAATCTCAAATTGTAATGATATTGAATATTCTGTTTCCTCAAATGCCAACTTTACTGATAATAAAGACTCGTATATAATCTATCCTAACCCTTGTTATACAAATGAGATTTTTATTCATCCCACCAACAGTAACATTACATCTCCTACCAAAGTCAATATAATAAATAATTTTGGACAGATAGTTAAATCAACAACAATAAATAATTCAGAACCTATAATTCTACCAAATAATTTAAGTTCTGGAATCTATATAATCAATATTTACAAATCTGATAAACAATACAATTATTTACTCAATGTCTTTTCCATCTAAAAAATCAACCCGCAAATCTTGAGTTCCTGCTAAATCAATGTTTATGGAAACGTTGTCTGATTCAACGAGTGCAATTTCACCTTCCCAAGTAAACCAATGATTTTTATATTTTGTATCAAAATATATCATCATTTTTATCATTCCTTAAGGTGCTAGAACCACGAAATGCATTCTCATCACAATAGGTTAAATTACTTTCTGGATTTTTTTTAATTCTTCACTTCCGCATGTAACAAATAATGTAGTTACAAACAAAAAAATATAATTTTTACAATTACTTTAGCTTTCATTGTTCTTTATTTTTAAATTTTATTCTTTCTCTTACTTTTACTCTTATGGCTTTTCGGATCACACTTTTTTTTGATTGGGTTCTGGACACCAATTTAAGTTTTAATTATACAAAATAATTTATGAATTGCAAGTTCAAATGATTATTAACTATGCAATTAAACACATAAAATATATAAAGCCCCAATGTTTGGGGCTTTATATATTTTACTACACATGGTTTAAGATTCGAAAAATTTATTCGTTATCAATTTGATCCATTTCATTATTATACTCGTCATCAATTTGATTCATTTCATTATTATA
>SYIL01000004.1 GCA_005798825.1 Bacteroidota bacterium
GATGTTTAGCAGCAACGACATGTTAAAGGGCTGGGATGGAACTGCCAATGGTGCAGAATGCCAACAGGATGTGTATGTATACAATCTGGAAATTACCTCTCTTGAAGACCGCGTATACAAATACAGTGGAACAATTACGCTGTTGAGATAAATATCAAAAGGCAAGAAGTGCCTCTGCCAGAAGCTGTTTGGGATCAATGGGGACAACCCCTATTTTTTCACATACAAGGCCACCCGCCAAATTGCTGAGTTTTGCCAATGTGAGAACATCCGTTTTTGCGCTTAGGCACAATGCGGCAATACATACTACAGTATCGCCAGCACCACTTACATCTGTTATGGTTCGCCTATGGGCGGGAACATGGTGAGAATCCTCTTGTGTTTGCACAAAAACCCCACGTTCACTCATAGTAACCAGCGTAATTTGGTTGTGTAAGACCCGCATCAATTGGTCGATTGCATTGCCAACAGACGCATTGGAATCGAGTTCTTTTTCGATTTGCAGCCCCTCTTTGATTTCTTTGAGGTTGGGTTTAAAAAGGGTTGCATTTTTATAGGCCAAAAAATTTGATTTCTTGGGATCAACAATGGTTGGAATACCTTTGTCAATACACAATTGAATCAGTAATTCGATATTGTTTACATGCAAAACACCTTTGTTATAATCTTCAAAAATGACAACATCACAATGCACTAATTCTGCAGAAAAACGCTGTTCTAATGAAGCAGTATCCTCAGAATCAAGATCGGTGTTAATTTCATGGTCGATGCGAAGCAATTGTTGATTATTGCCCAAAACTCGGGTTTTTTGGGTGGTCATGCGTTTATTGCTCTGAATCAATCCATGGCATGTCATGCCCAAACCTGACATAATGGATTGTAATTCTGCACCTTCTTTATCATTCCCAATAACCGAACACAAGATAGGTTCTGCACCCATGGCTTTTACATTCATAGCCACATTGCCTGCGCCCCCCAGTCGCTGGTCAAAATCTGTTACATCTACAACAGGAACAGCAGCTTCTGGCGACATTCTTTCAACTTTTCCAATGATATAACTGTCAATCATTACATCACCTACAATAAGTACTCTCTTTTTTGTAAACGTATCAAAAAGTGATTGAATTGTATTCATCTTCTGCAAAAATACAACCTAGTGCCTTAGGTTTCCCAACGCTGTATTAATTCTATCGGCAGCTTCGATGAGTTGTTCTTCTGATGCTGCATAACTAAATCGAATACAAGAAGGATGACCGAATGCTTCGCCAGAAACAGCCGAAACATGACCAGTATCTAACAAATACAAGCACAAATCATCTGCTGTGTGAATTTTGTCACCTTTGGGTGTATGTGTGTTGAGGTAATGGCTAATATCGGGAAACAGATAAAAGGCGCCATCAGGAAGATTGCAAGGAAGATAGGGATTTTTACACAAGGCGGCATGAAAAATATCCCTGCGTTTTTGAAAGATACCACACATTTCTTCAACCGTATTTTGTGGGCCATTGAATGCCATAACACTGGCCATTTGAGATACGGAAGAGGCTCCAGATGTCATTAATCCCTGAATCTTTTCACAGGCAGCGATTAAATCTACTGGACCCGCCAAATAACCCATTCGCCAACCCGTCATTGCATAGCCTTTTGACAGGCCATTTACAACCGCAATACGATCGTGTAATTCAGGGAAATTAGCCAAACTATGGTGGCTTCCTGCATAATTGATTTTTTCATATATTTCATCACTGAGGATGAAAATATCAGGGTATTTAACCAAGACATCGCGCCAAGCCATTAATTCTATTTCCGACATCACAGACCCACTCGGATTACACGGTGAAGAGAAAAGCAACATGCGTGTTTTTGGAGTGATACAAGCTTCGAGTTTGGCAGCAGAAACCTTAAAATCTTCTTCAACAGAAGTAGGTATGCCGATGGGAACACCTCCAACATACTGAATTAATGAAGGGTAACTCACCCAGTAGGGAGCAGGAACCAATACCTCATCACCGGGATTTAACAACGCTAAAATTGCATTCAGAAGACTGTGTTTTGCACCGTTGCTGACGATTATATTTTCTGCATTGTATGCAAATCCATTTTCTTTTTGCAATTTATTGGCAATGGCAAACCGCAATTCTGGCAATCCAGCCACAGGGGGGTAATGCGTATACCCATTTTCCATTGCTATTGAAGCAGCGTCACAAATATGCTTGGGGGTATTGAAATCAGGCTCTCCAATACTGAGATTTATAACGTCGACACCTGTATTTTTCAACTCGCGTGAGCGCTTTGTCATTGCAAGCGTTTGGCTTTCTATTATTTCAGATAATCGGTTGCTTAACCTGGTCATGGTATACAAAATTACAAATGTTTATAAGGAGAATGGGTAAATAACACCATTTGTTTATCTACACCTGGGCATTTTTTATGAACGATTACACCATTTAATTTTCACAATCGATATTTTTGTTGTGTGAAGATCTTATTTGTCGCTAACCGCATGCCTTACCCCCCTTACAGAGGCGATAAATTAAAGATTTTTAATTTGGCCAATGAACTTTCATCGGCGCACGAATTGCATTTGATAACCATTGCTGAAAATGACGAAGATTTACGCTCAGTTTCTTCATTAAAAGGATTATTTACGCAAATTGAATTTGTGTATCGTCCCAAATGGCGTTGTGTTCTTGCGGCATTTTGGGGTATTTTTAGCCGAAGACCCATACAAGTTGCGTATTTTAGGTCGAACCGATTTTCCAAAAGGCTGCAACAGATACTGGCAGAGAACACCTACGATGCTATCCATGTTCAACACCTTCGAATGGGACAATATTTTGAAACCAGTACCCCTTTGAATGCCATTATTGATTTGCCGGACGCTTTTAGTATGTATTGGTTGCGTCGACGTGAAACAGCAACTAACCTTGTAGAGCGATGGATGAGGAATGTCGAATTTACGCGTCTAAGAAACTATGAGATATCTCTTTTGCCGAAGTTTAGAAAGGCATTGGTTTGCAGCCGAGAAGACAGAGCATATCTCAAACAAAACGGAATAAACAATGTTGAGATTTTACCCAATGGGGTTAATGTGAGCGTATTTTCACCTCGATATGATATAGTTCCTATTGATAAGAGAGTGTTGTTTACGGGCAATATGGATTATGCGCCCAATATCGATGCAGTTTGTTATTTTGTGAAAGATATCTTACCAGAAATAATTCGTGTTCATCCCGATGTTCAATTTGTGATCGCAGGACAGCGGCCAGTTAAAGCCATACTAAATTTGGCTTCCGCAGCCATTCATGTAACGGGATTCGTTCCTGATTTATCCTTAGAATATGCAAAAGCTACTCTGGTTGTTGCCCCTCTGCGCATGGGTGCTGGTACCCAAAATAAGGTACTTGAAGCCCTGGCGATGAATATTCCCGTTGTATGTTCTGGTGTGGGATTTGATGGATTAAACATGAAGGAAGGGGAAGGTATTTTGTTGGGAACAAATGCGCTTATATTTGCTAAGCACG
The DNA here is from genome assembly GCA_005798825.1 of Bacteroidota bacterium. Classification (GTDB taxonomy): domain Bacteria; phylum Bacteroidota; class Bacteroidia; order NS11-12g; family UBA955; genus UBA955. Next base: position 3,525 of record SYIL01000004.1, read on the forward strand.
TAAACGAACTTTTGCATTCTAAAATCTTAAGAGCCGAATTGGGATCAAAAGGGGGTGAACATGTTAGGAATTCGTTTGCTTGGCAGGCAATCTCCGCCAAACTTATCACATATTTTAGTAAAATAAATCAATATGAATAAATTAAAAACGTTAACTTTTTTGGCAATTTCATTTCTTTCAATGCCGGTATTTGGTCAAGATCAAAGCTGGGGGGCAAGCTGGGTAAATGCTAACCCAGCAGATTCTGTCTTTGTGCCCATATTAAACCAAGTTAATTTCCGGATGATTGGGCCCGCTACTACCAGTGGTCGTATAGTCGACATGCTCGTAAATCCCCTAAACAAAGCGGAGATATACGTCGCTGCGGCTTATGGTGGGGTTTGGAAAAGTTCCAATGGGGGTACCACGTTTGATCCAATTTTTGACAAGTATGAAACGCAAAGTATTGGTTGTTTGGCGATGGATCCAAAAAACCCCAATGTTGTTTGGGTGGGAACAGGTGAAAATAACAATCAGCGCAGTGTGGGATATGGAAATGGCTTATACAAGAGTGTTGATGGCGGCAAAAATTTTGAGAATGTTGGATTGAAACTTTCGGAGCATATAGGCATGATAAAAATTGATCCAAGCAATTCGAATCGGGTTTGGGTTGCTGTATATGGGCCTGTTTGGAAAGAGGGAGGAGAGAGAGGGTTGTACAAAACAGAAGATGGAGGTATTACTTGGGAGAGAATAAAGCATGTTTCCGACAATACTGGTTGCAATGAAGTGTACCTAGATCCATCCCTATCTGGGACCCTTTATGCGGCTTTCCACCAAAGGCGAAGGCACGAATGGACCTATTTGGGAGGTGGACCAGAATCGGCCTTGTATAAAAGTACAGACGATGGAAAAACATGGAAAAAATTGGGAGGAGGTTTGCCTTCAGGTGATCTAGGTCGAATCACGATGGCTGTTTCTGCTTTACAGGCTGGGCTTGTTTATGCCATGATTGAGGCTGAAGAAGGGGGAGGGATTTATGTATCGTACGATTATGGTGAAAGTTGGACCAAACAAAACAATTTTTTTACAGCAGGTAATTATTACCAAGAATTGTTTGTAGACCCCAGCAATGCCAAACGCATTTTTATTATGGATACTTATTTGAAGGTAAGTGACGATGCGGGTAAGACACTTCGCAATGCTGGAGAGGGGAATAAACATGTTGACAACCATGTTATTTGGGTTGACCCATCAATGCCATCACATTGGCTTGTAGGATGTGATGGGGGATTATACGAAACCTATGACAATGCACAACATTGGAATTTCAAAGAGAATCTTTCAATAACGCAGTTTTACCGTGTCTCGGTTGACAATGCGAGTCCATTTTACAATATTTATGGTGGAACACAAGACAACAACACACTTGGCGGGCCCTCTCGGAATAATTCCGCAAATGGAATCGGAAATGACGAATGGTATATTACAGTGGGTGGAGATGGTTTTAAATCGCAAATTGACCCCACAAATCCAGATATCGTATACAGCCAATGGCAATATGGTGGTTTGATTCGATTTGACAAAAAAACGGGAGAGGCTGTGGATATAAAACCCAGTATTGAATTCAATGAACCTGCTTTGCGTTGGAATTGGGATGCACCTTTACTGATCAGTCGATCCAATCCAAAGAAACTTTATTTTGCAGCAAATCGGGTTTTTATGAGTGAAGATCGCGGCGATTCTTGGAAGCCCATTAGCAATGACTTAAGTCGTGGTATCGACAGAAATACCCTGCCAATTATGGGCAAAGTTTGGGGACTGAACGCAGTGGTAAAAAATCAGAGTACCAGTATCTATGGAAATATTACGACAATGAGTGAAGGCAAAGATGGCGTATTGTATGTAGGAACTGATGATGGGATGGTTTGGAGAACCACCGATGGCGGATTGCAATGGACAAAATGTGGAGAAAGTTTTCCGGAAGGGCCAAAAGCCCCTTCTGGTTTAGTGGGATACCCTTTTATCAGTTCAGTCTATGCCTCTAATGTTTCAAATGCACTGTATCTTGTTCTGGACAATCACAGGATGTCTGATTTTGCCCCCTATGTTTACAAAAGTATCAACAATGGAACAAGTTGGAGTAAAATTGGAAAAGGATTGCCCTTGAACGGTCCGGTAAAAACAATCCTTGAAGATTTTAAAGATAAAGATATTGTTTTGGTAGGTACCGAATTTGGCCTATTTGTTTCAATGAATGGGGGAAATTCATTTCAGGCTTGGAAGGGGGGCTTACCCCCGATTGCGATTAAGGATATGGTTTTTCAGGAGCGCGAAGACGATTTGGTTTTAGCAACTTTTGGACGTGGATTTGCGGTATGTGATGATTATCAAATGATTAGAAATTTTAAAGAAATAAAGACCAGAGAAGAAAATGAAAAAGGCAAAGGCAAAGGAGGAAAGTCTATTTCTGTACCCAAAACCGCTGGGGGAAACATTCTTCCGATTGCAGATGCCCCATTATTTATTCCCGCAACGCCATACGGTGGAAGCGGAAATGGCTTCCATGGAGCATCTCGATTTGCTGCTGAAAATCCAGCAATTGGGGCGGTAATTTACTATAGCATAGAGCGAGACTTTACCACCATTGCCAGTAGGCGCAAAAAACGGGAAACAGATGCGGCCAAAATGCCAAACACCCTGATTTATCCTAGCAAAGATTCAATTGTTGCAGAGGCATTATTTGAGTCTTCGCGGGTATATATGGTAGTTAGAAATACAGATTCAAGTGCTCCAAATGCAGTTGTTGCAAAGTGGGCGGTTCCTTCCGTAAAGGGGATGGCTAAAACAGTGTGGAATTTACGATATACGGATGTGGCTGGTCTGATTTCAACCGATAAGGACTTCAAAACCTCTTGGGGCCCTTATGTAAACAGTGGAGATTATTGGGTTAGTCTAGAATTACAAGAAAATGGAAAAGTAATCGAGTTGGTTCCTGCTTCCAAATTTCATGTTCAGCAATTATACCAACCCACAATTGTGCAAAGGAGCGGAGTTGATAAAGACAAGTCTGTCGCAGATATGTTTTCTGTAAAGCGTCGTTTGGCCAAAGCAAATTCGTTGCTCAAAGACATAGAAGATGGTATCAATGCCACGAGAAACGCAGCCGGTACACCGATGTTTGATGCAAAATTTCTACCTGATTTGGAACGGATGATAAATTTGTGGAATCAGTTGAATATTTCCTTGAATGGAAATTCAATATTGGCTGCTGAAGAGTTTGAAATACACGATGGCTTAAACGAAATGTTTTCCTCTGCATACTATTCTTGTATGGAAGCATTGAATGCTCCAACCCTTACACACATTCACAAAATTGAACAGGTAGGCAAAAAGCTAAATGAGTGGGATGTCAACGCCAATACGATTATCAATTTATACAAAACGTTGGCAGCGGGTAATCCCCAATTAGATTTCCCTGTTTTGATGAAATAAACACTGCAAATCTATTTACTATGAGGGTTTGGCATTCATTATACCAATGTTAATGGCTTGTAAAAAGGCATTACATTTTCTGTGATTTACAACATGCATCACCCTTATTGCTAGTATTTTTTTCTTTACAATCAGACGCATTCGAACAATCATTTTTCGGGCTACCAATATATTTTCCATTCGAATCGTACATTGCCATACAAGCGGCTTTTTCAGCGGAATCACAAGAATTTTCTTCACACATTTTTTGGCATTCTTCTCTGCTGAGGGTGGCACATTTATCCATATCGCATTTAGACTTTGACATTGAGTTTGAAGCGATGCGGGTATTGGATTGGTTATTGGATTGGATATTGGATTCGCAAAATGTTTTTCCTACGATGAAGGGTGCAATAACCAGTGATACAATAGACATCAATTTGATTAATATGTTCATGGAAGGGCCAGAGGTATCTTTAAAAGGATCACCCACGGTATCGCCTGTTACGGATGCCTTGTGGGGTTCAGATTTTTTGTAGAACATTTCTCCATTAATCATGACACCTTTTTCAAAAGATTTTTTGGCATTGTCCCATGCACCACCCGCATTGGATTGGAAAATGCCCATTAATACGCCACTTACAGTTACACCAGCCAATAGACCACCCAAAACTTCAGGTCCAAAAATAAATCCGACCAATACAGGGGTAATCAGCGCAATGGCACCAGGTAACATCATTTCGCGGATAGAAGCTTTTGTTGAAATCGCAACACATTTCTCGTATTCGGGTTTTGCAGTGTATTCCATGATGCCTGGAATTTCGCGGAACTGACGTCTAACTTCTTGAACCATATCCATTGCGGCTTTTCCTACTGCCTGAATACACAATGCTGAGAAAATAAATGGAATCATTGCTCCAACAAAAAGACCAGCCAAAACAGGCGCTTTGTAAATGTCTATGGAGTCAATGCCAGCAATCCCAACAAATGCAGCAAATAATGCCAAGGATGTTAATGCGGCCGAGGCTATGGCAAATCCTTTTCCGGTTGCTGCAGTTGTGTTACCAACAGCGTCTAAATTATCAGTACGCTCACGAACTTCTGGTGGCAACTGACTCATTTCTGCAATACCACCTGCGTTATCAGCAATTGGTCCAAAAGCATCAATGGCTAATTGCATGGCAGTGGTTGCCATCATTCCTGCTGCAGCAATGGCTACACCATACAGACCTGCAAAATAATACGATGTAACTATACCCGCTGCAAGGGTTAAGATAGGTATCACCGTAGACTTCATTCCTACAGCCAGTCCAGCGATAATATTCGTCGCATGGCCTGTTGAAGATTGTTGAATGATTGCGTTCACAGGACCTTTGCCCATTGCTGTAAAATATTCAGTAACAATACTCATAACCGCACCTACAATTGTTCCGACAAGAATTGCATTAAATACCCCCATTTTCGTGAACACCGTCGAGCGCAAAACAATGTCTCCGTCAGGCAACATCCACATTACAATAAAATACGAGGCAATTACAGTGATAAGCATTGAAGCCCAGTTGCCTAAATTTAGGGCATTCTGTACGTTTGAATGGTCATCTTTGATGCGAACAAACCAAGTCCCAACAATGGAGAAAAGAATACCCAATCCACAAATAACCATAGGCAATAGGATAGGAGACAAGCCACCAAATTTATCTACCACTGTAATTTCTTGTCCCAATACCATTGTCGCCAAAATAGTAGCCACATAAGAGCCGAACAAATCTGCACCCATTCCGGCAACATCGCCCACATTGTCGCCCACATTGTCGGCAATGGTCGCAGGATTGCGCACATCATCTTCAGGAATACCCGCTTCAACTTTTCCCACTAAATCAGCGCCAACATCGGCTGCTTTTGTGTAAATTCCTCCGCCTACACGGGCAAACAAAGCGATTGACTCAGCCCCCAATGAAAAACCTGTCAGTACCTCAATGGAAGTTTTTACTGTGTTTTCACCCAAATCCTGAAAAAAAGACAGAAATACTATAAACAAACCACCCAAACCCAATACAGCCAAACCGGCAACACCCAGTCCCATGACTGTTCCACCTGTAAAGGAAACTTTTAAGGCCTTTTTAAGGCTTGTTCTTGCAGCCTGTGTAGTGCGAACATTGGCCTTGGTTGCTACTTTCATGCCAATATATCCAGCAGTTGCCGAAAATACTGCCCCTATAATAAATGCTATGCATATAATCCAACTGGAGTGAATTTCTCTTCCATTGATCTCGTGTATGGTTCCAGAATACGCCAATAATGCAGCGGCAAATACAACAAAAATACTCAGTACCTTCCATTCTGCTTTCAAAAATGCCATGGCACCATCGGCTATATAGCCGGCCAATTCCTGCATATTTTTATCTCCAGCATCTTGTTTGCTAACCCAAGCACTCTTGATAGCCATTACAATTAGGCCAATTACGCCCATCAAAGGAATAAAATAAAGTATTGCATCATTTGTCATAAAGTCTCTTTGTGTTAATAAGGCGCAAAAATAGGGATTTCGAATTAAAAGAATAGCTTATGGTTGAATATACAAGAGTTTCCCCGAAAATAGTTTTCGACCTTGTATGATTTTTAGCTGCACAATTTGAGTTTCAAGAGTGCCAATATCCAATAAAATACTCCCAGATTGACTGGCGAATTCCCTTCTTGTAAATAGTATTTCTCCCAAAATATTGGTGGCAATAATTTCGCAATACAAATGTGGAATCAACCCCGATGCATTTACGCAAGAAGAACTTGGATTGGGAAACAATGTGATTTCTGTTTTTTCATTCTCAATTACAGTATTGGAATGCGCAACGGAAGCCATGGCCGCAATGCTTAAATTTTCATATGAACCCGAACCAGTGGTTTCCATTTTATGTGCCCTTACAGCATAGATATAGTTCCCAGTCGACCAGTTGCAGATATCTGTAAACGTTGTGTCGGTTGTGCGCGAAGATTTTCCAGGGCACCACCATGCTATTTCTTTATATGCTTGTTTTGCGGTATCGATACGGTAGAGTATATACCCATCTACTTTTCCCTTTGATGCATTCCAAGACAATGTAACGTTGCCGTTTTTCGAATTTGCAATTAAGTTTGATGGACCTAAAACAGACAACATGCATAGCGTGGGATCTCCCATCAGTGCAATGTATACGCCATTGGCAGAATTATTGAAATTACCATCGGGGTAATCCTTGGCGCTCACTTTGTCTAAAAGCGCATTGTTTTGAGTGATTTTGGTGCCGAAGCCAATATTCATGCCCAATCCCATATGGTGTAAATACCACTTGGGGATTCCGCCCCAACAACTTGTGAGCGATCCTGATGCCAAAGGTGCCCGCAGAAAATTGTTTTTATTATCCCAATCCCCAAAATAACTCCCACACAACATGGTAAACGCATTGTTAAATTTTCCTTTGTAACGCATAAAATCATCGCTTGTTCCAATCCCATTACAACTGGTAAAACTACCTGCACCACACCCATAGCTCCATAAATAAGAACCTGTATTTTGGGCTGTAAAGTAATCTACTCCCTCAAAAATACTGTCTAATCCAACAAAACAAGGAAAATTATGGTATCCTGTGGATGCCAAATTGAAAGTGCTAAAATTATTGTCAATCAAGGCCCTGCGGGAATAGATTTTTTTTCCAATTTTAAAATCATGAACGCGGTTGAGGTACTCTTTGGTTAACAAAGTATCATTTTTTGAGAATAGGTCCATTGCGAATAAATCGGCTCTGCCTATTTCTAGTTCTATTGGATTTTCAATTACAGACAAATCAAATTTTCCGTCTCCCGGTATATTGTGATTTCTTATTTCACTTCCTGTTTCACATCGCACCAAATTATCGCTCCAATCGCCTACCAAATCGCCATAATACAAATCTGCTGGCCATGCACCCGTGTGGTTTCCGGCACCTTCAGTATGACCATCTGGAGGGGGACGGTCTCCAGAATTGGAAAAATGCCCTGAGTAAGGAACAGGGACATGTCCTATGATATACAAACATTTTGGCCGAATAACCACCCCGTCCATATAGGATTTGATTCGATTGTGAATGGCAGCAGGTTTCTCATTTCGTCCCGCATAGATTAGTTTAGGAAACCATCCAGATCCCAATAAGTCTGTTTGCAGTATTGTAAGTTCTTTTGCGAGGGCTTTGATATACGCACTATCAATAAGTAAAACAATGTGGCCTTTATTGGGTTTGGACAAAACTGAATTGCCGGCGTAGATATATCCCCTAGATTCTATTGTGTTTGAGCGAATTTTATATACATAATATTCTCGGTCTGTACCCAATTTTGTTGATGCATCGGTGAACGAACTGGTTGTGCCAGAAAGGGTCGCATCGGGGCCAGACCATGAACGATTGTTTGTAGCAAGATCACGGTGATAAATCACAAAATTTCCAGCGTAATTTTCACTTGGCCATTTGAGCGTAATGGTGCCATTGGAATTGGCGATGGCGCTTAATTGTACCACTTGTGTTTTTGCTATTTGGGCTCGGCAAAAACCAGTTCCCAAAAAAACAATGCAAAGAAGAATGAAAACAATTTTTAACGGATTCATGCTTTCAAATATATACAATACTGATGATTTCATGGGGTTTTATCAATTGTGGATTCTCTGTGTATGAACATCAATCAAATCGCTTATTTTTGCACCCATGGTTAAGAATATGCAGAAAATTTGGGTTGTGTTTTTGTTTTTTGGGCTCTTGTCGGTGCAGGTATTTGCCCAATCCGACAAAGAAAAATCAGCCGAGTTCTCCAAAAACAAAAAGCCATCAAACAATGTTTCTAAGGAAATTTCCCCGGCTGTCCAGATTTATTTTGAAACCAATAAATCGACCATCAAATCTTTGGAAATTACAAAATTGCGTCGGCTTCTTGATACGCTTGATACCAAAGATGAGTTTCGATTGGCTTTGACAGGACATACAGATTCTACCGGAAATGACGATGCCAATTTACGGCTGTCTCAAACCCGGGTCGATGAGGTATTTTGGTATTTGTTTGACAATGACATTGATTCAACATGGATGGTTCGGAAGTATTTCGGACGGTCTAAGCCCAGGGAAAAAGAAGAATCAAGTGAAGAAAAAAAATCGAGAAATAGAAGGGTAGAAATTACCATCTACGAGAAGCCAAAGCCAGTTGAAAAGCCAAAGCCCAAAATTGTATACCGCGATACCTGCACACGAGATACCACTATTGCAATGAATGGGATAAGTTTTACAATGAAAGTTTGTGATTTAAAGAAGATCTGTCCTCGTGGAGCAAACAATTGTATCAAAATTAAGAAGTTAACCACTATTGAAGAAATTATAGGAGGCGGTGTTCCATTGAAAACTGCAAAGGGTGAGGGTTTAAATTGGGGGGGCGCTTTCGACATCCGATTGCCAGGTGATACTTGCGCAATTTTTCCAATAACCATGGCTGTTTCCCTCGATGCAAATACCTATAAAAGAGCCAAATTACTTTTGTATACCAAAGACGGTGAGACGGGTATCAAGCCCAACAAATCAATGAAGTTGGCATTTTCGAAAGGCAAAGAACTCAACAGTTATTCATTTCAATTGTCTTGTAATGGCACTTATTATATATGTGGTGCTATGGGCAAAGCAAAAAAAACAATCATCATAGACAAAACACGCAAATCGGATGAGGTATTTATGATTTCGCAATCTACTATGTCCATTGTTCCGGCGAAGAATATTGGCAATCACAAATGGGAAGTTGTGTATAGCAAAATCGAGGATCCTACATTAATCCTTAAATCAGATGGAGAATTAGTGGCTTCAGACATCAGTATGAATGCCGTTCGGAAAATGAAAAAACCTGGTTTACTGAGAAAGAAATACAAACTCAAAACAAAGCATTTAGGGTAAATTAACCAAGCATTGATGGAGAAGCTGACGAATCGTTCACAGTTGGTTGTGAATAAAAAAATGACATTTTCTGAGCGTATTTATTTGCCAGCGATTTTCGGCGGAATGTGGATAACACTCAAACATTTTTTTAAAAAAAGCAATACCGTTAGCTATCCAGAAGAAGAACGACCCCGTTCTGAAGTATACCGTGGCTTGCATGTGTTAAAACGCGACGATGAAGGCAAAGAACGTTGCACTGCGTGTGGCTTATGCGCTGTCGCATGTCCGGCGGAAGCCATTACAATGGTCGCTGCTGAACGTATCAAAGCAGAGGAACACCTTTACCGCGAGGAAAAATATGCATCTATTTATGAAATTAATATGTTGCGCTGTATTTTTTGTGGTCTTTGCGAAGAGGCTTGTCCCAAAGAAGCCATTTTTCTTACAGACCGAATTGTTGCTTCTGAATTCTCACGAGATGCATTTATATACGGCAAGGATAAGTTGGTAGAAACCATTGACAATCGCATAGATATATCCAAAAGACAAGTGTTTAGCACTGGAGAAAGTATGCAACCCCAAAACACAATTATTAATTAAATCCTCTCCACCAAACAAATGAATCTACCCATTCCTTTTTTGATACTGTCTTTCCTTACCATTTTATCTGCACTGTATGTGGTGACGAGTAAAAGTCCTATTCATTCAGTATTGGCTTTAATTTTTACATTTTTCACCATTTCTGCTCATTATGTATTGCTCAATGCCCAATTTTTGGCAGTGGTTAACTTGATTGTGTATGCAGGTGCGATTATGGTTTTGTTTCTATTTGTATTGATGTTGCTGAATTTAAGCAAGGAGATTGAGCCAATAAAATCAAATGGTTGGGCGATTGCCGCTACGATTTCGGCAGGTTCAATATTATTGATGATTACGGCAGCCTTTCAAGTTTTTGGTGAGAGCGTTGCCAAAAATCCGGTCGAGGGTATTGGTTTGGTAAAAGCGCTAGGGAATGTTTTATTTACCCGTTTTTTAGTTCCATTTGAGCTAACCGGTATTCTTTTTTTGGCAGCGATGGTTGGGGCCGTTTTATTGGGAAAACGCGAAAAAATATCTACTGAATTATCATCCGATGAAATTTTAAACCCATGAGTAGTTTGTCAATATTTAACCAGCTCGAAATCAGTCATTACATTTATTTGAGCACTGTGCTTTTTTGTATTGGTTTGTTTGGCGTGCTATTTAGAAGAAATGCAATTATTATTTTGATGTGTATCGAACTGATGCTCAATGCAGTGAATTTGTTGTTTGTTGCTTTTTCATCGTATATGGGAGATGCGGATGGGCAAATTTTTGTGTTTTTTATTATGGTAGTTGCGGCGGCTGAAGCTGCTGTTGGTCTTGCTATTTTGGTTCTCGTGTATCGCAATACGCGCAAAACGGATGTTAGTTTTCTTGATAATTTAAAAGGCTAGGAGATGTTAGAATGGATAATAGTATTGCCGCTTTTGGGTTTTCTCATCAATGGAGTATTCGGAAGTATTATTCCCAAGCCTATCGCTGGCTGGCTTGGTACGGCTTTTGTTTTTGGATCATTTGTTGTAACATGTTTTCTTTTTAGTGACTTGCTTTCCGCATTGCCCGCCAAGGGTGCAGTTTATCTAAAGGTATTTACTTTTTTGAATGTCGGAAATTTTCATGTCGATATTGCATTTCAATTCGATCGTTTATCGGCGATTATGGCCTTGATTATTACAGGTATTGGCACACTGATTCATGCATACTCTATATCGTACATGTCCGATGATGATAGTTTGTATAAGTTTTTCTCTTTTTTAAATCTGTTTATTTTTAGCATGTTGGTTCTTGTATTGGGTTCAAACTTTGTGATGATGTTTTTTGGTTGGGAGGGAGTGGGGCTTTGTTCGTACCTTTTGATTGGATTCTGGTTTAAAAATGTATCCTTTGGCAAGGCTGCTCGCAAAGCGTTTGTCATGAACCGTATCGGAGACTTGGGTTTATTAATGGGCTTATTTTTGATTTACCAAAATTTTGGATCGTTCGAATACACCGAGGTATTTGCCAAATTTGGCCGACTAGAGGTTGGAACTGGGATTTGCACGGCCATTGCGTTGTTATTGTTCATTGGGGCTATGGGAAAAAGTGCCCAAATCCCCTTGTATACATGGTTGCCGGATGCAATGGCAGGCCCAACACCGGTGTCTGCTTTAATACATGCTGCAACTATGGTAACAGCAGGCATTTATTTGGTTGTTCGCTGCGAGGCCATATATGCCTTGGCGCCATTTGCCCGTGAGGTAATTCTGTGGATTGGATTGGCTACATCTTTAATGGCTGCGCTGATTGGACTGAAACAAAACGACATCAAGAAAGTGCTTGCTTACAGCACGGTGAGTCAGTTGGGATTTATGTTTATCGCTCTGGGTTGTGGTGCCTACACTGCGGCATTGTTTCATGTGATTACGCATGCATTTTTCAAAGCTTTGTTATTTTTGGGCGCTGGCAGTGTGATTCATGGGATGCACCACGAACAAGATATTCGACAAATGGGGGGTCTGCGTAAGAAAATGCCCATTACATATGCAACATTTTTGATCGGAACACTGGCAATTACGGGTTTTCCAATGTTGTCGGGCTTTTTTTCAAAAGATGAGATTTTTACAGCAATCTTGGCCCAGAATACAGGGGTATTTGTTTTGGGATTATTGAGTGCGTCGATTACAGTTTTCTATACCTTTAGAATGTTCTTTGTAACATTCCATGGAAACTATAGAAATCAGCACCATTCGTATGAGAAAATAGCTGAAAGTCCGTTGTTGATGACTTTGCCTTTGTTAATCTTAGCCGTGCTTTCGCTTATTGGTGGAGCAGTGAATTTTCCAAATTATATGGGGGAAGGGATTTCAAAAGGACTTTATCATTTGTTGAGTTTTGATGGTGGAGGAAGCTTTTCGCCAATTTTAATTCTTCCGGAGCAAAGCTTCGAAATTTCACATGTTAAAGAGTGGATATTGTTTGCATTAACCCCTTTATTTCTTTTTATTTTTCTGGTTGCACGAAAAAAATATGTAGTTAAGGCTGCGGTTCCTGAAGCCGATGCAGATCAAGTGGGTTTTGGTAAAACATTGGCCAATAAATTTTATGTTGACGAAGCCTACAATCGTTCATTTGTTGAACCAATAGAATTGGTATCAGATACCCTGACTGAATATGTTGATGAGAAAGCTTTTAAATCTTCATTTGATGGTATCGGTCGGATAAATCAATATGTTGCATCTTTGTTATCGCGCTTTCAAAATGGGAATATTGAATATTACCTGGTTTATATGGTTATTGGTCTTTGCTTGTTATTGGCGTTTAATCTATTTTAGATATGGAAGTAATTATTATCCCTTTCATCGCTTGTTTATGTGTTGCAATTCTTGGAAAACGAACCAACACTTGGCTTTCTGCATTGTTTTCCTCATTGCCATTGTTTTTTGTTTACCAGTATTTTGAGCATCTCGACTCCTCTGGAAGGTGGATTGCCTTGTTTGACCATGCATGGATTTCTGATAACATTAGGTTTACCCTGGCCTTTGATGGGCTGACGGGTTTGATGCTAATTTTAACCAATATATTGGTACCAATAATTGTTTTGGCAGGGATTCGCAATGATGAAAACCAATGCAAGCTTACGGCACTTACCCTATTTATGCAGGCTGCATTGAATGGGGTGTTTATGGCCCAAGATGGCTTGATGTTTTATATTTTTTGGGAATTGGCATTGATTCCAATTTATTTCATAACCCTTACAATGTCAGGTAAATTTGCTTTCAAAATCACTTTGAGATTTTTTCTATACACTTTTGTTGGTTCTTTGGCGATGCTTGCCAGTTTGATTTATCTCTTTTTGCATACGGCCGATTATTCCTTCGATTTTGAATCTCTGAGGGCTGTTGAATTAAACCCAACCCAATCTATAGGAGTGGGCGCGGGCATTCTGTTGGCATTTCTTGTTAAAATACCAATTTTGCCCTTCCATTCATGGCAAGCTGATACCTATACAGAAGCACCTGCATCAGGATCTATGTTGTTGGGAGGTATTATGTTAAAAATGGGATTGTATGGAATATTGCGCTGGTATTTCCCTTTGGCTCCCGAAAGTATTGCTTTTTTTCAACCATGGATGATTGGTCTTTCAGTTGCTGGAGTTCTATATGGTGCCATAATTGCTTTGAGGCAAAAGGATATGAAACGTCTTGTGGCTTTTTCTTCACTGTCTCATGTGGCACTTATCGCCGCGGGTTTATTTACCCTTAGCGCTGAAGGTATCGAAGGGGGTTTGCTGCAGATGTTTGTTCATGGGGTAAATATAATTGGTCTTTTTTTGGTGATTGAAATCATAGAAAAAAGCACTGGTACCCGTGTTTTGGGTGAATTGGGAGGATTGGCCAAGAACAACCGAATATTTATGGTTTTTTTTATGTTGGTTGCATTGGGGACAATTGCAGTGCCTTTCACCAATGGGTTTCCAGGAGAATTCTTATTGCTTAAATCATTGTATGGGTACAACCCTAATTTGGCATTATTGGCTGGTCTTACCATTATATTCTCTGCAGTGTATATTCTCAGGATGGTCCAGTTTAGCATGTTTGGTGAGGGCAAAAAAGCTATATCGCCTTTGTCTTGGAACGAAATATTGGCATTTGCTATTTTGGCGTTCGGTATTGTTGGTATTGGTTTTATGCCTCAAATTATAATTGACATGGTACACAAAAGTGTTTTAATAATCGCTACTTGGATTTCGGAGGCTAATGGGATACTAACATGATAGCATTCTTTATTACCTTTTTTGGGGCTGTGGTTTTGCTTTTTATAGGGCTCAATAAACGAGAGTCTTCATTTTCTATTTTTGCATCTGGAATACTATTTCTTTCTGCTTTTTTGTGTGTTGCTACAAAATTTGGCTGGTGTAATTTTGGAATACTCGAATCTTGGGTTCCCACAAATATGATGCAATTTGGCTCAGAACAACTTCTATTTATGGGCCTACTTTCATTTCTTACAGGATTTATTATTCTTTGTTTTAGAGAGTCTGACATTATTGGAAACGACCAGCTCGCATTGATGATGTTCAGTTTATGTGGAGCCTATATGATGGTTTCCTACCAGCATATAGTGGTTTTATTTTTGGGTATCGAAGTGTTGTCTATTCCTTTGTATGTATTGGCGGGAAGTAATAAGGAGAATATTTATTCGAATGAGGCCGCCTTGAAGTACTTTTTAATGGGAGCATTTTCTACCGGTATTTTTTTATTGGGATCAGCTTTTATCTATGGAGGAACTGGGTATTTAGAATTAGAACTTATGGGGATTAAGCCCAGCTTTATGCATGCCCTAGAGGGGATGCCCATTCCAGTTTTAATCAATGCGGGTATAATTTTGATGAGTGTTGGATTGCTTTTTAAGGTATCGGCCGCGCCATTTCACTTTTGGGCACCCGATGTTTACCAGGGAAGTCCAAATAGGACGACTGTTTTCATGGCAACGGTTGTAAAAATAAGTGCATTTATTGCTTTATATCGTTTAATGAGCACTTTTGGTGGTATTAAATCAAACTGGTCTGGCTGGATATCTGTGTTAGCAATCATTACTATTTTATGGGGCAACCTGGCCGCGATGATTCAGCAAAATGTCAAACGCACATTGGCATACAGTAGCATTGCCCATGCCGGGTATGTATTGATTTTTATACTTATTGCAGACGGAACCAATGCTTGGATTCTTTGGTTTTATGGCCTGGCCTATGGCATTGCCAGTATTCTTGTCTTTACCATTTCTCACCAACTATACAATACAAACAAAGACGATACATTTGAAGCTTTTAACGGTTTAGCAAAATCTTCGCCTATAGTAGCGTTAGCGTTGGTGATCGGGGTTTTGTCATTGGCAGGAATACCCATTTCCGCAGGATTTGTCGGAAAGTTTTATCTTTTTTCTTTTGCTTGGCAGTCTTATCCCATCTTGGTTTGTACAGGATTGCTTGGATCCGCTTTGGGGGTAGCGTATTATTTCAAGTTTATTAAACACGCATTTTTAAAAGTGGGTGAGAAGAGCCCAGTAATCAAAGACAGAGGCATTTTGATTTTTTTGGTTCTGATTATTTTAATGGCCGGAGTATTTCCCTGGATTTTGTTGCGAACATTTTTTTAATGGGAAACGCTTTCTAAAATTTAAATCCAATGCGGTAAAGAAAAAAACCATATGGGGAATATCGTTGAAAATCGGGGTTTTGGGCTATGCCAAACGAAACCCATTGATTCATTGCTTCATCTGCCATATATCCGATTAAAAAAATGGGTGAACGCACCCATTTTTTTGCCGATGAAATATACAGCAACCGATACTCTCCCTGCAAAAAAATTCGATTGATGTTGACTCTCCCAAATCCGAAGCCCCCAGTACTTAAACCAAATTCTTGACTTAGTCCAATTTGTGAGCCGACGCCAAGCATAAAACGCTTGTTCCACCAATAAGCAATTTGTGGGTCAATGCTAAATGAACCATTATTTTGTGTCGGAAGTGTTGAGATTTCAACACTTGTAATGAACGAGAATTTATACAGTGGATTTTCTGTATACAAATCTTCTGATCGGACGGGCTTTTTATTTTCAAAGCTGTCTAATCCCTCATACTGTCCATAGCAAGATACACTTGTTATCAATGCGATAAAAACGGCAAAACTGTTGGAATGAAACTGCGTCAAATTCTTGTTTAACCGCAATTATACGCGTAAAATTGCAGAACTTTTATGCCTATGTCAAAGATTCACAATTTCTCGGCTGGACCATCAATTTTGTCTCAGGGTGCATTTGAAAAAAGCATGCAAGACATCCACAATTTTGCCAATACTGGCTTGAGTATTTTAGAGGTATCCCACCGCGGAAAGGAGTTCGAGAAAGTGCTTTCAGATACAGATTCTCTGGTTCGAGAACTATTGGGTGTGCCAGAGGGTTATGATGTTTTGTTTCTGCAAGGAGGTGCAAGTACACAATTTTTTCAAGTGCCATTAAATTTTCTTCGAACAAAAGCCGCTTATACGGATACCGGCACATGGGCCAATCGTGCATTAAAGGAAGCCCAAGGCTATGGTGAAGTTGATGTTTTGGCATCCAGCAAATCTGCCAATTATAACTTTATCCCCAAAGACTATTTGATTTCTTCAGGTTTTGATTATTTTCATTGTACCAGTAACAATACCATTTTTGGAACCCAAATGAAATCTTTCCCCCATTGTCCAATTCCACTCATTTGCGACATGAGTTCTGATATTTTTTCAAAACCGATAGATGTATCTCAATTTTCATTAATTTATGCTGGTGCGCAAAAAAATATTGGGCCTGCTGGGGTTACAGTTGTGGTATTAAAAAAAGATATGTATGCACTTAAATCGAATCGCCATATCCCAACGATGATGGATTATGCAATTCATGCAGCCAATGGAAGCATGTATAATACGCCGCCAGTATTTTCTATTTTGGTTTCAAAATACAATTTAGAATGGGTCAAAGAAATGGGCGGGCTTCAGTCAATGGCGATTCGCAATGCTGCAAAAGCAGAATTGTTGTACAATGCAATCGATAAAAGTCCATATTTCAAGGGAACTACCGCTATAGAAGACCGCAGTGAGATGAATGCCTGTTTTGTTTTTTCGGAGGGAAATTCTGGTCTCGAGACAAAATTTGACAACGCTTGTAAAGAAGCCAAATTACAAGGACTAAAAGGGCATCGCAGTGTTGGTGGCTATAGGGCATCTATGTATAACGCACTCCCAATTCAGAGCGTTCAGGCATTGGTAAATACAATAGAAACATTTATTTGAGATGAAGATATTAGCGAACGATGGAATTGACTCTTTTGGAAAGAGAATATTGGAAGATGCGGGTTTTGAAGTTATTACAGCCAAAATTGCCCAAGATGAATTGGCTTCTCGGATTGTCGATTACGATATTCTCATTGTGCGGAGCGCGACCAAAGTAACCAAAGCAATAATACAGGCGTCTAATTTGTCACTCATTGCCAGGGCGGGTGTTGGATTAGACAATATCGATATGGAAGCTGCCGCTCAAAAAAATATAAGTGTCGTTAATACACCCAATTCGAGTACCCGTTCTGTAGCAGAATTGGTGTTTGCCCACTTGTTCTCTTTGGCTCGTTTTCTTCATAAATCGAATCGACAAATGCCCCAAAATGGTATCGATGGGTTTAAAGAGATGAAAAAAGAATTTTCGGATGGCTTCGAACTTAAAGGAAAGAAAATGGGTATAATTGGCTGTGGTAGAATTGGAAATGAGGTGGCAAAGATGGCCATTGGTCTTGGGATGGAAGTATTGCCTTACGATCTAATTCAGCAGGAATTTTCGATTTGTGTTTCTTTGGCGAACCAGTATAAAGCCCATGATTTTAATATTAAATTACAGGGATTTCCCTTGCAAACAGTACTGAAGGAATCAGATTTTGTGAGTATTCATACACCTGGAAGTGAAGAAGTATTAGGCATGCCAGAATTGGCATTGATGAAAAAAGGAGCGGTATTAATTAATTGTGCCCGCGGTGGAGTGGTTAATGAAAAAGCACTCGTTTTGGCAATTCAATCTGGCGATATTGCTGCAGCTGGAATAGATGTTTTTGAAAATGAACCCCCTCAAAATGACAATTTGCTCATACAAGACAATATTTCAATGTCACCGCATATTGGTGCCAGCACAAAAGAGGCGCAAGAGAGGGTGGGTATAGAATTGGCAGATAAAATTCTTTCTTATTTTAAATAATTGGGCAAGTTTTGTTAAAGATACTTCCTTTTGTTGCCCTTACACCCATTGCAGAGGCTCAGCAATCAGTTCCTTGTTATGGATCTGGTAAAATGAGCCAAGAGTATTTAGAACGATTGGCCAGAGAAAACGCAGACAGTTTTATTCGGGTAATTAAACCACAATACATTGAGCCAAATATTGAGCAGGGCTCTGTTGAATTTTATGCGCGCAGCGACTACTATTTTCAAAAAATCATGGAAAAGGGTTTGTTGGAAAAACAAGTTTCAGCAGTCTATATTTATGAACAAGAACAACCCAATCGTATTGTTGTCAGGGGGTTTATAGTTTCTGTATCTGCAAAAAGCATCTTGGATGGAAGTCTAAAAAAACATGAAAACACCCTAGAAATATTGGAGAATCGCTTGGTTAAACAGATTGCTACGCTCAAATCTATGGCTGAACCTGTTTTGCTGGTTCAGAAATTACCCGAATCATTGACCGGATATTTAGCCAATTTGACGATTGGTAAACCCTTGGTAGAAACCATTGACGCCCTCGACTATATTCACCGTTTGTGGCCAATTACCTCGCAAAGTGTGGTTGAATCAATCATACATGATATTGAAAACCTGGGGTCATTGTATATTGCCGATGGACATCACCGCGTGAGTGCCGTTGGAAAATATTTAGACGGAATAGACAGTCCTGCCGCATTGGGGTTGATGGTACTTTTGGTAAACGAACAGGACATGATTATCAAATCATTTCACCGAATTATCTCAGGAATTGGGGACCTTGATTTCTTAGATTTTTTTATCCAAAAACAGACCCAATTTACGATTATTTCTGATTGGGAATTGGATTCCATATCAGTCTCAACAAATTGTGTGTTACTGATTACCCGAAGCGTCAATATAATGGTAGATATGGATTTTGGTAGTGGAGAATTGAATAATCAGATCCACAGCCGAACGCCTGACATTGGTTTTGATGCCGTCGAAAATTTGGAGGTTTATAAGATTGAATCTTTGATTTTTGATCAGTTAATGGGAATTCAAAATACCAGCAATGACGAAAGAATTACATTTGTGCGGGGAGACACGCCACTTCAAACCATGAAAAAATTGGTATTGACAGGTTCCTGCGATTGTGTGCTTGTTTTGCCAGCCAATACAGTGCAGCAAATTAGAGATGTGGCAGACCAAAATTTAATCATGCCCCCCAAAAGCACCTGGATAGAACCTAAATTGCTTACGGGATTTATCACCCAAGTATTTGATTGATCATATTTAAATCGGTATTCTTGAAAATTGAAAGGTACTAAACACACAATAGTTTAAGAAATTTATTGCGTCCTATCACTGAGATAGGTGACTAATTCCTTGAGATTGTTGGAAGAAACACCCAGAGATTCAAGTTCTTCTAAAAGTGTTATTCCCAGTTGGTCATAGGTGGCTCTTTTTTTTAATAGCGCCTTGTCTAAGCCCAATTTGATCCAATGTTGCTTTACCAATGCCACTCGATTTGTTCCACTTGTGGTGAGATACCAATTTTTTGTTTCTTTGTTTGCTTCACATGATTTAATATAGAGCCATGTTTTTTTTCCTTCCATGATGTCGCCACCGATTACTTTTCCGACTGCTACACTCTCTCCGAAAGTATCTAGATAGTCATCCAGTAATTGGAAAGACAAGCCAACACAAATGGCAAATGCCTGCAATTTATTGGCTATATATTCTGAAGCATTGGCCGAAAGTGCACCACAAGCCAAACAAGCGCCCAACAGGATGGCAGTTTTATTTTCAATCATTTGAAGGTATTCATCTTCCCCAACGTCTTCTTGGGTAGAATAATTCATATCAGCTTGTTGTCCTTCGCAAACTTTGATTGCAATTGCAGAGAAAATCTCAATAATTCTAGCCTTGTTGGGACCATTGTATGCATGTAAATATTGATAGGCTTTTATCAGCATATTATCACCTGCCAGTATTGCGGTTGACTGGTTGTATTTGATATGAACGGTGGGCATCCCTCGGCGCATTGCGGCTTGATCCATGATGTCATCATGAACCAAGCTAAAATTGTGAAAAATCTCAAAAGCATGGGCAAGAATAAGGGATTCTTGTGGGTCACCCCCAACGCTTTCTGCACCCATTAAACACAAAATTGGACGAATGCGTTTTCCCTTTAATTGCATGATGTAATCCATAGAATCATAAAGATTACGCGGGGTTCCATTGAAGCCATTGGCCTCTAAATACTGGATGTATAATTGATAATGCTGTTGAATGGACATCAGTAATCCAAGAGGTTAAATTCTATAAGTCTTTTTACAGGGTCTGATTTTTTTACAGACACTGAGATATGATCTCCCAAATGGAAACTTCTCCGGGTACGTTGTCCAATGAATTTTTTTTCATCTTCATAATATACGAATCGGTCCCCTTTTACGTCTGAAATACGAATTAAACCTTCACAATAAAATTCAGTAGCCATCGCATAAATACCCCATTCCGTAATTCCTGTAATGGTGGCGTCCATGGTTTTTCCTTTGTGTTGTTCCATCATCTGTGCCAACATATATTTTGTACTTGCACGTTCAGCTTCAGCGGCTTTTTGTTCCATTGCACTGCTGTGCTTGGCTATTGTTTCAATTTGAGATTCTTCCATTTGCTTTGAAGGGTTATCCAAGTATTGAAACAATAAGCGGTGAACCAATAAATCGGGATAACGGCGTATTGGTGAAGTAAAATGGGTATAGAATTCAAACGCCAGACCAAAGTGATTTGATCGATAAGCGGTGTAAACGGCTTTCGCCATGGTTCTAATCGCCATCTGCTGCAAAATTTCTGCTGAGGGATCATTGGCAGTTCTGTCGATCAATGCGTTAAATGAGGAACGCATTTGAGATTCATTGTCTATTTGGATTGGATATCCCATGAACTTGCAAAATTTTGCAAAATCAAGTAATTTGTCATTGGGAGGCAAATCGTGTGATCGAAATAAAAATGGCAGGGCGGGTTTTTGTAAAGTTCTAACATACTTTGCAACTGCCTGATTGGCCATCAGCATAAACGTTTCGATGAGCATATGTGCCTCAAATCGTTTCTTTTCATAGGCTTCAATGGGTTTTTTTTGGGCATCAAATACAAACCGTATTTCTTTCGAATTAAATTTTAAGGCGCCATTTTTGAATCGAATTGCTTCAAAATGTTTGGCAATGGTATTGAGAATATCAAGTTCTTCCGCAAAGTCGCCTTTTTTCGTGAGAATTACCTCTTGTGCATCTTCATATGAGAACCTTCTTTTGCTATTGATAATGGTTTTTCCAATCCATTGATCTATTACAGCAAATGTTTTATTGAGGGTGAAAATGACGCTAAAAGCCAGTCGGTCTTCATGGGGTTTGAGAGAGCATAAGTCGTTACTCAACACTTCTGGAAGCATCGAAATAGTTCGATCAACCAAGTAAACTGATGTGCCTCGTTCAAGGGCTTCGCGGTCTATGGCTGAATCTGGAACAACAAAATGTGATACATCTGCAATATGAACACCCAGTAAATAATTCCCTTCTTTATTTTTTGACAATGAAATAGCATCGTCAAAATCCTTGGCATCTGCAGGATCAATGGTAATGCAAAAAAGGTCACGGAGATCTTTGCGCTTTGTATAATCAGTAGAATGAATGGTTTTGGGGAGTGTCGAAATTTCGGCTAAGACAGCTGAAGGAAACTGGGTTTTGAACCCAAATTCTGACACTATTGCATGCATTTCGGTATCTATTTCGCCCGCTTTCCCAAGAATTTCAATAATATTGCCCACAGGTTGTTGGCTATTGATGGGGAAATCAACAACTTCTACTAAAACCTTGTATCCATTCATCAAGCCTTGGCCAGGGTGAAGAATTTTTACATCCCGCATACCATTTTTTTGGAGTATTACAAAAACATTTTTTCCCGTAATTTCAAGAATTCCACTGTAGTGTGTGGGCATTCGTTTAGACAATTGAAGAGACTTGACGTAAGTTCTTTTGCCCTTGGATTTTAACTCGCACAGCACAATATCTCCAGGCAAAAAATTACCAACCGAATCATTGTCTAAAAACAATTGTTGAATATCGCCATCGATATCGACACGAACATAGTAATCTCCACGGTTAGACAAAACCAACTCACCAGTTTTTTTTGTGTCGCGGCGAATTGAAATGTAAACACCTTTATTAGACTCTTTGATCATTCCTTTATTTGCCAATTTTTCCAGCGCTTTATGAACCATTTCTTTCGTGAAATTTGATTCTCTGGGGATTTTGTCTAGAACTTGATTAGCGTTCATGCTACCCGTACTCGCATTTTCAATAATTGCGAGACTCACACGCTCTGGAAAACTTAATGTATTTCGTTGAGACAAGGTTGAAGGCTTTAAAGGCGTTGGGATGGAAAGGGATTAGGCTTGATTCGTTTGCTTGGGTTGTTCTAGTTCTAAATAATCTAAGTCTTTGTGAAAGGACTCTTCAATATACCAAGTTCCCCATGCTGCAGAAGCAATACAAAGTATACCAATAATGACTGCAGCAACACTGTATTCTCTTGATGAAAAGAGGTTAATCTTTAAAAAAGTATCAGAAAAATATTCGAAGCCCATAGTAATGAGCAATACACCGCCACGAACAAAGTTTGGAACAGTAGTGGCAACGGTACTCCTAATATTGGTCCCAAATTGTTCGGATGCATTGGTGACAAAAATAGCCCAGTATCCAGTTACAGTTCCGAGAGAAAATGCCATCAAACGATAATAATTGGCAGTACCTTCGGGTCCAAAAAGGAATAGGGCACTTACGATACAAATACCCATTAGGTTAATGTAAATAACTTGTTTACGCGATTTTAATAACTGGCTTAGAATTCCAGAAATCAAATCTCCAACGCTTAAGCCAACATAACTCCACATCACCATTTCGGCCGTAGGAATGGGTAAAAATCCATTATGACTAGAATTGCTACCCAATATCTCGGGGAAAAATTTATGGGATAGGGCAATTAAAATGCCAATCACAAACCAAACAGGTAAGCCAATGACAATGCATGCAAAGTATTTTGTTCTATTGTATTTTTTAAATAAAAGAAAGAAATTTCCCCGTTTAATGGTTGAATCTGTTGCGACAGACTTGAACATCGAACTTTCATAAGTTCCAGCCCGTGTGAACAACAAGAGTAGGCCAAGAATACCCCCAACAATATAGGCAGTTTGCCAATTTTCGATTGGTCTTCCGGTTAAAGAAACCAGACATTCGGTAATCCAACTTCCATGTTGGGCAACAAAAAAGGCAAAGACTGCACCCAAAGCCCCAAAGGTTACGATAACCATGGTTCCCAAACCACGTTTTTTTTGGGGCATCAATTCACCAACCAATGTGATAGCGGCACCCAATTCTCCAGCCAGTCCAATACCCGCTATTAGCCGACATAATTTATAAGCGTCTACGCTTGTAACGAATGCATTTGCAATGTTTGCAACACTGTAAAGAAGGATAGAGCCAAATAATACGCTTATGCGCCCTTTGACATCGCCCAAAATACCCCACAGAATTCCTCCAATCAACATTCCTGCCATCTGCCAACGGAACAAAACATTCTCGTATAGATTAGCATCAATATGAAGGGAGCCTAAACTCTCTTTTTTTATAATGTTGAAAAGAATTAAGTCATAAATGTCAACAAAATAACCCAAAGATGCCACTAGGATCAGCAGGATTAAGCGTTTGTTGGATTTCATTATGATAAAAAGATCCCCAAATTACGGCAAAATTCTTCTAATTCGATCTTGTCTATTGCATCAAAATGAGATAAAAAACAGCTGTCCGCATCTAATACACCCCATATTTCTCCAGATTCGAGGCGAATGGGAATTACAATCTCACTTTTACTTTCCCAACTGCAAGCAATATGGCCGGGAAACGCATTCACATCCTCAACCACAAGGGTTTTGCCCAGTTCCCAAGCAAGACCGCAGACACCCTTTCCTTTTGGAATATTGGTACAAGCTGGAGGTCCTTGAAAAACACCCAACATCAATTGCATTCCATTAACACGGTATACACCCACCCACCACCAATCAAAAATTTGCTTAAGCAAAGCGATTCCATTTGAAAGATTGGAAATAGAATCTGATTTAGGGTCGTAAAGTGATTTCCATTTTGAATGAAGCAGGACGTACTTTTCTGATTTCGTGCGCGATGGCAATGCATCGAAGGAAATTTCGTGGTTCACATCCGCGAAACTAACCCAATTTTTAAAAAGTTGGTAGCAATCTGAAAGTAATGTTGCTGGAACATAAAATGAATCGTAAATTGCAAGGTTGTTAGCAAGAAGAAATAGATGGAGGTTGTAAACAGCAAGCCGTTCGAAGTAGTTTTTACTTTTATCAGGCACCCTCATTTGGGTGTGTTGGTTGAAGCAAACGCAGTTCAATTGTTGGATAACGGAAATCCCTCCCTCACTTTTCAAAGAATTAGGGTTCAAACAGCATCGTATTTTGGCCTAAATCCCGAACAAAAAAATGTTGTAGCACTATTGGAGGCTTTTGAGGTTGAAAACATCATCAAGCATTTTTACAAAGCAACCAAAAAAATAAAAACAGCCGACTTTTACCTCAAACATTTTGACGTAGAAACCCGAAAAAACACCCTTGATTTTGTCGAAAAGCAATTGTTAAAGATTGTGGGCGAAATTAAAAATTACCCTATGTATTGGGCTGGGGCTACTGGTGAGCCGATGGGAACCCATATTTTTTTTTTCAACGAACCCGCCACTCCCTTGTTTCATTTCCGCAGAGACGAATCGGGTATGAATTACTTTGTAACCATTAAACACCGTGGTGAAAAGGTTCATTTTTGCGACCCCGAAAGTGAGATGCTCATCTCTCAGCCTGCATGGTTGCTTACTCCCAATCAGTTGTTGTTCTTTTCCTCGAATGTAGAAGGTAAAAAAATTAAACCCTTTCTTAAAAAGAAATTTATCCATATTGACCCGCACCAAGAAGAACTTTACATGCAAAAATTTGTAGGACCTCTTCTCGAAAATCATGATGTTTTTGCCTTGGGATTTGAGATTGTGGTGGACCATTTGCAGGCAAAGCCTGTATTGAAGCTAAATCCGTCAATGGAATTTCCCCACTTGTTATTGTATATGAAATACGGAGATTGGGAATTCCCTTACCATGTCAATAAGAAAGCCAATGTGCGGTTTGTAAAGGAAAGTGATACTTATACTTTTCATCGAATAAAAAGATTATATTCAGTTGAAAAAGAGAAGATTGCAAGTTTAAAAGAATTGGGTTTGATACAATCCAATGGGAGTTTGTTTAGTTTACAAAACGACGGCTACCCATCGACAAGTATTATTGCATGGATCAATGAAAATAGGGAATTATTGGAGAGATCAGGATTTGAAATTCAACAAGAAGAAGGCCCCACACAATATTATCTTGGCAGCATACAATTGGTCGTTACGGTTAAAAAAGGCATTGATTGGTTTGATGTCTACGCCATGGTTAAATTAGACGGGTTTGAGATACCCTTTGTAAGATTGAGGAAGCACATACTTGAAAATAGAAGAGAGTATCTTTTACCCGATGGGAAAGTGGTTATTTTACCCGATGAATGGTTTGATCAATTTGCCCAGATTGTTAATTTGGCAGATGTGCAAGGTGAGTCCTATCGTATTCGCAACATTCATGTGTCTTTGTTGAGTGATCTCGACGAATATTTAAAAGAAGCACCCCAACTTCCAGATTGGACAGCAGCCTTTAGTCATGCCAATATTCCAAAGCTGCCTTTACCCGATGGATTGGTTGGTGAATTGCGCAATTATCAAATGGATGGATTCCGATGGATTCATTTTATGCAACAACACCGATTCGGGGCATTGCTTGCAGATGATATGGGATTGGGAAAAACAATTCAAACCCTTGCACATCTTCAACTTTTGTCAAATATCCTGTCAAAGGAACAAATTGGTGGCGCGAACCATGCACAAACAAACAAACAAAACGATGATTCCGAATTGGAATCATCTGGTATGACCAGCCTGAATTTAACAGAAATAAAAAACATTTTGCCGACCAAATTGGCACCTGGACCGATCCTGATAGTAGCACCCAAGTCTTTGCTATACAATTGGATATCCGAAGCATCCAAATTTTGTCCTACGCTCAAAACGGCTTTGTATTTTGGATTGGGTCGTCAAAAAATTATCCAGAATTTCGATGCGCTAGACATGGTTGTTATGAGTTATGGAACCATGAGAAATGATATGGATTTGTTAAAAGGATTTCTTTTTAAGTGTGTAGTATTGGATGAAAGTCAAGCGATTAAAAACCCCTCTTCCCAAACCTCTCGGGCATTGTTGAAAATACAATCTCGCCATAAAATAGCCCTAACTGGAACACCAATAGAAAATACATTGTTGGATATTTGGAGTCAAATGAATTTTTTAAATCCAGGTTTACTGGGAAGCTATACCTATTTCGAAAAACAATTTATCAGGCCAATTGAAAAGGGTGTGAACAGTCACAAAACGGAAGAATTGCGAAAACTAATCGATCCATTTGTTTTGCGCAGAACAAAAAAACAGGTAATGAAAGAATTGCCTCCAAAGATTGAAAAAGTCCATTTTTGCGAAATGAGCGCCGAACAATGCGATTTATACGAATCCGTAAAAAGTCAATATAGAAATGAAATCCTGAGTCATGTCAGCGAATTGGGTATCTCTAAATCGAGGTTGAAAATTTTTAACGGTTTGATGCACTTGAGACAAATTGCGCTCAACCCGCTGTTAAAAGATGCAGATTTTGATGGCAGTAGTGGAAAAGATGATGAAATAATGCGGATGCTCTCAAGGGCATTGGCAAATGGCCACAAAGTATTGTTTTTCTCCCAGTTTGTTGGGTATCTTAGAATATTTGAAGAGCTCTTTGAACAGCAAGGTATCGATTATTGTTATTTAGATGGCTCAATGGATGAAAAGGAAAGACAAGTCCAGATTGATTTGTTCCAAAACCATGAAACCAAGCGGGTTTTCTTGCTGAGTTTACGGGCAGGCAACACTGGATTAAATCTCACCGCTGCCGATTATGTATTTTTGGCGGATCCTTGGTGGAACCCATTTACCATGAAGCAGGCAGAAGATCGGGCACATCGGATTGGCCAAGACAAAACTGTGTTTTCGTATAAGTTCATTACCAAGAACACAATAGAAGAGAAGATATTGGAATTACAGAAGAAAAAAGCAGCCCTCGCAGAAAGTATTATCCCAGATGAAGAATCCGTTTTGTCAAATCTAAATATTGAAGAACTCGAAGATTTATTGGCCTAGTAAGGATGGGTTGAAATTCGCATTTCACCCCAGTTGGAAGGGATGTTTAGACCCGTATCTAGCCAGTAATTACTTTGCGAACACACACAATTTCTTAGCGCGAGAAAGAGCCTCAGGTAAACTTATATATCCATCCGAAAATCAATATTTTAAAGCTTTCGAACTAACCCCTCTACCCGAAATCAAATGTGTAATTATTGGACAAGATCCTTACCATAAAAAGGGCCAGGCCATGGGTTTGGCATTCTCGGTATCTGAAGGCATTGGAATTCCACCCTCATTAAGAAATATATTTAAAGAATTGCATTTGGATATTGGCATTGAGATGCCACAATCTGGTGATTTGAGTCCTTGGGCTATGAAAGGTGTTCTGCTATTAAACGAAACTTTAACTGTGGAAGACAAAAAACCATTGTCTCATGTAAATATTGGATGGCGTATATTATTTCAATCGGTTATGGCGCATATTTCTTCTCGTTTGGAGGCAGTTGTTTTTGTATTGTTGGGAAAATCGGCAGCACGGGCAATACAATATATAGATCAATCAAAGCACTTGATTGTTTTGCTGCCGCATCCAAGTCCTTTATCGGCATACCGTGGATTTTTTGGATCAAGGCCTTTTAGCAAAGCCAATGCTTGGTTGATTTCAAAAGGCAAAGAGCCCATCGATTGGGAACTCTAAAATATGGGGTGTAATAAACCAAACACAGGTTGTTTCTGTGAATATGTTTGTATTGTTTTTGGTCGATTTGATAATAATTTTGGATTGTGGAAAATCCTATTAGTATAACAGGCGCAACGATTCATCAAGGCAATGTCGCCATACTTGAAAATGTGAATTTGCAAGTTTCGGAAGGTGAATTCGTTTATCTCATTGGAAAAACTGGTTCAGGAAAATCGTCGCTCTTAAAAACACTGTATGGAGAATTGCCCTTATTGTCGGGCACTGCTAGCGTTGCGGGATTTAAATTACAAACCCTTCTGTCGGCAGATATTCCTTTTTTAAGAAGAAAATTGGGTATTGTATTCCAAGACTTTCAACTCTTGACCGACAGGAATGTACTCGAAAATTTGTTGTTTGTTTTGCAGGCAACTGGATGGAAGAAAAAAGATGCAATGTTGAATCGTTGCAAAATTGTGTTGGAAAAAGTGGGTTTACAAACCAAAGATTTTAAAATTCCTGCAGAATTATCGGGGGGGGAGCAACAAAGATTGGTTATTGCACGTGCTTTATTAAATGATCCAAAGGTATTACTTGCGGACGAGCCTACCGGAAATTTAGACCCTGCACTCAGTGATGAAATCATGGTTTTATTGAGAGAAATTGCCAAAGAAGGAACCGCTATTTTAATGGCAACCCACGACTACAGACTCATTCAAAAATTTGGCGGTAGTATTTATAAATTACAGGAAAATACGCTTCAATTGGTCAAAGACACGGGCCTTATTGCCTAATGCTGATTCTGTAAACTCCTTCAAACAATGGAATAGAGTCTATGTGTTTCCATTTAAAACCCTGGACTAGCTTGAATACTTGCGTACTTTCGGTCACCGAGGCACGGCTAAGTACTTTGGGAGACCTGAACAGGTCGGTAAATATAATTTGTGTAGAATCCAATTCAGCGGTTTTGATTAATTGCAACTCATTTTCTTGATTTCCAGTAAGGAAAACAATCGTAGAAGGACTTTTAATCGTGGGATTAAGTTGGGTATTGTAATCCAGATAATTGTCGATCGCAATTGCATCTTGAGAAATAAAAATGCCCTTTTTTTCTGCTGTAATCGATAGAATTTTTTCTGAACGAATGGGGATGCTATTAAACGTATTGCAGTAATGGGGCAGTATAAAAAATGTCATATTCCAAATCCAAGTGCCAATGGCCAATTTCTTGAGGGAGTTGACGTGGTTGGCCAATGGATTGGCAAAAGAAATACCAAATAAAAAGGGCAGCATTACCATAAACTCAGCGTTTCCAACAGAATAAAAGGCAAAACAAAACTGCAGAAAGAAAGCCATGAATGGGGGAGATGTAAACATTTTGAAAGAAAGGGTTTCTTTTTTTACATCTCGTACAATGGGAATTATTCCTGCAAATAGTAGTATTAAGGATAATAGGGCAATGGGTATTGCTATAAAATATGTTTTTAACAGTATAAAATTGTTTCCATGGACTTGGATAAGTGTTCGAATTAAATTAATGGCTGTGAATTTAATATTTTCAAATCCAGGCCATACCTGAACCAATCCGGCCCGGACATCATGAAAGGGATATTCGTACCATGTTAGATTTGAATATCTAGAACAAAAAACGTAAACCAAGGCAATACAAACCGAATATAAAATGGGAATATAAAGTCTTCGTTTTTGAATCAGGGGGATGGCATAAGACAAAAACCAAAAAATATACGATTGGTGAAATAGGACGGCCAAAGAAAATCCCAAAAATGCAACTAAAAGTTGTTTTCTATTGGGATTTTGCCGATTGTGACCCATTGCTTTTGTATAAAATAAAGTACCAATAAGAGCAGCCAACAAAGGCATTGTATAGGTTTCGTTGTCGAGAAAATAACGTTGAAAACCAAAGCACCCTGCGCAAATCAGAATCCATACAAAGTGAAATTGACGGTTTACGGTGTATTTTTCTAAAACCAATAACAGAACGTATAAACACATGCCTGACGCAATAATATTGGTCAAAACAAAAAGGGATATGGGGTCTATTTTCGAAAAAGAAAACACCTTGTACTGTATAAAACACCAAGGATTATATAGAATATGGTGGGCAGACAGGAGGTCTCCTTTGAGCACATCAGCGGCATATCCCCATCCATCAGAAGAATGTGGCAAACAAAATAATAGCGTTAAAACTCCATGAATTGCACTTGCCGTGACAATGAAATAAAGTATTGCATTTCGTGAAATAGGCATCGCAACAAATATAGGCTGTCCTATCTTTGCACAGTGCTCTCTCCTTTAGACAATTCACTTTTTTCGCTGATTGGCAAAACTGCCGATGATTTGAATATCAGGGCATGGGTTGTGGGTGGATTTGTTCGTGATTCAATTTTAAAAAAAGAAAATAAGGATATTGACATTGTTGTTGTGGGCAATGGGGTAGAATTTGCCCAGGCGGTTGCAAAAGAACTGAACAATGACTGTAGTTTGAGTGTGTTTAAAAATTTTGGAACTGCTCAAATTAAGTTTGACGACTGGATAATTGAGTGTATTGGTGCCAGAAAAGAAAGCTATCGTAGAAATTCTCGTAAGCCTTTGGTGGAAAATGGAACCCTCACAGATGACCAAAATAGAAGAGATTTTACCATCAATGCCATGTATTTATCGCTTAATAGCGATAGTTATGGATCGCTGTATGATCCTTTCAATGGATTACAAGATATTCAAAATAGGGTAATTAGAACCTGTTCTGATGCCCAAATCACTTTTGACGATGATCCATTGCGCATGTTGCGCGGAATTAGATTTGCAACCCGATTTGATTTTCGAATCGATACCCAAACATTTCAATCGATCAAAAACAATGCATCCCGCATCAACATTGTTTCTCAAGAGCGAATTACAGATGAAATTAACGGCATGATTTTGTGTGACAAACCCAGCAGGGCCTTTGATATGCTTTTTAAAACTGGATTGCTACAAATTGTATTTCCAGAAATGGTTGCGCTTTACGGCGTTGAAAACAGAAACGGCAAGACCCACAAAGACAATTTTTACCATACTCTTCAAGTCCTTGACAATATTTGTGATTTAAGCAATAACCTTTGGCTTCGCTGGGCAGCAATACTCCATGATATTGCAAAGCCGTCCACCAAACGCTTCGATGAAAAAGTGGGTTGGACTTTCCATGGTCATGAAGATAAAGGATCGCGAATGGTGAGGGGTATTTTCCGAAAAATGCGTTTGCCTCTCGACGAAAAAATGCGTTATGTTTCAAAATTGGTTCTGCTTCACCTTCGACCGATAGTTCTATCTAAAGAAACTGTTACAGACAGCGCTGTTCGACGCTTGATTGTCAATGCAGGTGAAGATGTAAGCGATTTGGTGACATTGTGCAGGGCTGATATTACAAGTAAAAATGAAGCCAAAGTCGAAAAGCACCTTCGGAATTTGGCAAAGGTGCAGGAAAAGATCAATGAGGTTTTGGCCAAGGATGAAATTCGGAATTGGCAGCCGGTCATCACGGGCAATCACATAATAGAACGATTTATCATAGTAGACCCCAAACATATAGGAATGATCAAAGACGCTGTTAGAGAGATGATCCTCGATGGCGTGATTCCCAATGAAATT
Organism: Bacteroidota bacterium; assembly: GCA_005798825.1. Classification (GTDB taxonomy): domain Bacteria; phylum Bacteroidota; class Bacteroidia; order NS11-12g; family UBA955; genus UBA955. Next base: position 35,389 of record SYIL01000004.1, read on the forward strand.
GAGCCGGCCATGAAAAAAGCTGTTCAAATTGCCCAAACCTTGAATATTTCTTTGAAGTAGTAATTTGAATACTTTTTTTAATCTTCGTATAAATTGATGAAATTTGTAAAATTCAATGTTACAAATTGCGCAGATCAGAAAACATCCAGAAGATGTAATCAAACGTCTTTCCATTCGTGGTATCGATGCGTCTTTGATTATTTCAGATGTGTTGGCTTTGGACAAGACGGTTCGCTCCAAAAGAACTACAATGGAGCAGTTACAAGCCAAGGGAAATATACTTACACAACAAATTGGTGATTTATACAAAAACAAAGAACAAGCAGCTGGAGATTTGCTTAAAGTTGAGTCGATACAAATTAAGGAAGATCTCAAAATATTGGAAACAGCGCTTGAAGAATCTGAGAAGTCACTGTTACAATTGGTTTTGACAATACCCAATACCCCATGCATAGAGGTTCCTGCTGGAACATCTTCAGAAGATAACCAAGAAATTCTGCAATGGGGTTCTAAGCCTATCCTTTATTCAGGGTTTCTATCCCACTGGGATTTGGCTGCAAAATACCAAATTATAGATTTTGAACTCGGGGTTAAGATTACGGGTTCTGGTTTCCCTGTATATAAAGGGAAGGGGGCTATTTTACAACGTGCACTCATCCATTTTTTTCTAACAGAAGCCTCAAATGCTGGGTATATAGAAATGCAAGTGCCCTTGTTGGTGAATGCAGAAAGTGGATTTGGTACCGGACAATTGCCAGACAAAGAATCCCAGATGTATCATATTGGTTTGGATGATTTGTATTTGATACCCACAGCAGAAGTGCCCATTACCAACTTATATAGAAATATAATTTTAGAGGAGGCGGAATTGCCGATTAAAAATACCGGATATACAGCTTGTTTTAGAAGAGAAGCCGGTAGTTATGGTGCCCATGTTCGTGGATTAAATAGATTACACCAATTTGACAAGGTAGAAATTGTACAACTTGTTCAGCCTGAGGGATCGAATCAAGTTTTAGAGCAAATGCAAAACCATGTGCAAGGACTCCTGAAGAAATTGGGATTGCACTACCGAATGCTTCTGTTGTGTGGAGGAGATATGGGTTTTGCCAGTGCCAAAACCTACGATTTGGAAGTGTGGAGTGCGGCCCAAGAACAATGGCTAGAATGCAGTTCTGTGAGCAATTTTGAGACCTTTCAGACCAACCGTTTGAAGTGTCGTTATAGGAATGCGGAGGGCAAAACCGAATTGCCACACAGTTTAAATGGATCGGCGTTGGCATTGCCCCGAATAGTGGCCGCCTTGCTAGAAAACAATCAAACGCCCAATGGCATCAAGGTGCCAGATGTTTTGGTTCCGTACACCGGATTTGAATGGATTGATTAACATGTCGAAAGGATTGGAACTTCCAGCGTTTGATTGGGATGCTTCGTGCTCTTTGGGTTCATTGCTCAACGACGTAATGACCCTTCAACAATTTCCAACAGAACTTGCCAAAGTGATTTCAGTTGTGAAAGAGAATCAATGGGAGATTAGCTATAGAAATGGCGGTTGGAATTTGCGACAAATCGTGCACCACTTGGCCGATGCGCATGTAAACGCCTACGTAAGAACCAAGCATATCCTCACTCAAGACCAAGATATGATCCAACCTTGGGATGAAAATATATGGAACGAAACCCCAGACGCACAATTTCACCAGGAAGCCAGCTATCTGATCTTGTTGGGCTTGCATCAGAAATGGTCGCTGTTGTTGTTGGAGTCTTTGAAAGATCCTGCCACCCACTTGGCCAAAACCCTATTGCATCCAGAATCGGGGAGAATGGTGAGTCTGGGTGATATTATCCGATTGTATGCATGGCATGGGGAGCATCACTTGGCCCAAATGCGTTGCGCTTTGTCGCTTTAACAACCACAATAGAAGTCGATTATCGTTTGTAGGCGCGAAATACTCGCCAGATTTGGAAGGGGATTTTGATAAAGTCAGACCAGCCAATTTTTGACCCTTTTACGTCTTTCCAGCTTGTAAGAGGAACCTCTATAACCATGGATTCAGCGTTTTTGCCATAGTGCTGCTGCATGCGAAGTAAAATTTCCACATCGAACAACCATGAAGTATAAAACGCTTTGTTAAAGCAAATGGGAATTAATTCGGGTTGCATAATTTTTGCACCACATTGTGAATCGTGTACTTTCCAGCCAAGGCCTTGACTGATCAACGTGGCGAACAATCGTCCCGAATAATGCCTAAACAAGGTTCTTTCTATGGAAGATCCAAGACGTGCAATGCGTGAACCAATGATCATGGCTCGATCCGTATTGCCTTGAAAATCATAAAACCACTCTAATTCGCTGAGTGGTGTAGCCAAATCGGCATCCCAGAATCCATAATAATCGCAATGGATGGAAAAGCTTGATACATATTCCAAGGCCGAATGCTGCGCACTATAATCCAAGGGATTGCGGGCAAATAGCAATCCATTTCGGACAGCTTCAGCCTTGCCCTGGTTGGTGGGTATGTTTAAAATATGTAAGCGAGACTGAATGTCGAGAGCGGCATTTTGGTGTAAAGCAAACAAAATTGAAGCGGTCTGGTCTTTGCTTCCATCATTCACAAAAACAAGGCATAACAAAGGATTGTTTTGTAACCCATCAATGAATTCAGGCAGATTCAATCGAGCGGCTTCATTGTAACATGGAATAACTAAGCAGGTAGAGCGCATTGAATAAAATCTGTTTGCCAAATTACCATGTATTTATGAATCTACCTATAATATCCATGGGTTTTGGAAGGGTTTTTGTATTTTTTTTCTAAATTACAGCCTGTCGAAAGTAAATTTGTAAAAAAATGCAGGTATATCATAACATACTACAAACAATTGGCAATACTCCGATGGTTCAATTAAACGCAATCACAAAGGAGTTGCCATGTAGTGTGTATGCAAAAATTGAAACCACCAATCCCGGAAATTCGATTAAAGACCGGATGGCATTGAAGATGATTGAAGATGCCGAGTCATCTGGTGCGCTCAAGCCGGGAGGCGTAATTATCGAAGGCACAAGTGGTAATACTGGCATGGGCTTGGCCATTGCAGCAGTTGTAAAAGGATACCGGTGTATTTTTACCACCACAGACAAACAAAGCAAAGAAAAAGTAGATGCGCTCAAGGCCTTTGGTGCGGAAGTTATTGTGTGTCCAACCGATGTATCACCCGATGATCCTCGCAGTTATTATAGTGTAAGCAGTCGATTGGCGTTAGAGATACCCAATTCCTGGAAACCAAATCAATACGATAATTTAAGCAACTCATTGGCCCATTATGAGCAAACTGGTCCTGAAATATGGAAGCAATTGGACGGGAGTATTACCCATTTGGTTGTAGGTGTGGGAACAGGAGGAACAATCTGTGGTACGGGCAAATTCTTAAAAGAAAAAAATCCCAATATTCAGGTATTGGGAATCGATACCTATGGTTCGGTTTTTAAAAAATATAAAGAAACAAGTATTTTTGATCCGAATGAAGTGTATCCCTATATTACAGAAGGAATAGGGGAAGATTTTCTGCCTGCAAATGTCGATTTTTCTATTATTGATCATTTTGAAAAAGTCAGCGATATGGATGCTGCGGTAATGACTCGAAGAATTCCCCGAGAAGAAGGGATTTTTGCCGGAAATAGTGCAGGTGCAGCTTTGGCTGGCATTATTCAGATGAAATCGCGTTTTAAAAAGAGTGATGTGGTAGTGGTCATTTTTCACGATCATGGAACCCGGTATCTGGGAAAAATGTTCAACGAACAGTGGATGCAAGACCGTGGATTTATCGCACCCAAAAAAATGCAAACAGCCATGGACTTGATTCAAAGTCATGCCCAACTGCCATTACTTTGTGTGTCAGTCACTGATAAATGTGGACAAGCCATTGAATTGATGCAAAAATACAGCGTATCCCAACTACCTGTCAAAGATCTTCAAGGCAATTTTGTTGGGGCCGTTGAAGATGTTCAGTTGTATGCAAAAATGTTGAGCAACACAGACTTGATTTCAAAACCCGTTTCGGATATTATGGGAAAATCTTTTCCTATTGTGAGCCATATGTCAAGCATTGCCGGAATCTCAAAAAAAATCGATAAGCACAACGCAGCTGTTCTGACGATGGACATGGGTGGTAACTGGCATATTATCACAAAACAAGATTTAATACAAGCCATTGCCAAAGGAAATTAAAGATTTATCGTGTCGATCATAATAAAAACAACTGCGCAAATCGAAGGTATCCGAAAGAGTGCACACTTGGCAGCGAAGACCCTTAAATATTTAGAACAATTTGTAATTGCTGGGGCAAAAACCATTGATATTGACCGTAAATGCGAAGAATTTATTCGCCAGCACGGAGCGATTCCTGCAACCAAGGGATACCGCGGATTTAAACATGCCTGTTGTATTTCTCCCAATGATGTAATTTGTCATGGAGTGCCCAATGAGACTCTTTTACAAAATGGAGATATTGTTAATATTGATGTGACAACAATACTCGATGGATATTTTGGAGATACTTGTAAAATGTACTATGTTGGAGAGCCATCCCAGTATGCAAGGGAATTGGTTGAAACTACCAAAGCTTGTTTAAAAGCTGGTATGAAACAGTGTTTCCCAGGTAACCGATTAAATAATATAGGTTTTAATATTGCCAAAATTGCACATAAACAGGGTTATTCAGTGGTGTATGAATTTTGTGGACATGGTGTAGGTCTGAAATTTCATGAAGCGCCGGATGTTGCCCATATTGCAGATGAAAATACTGGGCCAATTCTTAAGCCCGGAATGATTTTCACCATTGAGCCCATGATTAATGCAGGGAAGTCAAGGTCTAAAATTGACCGCAAAGATGGCTGGACAGCCCGAACCATTGATGGCAGATTGAGTGCGCAATTCGAACATACTGTGTTGATAACGGAAACTGGATATGAGGCTTTAAGTGATTTGTACCATGACTTCTAATATAAAAATTCATCCGATTCCCACTGGGAATTTCAAACTAGATGGGGGTGCTATGTTTGGAGTTGTCCCTAAAACAATTTGGCAAAAATTGGTCTTGCCCGATGAAAATAATTTATGCAATTGGGCCATGCGCTGTATTTTGGTTGAAACAGCCGATCGCCTTATCCTCATTGACACAGGAATTGGCGATAAACAAAATGAAAAATTTTATTCGTATTATCACCTTAATGGAGATAGTAGTTTGGCACAATCAATGAATCGGGTTGGGTTTGATTTTGTAGATATTACAGATGTTTTGTTAACCCACCTTCATTTTGACCACTGTGGAGGGGCAGTCTACCGAAATGAAAACAACGAGTTATTGCCCAGGTTTCCCAATGCCCGTTATCATGTTACATCCCAACAATGGGAGCATGCAAACCAACCCAACCAGAGAGAAAAGGCTTCTTTCTTGCCTGAGAATTTTGAACCTTTGATGAAAGCGAACAAAATTAATTTTGTTAAAGACGGCGATACCCTCGCCGATTGTATTGACATCAAGGTATTCAACGGCCATACGTTTGGAATGATTGTACCTTTAATTCATTGTAAAGACCAGAAATATATGTTTATGGCAGATTTGATTCCTTCTTCCGCCCATGTCTCAATTAATTACGTAATGGGATATGATATTCAGCCCCTTGTGACAATGGCCGAAAAAAAGGCTCTTTTACCTTGGTTGGAAAAAAATGGGGTTTTATTAATTTACGAGCACGATTTGCAGTGTCTCGGAAGCCGGGTAGAGGGCAACGAAAAAGGGCAATTCAAAGCGGTTGATTTTTTCAACACACTTTGTTAATGGTCATTTGATCATTCCAGGCCGTATTTTTTTGTATCCAAGGGCTTGTCTGTGATTGATTCATAAATCTCTTTTATGGCTTCAATTGCAATTTCTTGATCCATTGTGCTTTTGGGATTTCCCCAAAGGGCAGCCTGCGTCCACAAATTATAGTTTTCCAAATCATTTTGCATTTGAAAGGCTTGTGCACCCATGGCATAAATCCGATCACTCATTGGACTGACAGCAACGGCCTCCTGAAGTGTCTTTATCCCAATCGCCGGATTATTTCCTCTTTTGGATAGTTGTGCCTGGGCTTTCATCAAATAGCCTTCAGCATCTCTTGGCCTAGACTCAATAAATTCGGTCATTTCTTTTTCTGCATCATCAAATTTATTTAGGTTGAAATAGTATTGAAACAATGCAAAATGTGTTTTGCTAAACTCAGGGTAAAACAATTTAGATTTTTTTCCATAGGCAATGGCAGAATCATATTTTCCAATACTGGCAAAGGCCGTAGAGATGAAAAAACAGATTTCAGATCGATTGGGGTCACGTTTTAGATAATCTTTTAAAAGGGAAATCCCTCTCAGAAATGCAGTGTCTTTCTCGATTGCCTTAATTCCCTTTACATCTTCAAAACCAGGCCTTTTAATCACAACCCCTGCTGGATATCCATCGACCATTTGCTGATAAATTGTACCTTTGGGAGGAAATTCTCCTGATTTTAAACGTGCTTTATCAAAATAGGCATTAAAAAATATACAGTAATCCCAATTTTTGCTACTTCGTTCGTCAAATCGGGTATAGCCAACATGTATATTTTTGTCATTTCGACAATAATATTTAACATGATCCATTCCATACGTCAATACCTCGTATTTTTTTTCCGGATGCTTGCGAGAAACATTATTCAAGAACCATTCGGTACTTGGACGCAAACTGGCCAGGTAATAATCCATTTCAAATTCACCATATGCATTTTTCATTCCCCCATAATATTCGTTGAAATAAGAATACGAAACCGGATGGTTTGCCACAATAAATTTTGATGGAAAAATTAACAAAAACAAGGCAATAAATATTGGAAATGATTGTAATTTTTTATTGATAGAACTCAAAAAAAGCCCAAACCATTGATAACCAACCACCGACAATATCACAAAACAAGGCAGAGTGAATAAAATTTGGCGTATGCCACCATACACCTGGGATTCTTGAATAAAAATATAAACAATTGGAAAAATCGCTGCAAAAAGGATTAAAAATAGTTCGTTATTGAATCGTTTGCGATTGGGATAGATAAACAACACAAAAAGAAGTATGCCCAAAAGCACAGCCAACGGAGTGCTAATGGCAAAATATTTACTCAGGTAGCCCAAGGGGAGCATGTCTGAATCGTAAACCTTCCCTTCGAATAATTGACGAAGAGCAACAGCATAATTGGTAAATTCTTTCAAGGCAAGAAACGGATTTGACAGTGGATCATCCCAGCCATAGGGCCAAAGGACAATTCCAAGAATATAAGAACCCATACCTATAATTATTATGGCAATACAGAAGGGTTTTATCCCTTTCCATTTAAAACCTATAATTTGTTTAAATCCAATTTGCTCAATGTATTTTAGTCCGGCGTACATTACAAAAATGGCAATCGATAGAAGTCCACCAATGCGAATACTAATGGCCAAAGCAGTGCTAAGAACCAAGCCAAAAGCAGAACCCCATCTAAAATTTGGCCAGTGCTGAAAGGTTTTTATTGCATAATATAAACTCATAATATACCCCAGGGCAAAAGGAATATCTTTGGGATTATTCATGGCCTCGCCAAAGAATCGGGGCATAAGCATGACCAATAACAATGTAAGCCAAGCATAAAGCCAACTTCCATTCAGCAATCTTCGAACAATGAGTGCTGTGTAAAAAACACAGAAAAATCCAAAAACTGCGTTCCACCAATGCCGAAATCCCATGTAATCTTCAACACCAAAAAAATAGACCAATACAGTGGTAAAAGTATCAAAACTAGACCCATATAAATGCATCAAACGATCAGGATCTTTCACGGAAGCCAAATCTGATCCCTTGATTGGAAGCAACTTGGCTAATGTATACATTCTTTGGCCTTTAAGTTCATTGGTATCGATGGGTATTTGTATATCCAATGGTTCTAAATAGTAATTTGCAATCAGTTTAGAATAAGTATATTGTGTAAATTCATCTCCAGAGACGGAAGCTGTTTTGCTCATGGTCGTCATAAAAATCAAGGCAAGAGCTGAAAGAAGCATAAATGCCCACTTGTGATAATTTTTATTGCCCGTCAGGTAATATTGTATGGGAAAACGAAACCAATTTTTCACCATTGACAAAAATGCAAAAGGGGTAGAAGTGGGTGTATTTATGATTATTTGTAATTCATGTGTCAGGGTTTTTTCACAATTATAAATTAGCTGTCCAATGCTATGGCAGGGTGTTTGTTCTTTCAGCAATGCAATCAAACAATGAGTGCCAAGAACTACAAATTTGGCGTCAGCATCCGATGAATCAAAACCAGTAAGTATTTGGGCGAACACTTTTGCTTTTGCACGGGTTTTTGCAATGGCATAGCCCAAAAATGGTTCACGTCCAATTTTCTGCATTACCGATTCTATTTCACTTGATTTGGGTTGCGTAACGCCCGCATACACAATAATTGGTTTTGAGAAATCAACAGCATCTTGGATTTTCGCCAAAAGAATCCGTCCATTGGGGGCTATTTCGTTTAAAAGAAAAAGTTGAAATCTTTTATCAGGTTGCTCTACTTGTTTTGAATGGGGCGTGTGTTTCGACATATCTAGGGCAAACCTACAAGAATTTTTACATTGAAATTAATCAATCCAAAGAAAATTTTGCGTGTTTTAAACAGTTAATCCCAATAATATTTAAACCAATCGTATTTTAATGCCAATTCTCAAAAATATTTACCTATTTTTGCCGCCCGATCAAAGGAGGAACTATTTTTGACAAACAAAAAAAAAGAAACTGTTGCAGATGAAACCGTTGTTGTTTCAACTCCACAAATTGAGCAAATTGCCGATGAAACCCTCAGTGTTTCAAACGTAGAAATCGACAGTACCCTTGAGGTAGACCCCGAAGAAGTTTTAGAAATTTCATCAAATCAAAACGAGGTGCTTGTGGAAGCAAGTTCTGAAGAAGTTGTTGACGAAACAGTTGAAATTTCCCAGGAAGAAACCTTACAGACACACTCCAAGCCCACCAAAACAAAGAAGACGGCGACACTGGCAGAAAGTGCCCACGACGATTTTGATTGGTCCGCTGACGATGCAGGCTTTGAAACTTATTCACAGGATGAGCGCAAGCAGTTAGAGGTTTCCTATAATTCTACTTTTCAACCTGTTATTGAAAAACAAGTAGTAAAAGGGGTAATTGTAGGAATGAATGAAAAAGATGTAGTGATTAATATCGGCTTTAAAAGTGACGGTTTGGTATCACGTCAAGAATTTCGTGATGTCCCCAATCTAGCACTAGGCGATGAAGTCGAAGTATTTGTAGACGTTGCCGAAGATAAAATGGGGCAATTGATTTTAAGTAGAAAAAAAGCTTTACAAGAAACTGCTTGGGAAAAAATCGTTGAGGCCCACAACAGCGGAGCCATTGTTACTGGTTATGTTCGTTCTAGAACAAAAGGAGGTTTGGTGGTGGATGTGTTTAGTTTTGATACCTTTTTACCAGGATCTCAAATTGATACTAAGCCAGTTCGCGATTACGATCAGTATGTAGGTAAGAATATGGATTTTAAAATTGTTAAAATCAATGAAATCTTTAAAAATGTTGTTGTTTCTCACAAAGCACTTATCGAAGACGATATTGAAGCACAGAAATCTGTAATATTATCCAAACTAGAAAAAGGTCAAGTCGTAGAAGGGGTTGTCAAAAATATGACTTCCTTTGGCGTGTTCGTTGACTTGGGTGGAATCGATGGACTGTTGCACATAACAGACATTTCATGGGGTAGAATTAACCACCCTGAGGAAGTATTGAAATTGGATGACCGAATCCAAGTCGTTATCCTTGATTATGATGACGCCAAAAAGCGTATTTCTTTGGGACTAAAGCAATTGTCATCTCATCCATGGGATAACCTAACCGATGATGTTGTCGAAGGTTCAACTGTATCAGGCAAGGTTGTTTCAGTGGCAGATTATGGCGCATTTATTGAAATAAAACCCGGTATAGAAGGTCTTGTCCATGTAAGTGAAATGAGTTGGAGTTCGCATTTGAGAAATCCATCTGAGTATCTTAATGTGGGAGATGAGGTACAAACCCAAGTTCTCACCTTAAATAAGACTGAGCATAAGATGAGTTTGGGCATCAAACAATTAACCCAAGATCCATGGATTGAAATTGAGAATAATTACGCCCAAGGCTCAAAGCATTCCGGCGTTGTTAAGAATCTTACCACTTATGGATTATTCTTAGAATTAAAAGAAGGCGTTGACGGGCTGGTGCATGTATCAGACCTCAGTTGGAATAAAAAAATTAAACATCCGAGTGAGTTTACCAAAAAAGGCGCTGTTTTGGATGTAATTGTTTTAGAGGTTGACAAAGTGAACCGTCGATTGAGTTTAGGGCATAAACAACTAGAGGAAAATCCTTGGGAAACCTTTGAAACAATCTTTACAATTGGATCTGTTCATCAGGGAACTGTTATGTCTTCCAATGACAAAGGAGCAACTATCCAAATGCAGTATGGCGTAGAGGCATTTGGCCCTTCTCGGCATATTAAAAAAGCCGACAACAAACCCATAGTTGATGATGAAACGCTAGCATTCGAAGTTGTTGAGTTTTCTAAAGATGCGAAACGAATCATTGTATCGCATACAAACATCTGGAAAGGTGTCGAACGTGCCAACAAAGAAGCCGAAAATAACGAAAAAGATAAGGCACGCAGAAACGAAAGTAAGGTTGTAAAGAAAATGAATCAAACAACCGAGAAATCCACTTTTGGAGAACTGGATGCGCTTACAGCACTGCGGGAGCAATTTGAAAAGGCCGAAAAACACACCAAGAAAGAAACTGCAGTTAAAGTGGTTAAACCAATCGTAGCTGAGGCAGATGTTGTAAAGTCAGAAAAAATTACCAGCAAGTCAAAGTCGAAAGCACCCTCCAAAGCAGTTGCTGATGCAACAGCAAAAGATGCCAAACCGCTAAAATCACTTTCAGGGGTTGGTCCGGCTATGGAGAAACGAATGAATGGACTGGGAATCAATTCTATCCAAAATGTATTGGAGTTAGACAGTAACCATATTGAAATCTTGGTTTCCAAAGATGCCAAAATATCTACAGAACAATGGAATAAGTGGATTGAAGAAGCCCAGTCAATCTAATCTAAATATTTTCCGCAAAAGCCCCGCCTTGTTGGGGCTTCTGCTTTTATAATAAGTATTATTGTAGCTATGGAAGAGCAGTTAATCAGCGCTTTTATTATCAGTCTTCTTCACGGTTTTATTCCGGGTCACTGGTTGCCTTTTTTGGGGTTAGCAAATAAGATGGGATGGAGCAAGGCTACAACAATGCGCTATACTTCTATGGCAGCATTTGCTCATGCTTTGGGTACAATTTTAATCGGATTAACAATCGCCTTACTTACCCGTTTCTCAGTTGATTCATCAGAATCGATTAAACTCATTGCGGGATTTCATTTTAACAAAGTGGGTGCTTCGATATTAATTGTGCTTGGCTTTTGGTTTTTATATCGTCACCACAGACACCACCATTTTCATTTTCCAGAAACCGAAGACAAATCCCAGTCAAAATGGGTATTTTGGTCTATTTTTTTGGCATTGTTTTTATCACCCTGTATGGAAATCGAAGCCTATTTTTTAACCCTTGCACCAATGGGTTGGCCGATAATAGCATTGCTTATTGTAATGTACTTTACAACCACCTGGCTGAGCATGATGGGAGGTATTTGGATTGGTTACAGTGGAATTAAAAAATGGAATTCACATAAATTAGAGCATAATGCTGGACTTATAACCGGATTTGTTATGGTGTTGTCTGGCTTATTACTGTTTTTTTCTTGATTCCCAAATAATGATCAATGAGGCCGCGGATAAAATATAAAAGGGGCAAAAGAAGAATTGCCATTACTAGTTTGTAGGCATAATTTATTGTTCCTACCTGTAAAATCCAAAGTAAATCATGTATACCGCTTAAATAAAAAGCGATTATTAATACAACATAGCTATCGATAAACTGGCTAACAACCGAGCTCCCGGTAGAACGTAACCAAATATGTTTATCACCTGTTTTGGCTTTTAATTTTTCGAATATAAGTGCATCAACCATTTGGCCAATCAGGAATGCGACCAATGAACCCAGAATAATCATCAAGCCTTGTCCAAAAATTGCATTAAAAGCGTTTTCCATGTCATTCAGCCCTAGATTTTGACCACTCGAATTCCAACGATTCGCACCTTTAAGCGCCATGGCCAATCGTACAGCCAAAAATGAATACACTAGAAGTCCCGCAGCAATCCAAGACAATTTCTGTACACCTTTTTTGCCAAAATATTCATTGATTATGTCGGTTAAAATAAAAACAAAAGGCCATAATATAACTCCTGCTGTCATATCAAAATTGCATTTACCACCTAAAATTTGAAGGTTTGCTTGGGCTATGCCTAGTGTTCCTTCTAAAGAAAATATTTTAGCCCCGATAAATTCTGCAACAATGGCATTGGTTAAAAAAATCATACCAAGTACTAGAAACAAGTGATTTTTTTTATTGTCCAAAATTGAAATAGCCATATTTTTAAAGTTAGAATGCAAAAATAGTTCAATGTTCGTCTATCAGAATAGACAATATAAACTTTGTAGATATTAACAGCAAAATGCGTTCGATTTTCTATAGATTTTTGAAGCCATGTCTAATTTCATTAAAATAATAGCTTACAGTATATGTTTAGTCTGCCAATGTTGTCTGACAGAAACAGGGCTTGCTCAGCAGACATTTTCTGTATTCATGGAAAAGGGTATTCGCTCAGATGAGGATAAAGAGTTTTTGCAAGCGGTTGCCAATTTTGAACACGCGATTGAGATTGAACCCAATAATGAACAAGCTTGGCTCAGCCTTGGTGTGGTTCGTACTCACATGAAAGAATATGGTTTGGCTGTGGTTGATTTTAACAAAGCCATTTACCTTAATCCCCAATTGATGACCGCATACTTGTATCGGCATATTGCCTTTCGAGAAACAGAAAATTATCTATTTGCTTTCAGTGATATAAATTATTATTTGGCGCACAATCAGGGAGATACCATCGCCAGAAAGTATCGTTTTGAAATCTCAATGCTTTTGAAAGAATGGTCAGTTGCTGCTGACGATTTATTTTGGATTCGCAATAATTTGGGCGAAGATATGTTTACAGCAATGTTCACTCAATTGGCTGCTTCAATTCAGGCGACCAAATCGTTTGCAGAATTTCAACCCATAGTAACACAATGTAGTTTGGCAAACCCTTCCAATGTAACTGTATTGTTGTCGATGGTCAATAATTCTTATCAATTGTCTGATTATAACACCTGCTTGAGGGCCGTTAACCCAGCCCTGGTTTTCCAACCACATAATCTTCACCTATTGAAAATCCGTGCAGATGTTTTATTTTATCTCAACCAATTAGAAGAATCGGAAAAGGCATTTGAATATTTATTGCAATTGGAATCAACAGACGGAAACGCAATGGCAGATTATGGTCATTGTCTATTGCAATTAAAAAAATGGGGGGAGGCAGATGAGTGGCTAACAAAATCCATTGCCAACAAAAATACAAGTCCGGCATACGCTTATTTGGGAAGAGGAATTGCACGTTTTAATATGGGAAAAACTGGAATTGCTTGCACTGATTGGGAAAGAAGCTATTTGTTGGGAGAAAAAAATGCTCAAAAATGGCTTGAAGAAAATTGCCCATCTACAAACAATAGCAAACCATGAAAACACAATGTTTCTTGCCTTTGTTTCTCTGTTTTCTTTGGCTTAACCTAGCCAACTGCCAACAAACACAAAAGAATATTCTTAAAATCAATAAAGATTCTTTTGCTGTTATTAAAATACCCAAATCACAGTTACAATTTTTTTCTACAACCCCCTCCGTTTTGTTTTGGATTCGGGTAATAAACACAAACAAGGATTCCTGCATTATTGTGCACAAGGAATCCCGAAAAATATTAGAAACCATTGGCTCGGATTGTTTGGATACTTTGGACAAATACAATAAGCTTGATTCGGTGTCTGACTGTTATCGAAATCAATACAAGTTTGACAGTACTCAACAGATTAAATTTGTTCGTGGTAAAAAGGATTTTTTTGATTTTTCTCAGGTGGGCATTCTTGTTGACGACGCCAAAAAAATATTTGAACTTTATAATGTGAACCCAATATATGCACAATTAATTCTGCTAATTGAATCACCCAACAACTCCAAAGCCAGCTCGATTTCGGGAGCTGTGGGGCATTACCAACTCATGCCATTTGTGGCAAAAAAATACAAATTGGTTGTAAGCAAAGCAAGGGATGATCGCCATGATTTTGACAAAAGCAGTATGGCAGCGGCAAAATTATTGCGGGATTATTGTATACCCAATGCCCGAAATATTTCGATTTCTATCGGGTTAAGCCCAGATGAAAATGCATTGTGGTTTCAGTTACTGGTAATGCATGTATACAACGCAGGAGCGGGAAATGTGAGAAAAGCAGTTTCATATATTGGCCAATGCGCTAATGGAAATGAATTAATTTTAAAGTTGTGGAAAACCCAAGTTGGAGCGTTTGGAAATGCCTCACAAAACTACAGTCAAGTGGCCCTGGCCAGTTATATAAATTATTTGCAATGGTTGGAGTAACACTATTTGAGATGAGCAAATTCTTTGCGGTGATGGTGCAGCGTAACTCGACAACCATCGAACAATTCAAAATTCGTCCAGCAACACAAATTCACCAAAAATCAATTTTATTTCGATTGGCGGTTCTCTATTTATCCTTTGGCCAAATGTTTTTATTAACAATTCGTAAATTTTATTTTTTACACCCTGAAATATCGTAATAACGACAACAATTTGAATAGGATACATCAATTATTTAGACCAATTTTAAATTATGAAATTTGTTGTGAATTTGTTTCAAGTTGGTGCTTCATTGATTTATCTTTGCAGTGCAAAAAGAAGTGTTCTTTAAACATGTTTAAACAAAATACAAAATTCTGGATGCTCTCTGCCTTTATGGCTTTGACATCATCTGCATTTACCCAAGATTTGCCCGATGCCGATAATGGAAAAAAACTATTTGAAGCCAATTGTCTCGGTTGTCATGCCATTGATAAAAAAGAAATAGGGCCCGCCCTCCGGGGTATTCACCTTCGAAGAACACCTGAATGGTTGGTTCAATGGATTCGAAACAATGAGAAGTTTCGAAAGGTAACAAAAGACCCAGATGCAATTGCTCTTTACAACGAGTATAATGGGGCTGCAATGAATGTGTTTGAAAACCTCACGCCAGTCAATGTTCAGGAAATAGTTGAGTATATCAAGACTGCGCCAGAAGCACCAAAAACTGCCGTTGTGATTGACGCTGGTGATGGAACAAAAAAAGAAGATAATACCAACCTGTATATTTTACTTACTCTGGTTGCCATTTTAAGCATTGTCCTGTTGATATTGGCCAGAGTTAAAAACACATTGCGAAGAATCGCTGCTGAAAAAAATCCAGAAGAATATGCCGAATGGCTAGCTCCAAAAAAAGGCTTTTTTGAAAAATCACTTCCAGGGAAATGGGGCAAATTAAATCCCACTGTTTTAACCTTGTTTGCTATAGTAATAGTGAGTGTTCCTGCGTTGTATTACGGATTTGAATTTAGCATAACGGAGGTCGCTGTTCAAAAAGGATACGCACCCAAGCAACCCATAGCGTTTTCTCATCAACTGCATGCTGGTCAATTGAAAATGAATTGTCAATATTGTCATTCTTCTGTCGAAAAAAGCAAACAGGCTTCAATCCCTGCATTGAATACCTGTATGAATTGCCACAAGGGTGTTCAACTTACTGAAAAATACAATGGTGAAATTTCCCCTGAAATCAAAAAAATATATACGGCCTTAGATTATAATCCTGAAGGCAAAGAGGGCGAGCAATATGGAAAAAATCCCCGTCCTGTTCGCTGGATTAGAATCCATAATTTACCCGATCATGCCTATTTTAATCACTCTCAACACGTTAAAGTAGGTAAGCAATCTTGTCAGACATGCCATGGTGCCATTGAGAAAATGGAAGTTGTTCAACAGGTGAATACGCTTCAAATGGGGTGGTGTATAGATTGTCACAGAGTTTCACAAGTAGATGTTGCCAATAATAATTATTACAAAGCGCTTCATGACAAAGCCAAGGCTGATATTGCCAAAAATAATCAGAGTAGCAAGTATTTTTCAGCTGACGGAACTGTTAAGTTAACAGCAGCTATGAATGGCGGACTGGAATGTTCCAAATGTCACTATTAATAGTATCTAAACAAGAATAAATACCATGTCAAATAATATCAACTATTGGAAAGGGGAGGATGAGTTATCAAAAAGTAAGTCTTTTGTAAGTGCCCAAAAAAATGAGTTTCATGATGATCTCCCTTTGGATGAGATTTTCAATGAGGAGTCAATAGAACTTAAGGCAAATCGCAGGGATTTCTTAAAATATTTTGGATTTAGTGTTACTGCAGTTGCATTGGCAGCATGTTACAAAACAAAGATTCGGAATGCGATTCCCTATTTGGTTGAGCCTGAAGCTTCAGTATCTGGGGTGGCGAATTACTTTCGTTCGACCTGTGGGGCCTGTTCTTCTTCTTGTGGTATCGAAGTGAAAGTCCGTGAAGGAAGGCCCATAAAAGTTGATGGAAGTGTAGATTCTCCAATTTCACAAGGTGGAACTTGTTCGGTAGGCCAGGCATCTATTCTTTCCTTATATGATAATGAGCGTTTGGCAAATCCTTTGGTAAATGGCTCAGAGCAAAAAGAATGGGCATTGATCGATGCAACTGTTTTAACCCAATTGAATGCGTTAAAGTCTTCCAATTCTAAAATTGTTTTACTCAGTGGCTCTATTCATAGCCCTAGCACACTTAAAAGTATAGAAAAATTTACAAGCGCATTCCCAAGCCTTGAGCATGTTAGTTACGACGCAATTTCATACAGTGGGATATTGGATGCCAATGAAACAGATTTTGGTCAGCGGGTTATTCCTACTTATAAATTTGGCGAAGCGAAAGTAATCGTAAGTTTCGCAGCTGATTTTTTGGGAACTTGGATTTCGCCAGTTGAATATTCTAAAGGATATACCCAGCATCGCCAACCAGGTGTTAAAGGAGGAATGTCCAAGCATATTCAATTTGAAAGTAGTCTGAGTATGACCGGTGCAAACGCAGATCACCGTTTCCCCATGAGGGTTTCTCAAGAAGCCCTGTATGTTGCTTCTTTATACAATTATATTGCAATTGCAAATGGAACTAAGCAAATCCCTATTCCTTCTCAAGGAGAATTGGCTGGAAATGCAATCAAAAAAACGGCAGAAGTTCTGTTGAAGTCACAAGGAAAATCGATTGTCATTTCTGGCAGTAATGAAACTGAGATTCAACAAATAATCAACGGTATTAATATGTTGTTGGGCAATTATGCCACCGCAATAGATTTAGCCAATCACAGCAACCAATTTAAAGGATCAGATAAGAAGACGGCAGAAGTTCTTAAGGGGCTTAATAATGGTGCCATCGGGGGAATAATATTTTATGGGGTCAACCCAGTATACAACCACAATGGAAAAGAATGGGCAGCCGGTATCAAAAAAGCCAAATTGTCTATTTCCTTTTCATCTTCCCAAGATGAAACTGCCGCACTTTGTAATTTTGTTTGTCCAGACAACCACTATTTGGAAAGTTGGAATGACGCAGAGCCAAGAAAAGGAGTATACCATTTTACACAGCCGACCATTTCCAATGTGTTCAATACCCGCCAAGCACAAATTTCAATGCTTACATGGTCCAATGCTCTGGTAGTTCCCGAAAAAGACCCCTTTGCATCCAAGGCCATTTTATCCCAAAAATTTCACGCATCTGCATTTTATAATTTTATGCGGGACAATTGGGCAAAGGTGCTCATCTCCAATGAAAGTTTTAATGCTGCATTGGAAAAGGGGGTATTGTTAGAAGAGCCACTTGTCGGAATTCCTGCATACGAAGGGAAAGTTGATGGATTTGCATCTTATGTATTAGCAAATTCGAAAGTTTCAGGGATAGAAATGATACTGTATCAACCCGTAGGCGTCAGGGATGGAGCCCATGGCAATAATCCGTGGTTGCATGAAAATCCTGACCCCGTAAGCAAGGTTTCTTGGGACAATTATATTGCTTTGCCTAAGTCATTGGCAGTTGCCCTAGAGATCAGCGAAGGGGATACCGTAAATGTTACCCTTGGCAAGCTTGTGTATGCGGGTGTTCCAACCATAATTCAACCTGGACAGGCCAATAATACTATTTCAATGGCTTTGGGCTATGGAAGAACCCATGCGGGAAAAGTCGGGGGAAGCATTGACAAGGGATACAATTCCATTGGGGTTAACGGATTTGCTTTTGTCAACAATACAGGCAATAGAAATTTTGTAATCAAAAACGTAGAAATTACCAAGAGCGACGATACCTATAATCTTGCTCAAACCCAAACACACCATACCATTGAAGGTCGAGATATTATCAGAGAATCTTCCTTTGAGGCATGGAAAAAAAGCCCGAATGCGGGCAATGATAAGGCCAAAACCCATGTGTATACAATTTGGGAGAAACCAGAATATCGCAAGGATGGAGCGCCCAACCACTTATGGGCCATGGCCATTGACCTTAACTCCTGCACAGGGTGTGGGTCTTGTGTTGTAAGCTGCTCAATTGAAAACAATGTTCCCATTGTGGGTCGCGAACAAGTTCTTTTACGCAGAGAGATGCATTGGATTCGCATCGATCGTTATTACGCATTCCGCAGTAAGGAGGGCAATTTGACCCGAGAAGACGAAATTGCCAACCAAGATAAAAAGGGCAATCATGATCATTGGCAAGATGTGAGTGTACTGTACCAACCGATGATGTGTCAGCATTGCTCGAACGCGCCATGCGAAACTGTTTGTCCGGTATTGGCCACCACCCACAGTTCGGAGGGCTTAAATCAAATGACGTATAATCGTTGTATTGGTACAAAATATTGTGGAAACAATTGTCCTTATAAAGTTCGCCGTTTCAATTGGTTTCGATACAACGACAATGATGCTTTCGATTTCAATTTTAACAATCCTTTGGGTAAAATGGTGATTAACCCAGATGTTACCGTAAGAACAAGGGGGGTGATGGAAAAATGTTCCTTCTGTGTGCAACGCATTCAAGAAGGGAAATTGTCTGCCAAAAGGCAGGGAAAATCTCCGAATCAAGTTGCAGTTCAAACAGCTTGTCAAAGGGCATGTCCAAGCAATGCAATTGTTTTTGGCGATTTACATAACCCTGAAAGTGAAGTAAGTAAATTATATAAAAATGAGCGTGGATTTACGGTTCTCGAAGAACTTAATATACAGTCATCCGTGATGTACATGACAAAAATTCGAAATAATGACACAATTTAATTTATCAAAATAACACTAGAATGATACACGATTCAATTCTTAGAGATAGGTTGGTGACAGGTGATAAAACATCATCCGATGTTACCCGCGATATTTTGCGCCCCATTTTAAACAATCCCTCTAAATCCTGGAAAATTGGCTTCACTATATCTGTTATATTTTTGGGAATTTTTGCAATAAGTCTTTTTAATACCTTGTGGAATGGTATTGGTGTTTGGAATATCAACAAATCTGTAATGTGGGGTTGGGATATTACCAATTTCGTATTTTGGATTGGCATTGGTCACGCGGGTACATTAATCTCAGCAGTTTTATTATTGTTTCGCCAAAAATGGAGAATGAGTATCAATCGATCTGCCGAAGCGATGACGATTTTTGCGGTTGTTTGTGCCGCGATGTTCCCTGTTTTTCACATGGGTAGGGTTTGGGTAGGGTATTGGGCATTGCCATTGCCAAACGCTTTCGGTTCATTGTGGGTTAATTTTAACTCCCCATTATTATGGGATGTATTTGCAATTTCTACATATTTTAGTGTTTCACTTTTATTTTGGTATATTGGTTTGATACCTGACATTGCTACCATTAGAGATAAAGTAACTTCCAAACTTGGAAAGGCAATGTATGGTTTCTTTTCAATGGGTTGGACTGGCTCTACAAGAACCTGGGCCCGTTATGAATTAATCTCGTTGATTTTGGCAGGCTTGAGCACGCCATTGGTTTTATCGGTTCATACCATTGTATCCACTGACTTTGCTACTTCGTTGGTTCCTGGATGGCATACTACAATTTTCCCTCCATATTTTGTAGCAGGTGCTATATTTTCTGGATTCGGCATGGTCGCAAGTCTTTTGGTTGTTGCTAGAAAAGTAATGAACTATGAAAATTATATAACCATTGGCCATTTGGATGCGATGTGTAAAATAATTATGGTAACCGGCAGTATTGTGGGAATTGCCTATCTAACAGAATTTTTTATTGCATGGTATTCTGGAAATGAGTACGAACAATATGCGTTTGCAAATCGTGCATTTGGTCCATATTGGTGGGCCTATTGGAGTATGATGAGTTGTAACCTAATCGCACCCCAAGTTTTTTGGTTTCGTTGGGCAAGAACAACACCATGGTTTATTTTCATTATGAGTATTGTCGTGAATGTTGGTATGTGGTTTGAACGTTTTGTAATCATTGTAACTTCTCTTCACAGAGATTATTTGCCATCGAGTTGGGTTATGTATTCAGGTTCACTCACAGAAGTAGGTCTGTTTTTGGGCACATTTGGTATCTTTTTTACTTTCTTTTTCCTATTTGCGAAATTCCTGCCGGTGATTAATATGTCGGAAATAAAATCCATCATGCGCAACCGCGAATAATGATTAACTTTTTATAAAAAATAATGGCAATCGTAGACAAAAAATTAACCCTTCGCAATCGAAATAAAATCTTGGTTGGTGTTTGGGAAGACGAGGACAATCTTCTAGCCGCCGCCACAGCTTTGACCGCTGCTGGTATTCATATTCATGATATTTACACCCCTTACCCTGTTCATGGATTGGACAGAATTATCAATGCGAGGAGGAGTAAATTGGCGCGAATTGCTTTTTTCTGTGCTTTAATTGGGTTAACACTTATGACCACTATGATTTGGTATATGTCTGTGTATGATTGGCCCATGAATGTAGGAAACAAACCCTTACGCTTTACGCCCAGCTGGTCGCCCGTTATGTTTGAAGGAACTGTTTTGTGTACTGCTTTTGGCATGTCTTTTTTCTTCTTTTGGAGAAATCGTTTGGTTCACGGCATAAAGAACGAAATTCTTGATATTCGCCAAACGGATAATAGGTTGGTTGTGGCTGTTGAAACAACATCTAATATGGATGAAAAGGCCATATTGACAATGATGAGAAAAAATGGAGCCCTTGAACTAAAATCTTTTCACAAGGGAGTTCAAACAATACTCAAATGAACAATACGATGAGCAAAAAACTGTATATTTTCTTAAGCACAATAGTCGCGTCAGTCATGATGAGCTCTTGTGTGAGCCGTGGAAACAACGCAGGTTGGGAATATGCCCCAGATATGTATTATTCCAAAGGTTACGAACCGTATAGCCAGGTTGATAGTAATAAGATAAATCCGTATGGTATGAACATGCGCGAACCTGTGCCTGGTACCATAGCCATCGGGAAATTGGATTATCAATTCGGTTTAGAAAATAATGGTGATGGTTATGAGGCATCCATTGATTTAAAGGCACCCACTAATTTGTCTTATTCAGACGGTCAGGGAAAACATTTGTTCGAAATTTATTGTGTAGTGTGTCATGGTAAATTGGGAAATAATGACGGCGAGGTGTTTAAGAAAGTTCCAACCCTGAAGCCTGGCGCTTGGAAAGCCTATACCGATACTTATATTAGAGAATTGCCACAAGGCAAAATTTACCATACTCTAACGTATGGTAAAAACAATATGGGTAGCCATGCCTCAGTATTAACCCCATCGGAAAGATGGAAGGTTATTGATTATGTGAAACAACTCAGCAGACAGGTGGTTCCCAGTGCACCCCAAATGGACATTCCTCCCTCTTCTGAAGCAAATAAAACTACCTTAACCAATTAAAAGATGGGACACGGACACAATCATATTGAGGTAAAACAGGAGCAGTTTGTATTTTCTCCCAAGGCAAAACGGTTTTCAATTATTTTGATGATTGTGGGACTGGTTTTTGCAGGTATTGGAATTTTTACGTTGGGGGGTTCAGACAATTCTCATGCTCAGAAATCTTCCAATGTGAATCATAAAACAGAATCTTTGAGTGCTCAACCTCATTCGAAACACGATCAAAATTCTGGAACGGCGGTTTCACAAACCAAAGAAAACCATTTAATCGGAGAAGAATCTCATGGCAATGAACCCAATGAGAAATTTGGGCCCCGCATGGTATTTCGTCCGTCTGAAAAGCCTGCATCAACTCACATTTGGGCGAATTTATTGATAGTGGGTTATTTTTTCTTAATGATTTCCTTGGCTTCTGTTATGTGGTATACCATTCAACACGTAGCAAATGCGGGATGGTCAGTGGCAATTAAGCGTGTTCCTGAAGCAATGATGACGTTTATTCCAATTGGTTTTATAGTGCTAATGATTGCATTGTATTTTGGTAAAGACGAAATATACCACTGGGTCCATTATGAGCATTTGGGTTTGAAGCCAGGTGATGCGGGATATGATAAAATACTTGCTGGTAAATCAGGGTTTTTGAACAGTACTATGTTATTTGCTTTTCCCACAGTTTTGGTGTCCATTTATTATTTATTAATGAGAAAACTGCGCAGTTTATCCGTTGAAGAAGATACCGCGACCAAGGGGGATGCGTCGTTTTTCAAACGCAGTATTCGATTCAGTGCTGCATATACTGTATTGTTTGGTTTTACGATGTCGGTTTTGGTGTGGTTTGTTGTAATGAGTGTCGATGCACATTGGTACTCCACCATTTTTGGGGTTTATAATTTTATTACCCACTGGGTAACAAGTATAACCATCATCGCTTTCATTGTAGCCTATCTCAAAAAAGAAGGATATTTAGGGGTTGTAAGCAATGAACACATGCACGATTTGGGAAAATTTATGTTTGCCTTTACTGTTTTTTGGGCTTACTTATGGTGGTCTCAATATTTATTGATTTGGTATGCACAAATTCCCGAGGAAATGGCTTACTACCAACTTCGATTTGAAGACTACAAGTTCAATTTTCTACTCAATTTTCTTGTTTGTTTTGTTATTCCTTTCCTAGGACTACTGATGCGTTCCGCCAAGAGAAATCGTTACGTTTTGGGTATTGTCGGAAGCATTATGATTGTTGGGCATTACCACGATGTATGGTTGATGGTTTTCCCCGGTATATTTGGTCCTGGAATGCAATTCGGATTCCTTGAATTGGGTACATTTCTTTTATTTGCGGGTATCTTCATCTTTTGGGTATTTACAGCATTAACCAAACGGGGATTGATTGCTACCAACCATCCTTATATTGAAGAATCTGTAAACCATGATGTTGGTGTTTAAAGGAATTCAAATTCCAATAAAAAGGCCATCCGTATAGGATGGCCTTTTTATTGGGCGAGCGTATAAAAATCCAATTATTACCCAACGAGAAATCGTAATTTTGAAATAATGAATATCCATTCCATATACAAGCCTTCAGAAATTGAAGACAAATGGTATCAGTATTGGATGTCAAATAAGTATTTTAGTTCATCTCCCGATACACGTGAAGCATACACAGTATTAATTCCTCCGCCCAATGTTACGGGTCTGCTTCATATGGGACATATGTTAAACATCACGATTCAAGATGTATTGGTTCGTCGTGCACGCATGTTGGGTTATAATGCATGCTGGGTTCCTGGTACCGACCATGCCAGTATTGCCACTGAAGCCAAAGTTGTAAAATTACTAGCGGACAAAGGAATTTCTAAATCAATGATTGGTCGGGATGAATTCCTCACCCATGCATGGTCTTGGAAGGAAAAGTACGGCGGAATTATACTTGAACAATTGAAGAAATTGGGAGCCAGTTGTGATTGGGATCGTACCCGATTTACAATGGAACCTTCTTTATACGAAGCTGTTATTGATGTTTTTATCGATTTATATGATAAAGGCCTAATCTACAGGGGTACAAAAATGGTTAATTGGGATCCTATAGGGCAGACCACCTTGAGTGACGAAGAGGTTGTATTTAAAGAAGTGGCGGATCAACTATACTATGTTCGATACACTGGTGTCGATTTTGATGGGGAATTGATTGTAGCCACCACAAGACCCGAAACAATTGCAGGAGATGTTGCGGTGTGCGTTCATCCACAAGATATCCGATACAAAAAATTCATTGGCAAAAAAGTTCGTGTTCCCTTGATTGGCCGCGAAGTGGAAATTATTGCCGATGAATATATAGACAAAGAATTTGGTACTGGTGTATTGAAAGTAACTCCAGCCCATGATATGAATGATTACAATATTGGCCTTCGGTTTAATTTACCTGTTATTGACACACTGAACGCCGATGGCAGTATTTCCAATGAAGGGAAACTTTTTATTGGCGAGGATCGATTTGTTGCAAAAAGAAAATGGATTGTACAACTAAAACAACAGGGTTTATTGGTCAAACAAGAAAATCATAGCCACAATGTTGGATTTTCAGAACGAACCGATGCGGTGATTGAGCCACGCATAAGTACTCAGTGGTTTATGGACATGCAAAAATTCATGAAACGAAATCCTGAAGTACTTTCATCTGTTTTAAGCGATGAAGTAAGATTTCATCCCCCAAAATTTAAAAATGCTTACCGTTACTGGATTGAAAATATCAAGGACTGGAATATATCCAGGCAACTTTGGTGGGGACACCGCATTCCTGCTTGGTATAATCAACAGGGAGACTGTGTGGTTGCAAAAACCATTCACCAGGCTATTCAAAAATTTGCCGAAAAAGGGATACACTTGGAAGCGAAAGACCTTGAACAAGATTCGGATGTATTGGATACTTGGTTTAGTTCATGGTTATGGCCAATTTCGGTATTTGACGGTATTGGCGAAAATGCAAATACCAAAGAACTTGATTATTATTATCCAAGTAATGATTTGGTTACAGGTCCAGACATTATGTTTTTCTGGGTGGCCCGGATGATTATGTCAGGCTATGAATACAAAGGAAAAGCCCCATTTAGCAATGTTTATTTCACAGGTATTGTTCGCGATAAACAGCGTCGGAAAATGAGTAAAAGTTTGGGGAATAGTCCAGATCCATTAGAGTTAATTCAAAAATTTGGTGCTGATGGCGTAAGGATGGGAATGTTGTTGTGTTCTCCTGCTGGGAATGAAATTTTATTTGATGAAAGTCAGGTTGAACAAGGTCGAAATTTTTGCAATAAAATATGGAATGCATTTAGGTTAATTCAGGGTTGGACAATCGTCGAAGAACCCCCAACTGAAGCGTCAATTCAAGCATTAGAATATTTTGAAATACGATTACACACTGTATTGGTGGAGAATGAAAAACTCTTTTCCGAATTTAGACTTTCCGAAGCATTAATGTCTTTGTACAAGTTGATTTGGGACGATTTTTGTGCTATTTATTTGGAGGCGATCAAGCCCCATTTTGGTTTAGGAATAGAGAGACAAACGCTAGAGAAGACCCAATCTTTGCTGAAAACTTTAATGGGAATGTTACATCCCTACATGCCATTTATTACAGAGGAGATCTACCAAGCATTGCACAAGGGGGCTCCGCTTAATGCCTTGATCGTAAGTGATTACCCTCAGCCGAGTAAAACCCATGAGCAAACATTGGCACTAGAACCCATGCAATTGATTTCAGAGATACGCAACTTGCGAAATGCCAAGGGCTTTTCTCCAAAGGAAACCTTAAAAATATATTTTCCCCAAGATGCATGGGTATTACACAAGAAAGCAGCGTTGATAGAAAAATTGGCAAATGTTGTAATTCAACAATCCGCCATTCATGACGACGACAGTAGTAAATTTCTTGTTTTGTTGATTGGTAAGTTTGAAGTTTCGGTTGTAATTCAACACAGCATTGACCTTGATAAACAAAAATCTGAATTGTTAAAAGGGAAGGCCTATTTCACGGGATTTATCACCAGTGTATCCATTAAATTGGGAAACGAGAAATTCTTACAAAATGCAAATCCTGCAGTAGTAAAAATTGAAAAAAAGAAATTAAAAGATGCCCAGGATAAACTGCAAATAATTGAAAAACAATTAATTAAAATGGGCTAGTTAGGGTATGATTTTTGTTTACATCCAATACATATTCTACAATGAGTTTTTCAATTGACAAGTTTACAAAAGAGTAAATTCGTCAACTAAGATTTTACAATCAATTTAGCAAAATTATTTTTTTGATTTTAAGTGGGCGATATGGTAGTCGCCAACCTGATTGCCGAGCTGTTTTCCTGCAATATTGCCTTCCATAAAGTGAATGCCACCGTATACACGGGAAATACAAGCTTGATCACTGGCTTCACGGAAATTTTTAAAATTACGAACACCTAATCCAAACTCATATTCTGCGCTATCGGTAAAAGAATATTCACCAAATATTGCTGTTAATACAGTAGCTGCAGCACTTGAAACAGTGCTGTGACCGGACGGGAATTCTGGAAATGCAGGGGTTTGGATGGGTGGTGTCCAACTCGAATCTATAAGTTGCTGTATAGCCGAAATGGGCCGAACATATTCCTCTTTGTATTTCACATACCAACAAGTAATAAAGGCATCAAAAATGGCAGAAGAAAGATGAAGCATTCCATCTGCTGACTGAATTAAAGAGTAATTTTTTTGTCTTGCGACGTTTGAAAACATTGATAACCAATGACCTGCAGGAGAAATTTTGAGTATGTTGATGGTAGCATGTCCATAATGAACAGAGGCATTTGGATTGTCATCCCAATACAGGGCTGTTGCAAGGTTTGATTTGTTATTTAGATTAACAGTTGTGTATACATCGTTGGCAATTTGAAAAAAACGTGATTTTTTGCCGGAATCAAATTTCGCAGGCGCAGAATACGAAAAATAGCGGGGTGATTTCAATAAAACAGGTCTAATTTTACCCCAATTTGGCTCAATTGCATCCATAAAATCTGGAGCAGTGGGTTCCCATTTCCCGGGACTATTTTTGGCAAGGTAAAATTCGCGACCCCTGTAATAATTAAAAGAATCAAATGTTGACCATTCAACAATGTGCTTGCCAATTAAATCACCATAGGCAACAGATGCTTCGAACATTGACAATGACATTTTAGGCTTATACAATGCAAATTGCCGTTTTCTAAAAAAGATAATAGAATCTTCTTTATACACGAGTTTTTGACTAACATAAGTGTGTGCAGATAGAGCAACAAGGTCTAAACAGTATCTTAGGGAGGTGTCTGGTTTAGGCAAAGCACTTAGGCCGTTTAATGCAGGTGCTACACTTTGGTAATCGGGGTAGAATGGTACCAAAGATTCATAGGCAGCGATCGAGGCGTACACATACCTTCGTGAGCCTACAGGGGCAGCAACTCGATCAACAACAATTGCATTTTGGATGGATATATTACACAAAGACAAAATATCATTTTGGATAATGCGATTTTGGGTTTCTGAGGGTTGTCCGCAGTGAACCAAAAATTGCGATAAAAACAGAGTGTATAATAAGGGTGTTCGTGTAAATTTCATATTGGTAGCGTAAAATCTACAAATACCAAAAAATGGTAGCGTAAATATATTAGTTGCTTTCTTGGTCCTCCAAAACAATTCCGGAAGTTCCTTTGAAAGGAGAAGCAATGTTTATAACCATTTTCAAGCGCTTAATATCTTGAACGCGTTTTGTGGTTCTGCTTCGATTTTTAGCTTCTTTTCGTTTGAGTCTTGTAACAGCCATGGTATAAAATTTAGTGTGCAAAACTAATCAATTATCTTGATTTCTACAATTAAAAACATAAATACATTCAATTATAGGCGTCTTCCATTTACAGCATAAAATTCGATATTGCCAACACCTTGTGTTTTCCAAATTCCTGGACAAGGAGCACTAAGGTATCCATTACCCGAAGCTAGACTCACATATTTAATATTGCCATTTACAATTACATGAGCATAGAGGGCATTTTTTGGAGCCTTAACAAATAATACATTGAGTGGTTTATTGCCTTTTTGGGTAATTTCAAATCCTTTAGCTTGTGAATTATTGTTGGCGATAATGAGTTTAACACCATTCGATTTCGTGGGTAATAGTGTCATGCTCTTTCCATCTTCTTGATTGTATATACCCAATTGAGAACCTGGTCGATAAGAAAATTCTCCATTATTGTTAAACAAAACAAAACTTGGCATGGCATCATCACGACCGTGCGGAACACGGGTATTATAATTATTGCCTGTGCAAATAATATCATCAAATCCGTTGCCGTCCACATCGAATGCTTGCATTCCAAATAGGGGGGAAGATTGTGCGATGAAAGGCAATGGTTTAAATTCAAATTTCCCCCCATTATTGAGAACCAGGAAACTCGAAAAATTGCTTGCGGTAAGGCTGTTTTGATTTAAAGATTCTGTACCAAAAACATCAACCATTGTTTTTCCAGCAAATTCGGTATACGTGGTGAATTTTTTATTGATAAATCCGGGATAGGCTTTACCCATTTCATCCATGGTAAAAAGCGGGTATTCAGCACCATTGTACCTGTAGCTCATGGCTATATCCTGACGGCCATTTTTATCAAAGTCAGCCCAATAAACCTTGCATGGACTTGAAGCATTGGCTTGAATAAAACTATTATTGCCTTTGTTACCAAGCACAAAATCTAAGTCTCCATCATTGTCGATATCAATCGGCAATACGCTATTCATCCAACCCGAAATTGTCGGATCGCCAACTTCAGATGTTTTATTTACAAATTTTCCGTTGACATTTTCCATAAAAATCAGCGGCATCCATTCTCCCGCCAAAACCAAATCGGGCTTTCCGTCACCACTGTAATCTGCAAAAACTGCAGCACAAATCATTCCGGCGAATTCTAAATCCGGAGCAATCGCACGTGTGACATCTTTGAATTTGCCATTGTTATTTTGCAAGATATAGCTGCGAACTTCCAATGTTGGGTAATTTCCTGGCATGGTTCTTCCAGCTACAAATAAGTCTAAGTCGCCATCGGCATCAAAATCAGCAGCGCTAACAGCGCTTCCGCTCGTTACGACATTGGGTAACAGGCCCCTACTTTCAGTGTAATTTCCCTTCCCATCATTCAAATACAATTTGTGTTCGTATTTAACAGAGGGCCATTCAAATTCAGAACCACCAACTGAAACATATAAATCCTGATCCCCGTCGTTGTCCGAATCAAAAAATAATGAACCCATTACATCTGTATCTAAATTGCGCCAAGGTTGACTTGTGGACAGTTTCAAAGTTCCCAATGCATCATTTGATTGTAAATACAAACAAGAGCCCTTACTTTCTCTTGCATTGCCTATAAAAACATCTATTAATCCATCACCATTCACATCAGCGGAAGACACGCCTGGACCAAGCATGGTGTACCTGTGAGGCAGCAGTGACTCACGCTTAAAATCAGGATTTTCTTGCTCCAAATGAATAAAATTCATGCCCCAAAGCAGGCCATTTTCCGTAAAATAATTTCCTTGATTGCTGGAATGGATTCTGGCCTCACTCAGCAGTGCATCGTTGCTATTGAGCGTCAAGGTTTGATCGGTACTAATATTCTGTATGATTTGTGTTTTTCCGTTTGGCCAAACAATCGTCAACTTGACAAGTTTGTCTTTTGTCCCCATACCAATATGTATCATTGGCTCAGAAGAACTTTGATACCCCTTGGACATTTGCATTTCAAATTTTCGGACAGCACCAGATTCGTCTTCTACATAAATCTGACAACCCACACCAAACTTGTTTTGTCCAGATTCGCCTTTGCAAATTATATTTAGATAATGATTGGTTTGATTGACATTCTTATAAACCATGGGCGATTCATTTTGGTTGCATACAACCAAGTCCAAACGGCCATCTCCGTCAAGGTCACCCGTAGCTGAACCCGTGCTGTGTGTAATATCATCAAGACCTAATTCTGCTGCATAATTCAAAAATCCATTTCCATTTTGATTCATAAACAAAAAATTTTGAATTTTTTCGTATGGCAGTTTTTGCAATAATTCTTCATGGGTAAGGGCGCGCTTTTTTTGTTGTTCAATTCTACTTTGAAACAATACAAAGTCTAAGTTCGTTACATCTCTATAATAGCCATTCGAAATAAACAAGTCGGTAAATCCATCATCGTTAAAGTCGGATAGTATAGGACTCCAACTCCAGTCCGATTTGGCTATGCCGTATAAATATGACAAATCTGAAAAGTGGCCATTGCCAAGATTCATTTGCAGGGTGTTTTTTAAATATTGATGTTCATAGCCGTTTTTTATGCCCACCATCGTATAATCATAATCTTTGGGACCCATCAGCGACATAAATCTCTTGGGATTCTCAGAAAGCATATCAACGGTTACCAAATCACTCCATCCATCATTGTTTATATCCGCGACATCGCTTCCCATACTATTTGTACTGCTGTGTTTAAACTGGGTATTGAACTTATTTGAGAAAGTGCCATCGCCATTGTTTATATAATAGAAATCTGGCACATGGTAATCATTGCATATGTAAAGGTCAACAAAACCGTCATTATTATAATCAGCCGCAGCAGCACTTAAACAATATCCCATCGCCAAAATACCCGCTTTATCAGAAATATCGACAAATTTTGTTCCGTCATTTCTAAAAAAATACTGTTGGTTGTGTTTGTCTAGGTTTAGCGAACGGGAATAGGGAGTATTTATATTGGAAAAGAACTGATCCGCGTGGTTTCCAAGATAAAAATCCAAATCCCCATCATTGTCGAAATCAAAAAAGCTTGCACAAGTTGCATTTCCATCGTTATCAACGCCCCATGCCGCAGATTCCTCTCTAAAGGTTTCGTTTTTTTGATTAATAAATAGCTTATTTCGTTTGGAACTGTTCTTCTTTATTGGGCCAGATGAGCATACGTATATATCGAGCCATCCGTCATTGTTTACATCAACCATCGTCACGCCTGTCATCCACTGGTTTGTTTCGGTACCACTGGTTTTTGTGATGTCTTTAAATGAGAATTCTCCTTGGTTGAGATAGAGTTTAGAAGATGTCTCGTTGCCACTGAAATATAAATCGGGTTTGCCATCGTTGTTGATATCCCCAATGGCCACTCCATTGCCGTTGTATAAATAGTGATAGATAAACTGATTTAAAGAATCATTCTCCGGGATTGTATTAATGAAATCAATGCCTGTTTGAGAGGCTTCTATTTTTTGAAATAATTTATTGCTTGTTTCTCCATCAGATTGTTTGCATGAATAGGACAGAAGAACCATTAAAATGATTGAAACGATAACAGGACAATTAGATTTCATAGTTACAATATATTATAATGTACAAAATTACGAAAAACTGAAGTTATTTACGAACCTGGTCTACACGTAAAAATATGAATAAAAATAGGGTGAATGCCCATAAACTACTGCCACCATAGGATACAAAAGGCAAGGGAATACCAATCACAGGTGTCAATCCTATTGTCATCCCAATATTGATTAATAGGTGAATAAACAGAACGCATGATAAAGAATAGCCAAATACTCTTCCAAAAACTGTTGATTGTCGTTCGGCAAGTATGACAATGCGTAAAATCATTCCAAAAAAAATCAATAAAAAAATCAGGGTCCCCACAAATCCCCATTCTTCGCCGATAGTATCAAAAATAAAATCGGTATGTTGTGCGGGTACAAATCCCATTTTTGTTTGGGATCCTTGCATATAGCCACGACCCCAAAATTCACCCGCTCCGATGGCAATTTTTGATTGTTGAAGGTTGAATCCTACGCCTTTATTGTCTTCCTTTAAACCCAATATTAATTCTATTCTATCGCGTTGATAGGGCTGCAAGACTTGTTGGTAAGTTGTTCCAACAACTGTATAAAAAAGTGAAGACAAAACCGCAACCAGGATGGTTATTTTAACAATTCCCTTGTCTTTGCGAAAAAACAATACAATCATAGAAGCCAATCCCAAAAGAATACCATAGCCATAAAAACTTGATATCCCACTGGCTTCACTCATAATCCTTAGAATTGAAAGAATCAAAAACCATGCGGCTGAAAGCAGAATAAAACCCGGCAAACCCTCTCGGTAAAGAACCAAAAAGAAAGCCAAAAAAACCAGTGCGCTTCCCGTGTCATTTTGAATAAGTATAATCGCAAACGGCACCAAAAAAATTACAAAACAGATGAATATGTTTTTGAATCCCTGAAAACGAATTCCATATGTACCCAAAAATTTTGCCAAAGCAAGGGCAGTGGCAATTTTGGCGAATTCACTTGGTTGAATCCCAATTCCACCATATCCAAACCAAGATTTGGCGCCAGATATTTCTTTGCCCAAAAACAATACAGCAATATTCAACGCGATGGCAATGGCGTAAAATCCATAGGCGAAATAATCGATCACTACGATATTTGAGAAAATAATACTCAATACAATAATGAATGCTCCTGCGATCCAGATTAATTGTTTAACTGCAATTGGGCTCAAATTATACAACTTTTGGTTGACAACAGAGGTTGCTGAACTTATGCTAATAAATCCAATAAAAATCAAACAGACATAAAAAAAAACGACAATGGAATCAATTTTATTGTTGGTTTTATCGAATGTTCCAATGTCCATACTACTTGATTACGCTGGTTTTAATCCGTTCTTCCATTTCTGGCTTGGAGGTAGTTAGTTCAGGGTGAATGTATTTTTCTATCATGAGATTTGCTATAGGAGCTGCCCATGTTGCCCCAAATCCTCCGTTTTCAACAATTACAGCAATGGCAATTTTTGGATTGTCTTTTGGTGCGAATGCCATAAAGATAGAGTGATCTTTACCATGTGGATTTTGGGCAGTCCCTGTTTTAGCGCATATTTCTATGTCTGCAATGCCCGTTCCATTTGCGGTTCCACCGGGTTTGGTTACATCAGACATTCCGTCAATTATCGTAGCAAAATGCAAGGGATGAATGGTTGTGAATTGTCTTATTTTGTATTTTCTGTCCCAACCTGTATCAGCGTAACCCTCAATTTTTTTTACCAAATGTGGTGCGTAATACCAACCCCTGTTTGCTAAAATAGCGGCCACATTACAAATCTGAAGGGGTGTAAGCAAAATTTCTCCCTGGCCAATGCTCAAGGAAATAATGGTGCTACTTTTCCACCTTTCTCCGTGACGCCTGTTGAGTTGCCCTACGCTTGGAATATTGCCTTTAGACTCGCCCAAAAGGTCTATTCCCAGTTGTTTGCCTAGCCCAAATGAACGGAGGTGCTTTTCCAAGGCAGCATAACCGAGTTTTATATCTCCATATTTGGGATTGTCTATTATGTCTCGAAAAACTTGGCAATAATAACTATTACAGGAAATACGAATAGACCCACGCAAATCTAAAGGACCACCATGAGCATGGCAACCAACAGTAATGCTGCCCAATCGATAACCACCGCCACAACCATGAGTAGTGGTTGCGTTCAAGACACCTTCTTGCATACCAATCAATGCCATTACTGTCTTAAATGTAGATCCGGGAGGGTAGGTTCCTTTAACTGCTCTATTGTAAAGTGGCTTTTGGGGATCCAACAACAAAGCTCTGAATGTAGTGGAACGTTCTTTGCCTATCATGGTATTTTGGTCATAATCGGGATTGTTAATAAAGGCCAATATTTCTCCTGTTTTTGGCTCAATGGCTACGACACTTCCTCTTTTTCCATTTAACAGCAGTCTTCCATATTCTTGTAGATCGATATCAAGGCTACTGGTTACATCTGGACCAGCCACTGAAGGGTAGTTAAATTGGGTGTCTTTTACGACACCTCGTTCTGCATAGGTTCTATCTTGCCACACGGTTTTTACCCCTTTTATACCCCGTATTTGTTTTTCGTAATAGCGCTCAATTCCTGTAATGCCCAGCAAATCTCCAGCTTGATAATAATCATCAATTTCAGCATTGGGTTCTTTTGTTTCACCCAAATAACCCAATGCATGGGAGGCAGAAATTGTAGAAAATTGTCTGTCTGTTCTAGACTCAATAAAAAATCCTTTTAACCGGTATATATTTTCACGAAGCAGAGCGAATTGACCATTGGTGAGGTTTGAATAAAAAGTAGCCGACTTATTAAAAGAATTGTTTTTTTGTCTTTTATTAGACCGTATCGTCGCATCATGCAATAAAAAACGAACCCGTGGAAAATCAATTTCTAAGATTGAACACAACAATCCGGTATCCAGGGTGGTTATTTGATGAGGGAATATCGACAAATCATACATCTGCGTACTATACACCATCAATTTCCCTTTTCGATCGAAAATATTGCTTCGAGAAGGGTAGAGCGTTATTTTGTTCAGCGCATTATTAATGGCCATTTTTTTGTATGGAACAGGACCCAGTTGAATGCGCGCTATACGAAATGTGTAGACAAGGAATATCAATAAAAACAATGCAATGTATACGTACTGCCTATTTTTTCTTGTTTCCATAACCTATTTTTTGCCAACCAAATATCTAAATATTTGCATAAAAAAAATCGTTGCAATGGCACTGATAATGGATATTGAAATTACGGTAAAAATTGCCGACCAACGGAAGTAATCCAAAGAAAAGAAAATGATGTGGTGGGCAAGAATGATGGATAAGCAATACAGGTAATACCATTTCCAACCTTTGTATTGTTCATTTACACATTGAAAACCCTGTAGTTGAAGCGAATTTTCATTTACAAAATAGCGGTCTATTATATTTTTTATAAATGCAATAGAAACACATGCAGCAGAATGCATACCCATGCTGCCTCCCAAAAAATCAAGTGTAAGTCCAAAGAAGAAAGAGCCGACCAAAACCCCAAAACGATTGGCAGAAATGGGTATAAGAAAAAAGAAATATACATAAGGCATGGGTTTTATCCACCAGGCCAAATTAACTTCTTTGATAACCATTGTTTGAATGATCGCCAAAACCAAGCCACTCAGTATAAACCTAATTGTTTCTATCATCCTTTATGGGTATGGCATTGTCTAATTTATCTATCTCTTCTTGTTGATTGTTTTTTACAACCGAAACCCAATCAATTTTTGAAAAATCTGTTGCCAATTTAACTTTTATGGTAAAAAAATTGGCTTTGAGGTTTGAACTGCTTTTGACAATGGTACCGATGGGTATCCCTGCAGGAAAAATCAATGAATAGTTGCTCGTAAACAACTGCATTCCGTTTTTTACTTTCACAAATCGATTCACCTCTTCAAGTTCTACATATCTTGAATCTTCGCCATTCCAATTAATTACGCCATGGCTTGATTGTAATTCTTTGAAATAAGGGGTGATTTCAAATTTTGAATTTAAAACCGACATTACAAGTGAATAATGTGCCGTTGATTCTAAAACGATTCCAACAATTCCCATAGGTGATACAACCGACATGTGTTGTTTAACACCATTTTCATACCCCTGGTCTAATATAATAAAGTTATTTTGTTCATTTACAGAACTTCGAATTACACGCGCTTTGATATAGTGGTATTTAACAATGCTATTGGTAATGGAATCTAGATAGCTGATATCGCGTTTAGGGGAGTAATCGGTAAGGTTCCAGTTTAACTGATCTTTGAGCAATTGGTTTTCGTTGATCAATTTCTGGTTTTTTTCTTCAAGGTCGAAATATTGGGTAATATCAGATTTCCATGAATCAATTTGGCGATAGAATCCCAAATACTGGTTGAAGTAAATACTTTGTTGATAGAGGTGAAACCGGAGAATTTGAGACCATGCACTTAAAAATAGCAATGCAAACAGGAGGGGGTAGGCTTGATTCCGAATCCAACGGAATATGACTAACATTGATTACATTTATTTAGGCAGTCATCAAAAATTTAAATCTACCGATATTTTTCAAAGCAGTTCCGGTTCCACGCACAACCGCCCGAAGAGGGTCTTCGGCAATTTGAACACGCAGTTTCGTTTTCGCAGAAATGCGCTTATCCAGACCTCTCAGCAACGCACCTCCACCTGTAAGCCAAATTCCATTGGCCAATATATCTGCACTCAATTCTGGTGGTGATTGTTCTAATGCACGCAAAACAGCCTCTTCCACTTTCATAATACTTTTGTCTAAACAACGGGCAATTTCACTGTAACTAATCAAAATTTGCTTGGGAATGCCTGTCATCAAGTCACGGCCGAATACAGCGTAGTCTTCTGGTGGGGTATCCAATTCTTGTAAAGCCGAACCAATATGAATTTTAATTTTTTCAGCTGTACGCTCTCCAATTAGTAAATTGTGGTCTCGGCGCATAAATTCTACAATGTCTAAATTGAATTCATGCCCTGCTACCCGTATACTTTCGTCGCATACAATTCCCCCCAAAGCAATAATTGCAATCTCAGTGGTTCCACCACCAATATCAACAATCATATTGCCCTGAGGCTGGGTAACATCAATTCCAATCCCAACGGCTGCAGCCATGGGTTCATGAATTAAATATACTTCCTTGGCTCCGCTTCGCTCCGCACTGTCTTTTACAGCACGTTTTTCCACCTCGGTAATACCCGATGGTATACAAATTACCATCTTTAATTGTGGAGAAAACCAATGTTTTTTTTGATCCATCATTTTGATCATACCGCGAATCATGTGCTCAGCGGCTTGGAAATCAGCAATTACGCCATCCTTCAAAGGACGAATTGTTTTAATTCCTTCATTTTCTTTACCAAACATTTGCATAGCGTCTTTACCTATAGCAATTACATTGCCTGTATTGCGTTCAATGGCAATAATGCTGGGCTCATCTACAACAACTTTGTCTTTGTAAATGATTAGGGTATTGGCAGTACCCAAATCAATGGCCAGCTCTTGGGTTAAAAAACTAAAAAAACTCATTTATTTGTTGGTATAATAAGTTGCAAAATAAATACAAAATTGCGCAATCCGAAGTGTGCAGGCGACTATTTTATTAAAAATTCCACGACATGCATAAATGTTGAACGGGACACTGCATTTGACCTTCTTTTATACCCCATGCAAATTCATAACGCAAGGGGGTTTTTAGAATTGTTGCAGACAGTCCCATTCCAATACCAACGAGGTAGGGGTTCCGTTTTGCTGTAACCGAAATACTGTAATCGGGCCTATGAATTATTTGGGTATTGAAAGGATTGTTCGGATCTGCAGGGCTTGCATTTAAAAATGCTGTGCCGACATCTAAAAATGTGAACATATTGACAGACTGGGAGAATTCTTGTTTTAAGATGGTTTTTTTCAATAATTGATAGGGCTTGAACACCAGATTATTTTGAATTGCCATTGAACCAGTTCCCATTCGCTGCCCATTGATAAAACCCCTTACAAAGCCACCCTGCTGTCGATAAATATACTGACTCGCCAAAAAGCTTGGATGAATTTGGGTTTCCCACTGGTCATTGCTTGTCCAACCCTCTGATCCACCAACCCAAAAAAGGGTTTTATTAGATCCTCGGGATAGGTCTAAGGATATGTCCGATTTGAAGTTAATCCATTTATTGAATGATTTATAAATTTTTGATCGAATGAAAAGAACCAGCATATTGCCAGATTTAGAAGAATTACTGGAATGAGTGCTCCATTGAGCAGATGCTTCAGTTTCAATAAAATAACGCATTTCCGTTTCAGGTTTTTTACTGGAATAAAAATGGTTCATCCTACACTGAAGCCCATAAAGTTGGTATTTTTTATGTTGAAAATTTGCAAATCCTGGATTTGAAACCCTGCTAAAATTCAGATCATTTTTACCCCATGCACCCAAGAATAATTGTAAATTAGGAAGCCAACTACGCGACAATCCGAGGGAAAAAAAGGTAGTGGTATTTTTCTTGTTGGCATTTTCATTCCATCGATAATTTCGATTTCTTGTAATGAGTGATTGTTCTATTTGGAAGCGATCCAATCGAATTATTTGGCTTAAACTAAGCCCAATTCGACCTGCATCTATGGTTGATAAAAGCCCTGCCGTTATTTGGTGTTTGTGTTTCGCATCCAATAGGCACAAACGAATTTGAGGGGTAAAAGGGGAATTGTATACCATAGCAGGGCCAATTTCTCGCATATAGGGCAATAAATTATATTCTTGATTGCCCAAAAATAGTCCTCCATGGGAGAGAAAATAAAAATCGTAATTATACGATGAATCAATATTTCCATTGTATTTTGATTGAGATTGTTTTTGTAAACGACGAAGCCACGATTGCATTGGGAAAGAGGATATATAATGCCATGTATCTTGGTTGTTTTGGCCTTGATTGTTGTCAGGGCTGTAGCGTATATCGAAATTGGGAATTGTGGGAATATTGTCTTGAAGCGCGTTGTTCTTGACCAGCGTTTCCAATTCTCTTTTGGTATCAGAATTAAGGTCAAGTCTTCTTAAGGTATTGGCTTTATTCGCAAAACTATATTCTAGAATATTTCCCAACTGGGAATTTGAAGAAAAGCTTTGGTTGTAAAAACTATTTTTTACTTCTGACTGCCAACGATAATCTGCCGTATTGGAAAACTGATAAAAACGAAGTCTCCACACTTCCCCTTGGTTTTGAACATAGCTAAACTTTCCCAAACCTTCAGAAATCATTCCCCGAATAATAGGCTTGGTTGTAAGTGTATCCCTTCGTAAAATTTGTTCATCTCCCTTATTTATAGAAATAAATTTGAGTATGAACGTGTTTTGAAACTCTTCGATTCCAATAGAAAAAAATCCTTGATTGAGGTTAATGGATACCACGGCTGCGCGTTCATCATGGAGTATTGTTGGCTTGCTGGAAACAAAATGGGGTTGGGGTCTTGCTGATTGGGTGTAAAAATGACTTTGCTGCAAACCATAGAAACAATCAATCCAATACCCCTGAATCGACTGATCGTTCTGTTTGCATTGGGCCCATAATATCGGAAGACTTGTTATACCTGAAAGGGTGTCTGAGCGCATCAATGTTGCTTCGAAATTCCTTGTTTCAATCAAGCATTTATGATTTTCTGATCGCATTATTTGAAATGTCGTACTGTCAGATAATCCACCAGCATTGAATACAAAAATGGGAAATTGAACATTGCTTAAAATACTGGGGATGGGTTTAACACAATTCCATACCATTTTTTTTTCTGTTGAATTGTAAATAGAAATACGCTGTTCACCAATCGAAAACCATTCAATGGCATAGGAATGTGATTGACCTAATTGAAAAAGGTTTTTTATGGGCAAATTTTTGTATGGATGAATTAATTCAATTTCATTTTGAGAATAAATAGTCGAAGTAGTGGACGGTGTTCTAGCAGAATTCCATTTTGCAAATGATTGGCCAGTTTGAAATTTGAATGCAGCTTCTGCATTTCCTGTATATTTCACAACAAACCACATCGCAGAAAAAACAGGTTTTCCATAGTTTACAAACAAGTCTTTCCAAATCTTTTTCCCGTAAACTTGAGCTCCCAAAGGGTCAATTGCATTGGGTGATCGAAAAGCCCCTTGGCTTTCGAAATATGTATATTCATCGGCTGCCGAACTATTCCATCCTTCGGCCAGGTAAGCACAAAATCCCTGCATAAACCAGGGCGGAAGTTTTTTGTATCCAACTTGTCTGAGCTGTTGAGCTACAGTAGTTCCATATAAAAATTCTTTGATCAATGCATGTGCGAAACAATATTGCAATTGATCTTTAATATTGGAATATGCCGTGTTGATATAGATTGGGTAGGTATGTTCTTGGGCAAGAATGGGGTTGATTTTTTGTCTTTCAATCCAAATTATATTGCGTCCAAGAGCCAGGTGGTAATCATCTAAGTCTGTGAAGAGTGACAATCTAAATTCTCCACGTAATTTATATCCAAGCAACAACTCAAAGGCTCGCATTGTATTTTCTGTAAAACTAAAAATTGAATCGACGCATACTTTTTGGGCAATTCCACGATGATTAAAATCTGCCGGAATGATTAGGGATGTTCGACCATAAACCAACTTGACAGGACACTGTTCTGCAAAACTGAAAAAGGGAGATAATCCTAGGAAAAACAGGGAAATAAGTTTGCATTTTGTGCAGTCTCCAATGTGAATAGTGGGGATTCTCATTCTCATCCGAATATACGAAAATTGCTATAAATTCCCACAGTTAAGATTCTACTATTACCTTTGCCATTATGCCAACTGAGACCAACCCACAGTATTTTATTGATCTAGAAAATCACTATGGCGCAAACACATATTCTCCTTTGCCCGTGGTTATAGAAAGAGGCGAGGGTGTTTTCCTTTGGGATGTTCAGGGAAAACAATACATCGATTTCTTGTCGGCATATTCGGCAGTGAATCAAGGACATTGTCATCCAAAGATTGTAG
The DNA here is from genome assembly GCA_005798825.1 of Bacteroidota bacterium. Lineage (GTDB taxonomy): Bacteria > Bacteroidota > Bacteroidia > NS11-12g > UBA955 > UBA955. Next base: position 75,940 of record SYIL01000004.1, read on the forward strand.
CCGCAATTCTCAAACAAAGTCAAATACTCACTTTAACATCCCGTGCTTTTTACAACAATATGTTGGGTCCTTTTGAGGAATATATTACTGGTCTTTTTGGGTATGACAGAGTATTGCCAATGAATACAGGGGTAGAGGGGGGAGAAACAGCCCTAAAATTGGCAAGAAAATGGGCTTATACACTGAAAGGAGTCGCCGAAAACCAGGCTAAGATTGTTTTTGCCAGTGGGAATTTCTGGGGCAGAACCATTGCTGCAGTCTCTACTTCACAGGATTCTGCGAGCACCAAAGATTTCGGCCCCTTTGTACCGGGATTCACCATAGTCCCCTTCAATGATTTGAAGGCTTTAGAAGCCGCTTTTCAAGATTCTTCAGTAGCGGCTTTTATGGTGGAGCCCATTCAGGGAGAAGCGGGTGTTATTGTTCCAAGCGATGGGTATATTGCGGGTGTTCGAAGACTGTGCACCCAATACAATGTTTTGTTCATTGCTGATGAAGTTCAAACTGGATTGGGCAGAACTGGTAAAATGCTATGTTGCGAACACGAATTGGTAAAACCTGATGTTTTGATTTTGGGCAAAGCATTGGGTGGTGGGGTATTTCCTGTGAGTGCAGTATTGGCATCTACTGAGATTATGGAGATTTTACACCCTGGCCAACATGGGTCTACCTTTGGTGGCAATCCATTGGCTTGTGCTGTTGCGACTGCCTCATTAAAAGTATTGGTTGAAGAAAAATTGGCAGACAATGCTATAGCAATGGGTGATATTTTTCGCAAAAATCTGAGAAATATTCAAACAGAAATTGTAACAGGTGTTCGCGGAAAAGGATTGCTAAATGCCATAGATATCAAGCCCTTTGGCAATGGCAAAACTGCATATGATGTTTGTTTGGCATTGAAAAATAATGGATTACTCGCAAAGCAAACCCATATCCATACCATTCGTTTTGCACCACCTTTGGTTATTACTGAGCAACAATTGCAATCGGCAACAGAGATTATCTCGTATACAGTTGCTGAAATTTCTAAATAATATCTTGCTTTTATCTTATTTTTGCGAATTCGCTCGGGTGGCGGAATAGGTAGACGCGCAGGACTTAAAATCCTGTTTTCAGCAATGAAAGTACGGGTTCGATTCCCGTCCCGAGCACAAATGAAGAAGATTGGAATATCAATCATTCTGTTGCTTGTTTTTTCTTGCCATTCACCCCAAGATTCGGGGAGATTTATAAGTGAAACAGATACCACATATTCTGCAGATGTTCGCAGTATTTCTGCCAAAATAAATTCACAACCCCAAGACCCTGAATTGTTTTATCGAAGGGGAAACACATTTTATTTTGAAGGCAAGTTTCAGGATGCAGAGATTGATTTTTACCATGCCATCGAACTTAATCCCAAGCAAGCGCTGTATCACCTAAAAATCGCAGAATGCTTTATTTCGATGGATTCTGCAGATTCCAAAAAAACCCTCTACCATTTGCTAAAAGCCCTGGAAATAAAACCTGATTTCACAGAAGCTAAATCACTGCTGGCCAAATTTTACCTGGCCCGTCAACAATATAAGGAGTCAATGATTCTTTACGAGGAACTCTGTGGTATTTTAGAGTACCAAGACAACGCTTTTGTAATGATGTCTTTGGCGTATAAAGAACAAAAAGATTCGATGGCAGCTGAAGCCATTATTGATAAGGCACTGGCAATAAATCCAGAAAATTTTGATGCGGTTATGCAAAAGACGCTTTTTCTAATTGCCAAAAACAAATTGTCTTTGGCAATGCAGTGGGCTCAGAAAGCCGTGCGCATGAATGAGTATAGTGACGAGGCAAATTACACATTGGGGCTTGTTTTTCAAAAACAAAATCGATTTGCTGATGCATTGTCAAATTATTTGCGTGTACTCAAAATAAATCCGAATTTTATTCTGGCGTATTACAATTCGGCCGTTATTGAATCATCTTTTGAAAATTTTTTAGTGGGTATTGAATGGTGTGATAAAATGCTTGTTCTGGATCCAAATTATGCCAACGCAATGGCGGTAAAAGGATATTGTTATGAAAAGTTGGGCAATAAGAAAGAGGCGCTCGTCTTTTACAAGCAGGCCATTGCAATTGATTCGAATTTGATTCTAGCGCGAGAAGGATTGAATGCCATCAAAGAACATTAGTGTTTTTTAAAGACAATTTTCGAGTACATATAATCTGTAGTCCCTCCAAAATTATAGTAATATTTTCGACGAAGAATAATTTGTTCACCTGTCATGGATGATATGTCCCAGAGGAAGCCGAACATAGTCACCTTTGAATCATTTGCGTCATTCATAGACCAAGATTGCTTCTGAGTTGGCAAATCGGAGGGATTACATTTGGTATTAGTGTTTATTTCCAATTGATTGGTTGATATGAAAGTGTATACATCATCTTTCATACAAGGCTCAATATTGTCATATTTATCTTGAAAAGAACTGTCTATCCATGAGCTTAATTCCCAACCGTGCAACATAAAGACTTCTTGTTTTGTTTTTCCACTGATATCAATGGCACCCTTATTGGAAGATAAAGAATCACAAGAACTGGCTAATAATAGTGTCAAAGTAGAGAGCAGGATCAGATTTTTTTTCATAAATTATAGAACAAATATAAAGTTTTTTATGGATTGCCAATTAATCTGGTAAATCTTGGATTACTTCAGTCGCTATTGTTGGTATAAAAAGGGCAAAATTCATAAACGCTCAGATACAAACTCCATACTTTACCTTTGTATTATGTTCCATAGACCGATTAAGGGTTGCGTTATTTTCAGTATTTTTTTTACCCTTGTATGGTCATTGCAAGCACAATCCCCGTCAAATACAAAAAAGTTCAATATTTTTGGGCCTAGCGCCCAACTTTTTCTGGATTCTGTGTTGCGCCAAAAATTTATTCCCCAGTTTGATGGCTTTTACCATGCACAAGCAATTGTTACAAAGTATTTTTCGGGCAATAATGATTGTGTTATTTTGTCTGAATTACAAGATCCTGATGGGTTTGACAATAAAATTGTGCATTTGCAGTTTACGCTGAAAGGCTGGAATTTAATTCAGATGAGCCCAGAAATACTATATGTAGACGTGTCTTCAAAACTCAATAGCCCGAGATCACTGAATGACACAGCGAGAATTCATTCTAGGGTTTATTTGGCTGAGGAGGGTTTAAGAAATGGTCTAAACCAGAATTATAATGGGAAAAATGTGCTGATTGGAGTTGTCGATATAGGATTTCAAACGGATCATCCAACATTTTATAGTTCAGACGGAAATCAATATCGGGTTAAACGTTTTTGGAATCAGCAAAAAATAGGCATTCCTCCAAGCCAATTCAATTATGGCATTGAATATAAGGACTCTAACACCATTTCAAGCGCAGTAGACGATGATGGAACCCATGGTACTCATGTCGCAGGAATTGCTGGTGGTTCTGGTCTGGGATCACCAAACTTAAAATACCGGGGGATGGCTCCAATGTCTGATTTGGCCTTTGTAGGTATAAAATATACAAATGACACCCTTACAGGAAGTGGATTGGGCGATTATATCGTGGCAAATCCTACCATTATAGACGGCTATAACTACGTTTTTAAGTATGCAGAACGAATAGGGCAGGCAGCAGTTTGCAATCTCAGCTGGGGCATGCATACAGGCCCACACGATGGAACTTCTTTGTTCGATCGCTCAGTCAAGGCGCTTGTCGGATCGGGAAGGATTATCGTAGGAGCTGCAGGCAATGATGGCGGCAATCAAATGCATTGTAACCAAAAACTTGATGGCGACACAGTTTATACGGTGGCAATTGATAAGAATCGGCGTGATTTTCGGCGGGAAAATATCCTTGTAGACATTTGGGGTGGTGTTAATGATCGCCTTTCTATTCAAGTTGCCTTGGTAGATACTTTCGGAAACAAATTGCTGGAAAGTCAATGGAATCGAGCGGGAGATTGTATTAATTGTGGCGCATATAAAAGTTTACTAACCAATGGTTTAGATACGATTTGGATTGTTTGGACAGAGCAGAATTATGTATTTAACAAAAAGTCAAATATGCTATTGATTGTGGAACACAATCGACCGAATACCGGATATATCCGACTGGGTATTACCTCTTCAGGGGAATACAATGCTTGGAATTCGGGACAGGCCTATCGTTGGACTTCTGGAAGTTTTTTAAAAGGGCACAAGGGCCAATCATTTGGCAAAAATTTTGTAGAGGGTAGCCCAGAAGGTTCGGTTGGCGAAAATGGGGGATCGGGTACCCATACATTGACCGCCGGGGCCTATATCAACCGCAATGAGTGGACCAATTATAAGGGAGAATATTTTTATCAATCATGGAACGAAGTGGGAAGTATTGCCGGATTTAGCAGTCGAGGTCCGATGCCCAAAAGCCAAGAATTTCCCACTGGCAGAATCAAGCCCGATATCATCGCGCCTGGCCAAATGATCGCATCTTCATTGCATCGCAGATTGGTCCCTGGATGGCTTAACAACGAATTGGTTTACAAAACACAATACAAGGGAAGTGATGTGTATTGGGCAATGTTTTCCGGCACATCAATGGCTTCTCCTCATGTAGCAGGAATAGTTGCACTTTATCTTCAAGCGAATGAATGGCTTACACCCGCAGAGATTAGGCAATTGTGGCGACTTACCGCACGCAAAGACAAGTATACCACTAATGATTCCAATGGAAACAGTGGCTTTGGGAAGATTGATGCATATGAGACCCTAAAAATATTGGACCAATATACAGGTCTCAAACAAAAAGATAAAAAAGAGGGCTGGGGGTACTTCTTAAAAAATGATCGGGAGCTGCTAGTAGGAAACAACAAATTGTGTGAGCATATTCAGGTCGAAATCTTTTCAATGAACGGTGTAAGAGTGATGTCCAAAAAAGGTAAAAATGAATTGTCGTTCGATATTTCTGGGCTGTCTGGTGGAATGTATTTTTTAAAAGCGCAAAACCTTGAAAGCTACGAGTCATTTTCAGCTACTTTTGTTCGCTAAGTATTGTTTGTATGTGTTGATATAGCGGTCTTTCTTTTGCTGGTATATGTCATCAATTGTAATCATGATCCCGGTTTCCTCCACATCGCCAAAATGATTATTTTTTGCGGTTCCAAAAATTTTCAAGGTAGAACTTAAACCCATATAGCTATTAAACATCGGGGGAATATTTTCACCCAATTCTCGAACCCGAAGATTTAACAATTTGTGTCCATCGGTGAAGTCAACACCTTGCAAAGAATCCAAGAAGTCGACACATTTAAATTCAATTTTAATGGGATTTTTTGTAGTTGCCAAATTTGTTGAATCGCTAAAATAATAATGTAAAAAATGCAAAATCGTATCCCTGGCTTCTTTATTGTAAGAGGTAAACATTGTTACCTTCCCAAAAAAATATTTGATTTTGGGATTCGAAATAACGATTGAACCCAATCCATCCCACAAATTATCCAAAGAAAATAAACCTTTTCTATTGCTGGAATTGGGTTGGAAACTAGGCTGAACAAAAGAACGACCCAACTCAATCGTATAGGGGAAATACTGTTTTTTTAGTTCTTCAGAATAGGTAAGAATCTCAGAGGATGACAATGCAAAATTTCCCCTTGTATCTTCAGTATCTGCGCAACAAACATACCTATACCCACCCACCAGTTTCAATTCTTCAGGATCCCAGACAATTAGTTGGCTATATCCAAATTCGCCATTGTCATAACTGTCGATATCAACCTTTTTCCCAGTTCCCCCGCCTGCAGCCCTGAATGTTAGCTCACGCAATCGGCCTAACTCAAGCATTAAGTTGGGCTTGTCTTTTCCTTTGAAAATATAAATATGGTTTGATCCGTTTTTTGTTGGACGAACAAATATGTCTTCGGTCAACTCCGACAACAATGCTTTGAGTGGAACAGGCTCAATTATCTTTTCTACCATACAAATTAAATAATACAATACAAAAATACGCAAACAATGATATTCTGCTATTCTTTAGGGTTTACCATAAGAGGCTTCGGGATTGTCTTTGAGCGTATAAACAAATTCTTTGATTTTTTGGGCGTCGTTCCATGCATTGCGCTTAGAAAAATGTTCGAAAGAAATGGGTTTTCCTATGGTGATATGTATTTCTTTTCCTTTTTGTTTAAAAAATTCATCAATTAGAGTCAACATTTCTATGTTAAACTTAAGACCTAGGAATTTACGTAAATTGGCCAATCGATAAAAGCGATTTGAATTTTTTCCTTCGACATGCACTGGAATAATGGGTAATTTGTACTGTATGGCCTTGTTAATAAAACTTTTCTGCCAATCTAGGTCTTTAATTACACCACGGTTTTTTCTCGAGCAAAGTCCTGAGGGAAAAATCAATAGTAAATTATTTCCCGAAAATGTTTTTTCTATTTCTAAAATGGCTTCTTTGGGGGTATTTCCTACTTTATTTATAGGAATAAAATATCCCTTAAAATTGGGCAATTGGCTTACAATATCATTCACCAGTAATTTTACACTGGGATGAATTTTGCATGATTCTGCAAACAATGAAATAGCATCAATGCCCCCGAGTGGGTGATTGGCAACTAAAATTACGGGTCCTTTAGGGGGTATACGGTGCTTATTTTTGATAAAAACCTTTAATCCCAAAGCGTTTACTATACTCGCACAAAATTCTGGACATTGTTTTGAGCCATGAATACTCAAAAGGGCATTGAGTTCGTCTTGGTGTATCAAGTGTTTAAGCCAATTTAACAGTATCCTTGGCATCCATTTTAATGCGCTCGGAAATTTTATGGCCAGAACAGACTTTAAATCTACCCTAAAATCCCCCAATATTGGAACTACTTCATTCATTGATTGAGGATAGAAGATTTAGTGGCCTCCAGTATAGCAAATGCAGAAGCACTGTCTGTTGATTCGGCATATATTCTCAATACGGGTTCTGTTCCACTGGGCCGAATCATAACCCATGAACCATTGTCTAAGCGAAATTTATAACCATCAATTTCTTCTACAGCAACAATTTTGTAATTTTTAAATGAAGTATAACTATTATTCTTACAATTATTTACAATATTTTGTTTTAACTCATTATTCAAATATATATCATATCGTTCTACTGCAAAAGTTCCGACTTTTTTGTATATTTCTTGAATCAGTGTGGAGACAGTTTTTTTAGATTTTGCCATATATTCCATTAAAACCAAGCCCATCCAAACCCCGTCGCGCTCGGGAATATGTCCCTTGATTGCAATACCTCCACTTTCCTCGGCTCCAATCAATACATCGTCATTAACCATGTGTTCACAAATATATTTAAAACCTATCTTGGTTGTAATAACTTCTAATCCTTTTAAGTCGCACAACCGCTGAACCGCATCACTTACTGAGAAACTCTTAACCACCTTGCCATTAAATCCTTTCCAGGTGCTTAAATATTCTATCAGCAATAAAATAAGGTGGTGAGAATCGATAAAATTCCCTTTTTCATCAAACCAACCGATACGATCTGCATCTCCATCGGTAGCCAATCCGCAAACAAACGACTCATCTTTTGCAATGATGGGTCCAATCTCTGGCAAATTCTTCACGATGGGTTCTGGTGCACGGCCCTCAAAACCTGGGTTGTAATTGCCATGGAGAATTTTTGATTTGGGCAACAAGCGCTTTACGATAGATTGCCCTGCGCCAAACATCGCATCGTAAACCAAACCTTTGGAAATCTCTTCTATGGCAGGCATATCGAAATTATTCAGACAATGTTCAAAATATAAAGTTTCAAAGTCGCCATATTCAACCATGCCATTTTCAAGGAAGGTATCAAAAGAATCTCCGGCTTCGATAAGTGATTCGGGAATCATAGATTCGAGAATAGCCACTTCGTCTGGTATGGCGGGTCCTCCGTAATGGGCTTTAATTTTATACCCATTATAGGATGGAGGGTTGTGACTTGCGGTAATTATAACACCTGCACCGGTTTGTAATTTGTTCGCGGCCAATGAAATCATAGGAGTAGACACAAACCCATTGGAAAGAATAACACGAACGCCAGAATAAGCCAACTGTCTTGCAGTTTCTTTGGCAAACATTTCCCCCCCAAAACGACAATCGTAACCCACTACGCATGATTTGGACAATCCACTTTGGTTTATCCATTTGGCAGTAGCACTTGCAACTCTCCGCACATTTTCAACCGTAAATCCATCGGCAATTATTTCACGCCAACCATCTGTTCCAAATCTAATTTGATACATTGTTAAATTTTAATTAAACGCATTTTCTCCTGTAATTTCCATTCCCAAGATTAATAAATGAATATCGTGCGTTCCTTCATAGGTGAGAACCGATTCAAGATTCATTATGTGACGCATAACGGGGAATTCCCCTGTAATCCCCATTCCGCCAAGAATTTGCCTGGATTCTCGGGCAACACTAAGTGCAATTTCAACATTATTTCTTTTTGCCAATGAGATTTGTGCAGCACTTGCAATTCCTTTGTCCATCAATTGGCCCAAACGCCAGACCAACAATTGCGCTTTGGTTATTTCGGTTAGCATTTCAGCCAATTTCTTCTGTTGTAATTGAAATCCTGCAATGGGTTTTCCGAATTGAGTTCTTTGTTTAGAGTAAGTAAGCGCTGTGTGGTAGCAATCCATGGCAGCACCCAAAGCGCCCCAACTAATGCCATAACGGGCAGAATTCAAACAGGTAAGTGGGCCCTTCAGCCCGGAAACACCTGGCAATATATTATTTTTTGGAATCCGCACATTGTCAAACACCAATTCACCTGTTGCGCTGGCTCGTAAACTCCATTTATTATGGGTTGTCGGCGTGCTGAATCCCTCCATACCTCGTTCGACAATTAAACCATGAATCTTACCCGTTTCGTTTTTAGCCCAAACAATCGCCAAATCTGCAAATGGGGCATTGCTAATCCACATTTTTGCTCCGTTGAGCACGAAGTGGTCTGCTTTTTCAACAAAATGTGTGGTCATACCCCCGGGATTAGATCCGTGATCGGGTTCTGTTAGTCCGAAACATCCCAATAGATCACCACTGGCCAAACGGGGCAAAAACCGCTGTTTTTGCTCCTCACTTCCAAACTTGTATATTGGGTACATCACCAATGAACCCTGGACAGAAGCAGTAGACCGAACGCCACTGTCACAGCGTTCTAATTCTTGCATAATGATTCCATAGGAGGTATAATCCATTCCACCACAGCCATATTCAGTGGGTAATTGTGGACCAAAAGCCCCAATTTCACCCAGTTGTTTTACAATATGAATGGGAAATTCTGCCTCTTGCGCAAAATGTTCAATAATAGGACTAAGTTCTTTTTTTACGTAATCTCTTACCGACTGACGAACAAGTTTATGTTCATCGGTCAATAAATCGTCTATACCATAAAAATCAGGTGCCACGTAAGAATCTTTGCCCTGGTGGGCGTCTAAAATATCTGAAATGCGTATTTTGCTCATACAATTATATTTACAAATGTACTAAAATTGCGTTCTTTGCATGCAATATATTGATTCAGTAGAATGGTAATAAGTGTTTTTATTGATCGGCAAGAAATCATAGCTCCCATTGGTTGGTATGCAGCAGAAAGGACCAATAAAGTGAGGCTTTTGGTAAGTGTGAGGGTTACATTCTTGGGAATGATTGAAGATGATGATTTGGCAAATACACTCGATTATACCCGACTGTCAACCCTTTTGATAGAATGTGCTCAGAAGCCCCAAAAACTTTTAGAAACATACGGTAAAAATATCATCCAACATATTAAAGCCGATTACCCAAAAAATTTGCAACAAATTTGGGTGCGGATTGCAAAAAAGAGCATTGATCAGATTCAATCCAACGCCGAAGGATATGGCATTGAGTTGAAAGAAGAGTATGCTTAATATTTCACGAAATCTACTATATTTGTGAAGATGGGATTGGCACGTTTTTTTGTCTGCATTCTAATTTTTTCATTCCAAATGCTTCGTGCACAAACCCCCACTATAAATGGGTGGGTGTACAACAAAAAAACCCTCGAAACCATTGCTGGTGCAATAATTGTCGATTCATCTTCTTATAAATTTGTTGAAACAAATGCCTTTGGCCACTTTCAATTTTCATCAAGAAAGGGGGATAAAATTTTTTTTATAGCAGCCCGTGGTTTTAAATCACAGCGATTGGCCATCAATGTAGAATCGTCTAATAATAAGAATTTTTTTCTCGTGCCAGTGGGTTATAACGAGCTTGATTCTGCAGAAGAATTTTTTTCCTTATACAATATGAAGCCTTCTTTTTATGCGGCTACTAAAAAACATATTATTGAAGCCCCAAGTGTATTAAGTGTAAGTGATCCAATAAAATATTTGCAATTTTTGCCAGGGGTTTCTGGAGGAATCGAAGGTCTTTCGGGTCTACTCGTTAGGGGAAGCAATCCAGATCAAAATTTGATGCTCATGAATGGAATGCCCATTTATGGCAATGGGCATATTTGGGGTTTTGTATCCAATTACAATCCAGAAATACTTCAATCGATCCATTTTTATCGTGGGGTTGCCCCTGCTAGATTTGGAGGAAGGGCTGGGGGAGGCGTATTGGATGTTCAAACCGATGGGGGTTCGGCCAAAGAGTGGACGGGAAAATTTCATGTTGATCCTATCACTTTTAATTTGGTTATGAATGGCCCCCTAGACCATCGGGGCAAGGTAACCGCTTCGTTTGCTCTTCGAAGAAGCTATCTCGATTGGGTTCTGGGCAACCAAATTAATTCGGTTCTCACAGGAAATATTCACGATGCCAATATTCGGATTAACTTCAAAAAAAATCAACATACCCAATGGAATTATTGGTTTTATAATGGAAGAGACAAATATGGGTTTTTTATCAAAGATGATCAAATTGATTCTTTGGGTCGCAGAATTATTCTTGATTACAAAAGTCTTACTTTTTGGCAGAACACCCAGGCGGGAATTCGTTGGTCACATGAGTTTAATGCAAATCATTTTGGCTCAATAACAGCAGGGTATTCTCGCTATAATTTTGTGAACGACAATAGTATTGACGCATCAATTACCCAAGGTCTTTCTGTTCGTTCAGTTCAATTCAAAGACAAACTAAGCAATGCCATTAACGACATCAGTGCCAACGCCGATTTTTCTTATGTATATTCTTTACGCCATACCCTGAGATACGGGAGCCAATTTATATTGCATGGATTGAAGCCGGGAATAACCCAAGTCGTTGAGAAAACAAGTTCAGCCAATATAGATACCCTATATGGAATATCAAATATACAGTCGGCCATTGAATGGTCTCAATATACCGAATTAGACCTGCACCCCAATATTGGTCTAAGCCTCAATATTGGAATCCGACTATGGTCTTTTCTCGCCAGAGACAAGGCGTTCATTCGCCCAGAACCCCGTATTATTTTGAGCCAATTGCTGGAAGGAAAAAAACGCATTCAATTGGGATTTTCGATTGCAAACCAGGGCCTTCACCAACTCTCAAGTGTCAATGGTACTTTGCCGAGAGATGTATGGTTCCCCAGCGGTGAATCATTTAAACCCCAAACTACTACCCAATTTTCGGCTGCCTTTTTGATGCCTGCCGGATCGGGAATTGAATTCTCTACAGAATTTTTTTACAAGAATTTTAAGGGAATAACAGATTTGACAGGAATAGATGAAGATCCACTTGTGAAAAATTTCTGGGAGAGGAGCATTGTTCAAGGAAGTGGGACGGCACTTGGATTTGAAATGTTGTTGATTAAACAAACCGGTGTATTCACCGGATTGTTGGGTTACACGTACTCAAAAAGTACAAGAACGTTCGATTTTATCAACAACGGGGAACAATTTCCCTATCGTTGGGATCGTCCGCATCAAATCAAAGGACAACTCACAATCAATTTGGTTAGTTGGCTCAAAATTAACATAGCGGGTGTATTAATGAGCGGCAATGTATATTCTGTTCCAACCGGAAAATATTTAAGCACCGAAGGCAAATTATTGTACGATTACAACACCAAAAACAACTACCGCATGCCCACATATAAAAGAATAGACCTAGGATTTACGAAAGAGATAAAACCTTTTCAGTATCGTTCGTATAAAGAATTTTATGGCATTCAATTTTACAATACATTCGGTTGGGTGAATCCGTTGGGTGCCAAATTAGACATTGACATTAATGGACGAATTAGTTTCAAAGGACAATATTTTGGCTTTATACCTTCAGGGTTTTACCGATTAGAATTTTAAATTCATGAAAAAAAATCGCTATCGCTATTCGACAATTTTATTAACGGCGCTTTGTTTGTGTGCTTGTGAATCAGAGCTGGATATTACTGGGATTAAACATGATCCTTTATTGGTAGTTAATTCATTGGTAAACAGCGATGATTTTTTTTCTGTTCAAGTTTCAACGACCATTCCTTTGAAAGATACATTGTATCCCAAATTTGTTGAAACCGCAAAGGTGAGTGTCTTAGATGGGATCACCCTGCTCGCTGTATTACCCTATGACTTGGGTGAAGAAAAATATATAGGAAATTTTAAGCCCTTGCCAGGTAAAACATATACTGTCATGGTAGAAAAAACTTCTTTTTACACTGCATCTGGAAGTATGAAGTTGCCAGAGAAACTCAATAGCCCGCCTGCAAAGTGGATGGACAACACTGGAACTGACTCATTGGGATTTGCAACAGGTACGATTACGTGTTTTATATCCGATCCGCAAAAAGATCGCAATTATTACGAAATCAATCTATACCGATACGATGATTTTGATCAATCTTGGTATACAGTCATTCCCCTGCCAATCGATCCTTTTATAAATGAAAATGCCATTCGAACAGAAAAGGGAGGCATGCTTATTGATGATCGAAATTTTAACGGACTTTCAAAAGAAATAGGTTTCGTAACACCATTCGGAAGTGCGGGTACGCAGTATAAATTTTTGGTTGAAGTTCGCTCATTGAGTGTGGATTATTATCGATACCTCGAATCCTTGGCAAATTATCGATCCATTTCAGGCTTGTTTTCAGATCCATCACCCGTATTTAGCAATATTGTTAACGGAAGAGGTATTTGTGCAGGTTCATCTGTTGAGAAAGACACCATTCAATAATCATCAACTTTAGTGACAAGCCAAGAGAAACAAATTCGCATTATCAATGCATATCAACACAATCTAAAACACCTGAATATTGATATAAATCATGGTTCGTTTACGGTTGTGACAGGTGTTTCGGGTAGTGGCAAATCCAGTCTTGTATTCGAAACACTTTTTGCTGAAGGTCAGCGCAGGTATGTGGAGAGCTTGAGTAGTTACGCACGTCAATTTTTGGGTAGAATGAAAAAACCTTTGGTTGATGATATTCAGGGTCTCTGCCCCGCTGTTGCCATTGAACAAAAGGTTAATACGCGCAATCCTAGGAGTACAATTTCTACGTCAACCGAAATATATGATTATATAAAATTACTTTTTAGCAGGGCTGGACATACCCTATCACCGATTTCTGGACGTGAAGTAAAACGGGAAACCACGGAAGATATACTGCATTATTGCGTTTCAGAAAAGCCAAATGAGAAAATACTCATTTTGGCTCCACAAGTACCCAAAAATCGCAATTTAACAGATTGGGACTTGTTGGTTCAGAAAGGGTTTAGCAGAATTTGGTACAACACAGAAATACTTGAGATACAAGAATTAATTGACAGTAAAAAAATGATTGACTCGGCGATTTATATCGTCGTAGATCGAATGCAAGTCAATCCGGATGACGAAGAATTTCAAACCCGATTGTTTGACGCATGTGAAACTGCATTTTGGGAAGGAGAGGGGAATTGTACTATTTATTGTATAGAAAGTCAAAAGAGTACTGATTTTAATAACCGGTTTGAATTGGATGGGCTGAAATTCGAATTGCCTACAAGAGATTTTTTGAGTTTCAACAACCCACATGGAGCCTGTAGGACCTGTGAAGGATATGGGAATTTGTTGGGAATAGACAAAGATTTGGTTGTTCCCGACCATTCGCTCAGTGTGTTTGAGGGAGCCATCGCACCTTGGAAGGGCGAAGTATTGGGTGAGTGGAGAAACGATTTTATTCGCTTGGCTACAAATGAAGACTTTCCCATTCATAAGCCCTACAGAGAACTTTCAGAGAAACAATTGTCGCTTTTGTGGAACGGCACAAGCAAATTGCCAGGCATCAATGATTTTTTCAAATACCTCGAAGAAAAATCCTACAAGATCCAGTACCGGGTTTTAGCGGCTCGATACAGGGGGAAAACCATCTGTCAAGATTGTTTGGGTACACGTTTGAGAAAAGAAGCATCCTTCGTAAAAATTATTTCAACCCAAAAATCAACAGAATTTCCCAAAGAGTTATCTATTCAAGCGTTGCTTTTAATGACAGTTGATAGGGCATTGGCTTATTGTGTTCAATTAAAACTGAGTCCCCAAGATTTTTCGATTGCCCATAGAATACTCGAAGAAATCAGAAATCGTCTGCAATTTCTGACCAATGTTGGATTGGGATATTTGTCATTGAATCGTCTGAGCAATACCCTCAGCGGGGGAGAAAGTCAACGGATTAACCTAGCAAGCTCCTTGGGTACCAACCTCACTGGCTCAATGTATATTTTAGATGAACCCAGTATTGGGCTTCACAGTCGAGATACAGAAAGATTGATTGGTGTTTTAAAAGCCTTGCAGCATGAAGGCAATACAGTCATTGTGGTTGAGCATGATGAGGAAATGATGTGCAGTGCAGAAAATATTATTGATATCGGTCCACTTGCAGGTTCACAGGGTGGTCAATTGCTGTACCAGGGGAAATTGGGCGGATTATTGGCATGCGAGCGGAGTATAACCGGAAAATATCTGAATAAAACAGAAACGATTGCAGTTCCCAATACCCGGAGAAAATCGCCAAATTTTATAGAAATAACAGAGGCCTCAGCCAACAATCTCAAACACGTCACCTGTAAATTTCCCCTAGAATCGCTCACAGCAGTTACGGGTGTTTCGGGCTCGGGTAAAACTACACTGATAAAACAAGTTCTATTTCCTGCTATAAGCCGACATCTTGGTCAGTTTACTACCAACAAGCCAGGAAAACACAAAAACCTTTCTGGTGCATTGCATTTGATCAAAGGAATTGAAATGATAGACCAAAATCCAATCGGTAAAAGCAGCCGCAGCAATCCTGTTACCTACGTTAAAGCCTTTGATGAAATCAGGGAGTTGTTTGCCAATGTGGCTACTTCAAAATTCAATGGATTTAAAAGTTCTCATTTCTCGTTCAATGTCGATGGTGGAAGATGTGACAATTGCTCGGGAGAGGGCGAAAATATTATTGAAATGCAATTTATGGCCGATATTAAACTTTCCTGTGAGGTTTGTGGGGGCAAACGATACAAAAAAGAAGTGCTGGAGGTTGAGCACAAAGGAAAAAATATCCACGATGTTTTGGAAATGTCTGTTGATGAGGCAATGGAATTTTTTTCGTCAACCAAGGCGATTCATGACCGGCTAAGACCCCTTCAAGACGTTGGCTTGGGGTATGTGAAATTGGGTCAGGGTTCAAACACATTGAGTGGGGGTGAAGCGCAACGCGTTAAATTGGCATTTTTTTTAAGCAAAGCCAGTCCGCACAAGGAAGGGGGAACCTTGTTTATTTTTGACGAACCCACTATTGGACTGCATGCCCATGATATCAAAAAGCTTATGCAGTCATTTCAAGCGCTTATCGAAAAGGGAAACACGGTTCTGTGTATCGAACACAATCTGGATGTCGTAAAATGTGCAGATTGGTTGATTGATTTAGGACCCGAGGCTGGCAGTGCCGGTGGGGAATTGGTTTACCAAGGGGTTCCTGAAGGAATCGCAACCGTAAAAAATAGCATTACCAAAAAATACCTATTGCAGAAACTTGAAGCATGAGAAAACAAAATTTCCGCAAAATATCCTTCGCCATGATGAACAGAATTCTTCGTTGGTAAATCGAAGATTGTCGGCGAATTATTGAATTTGAATGGCCGAAACCTTTTCAGTTCCATCAAACATTCTAATTCGCAATTGGTAAATCCCTTTTGCCAAATGAACATATCCCTTTGCAGAATAAGGGGTTTCTGATGAAAATTTGATGTCTAATTCCTTGCCCAATAGGCTAAATATTTTGATCTCAGACATCGGATAAATGGATGAGATATGAATGGTAGCATTCGCTTCTGTCGGATTGGGGTAAACCAATATTGTATTTCGTAACAATTGGTTTACAGACAAAGTAGGAATTAGAAGTTCTACATTGGATTGTGCAAAACAAGAATCACCAACTTTTTGGATTTCGTGAATGATAACGATTGTTTTCCCGGCGTAAGGCTGAACATCCAATACAGGTTTTTTGTCGGAGGAATTCCAAGCAGGCAAACCAGTTGTATACCAACTGTGAACTCCCAAGCTATCATTGGGTAAGAGTTGGTAGAAGTTTACTTTTTTGTCAATCGAAAATTCGGCTTTGGGTTTTGGATTTAGTATAATGGAACAGGGGTTTGAGCGCAGTGTGCAACCCAAATTAGAGCGAACTACGACAATGACTGAGTCTCCGTTTTTTACTTTTACTGAACAAGCATTTGGATTGGGCAAGGAGATTTTTGCTTTTCCTACCAAGGCCCAGACACTATCATAATCACCCAAAACGCGGTACTCGAAAGCAATTGCAGCTGCACATGTGCTGAGTGTTTTGTATGAATCCAAGCTGGTACTGATCGAAACCAAAGAATCGGCCGCGATATATAATTTTTTGTCGCTTGTTCCACAGACCAGTTGGGAAGAATCAATTACAGCGATATCATATTTATTGTTTTTTTGCGATAAAAACAATTTGGGGTTAGATTTTGAAGAGAAAATGCCACCATTAATTTGAATCGAAAATCGGCTGGGCAAGGACAAGAACTCCAATTCAATAGATCCATTAACACAACGTGGGCCGGGTTTGACTTTTACAGAATAGGATAGGGGGGAGCATGATTTTGTTTTCCCTTGTATTTTGGCAATGGGACTAAATTCACAATCAGAATTCACCTTGTATTTCAACCAAAGTTCGACCGCGGTATTTCCAGTTGCTGTAACAATGGTGTGGAAGGTGTCTTGTCCTGAATTTGATGATTGATTCCACGTTTTGCCAAAATCTTCACTCACGTAATATTCCAATCCTCCATTGTGTGTGTTCCAAGAAAATGTAATTTGTGTAAGTTGGGTATCGGCAATGATGAGCTTGGCTTTTGGTGCAGAATCGGCAATCGATAAGATTTTTGTAAAACCCTTGCTTACACAGCCATTGGTCGATTTTGCCCATCCAAATAATGTTTTTTTGGAAGCGCTGGCAATGGTTTTGAAAATCGTATCCAGAAGAAACGGACCATTGTTAGAAACTTTGCTAAATGAATCTCCAAAGGCAGAACGCATCGCAAACTCAATGGAACTCCCAGCACAATAGTTTGATTTCGGGTTTTTTACCTCAATGGTTCCGAATGGCTTTTGTTTTACCACTATTTTTATTGGATCACTTTTTTCTTTACACCCATTGTTATTTGTTGCAATAGAATAATAGTTTCCGGAGTCTTTTGCGTAGACAATAAGTTTTGTTTGATTTCCAGGAAACCAACGAATAGAGTGACCGGCTATACTATACGTTAGCAATTTCAACGAATCACCTTGGCATATACTTGAGCTTGTTGTATTGGGTGAGATTTGAGGTTTGCTTGCCCCTTGCAATACTTTAAAACGAAACGTGTCCGGAGAAGAGGGTCCTTTGCTATTGCTCACTTGTAAAATAGCCATGTAACTCCCTGCGGTAGCATAACTGATGTTCGGATTTTGTTGGGTAGAAGCATTGGGACTCCCAGAGGGGAAAGTCCATTTAAATGTCTTGGGAGAATTGGTACCCGACCCTTTAAAGGACAAACTGCTGCCAGAACACAGCAAAGTGTCTGATAATTTTATGGATGCTACCGACAATAAAGAAGATGTGTTGGCATCGATTGTTTTCTCATAAATATAATCCCCACTGGTGCCCCCATTTCCGTTGGCTGAATTTAAGTTTATATAAAAACGCACTTTGCCCATATTGGTACTGGGTGCTTTCCATTGAAAAACCCAAGAAGTGGAATCGCTGGCGACGGCAGCTGTGCCTTTAGATGTTTGGCTAATATAATAGCGTGTTTTGCTACTTACAGTCCCTCGAGTGGTTTGTGTTCTTGCATCGGTAGAAGTAAAAGTACCCGCAGCAGAATTGGTACTCACATCCAGGCAGGTGAGTTCAAAGCCAAAAGTGGAAATTCCGCTTTCTTTGTAGGTGAGTGTGAGGGTATAGGTAGAATCCGGAATGTATCCATCTCCAGTAAAATTATTTTTAAGCCTAAGCCTTCCCCAATTTGTTCCGGATGTTTGTAACCCATAAGAACCATGGCAACTGGTGCAATCTCCTTCCGAAGGAGCACCGGTATAGGATGCGTTTGGACCACTCGAATTGGAAATTACTGTTGAAATAATCGCAGTGCTTATCAAGATTAAACTAATTTTTATGGATTTCAACATGGCTTTTGTAAACAATAATTTAGTGCTGTAAAGATAGTAATAAATGTTATTGGGTTTTATTAATGTAGCCCACCCACTCTTTCATACAGTATTTGAAGGCATGAATTGCTATTTTTTAATCGGCAATTAGTTAAATTTGTAGAATATTATGAAAAACTTCCTATTGTTAATTCTTTTGTTGGCAAGTAATGTGGCCGAAATATTTGCCCAAGCGATATTGGTCGAAAAGGTTGTATCCGAACCCGGGAAATTGACCATACCTTACGAAAAATATCAATTCCCCAATGGCTTAACCCTCATTGTGTGTGAGGACCACAGTGATCCCGTAGTGAATATTAATGTAACCTACCATGTGGGTTCGGCCCGCGAAACGCGGGGTAAATCTGGTTTTGCACATTTTTTCGAACATATGTTATTTCAAGGTTCTAAACATGTTGCAGACGAAGAGCATTTTAAGATTATTAAGAATTATGGTGGTGACGTAAATGGGAATACTACCCGTGACCGCACAGTATATGTCGAAACATTCCCCAGCAATTTTACAGAAACTGCTTTGTGGATGGAGGCTGATCGAATGGGTTGTTTTCTAGAAGCCTTTTCCAATAAAAAATTCGAAATTCAACGCAGTACAGTCAAAAATGAAAAAGACGAACGGTATGATTCACCCTACGGATTTTTGATGGAGGTAAAGGACCAAGAATTATACCCAAAAGAGCATCCATATAGTTGGTCAACCATTGGTTTTGTTGATGATCTAGATCGGGCAGACAGCAACGACCTAAAGAATTTTTTCTTGCGCTGGTATTCACCAAACAATGCATGTGTGATTGTGTGTGGCGATTTAAATACCAACGAAGTTGTGGCATGGGTTGACAAATATTTCTCCGGAATTCAACGTGGCCCTGAGGTAAAAAAACAATCCTTGCGCAAGGTGGAGTTAAAAGAAAATAAAGTCATTTCATATTCTGATGCAAACGCATATACCCCTTTGATTTACACTACTTATGTAGGTGTTCCTGTAGGTCATCCCGACGAAGCCGCATTGGATGTATTAACGTATTTGATGGGAGGAACCCGAAATTCTCCTATGTACAAAAAATTCATAGATGCCGATTGGGCGTTGGGCGCAAGTGCGGGCAACAACCCCATGAGCTCCATCAATCATGAATTGGCTGGAGAAATATCCTTTATTGTATCAGGATACCCATATTCAGACATCCCTCTTTTACAAAAAATGTTAAAAAGTGCCATAGATTCTTTTGGCATTGTGGGATTCTCAGACGATGACCTCGAAAGGGCCAAAACCAACATATTGAGCAACTATTCAGATGGTCTTGAGGATGGTAGCACCAAAGCGAATTACCTGAGTTCTTTTTGGTATTTAGACTCAAAAAATGCTGATGGTAGGAGTTTTAACCTGGATGATGATGCAAATCGATACAGAAACCTGTCCAAATCAGACATTGTTCGTGTTTATGAAAAGTATTTGACCAATAAATTCTCGTCAACAGTAATTATAACCCCTGCACAGATTGTCGAAGGCGAAGAAAAACCAAAGTATCAGAGTGTAAATCCCAATGCAGGTTATACCAGCAAAATTGCTGAAGTAGAATACAATGGATTGGTTGGCAGACCCACAAAAGATAATTTTGACCGCAATTTGAGGCCAAAAACCAAAGAAATCACTTCAGTGCAATCTCCCAAAGTCGACAAGAGAATCCTTGAAAACGGCTTAGAAATTTGGTCGACCTATTTTGATGAAACACCTCGTGTAATTGTTCAAATGAATATGGAAGGGGGAAGACTATTAGAAGATGGAAAAGATTTTCCAGCAGGAACAGCAGAATTAATGGCTGAGATGATGAATTATGGAACTGCTGTCCGTGGTTCTGAAGAAATGGAAAAGGAACTTGAGAAATTGGGCTTGTCCATAAATTTTAGTGCTGGAAAAACAGGGCTCAATGTATCTGTCACGTGTCAAAAGGATAAATTAGACGCTTCTCTCGCATGGTTAGAAGAATGTATGTTCAAACCCCGTTGGGATGAGGCAGAATTTAAAAAAGTCAAAAAACGCTCTAAAGAGGGGTCCAAGAGTAGTCTCACAAACCGGCGTGTAGGGGCAAGCAATGCTTGGGCTAGAATAATGAATGGAGACAATGTCATGGGAACACCATTGTTGTCTGATGATTATGATAAAGTAAGTATTGAAAATTGCAAAGCATATTACAATGCCAATTTCGTTCCCAACGCAACAAAAATGGTAGTGGTTGGACCCCTAACCGCAGAAGAAATTTACAGTAAATTTTCGTTTCTTACCCGTTGGCAAAGAAAAAATATTGTGTTGCTGATGCCTTCCATTCCTACGAAAATTGTTACGCCTCAAATTTTTGGTGTAAAGTATAACGATGCAGAACAGAGTGATATTTATGTGGGGTTTAAATCTCAAGCTTATGATTTTGCAGGTAAGTTTTTTCAAAGTAATATCATGAATTTTGCATTGGCTGGTAATTTCAATTCTAGACTAAATCTAAAAATTCGAGAAGACAAAGCCTGGACTTATGGAATCCGTGGAGGTTTTTCTCCTGCATTCAAAGATTTGCCTGGCAATTATACCATCAGCGCAGGGATAAAATCTGGGGCTACCGACAGTGCCATTGTTGAGATCGTTGATGAACTCGTTCGATACAAAAATGTGGGTATTACAGACGAAGAATTTAATTTCACAAAATCAGCATTGATTGCCAGTGAATCATTGGAATACGAATCTATCGGACAAAAAGCAGGTTATATCCAACAAATGGCCAACCGCGACCTACCCATTGATTTTGCCGATCAACAATTAAAAGTATTGCAAAACATTACGCGAGACCAAATTAATGTCTTGGCTAAAACACAATTCAGTCTTGATAATTTGGTGGTAGTAGTAGCTGGAGATTTAATTGAACTTCAACCCAAGCTTGAAGCTCTGGGGATGGGAAAAGTTCAGATGTTAGAACCCAATGGCAAGGGAAAAATAAAATATTTGAAGGCAGGAGAAACAAAATTGCCCCGTAAAAAGTTGGATTATATTCCCCCCGCAGATTTGCGCAAATAAGCATTTTGAATGTACTGGTGGAACAAAACACAGGTCATTGGCCTTTGTTTTGTTGTGGGCAAAGAAATAGCCGTTTAAATGTATAAAATATGTGGGCAATATCCCCACAGAAAAGACCTGTTTTTAGCGATTTTAGTCGTAAATTGCTTGCATAACCATACATGGAAGAACTAGACGAAAATACCGAGAGAATTATATCCATCAACATTGAGGATGAAATGAAAACTGCTTATATCGATTATTCGATGTCTGTTATTGTTTCCAGGGCATTGCCCGATGTAAGAGATGGACTTAAGCCCGTTCACAGAAGGGTTTTGTTCGGGATGAATGATTTGGGTTTGGCCTCGAATAGAGCCCACAAGAAATCAGCCCGTATTGTTGGTGAGGTTCTCGGCAAATACCATCCCCATGGCGATAGTAGTGTTTACGACACAATGGTTCGAATGGCACAGAGTTGGAGTTTGCGCTATCCCTTTGTAGATGGGCAAGGCAACTTTGGGTCAGTAGATGGTGATCCGCCAGCGGCAATGCGTTATACCGAAGCGCGTTTAAGGAAAATAGCGGAAGAGATGATGGTCGATCTCGACAAGAATACAGTTGATTTTAAACCCAATTTTGACGAAAGTCTTGAAGAACCTTCGGTAATGCCCGCCAAAATTCCCAACTTATTGGTTAATGGTGCGAGTGGCATTGCGGTAGGGATGGCCACCAATATGGCTCCACACAACCTCACAGAAGTATGCGAGGGGATTATTGCTTACATAGAAAATAAAGAAATTACGGTTGAAGATTTAATGGCCTATGTCAAGGCCCCTGATTTCCCTACTGGTGGATCAATTTATGGTATCGAGGGCATCAAAGATGCTTTTGAAACTGGTAGAGGTAGGATTGTGATGCGAGGCAAAGCAGAAGTGGAGTTGTCTAGTACCGGTAAAGAGATGATTGTCGTTACGGAAGTTCCATATCAGGTAACACCTTCTCAAATCATTATTAAAACAGTTGATCTTATTAACGAAAAGCTGATTGATGGTATTTCAGCAGTTCGCGACGAAAGTGGGCGCCAGGGAATGCGAATTGTGTTTGATATAAAGCGAGATGCAATTCCGAATATTGTATTGAATCAATTGTATAAATACACCCCTTTACAAAGCAGTTTTTCTGTCAACAATATCGCCTTGGTGAATGGACGTCCAGTAATGTTGAACTTAAAAGACATGATTCGCCATTTTGTAAATCATCGCCACGAGATTGTTCAACGTAGAACCCAGTTTTTATTAGACGAAGCCCGCAAACGCATCCATATTTTAGAGGGTCTTATTATTGCCCTTGATAACCTTGATGCTGTTATTCAACTCATTCGAAAAAGCCGAACACCCGAAGATGCTCGCCTGGGTTTAATGGGACAATTTGGTTTATCGGATATCCAATCAAAAGCCATATTGGAAATGCGTTTACAGCGTTTGACCGGTCTGGAAATTGATAAAATTCGGGAAGAGTACAATAACATCGTAACTGAAATTCAGTACTATGAATCTGTTTTGGCAAGTGAAGAATTGCGAATGGGTATTATCAAGCAAGAAATTGCTGAAGTCAAAGACAAATACGGTGATGATCGCAGAACGACGATTGAGTTCGGTGCCGGGGAATTTAATATAGAAGATTTAATACCCAACGAAGAGGTTGTGATTACAATTTCTCATATGGGATATATCAAACGAACCTTATTGAATGAATACAAAGAGCAAAACCGGGGAGGGAAAGGGTTACGCGGTGTTGCCCATAGGGATGCAGATTTTGTTGAACACCTATTTATCGCCAGTACCCACAATTATTTATTGTTGTTTACGGAGCAGGGCAGGTGTTTTTGGCTAAAGGTATATGAAATACCAGAAGGTCAAAAAGCCACGAAGGGTCGTCCCATACAAAATTTAATCAGTATACCCAATGACGATAAGGTTAAAGCCTATCTAAACGTTATCAATCTCAAGGATGAAGAATACCTAAACAATAATTTTATTATTATGGTTACCAAGCGTGGGGTAGTGAAAAAAACATCCTTAGAAGCATACAGTAGGCCCCGAACCAATGGCATTAACGCCATCACAGTTCGCGATGGAGATGAGTTGTTACAAGCTTGTTTGACAGACGGAGCCAGTGAGGTTATTATTGCCAAAAGAATGGGAAAAGCCATTAGATTTCCTGAATCCAAGGTAAGGCCTATGGGCAGAACTGCTGCTGGGGTTAGGGGGGTAACTTTAGAATCAGCCCAAGATGAAGTAATTGGCATGGTTTGTGTTAATCCTAATTTGACGGCTACTACTATTTTGGTTTTGAGTCAAAATGGGTATGGCAAGCGTTCAGACCTCCAAGATTATCGCATTACTGGCAGGGGAGGGAAGGGCGTTAAAACCATCTCAATAACCGAAAAAACTGGAAGTTTGGTAGGCATTTTATTGGTGACAGACGAAGATGGCTTGATGATCATTTGCAAAAGTGGACTCACGATTCGAATGGCCATTGATAGGTTGAGAATAATGGGCAGGGCAACCCAAGGGGTAAGGCTCATTAATCTCAAAGGAACAGATTCAATTGCAGGTTTGGCTAAATCGCCCAAGGAAGAAGACGAAGAAGAAGACGAAAGTTTAAGTTTAGCCATCTTGGCTGATGGAGAAATAGATGAACTGGGAATAGACAATGTAGAAAACACCACAAATTCGAATGGTCAGAACAATGAAACTCGAGAAAAACATGACGAACATAATCAATCAAACGATGCGAGCGATGAAGACGACGACAGTTTACCAGTTGAAAATACAGAAGAAGATGAATAAGATACTCAAAACAGGGATTGGCTTTTGCTCAATGGTGTTTTTTTCTCACTGTGTCGCACAAAACAAAGTCGTTAATTCTGCCGAGTATGCATTAATGTCAAATACCATAGAAAACCTTGTTATAGCCAAAGAGGAAATAGACAAAGCCAAATTGAATCCCAAGACCGCAGATGCCCCTAAGATGTGGTTGATTCGGGCAACTGTATACAGCAGAATTGCAGCGGCCAAGAACAACGAGTTGCTCAAAGGATTAACTGCGAATGCAGGGTTGGAGGCTTGCCAGGCCATGAATAAGTTTTATGCCAGCCCAATGAGCAAAAAACAGGAGGAAATAGAAACTGCAATTGGAGAGTCGGGAAATGCTTTTGCTGCAGGATACAATGAATCTTCCGGCTTGTTTTCAACAAAGAATTATGATTTGCTGTGTGTGTATTATTTAGAATTGTTGAATTTATATGGTCATCTCGATACATCAATGACCAACAATCTCACCAACAATAAAATCACACAAAACAGTATCATTGAAACCTATGCGCAGGCGGCATCGCTTCATAGTGACAAACAAATAAAGATTTCTATACTTCAAGGCTTGGTTGATAAAGGAATGCTTGTTCCAGCCGTAATAGAAGGTTTGTCTCGTTCGTATTTAACGGTTGGGGATACAATGAATGCAGAAAAATGCATACGAAAAGCACTATTATCGACAAATAACGATGGAACTATATTCCAATTGCTGGTAAACTTATATGTTATACTAGAAAAAGAATTCATGCTTTTTTCTGACGTCAATAATCAAATTCTAATCGAACCCGATAATAGTCGTTTGTATTATACCCGTGCCTTTTTATATGAAAGCCAAAAAAAATACACTGAGGCGCTTGCCGATTATCGCAAATCGGTCGAACTGGACGAATTTAATTATGACGCAAATTTCAATTTAGGCCTTGGCCTTATGAAATACGAGAGTAGAAATCTCTACGACAAACGATCTGGAGCAACAGGAGCAAAACGAAAATTAATTGACGAAGAATTAAAAATGCTGTTTCAGGATGCCAAAAAATACTTAGAACGTGCATTAGACAACACCGATTATCCCATTGTAGACCAAATCAATATTTGCAAAGCACTCAAATCGGCTTGCCTTGAGATAGGAGATACAGAATCAGTTTCCAAATACACCCAATTAATTAAAGGAATGGAAGAGGAATCAAACTAATATGAATTGCACATAGAAACGGCCTGTATTCACCACAGGCTCTTTCTTTGCGAATTCAATTTAACATAATGTAAATTATGTAACAAAAGAAGGTGGCAGGTTGAACGGGGACCCTGCAGGTTGTTGAATGAACCCTACAGTATTAAACATTCCAGGATTTCCAATAATCTGGGTCTTCCATATCCATTGCATCTTGTGTAATCATTAATGGATGAAATGGATCTATCATTACAGACAATTCATTGGTTTCTTTTGTATTGAGGCTTTTTTCAACAGCTCCAGGATGTGGACCATGAGGAATTCCTTTGGGGTGCAAGCTAATCATTCCTTTTTCAACATGATTTCGACTCATAAAATTGCCTTCTACATAATAGAGAACCTCATCACTGTCTATATTGCTGTGATTATAAGGTGCTGGGATCGACAATGGGTGGTAATCGTACATCCTTGGAACAAAACTGCAGATTACAAAGTTTCGGCCTTCAAATGTTTGATGCGTTGGCGGTGGCATATGAAGTCGGCCTGTAATGGGTTCAAAATTGTGAATACTAAAGGCATAAGGGTATAAGTATCCATCCCAACCGATTGCGTCAAATGGGTGTGTTCCGTATGTATAAGGCCAAATCATGCCTTGTTTTTTTATTAAAACCTTAAATTCTCCTTTTTCATCGTGTGTTTCAAGATGTTGGGGCAATTTTATGTCACGTTCACAATAGGGAGAATGTTCCATGAGCTGGCCAAGCTTGTTTTGGTAGCGTTTTGGGGGATATATGGGTGATGGAGACTCAATAAAAAAGAGTTTGTTTCCCTCATCTGAAAATTCTAATTGGTATATTGTGCCCCTCGGAATCACCAAATAATCTCCATATTCAAAAGGGATTTGTCCATAAATCGTTTTGAGCATACCACTCCCTTCATGAATAAACAGCACTTCGTCTGCATCAGAGTTTTTATAAAAATACCCATTGAAGCTTTTGGTTGGAGCGGCTGACCCCAATTGGACATCAGCATTCATTAACAAAACCTTTCTGCTGCTTATATAATCAGCCTCTGGCTTGGTTTTGAATGTGAGAAAACTGCGGTGTTGCATATTTTTTTGCAAAGCAATCTTGGGCTCAACGCTCCATGGCTCCCCGATATGCGTTACAATTGTGGGTGGATTGCAATGGTAAACAAGGGAATAGATACTGCTAAAACCTTCTGTGCTTACCAATTCCTCTGAATACAATGAACCATCAGATTTGCGGAACTGTGTATGTCGTTTGGCCGGAATTTGACCCGTTGTATGATAAAATGGCATGGTGTTATTCGGTGACGAAATTAATCAATAGTATTGGTTTGATAAATGAGAAACAGCACAAACTTTTAAAATACCCTATTTTCATGCCGATATTTCGATCTCATATTTTTTATAACAGGCATAAATCTATATTTTTGAACTATGTGGATTAAGAAAAATTTGTTTTTTTTCTTTGTTACTACCCTACTTTCTATGGTTTCGTGTACACAAGAAGAAACAATTGTTGTTGATAACAATAAAATACCCAATTACAAGATTGTTTCAACCCTGCGCATTGAAAATTATGTGCAGCGTATTTTTATTGATGTATTGGGTCGAGATGCGACAGATATAGAACGAATTTCCTTAACCAACCAATTGAAAATCGCAGAATTACATGACTCCTGTAGGCGAAAGATTATTCATTTATTGCTTTTTGATACACTCTATCGTAGTGGGGATTCTTCTTATAGGCATGCTTTTTCCCAGCGAATTTATGATATATCCAAAGCCCGTTACATAGAAGGTGCGGAGGATGGTGTTTTTTGGCAACAAATTGGCAATTTGGGATTTGGAATATTGGTTGCTCGTCTTGATGGAGATTCTGTAAAGGTCCATGAGTACCTAGACCAACAAAAGATGTACAGCAATGTCTTGTCGAGTAAAATGCGATTTAGAAAAAACCTTATTGATTACAGACAAATGAGTTCCGTGATGATGAATAACCCCATTTACAATGTAATCAATATGAATAGTTTTAATTTTGTGAATGCTTCCTATGACGATGCATTATTGCGCAAGCCCAGTGACGACGAATTCAAAAGAGCCTATAATATCATTGAACAGAACGTTCCCAGCCCCATTTTTGGCAAATGGGCCTCCAACAAAAATGAATTTTGTACTGCGTTGACAGAATCTGATGCCTTTCACGAGGCTCAAATACGGTGGCTGTATTTTGTGATGGTTCAGCGTGAACCCAGCAATCAAGAGGTTATTCGCTTGTTTAAACCCTATTTTTCCGATCACAAAATTGAATCAATCATTGAAGAAATTTTAATTACCGACGAATATGCCCAATTCTATTAAACAATTTTCCTGGTTTCTGTTACTGGGTAGTGCCCTGATTGTTGCCTGTAAAAAAGAGCAAACCGTTGTATTTGGGGTAAACAGAGTGGGTATTTCTGAAGATAAAAGCAATAAAACCAAAAAGAAGAATGGTGCAGAATATATTTCTATTTTGTATACCAATTTATACCAAAAGGCGATCTCCCCCAACCAATTATACAAAACCCAAAACGTCCTGTATTCGATTGGTGACCAAGATGTGGCCAATGAAATGTTATTGAGTAATTATTTCAATACTGGAAGCATTGTAATGCCGAGCAATGCGATTATGCGAAGCGATATCGAGGCATTTGTAGTCAATACATTCAAACGGTTTTATCTAAGATACCCCAGCGAGGGCGAAAAAGCTTTTTTTAAGCAATATATAAGTAAAAACAATGCGGTAAGTGTAGAGATGGTTTACACAGCATTTGCTACAAGCAAAGAATATCAATACTATTAACCCATAAGATGAACCGAAAAAAATTTATTCAAAAAAGTTCTATGGCATTGGGCGCTGGTATTGTTGCTCCATATTTGTTGCCCTCTGGTAGATTGTTTGCAAAAACCGGCAGCGTTAAAGCCGACCATGTTGTATTGGTTATGTTTGCAGGAGGTGTTCGTCAACAAGAAAGCATATTGGGCCGGTATTTAGAGGACAGTCAAGGGGTTTTGGGTGCTGCCGGCAATATTATGCCAAATTTGTTTGAAGGGAACGCCCCTACTAAAAAAGTGGTTTACGGAACATCCATTGCTGGCTTACCCAATGGCTCAGAGCCAATTCCAAAATTACTCACCCAGAGTATGGAAAACAGTGGTGTTTTATTTCCCGAACTAAGGGCCTTGAGTGCCGGGCATTATGTTGGATTAAGCACGCTGCTCACTGGAAATACCGGTACGGCTCAAGGATTAAGGGTTAGGCCTAGATATCCCACAATATTTGAATATCTGCGCAAACATGCCGGATTCAAGGCTACGGATACCTGGTTCATTGGAAATGGAATTGGGAACTCTACCCCATTGCTGAATTCCAGCAATCACCCCGATTATGGTTTGCAATACGGCGCCAACATGTTTGCTGCCCCCGTAACCTTTTCTGGTTCCGGCAGAGAGGTTTTGGGAAATTCCAAGACCTATACCCGTGCCGATTTGGAACCCATGTATTATATCAAAAATTTTTTAGATAGATCCTTTGCCCTTTCCAAAGACCAAATTGCGAGTGTAAGCAATACCGATGAGGAGCGAACCCAAATCAAAGATTTTATTAAGAGTGTATTTGCAAAACAACAAGCTGGACAATTGGCAATGCCCCCTGTTTTTGACAATGGCGATGCAGTTAATGTAATGTATGCAGCGGAAGTATTACGCGAATTTAAGCCCAAAATGTTGGCTGTGAATATTTCAAGTGTTGACGGTTGCCATAGTAATTTTACAGGATATCTTCAAAACCTCCATAGAGCCGACCATATTACGGGATGGCTTTGGCAACACATTCAAAACAATATCCCTGAGATGAGTGGCAATACCATTATGATTGTAGCGCCAGAATGCGGCCGAAACGAAAAGCCCAATCCAATTTTGGATCAAAACGATTGGCTTGCATTCGACCACAGCGACAGAAATGCCTTGCGTGTTTGGAGTCTCATGCTCGGAAAAGGAGTATCTCGCCAACGTGTGGGCAGTGAAGCCAAACCCATTGGAAGATTAACCGATATTGCCCCAACCATTGCCGATATTTTCGGGGTTTTAGACCCAGTTATGCAATCTGGCTTGCTAGATCCATTGGCAAAAAGCCAGTTTTTACAGTTATAGCCATGAACCCAAGCGTTTCTGCCAAAAAATCACCCCAAATTCTACTGATGTTTCTGTGGTTCACGCTGGTATCCTTGTTTGTTTTATCATCTTGTAATGCCGACAAGAATACGATCAAAAACCCCTACCCCAACGGAAAAGACAGCATTGTAAAGAAAAAAGACACCCTTAATTATAGAACAATTCAAGGACTTCACACAGGATTGTTTAAACCAACCTGCGCCAATAGCGGTTGTCATGATGGCAATTTTGAGCCCGATTTTCGGACCGTTGAAAGCTCCTATTATAACCTAGTGGCACAACCTGTAATTAAATTGGATACCCAAGGCAATTATACGACCCGTGTAATCCCCGGAAATGCCACGTTGAGTATGTTGTTGCATCGCATGCGAGTAGATCTAAATGGAAATTCGGGAATTATGCCTTTGTCTTTAGAGCCCAATAGCAATTACCCCATAGAAAAGGACACATGGCTCGCGCGCATTGGCCTGTGGATTGATTCGGGTGCGAAAGACTGGTTGGGCAGAAAGCCACCAAGTATCGACTTTCCTCCTCAATTGCAAGGTGTTCAGGCATTCTCTAATGGCAGTGTATTGACCCGAAAAAGCCGATATGAGGCTATTGAAGCACTGGCGGGTGAGACCCTGCAATTATGGTTTTCGTTGAGCGACGACAAAACCCCCATTTCAAATTTAACAAACATGCGAATCAATTGGTCGACTGACCCCAATGTATTCGACCCGTTAAACGAACGTCCTTTGGTCAAAGGCAGTGTGAAAACAATGCCTGGTTTATACAGAACAAGCACAGATTATATGTGGTACTTTGATTTTAATGATCGAACTACGCAGCCTTTTGGGGTCTATTGGTTTAGAATTACCCTCAGCGACGCAGTCAATAAAGAATTCAATTTACCCAATTCAAATAGTATGTTTTTTATTAAAAAATACTTCGCTGTTAAATTTAATTAATATAATATATGAAACTGATTTACATTATATTAACTATTTTTTTATTTTGTTATGGGTGTAGCACAGAACAGTATTATATAGGCAATCCCATACCCATTCTGAGCAACCCCAGTTTAAACCAAAATACCTTTAAACAATTTACAGATACCGTTGTCATCGGATTTGACTATAAAGATGGTGATGGTGATTTAGGCTTTGAAAAAGCCGACTCCCTAAACCTTGAAATACGCGATATCCGATTTGCGAAACCCGATTATTACCATATCTCTCCACTGGCTCCTTTGGGTAAACAAATTTCTATCCAAGGAAGTATTGCATTGCGCCTAAAAAATGTATTTTTATTGGGCGCCGGCCAATTGGAAATTACCAAATTTCAAATACGTGTTAAAGACCGAAACCAACATTGGAGCAACTTAATTGAGACAAAAAGCATCTCTATTATCAAATAGATTCTAAATCTCTTGTCTACAAAGTATCCTATATTGTTCATTTTGGCTTTCATGCTTTCAGATTCGTTGATTGCACAATCCGATTTTACACAACAGAATGGACGTTTTCGAATATGCAAAGGGTTTATTGAAGACTCCAACGGCTTCCAAAATAAAAGCGATTACGACCATAACGAAAATTCGACCATGACACTGTCTATGCCAGGGTCACGGTCTATTTCATTGCAATTTTCTTCTTTTTGTACTGAAAAAGACAATGACGTATTGCGCATTTTTGACGGACAAGATACCAATGCAACTTTAATTGGAACCTACAGCGGAAAGGCTGGGCCAGGTACAATTACCTCTAAAGACAGTTTTATTACCCTTCATTTCAGATCGGATAAAAGCATTAAATGCAGTGGTTGGAAGGCCAAAATACTCATAGACATGATCACCCCCATTGCAGTAAAATTTTCACAAACCGGAAATGGAATCCCAAAGCCCTCTTGTCTTGACTCCGTCTTTCGATTTGCATTAAATCAGAGTATACCCTGCGATTCAATTAATGTAAACAATACCTCTATTGTTGGTCCGGGCAATCCGTCTATTCGTATGATAAAGGCGATTAATTGTAGCAATGGCAAATGTTCTATGGTCGAAATAACGACAACACCTGGCTTGTATTTGAATGGCACATATACCCTAACCCATGTTCACGGTTACCGAGATTATTGTGACAGTGCATATAGGTTAACGTCAATTTTCAAGATATCCATTAGCAACTGTCCTATAATTGTTCAACTGAGTAGCAATAAAGATACCCTGTGCAAAGGGGAATGTGTAAAAATCACTTTGAGTGTTAAGGGTGGAGATTCAACCAAATACAAATACACATGGATTCCGTCAACCCTCAAGGGAAAGGGTCCTTTTACACAATGCCTTACCCAAAATACCCGGTATATTGTTTTGGTTGAAGACGGCAGTTCAACCCCGGGGCGTGATACGCTTAATATTGTTGTTTTGAGGCCACCCTCTGCCCAAAAAGATACACAAGTATGTTATTATTCGCCCAATTTTACATTGCGGGCCAGTCCACCAGGTGGAAAATGGAAAGGATTGGGTATTGTAAATGCACAAACAGGCGAGTTTAAGCCCAGTCTTGTATGGGGCAATTCCGTTGTATATTATCAAATAGGGGGCTGTAATGATACAGTCATTGTTTCTGTGACTGCGCCATCGAACCTCGAAAATGCTTTTTGCCCGTCACCGCTCAGTTTTCCTGTGTACTGGTATTGGCCCGCCGGTGGAACGTGGACGGGACCCAAAATTAGCAGTGCAGGCATTTTTAAACCTGATACTGCAGGAAAATACGTGGTAACATATACGTGGAAAGGCTGCACGTCGTCAAAAATTATTTATGTTCAATCGCTCAAAGTGCTCAAATATGATACAGTTTGCGAGTCTTTAACAAACGCAACCCTAACTTTTTCTCCCAAAGGCGCATACCCCAATTACTTTGCAGGGCTGGCCAATTATTATACTGGAGACTATAATCCTTCATTGATGGGTGGTCCGAAAAACTATACTATCATCTATGTAGTTCAGGGTGGTTGTAGAGATACCACGCGACTTACCCTTTTGCCAAGCGACGCGGGATTAAACGATACTTTTTGTCCTTTGGCAGGTGCCCAAACCCTCAAAGTTTTTCGACCCAACAGCAATTATAGTTGGAAAAGCAAGGGAATCAATGGGACAGGTACTATTTATGACCCTTCCTGGTGGAGGCCAGGCAAGTCAAATAAAGACACCCTTGTACTCTCGTCGCCTCGCTGCACCGACAAAAAAATGGTCTATATCATAGACAACAAGATTTTACAACCTGACACCCTTTTCTTTTGTAAAGAAGATAGTACAAGTTTGTTGAGCTTAAAAGGGGTAAAAACGTCAATTGAGGGAGGGAAATGGGTTGGAAATGGGGTTGTCAAATCGCTATATTTTAACCCTCGAATTACAGGAGTTGGAAAGTTTAGCATCGTCTATGACAACAAAGGTTGTTTAGACACATTGCCGGTGGTAGTTAGAGATAAACCAAAGATACAAATAGATACATTTATGTGTATCAATAACAATGCATTACTATTATATAAAAAAGATGTAAATGGCATATTTTGGGGTCCTGGGATTACCCATTCGAAGGGTATTTTCAATCCGTTGATTGCCAAAGAAGGTACCCATACAATATACTATAAATCGTCTGCGGGTTGTCTCAACCAAACCACCATCCAAGTAGATACAGTTTTGCCCATCAGTATTGTACAATCTAAGCCTTTTTGTTATAAGGATAGTTTATTTGGGCTCTCGGTCTCTCCTACGGGTGGAAATTGGTCAGGAACCGGCATTCAAAAAGGCAAATTTAACCCCGCATTTGCAGGTCCGGGCAAACACAGGGTCTATTATACTCTAAATACCAATGCCTGCAGGACATTAGACAGCCTCAACGTATTTGTGAATAGCCCACTATTGTTGGAAATAAGTCCAGCAATCGACAGTGTTTGTTATGGGAAAATTGTCGAAATTCAAGCCTTGTTAACGGGGGGGAATGCCCAGCAATATCAAATACAATGGTCGCATGGTCAGACAGGGAACAAAACATTTTACGTCGCTACCCAAAGTGGTCAATTAACCGTTATTGGAACTGATGGTTGCAGCGACTATGCCACTGCCCAAACCCGCATAATAGTGCATCCTAGAATTTGGTCCATTGCCACTACCAACCCACCCGTGTGCAAGGGACTTAATGGCTGGGCATTGGTAAATCTGGGAAATGGCAACCCTGCTACACGCAAATGGTTCCATGATCCTGTTTACAAAAAAGACACTCTTGTAGCCCCCGCTGGAAACCGATACCGTATTACATTAACCGATAAAAAAACAGGGTGTTTTGGTGATACTGCCATTGAATTACCAGGATACGATGCGATTCGAGCTGATTTTATGCTCCAAAAGAGTTCAACCGATGACTGCCTCACCCCACTCGACCAAACAGCTACATTTTTTAATCAATGTACAGGCGGAACCAAAGGAACTTGGTATTGGGGAGACGGCACTTCTAATTTATTTATTCCTACAGAAAATCCAATCCACACATTTGATGGATTGCGACTTTCGTATAAAATCCTGCTGGCAATAGAAAATGAAGGGGGATGTAAAGACACCGCCATCCACTCAATTTGTTACAAGGATACAATTTTTGCGTATATACCCAATTCGTTTACCCCAAACGGAGATGGAATCAATGATGATTTTGACTGCCGTCTCTATGGCGCCAATTTTATAGATTTACACATTGTCAACCGTTGGGGTCAGTTGGTATTTAAAAGCAATACCCTCAGCAAGAAATGGGATGGGCAGTACAACGGGAAAGATTGTCCGGAAGGCGTATACGGTATTTTTGTAAATTATAAGGGAAATCACCAAGGCAAAAAAACTTTGTCGAGCTCTATCACACTGTTGCGGCCAAAGTCGTAGTTTTATCCGATTTTTGCTATCATGTTTAGTACGGCCGGAGTTTTAGATTTGTGGAGCAATTACTTGCGAAAAAAATTTAGCATCCCAAACGACCAAATCGTAAATTGTGATGATTGTGTAGCAAAGCCACCCATTTTTGCAGGGGGTTTGAGTGTTGACAAAGACAAGCTATTTCTAAAATTTATTGCCAATGAGAATCCTTTTGTACTGGAAATTCAGTTTTTAGAAGGGAATCTGATGATTCTTACAAGCGAGAATCAATTGGATGTATCCGACAGCCAGAAAGGAATTGTCCAATTTAAAGAAATAGAAAATCAAGCCATTACAAGGATTGTAAATGACCCGAAAGATCGTTGGATTTGCATGGAACTGACCCATGGTCTCCAGCTTTGGATAAAGGGGTTTGGCAAAATGGGCAATGTTATTTTGCGAGACACCACCAACAATTCGGTAAAGCAGATGTTTAGACTTTCTCAGAAATCGGATTGGGGATTTGTTTTCCCCAGTCTCAACCCCTCACAATGGTATACAAGGTCTTTGAAACCATTGGATAACAAACCCAAGGTGAGTGAAAGTTTATCCTCGGGCCCGATGATAGAGGTAAATACAATTCTACCGGACACTGTGTTAAACCAGCGCAACAAGCAATTTAGTATCGAAGTGCTTTGCCACGAACAAAGAGCGTTTATTCGCCAATACTATTTCAAGAGAAACAAAGATCAAATGATTGCAGTATTAGAAAAGAAAATCAAATTGTTATCAAAAATTCTTTCAGAAACAAATCATCGGATGCAAGAAATCGCAACCAGGCGAAGCAATAAAGAACTGGGTGACATTCTTTTGACCCATGCCCATTCGCTGAGACCAGGATTAAGCAAAGCCCTGGTAACAGATTATTTTACCCAACAGAGAATTTGGATCAAGCTTAATGCAACACTCAGCGCAGTTGAAAATGCCAATAAATACTATGGTAAAGCAAAAAATGAGCGTATCGAAAGCCAAAAAATTCAGGAAAAGTACCACATAACCCTTGCCCAAATTACTGATTTCCAATATCAATTGGAAACGGTGAAGAACGCAACCGATTTGAAAGCAATCAAGACCATTCAAAAAATTGTCAAACCCCTTGGCTTAAAATCACAAGAACCCCTACCCTATAAGCTTTACGAATGTATGGGCTATCAAATTTGGCTGGGGAAAAATAATAAATCAAATGACCAAATGTTGAAATTGAGCCAAAAAAATGATTTGTGGCTTCATGCCAAAGATGTGAGTGGTTCGCATGTTATCATCAAAAAAAAAGGTGTGGATTACCCAAAAGCGGTTGTAAATTTTGCCGCTCAATTGGCAGCCAAAAACTCCAAAGCCAAAAATCAAGCCATTGTTCCGGTTATAGTAGTATTGCGCAAGTATGTTTCAAAACCCAAACAGGCTGCTTTGGGAGAGGTGCGTATACTAAAAGAAGACTGCATTGACGCATTTCTGGATATTGTCTATTGATTGGCGTTGAAACGGATTTTATTTTTTTCCTTGGGGTTGTAAGTTTTTTGGCAGTATCAAAATGGTGGGTTTCGACCATGTGAATACCGCTCGCCCAAAAGTGGTGGATACATATTGCCAATTTCAAACCGTCCGCAAATATATATCGTCTTTCATTGGAGACTTTTTTACCCCTTATTGGTCCGGTTTTACTTGCTTGGTTTATAGCGACGACATTGGGATTTGAGAATGATTCTCAGGGTTGGCGATTGTGCTTCCACCGTCGGTGACTCCAAAGCCATATATGGGGCTGAGCCAAAATTTCTCTTTCTGTATGTTGGGCAATGAGGTTGGTAATTTCGCCATCTGAGGTAGATTTGGGGTCTAAGCACAGAGGAATCGTTTGGGTTTCGTAATACCCTCGACCCACTTTTTTATTTGAGAGATAATAGACGGGCCAATTGAGTTTCCGGGCAATTTTTTCTGCACCCCACATAAAAGGTGTATCTTGGTTTAGAAAATTTGTCCAATAGGCCGAATTTCCAGAACTTGGGTTTTGATCTCCGATAAATGCATTTACGGTGGTTACTTCTTTGTTGGCATCCATTACACGGAGAGTTTGCTCCATGGGAATCGGATTTGCTCCAAAT
This sequence comes from Bacteroidota bacterium, assembly GCA_005798825.1. Taxonomy (GTDB): domain Bacteria; phylum Bacteroidota; class Bacteroidia; order NS11-12g; family UBA955; genus UBA955. The sequence goes on from SYIL01000004.1 coordinate 112,970, forward strand.
TTGCTGCGTACAAGGTACATCATTCGATCAAATCCCGGATTGCTGAGTGTTTTGTATATACATTGGACTCTTTGCTGACAAACAAGTTGAGACATCAAACAGACCCATTCCCAATTTCCGCAATGACTCATTACAATGATAAAACTTTTACCTTGGGAGTATAATTCATCGAAATGATTCTGACCCAAATTTAGCATGCGTTTTCTCATCTGTGATTCTGAAATCGAGATTCCTTTGATGGTCTCTACAAACAAATCGGATAAATGACGGTAATAGCGATGTTCAATTGCCTTTAGCTCTTTTTCGGATAAATCGGGAAAGGCCTTGGCCAAATTCTTCCTTACGACCTCAATACGGTATCGGATGAGCCTGTAAAGAACTATGAAAATCAGATCCGATAAAAGGTAAAGTAGTCTGAAGGGCAATAGAGATATGGCCTTAAACCATGGCAAAACCAAAAATTGAAAAGCCAAAGTTCCATTTGGAGCCTGGGTTCGTTTCATGGTTAGAAGTTGCATTACAGGTAATTAAATGTTTGGTTCTCTTTGAGACTTTTTACGCTGTGATACATCAATTGAATGCAACTCTCAATATCATTTTCATGAACCGTTTCAACTGTAGTATGCATGTATTTGAGGGGTAGGGAAATCAAAGCCGAGGCAACACCCATACCCGAGTAGGCAAATGAATCGGTATCGGTTCCAGTACTCCGACTCACGGCATTTCGCTGAATGTCTATTTTGTTGGCTTTGGCAACAGAAATTATTTGTTGTAATAGATTGTTTTGTACGGCTGGCCCATAAGTAAGAACGGCACCTTTACCACATTTACAGTCACCTTGTATTTTTTTTGTGTATAAAGGAGATTGCGTGTCATGGGTAACATCGGTAATGAGCGCAACATCGGGTTTTAACCGCCGTGAAATCATTTCGGCTCCCCGCAATCCAATTTCTTCTTGAACACTGTTTACCAGGTATAAGGTAAAAGGCAGGACATCTTTTTTTTCATGGAGTTGCCTGGCCACTTCTGCAATCATAAATCCACCCATTCTGTTGTCAAGTGCTCGTCCAACGAGGTATTTTTTGTTGAGCCAAAAACAATCTGCTTCAAAAACAGCCACTGCTCCGATATGAATACCCAAGGCTTCTACTTCTTGGCGATTGGCGCAACCCACATCGATAAAAATTGTATCTTGCTTGGTTTCGGGATTCTTGTCTGGCCTTACATGAATGGCTGGCCAACCAAATACGCCTTTAACGGTGCTTCCATTTTCACAATGAATATTGCAGCGCATGGAGGGAGCGATTTGAAAATCTGATCCCCCATTTCGAATAACATAAATATAGCCCTCATCACTAATATAGTTTACAAACCAAGAAATCTCATCGGCATGGGCTTCCAAAACAACTTTGTAAGGCATTCCAGGATTGATAACCCCAACAGCAGTTCCGTAGGTGTCTATGAGGGTTTCATGAATATAAGGTTTAAGATAATTCAACCAAAGGGATTGTCCCGAATGTTCAAAACCCGTCGGACTTACATTGTTGAGGTAGGTTTCTAAAAATTGTTTGGACTTTGCTCTCATGTGTTCAAAGGTAAGACAATGCAATGAATGGGTTTTAAGAAAAAATCTAACAACGATTTAAATGAATCTTACCATTGTAGTCAGACCCACTTGTATACATTTAGATTATGGGCCGTGAGCTCCGCGGCGGCCAAACCCCTATTCAATCTTCAAAATTCGCGTATCGCGCGAACATACACAGGGCTACCTTTATAATTATTAACCATTTGTTTTCCCGTTGAAAAATCTTGTAACCAAGCGTAATTGGCATTGTCTTCACTCGAACTCCAATAGTAATAATTGGCGAAGCCGCCAATGGCATTGCGGTTGATGTAAAGTTTATTTAATTCGTCACAACTTGGCAAATGCCAATCGCTATATGTTCCCGTAACCAAATCGCTACAAAGTTTAGCAGCATAGGTTCCAGAACCTTGGATCGTCACTATTTTTTGGGTATTTGAATTGCCTTTGCCGATAGACTTATCGGTCGCACCAGTAATTAATGGACTACCATTATACCATTGAATACCAATGCTTTGATCGGAAGGTGCAGCAATTATTCCGTGGGTTTCTGTTGATTTATATCCTGGATCACCCGGAACAAAAAAGTAAGCAATCTTACCTCCTTTATAACTTTCACCCAATACCAATCCACCATTGGGGATGGGTAATTCTTTCTTGCACGCATCCAATGATAGGAAAACCAGTGCAATCACAACACTAAAAAGAAAATTGTTTTTCATGATTTGAAGAATATAGATGATGGGCGAAAATACCCAAAAATGACATTTAAAATGAAGAAATTTTATTGGCTTAAAATTTATCAAAGGCTTTGCCAATCAAGCACGTTCAGGATGGATTGTAAAACAACCATTCAGTATGTTCATTAAACATCCCCCAAGTAATTCAGGGTATAACCAATAAAAAAGCCCCAAATTTCTTTGAGGCTTTTTGGGTGGGAGTTGAGGGGTTCGAACCCCCGACCCTCTGCTTGTAAGGCAGATGCTCTGAACCAGCTGAGCTAAACTCCCGAGTTTAAAAATCAAGGAGTGCGAAATTAGTAAAATTATTGGAATTAGGTGGTGATTGATTGAATATTTTTCAAAAAGAATGGTTAAACACGCTTTAAAAATTGAAAGTGGAACCGACATGGAATGTGGAACTCGAAAATAATCTGTAAATTTGAGACATGCCAATTTTAGAAGACCTCAAGTGGCGATATTCTACAAAAAAATATTTAGACAAAACCATAAGTGATGAAAATGTCTTCATAATTCTAGAAAGCATCCGTCTTTCCGCGACATCGTTGGGAATTCAGCCCTTCAAAGTATTTATAATAGAAGATAAATCGGTACGCGAACAATTGAGAATTGCCTCAAACAATCAATCGCAAATCACCCAAGCGTCTCATGTTTTGGTTTTTGCAGCGTGGAAACATATCGACAATAATATGATCGATGCCTATATTCACTTGATTGCTAAAACGCGAAATGAAGAATTGGTTTCTTTGCAAAGTTTCAAAAATATGATTGTTCAATTTGTAAAAGAAAAAAATCCTTCAGAAATTCTTGAATGGACGTCAAAACAAACCTATATCGCTTTGGGAAAAGCGATGTTTTGTGCTGCTTCTTTAAAAATAGACGCGACTCCCATGGAGGGATTCAACGCCACTCAGGTAAATACCCTCTTAAATTTTGATATTCAAGGTCTTCACAGCTCGGTGATTCTTGCCTTGGGATACCGAGATGCCACAAACGACAAGCTCTCTCACAAAGCAAAAGTGCGAAGACCCGCATCAGAATTTTTCGAAAGTATTTGATTCTTTTTTTAGACAATTGTGTTTTTTGAATCTTTTTATATATTTGCAATATCCGATAAAGCGAATTAAAATGGGTACTTTTCCAAAAATTCAATCTCCAAATAACCCGATGGCCGCGACAATGAAAGCAATGGGTCATCCTGCCCGTATTTCAATCCTCCAGTATTTATTGGTCAATGGGCCTTCTACTTGTCAAGATATTGTTGATCAATTTTCTTATAGCCAAAGCACGGTTTCTGGCCATTTACAAAAATTGAAAGATGGAAAACTCATTGAAATGAAGCCGATTGGCACCTCGAGCGTCTATACGATTAACAGCGAAGCGATCGAGCAATTGTCTAAAGACATGTTCGTTGTATTTAATCTCCGTAGTGAAAAAAAACAAATGTCCTTATTTTAGCGAATTGGGTTCAAGCACTGGGTTGTGTGGTGTAACATTTGCCTGATTTAGTGTAATACACTGACGGTACCTGTTTTTGTATACTTTTTATTGTCCCATCCAATAAATTCAACTGCCCAAGCATACACGCCATCAGGAATTTCTTCTTCTTCAAACTGACAATCCCATTGTGTTTTCTTGTTTGTACTTTGCCATATTTTTTGGCCGTAGCGATTGAATACACTTAGCGTGTATTTTTTTACAAACAATGGGAATGTTCCCCATACGTCATTTAATCCGTCATTATTTCGGGTTATCCCCGTGGGTATCCAAACCTCTGGGGGCTGAATTAGGTAGATCCAATTGCTCTCACTCAAAGATTGTGATAAATCCATTGCGGCATTTCTGGTCGCCGTAACGCGGTAGAAGTATCCACCATAATCATAATTTAACTGGTCATCTTTAAAATCACGAACAGCCATAGAAGGCTGCAGAACCGAAAATGCATGTTCATCGTCTTTTCGCTCTAATTTCCAATCTTTAACCCCCTCAGCCCATCCTTGATAATCCATCCAGTTTAGGTCGAAATAATAGTTTGGTGGCCCCATGGAAGAGGTACCTCCAATCACTACATTACAGCCTTCATTGCTGCCATTGCTTACATGACCACATGCATCAACCACTACTATTTGGTAACAAAAAGAGATGCCATCGACATCAAACGAGGAATCGCGGTAAAACGTATCGACAAGAATTGCCAAAGGAGTAGATCCAAATTTGCCTCCCCTTGGGGTTCGATAAAGTTCGTATTCTTTAAAGTCCAATTCTTTGCTTCTTGCCCATCTGATTTCGGCATATTTGTCATTTACAATGGTGGTAGTATAAATCGGAACTCCAACAATCGGTGAATTAAGTTCCTTGACAGTGCAAAATATATTCTTTGAAAATACTTGCACATTGCAGATATTGACTCCAATTAATTCGTAACAGTAATTGTTCTGTCGGGGAAATACGATATTTTTATCCGTAAATGTTTGGGCATCTGCTGTATAAATCGTGTCGAGAATCAGGGTGCTGCCATCGGGATTTGTTCTACGCAATAAAAAATACTTGAAAAAAGCCTTGTTGACGGGAATGTTTTTCCATGCGATTAACATGCGGGAAGTTTGTCGATCGAAGCTCACACACAGCGCATCTGGTGGAATTATTTTGGGAGGCTCTGTAACCAGAATCTTAATTCTAGCAAAGGTGGTATCTGCCTTTGGACACCCCTTGTCCATTACATATACGAGAAGTTCTGCGGTATCTTGTGAATAACTACTACAAAGGGTTTTCCAATCAATTTTCACAGACCCCTTCCCTATTCCTGGTAAAAGTGTCACGATTGCAGTATCATTCGATTTCATTCCCCCCTTCGAAAGCCAACGGGTTTTGAAATATAGAGTATCGAAGGGGTCAGGGTCAACGCCTCCAATTTGAAAACCAATGGATTGTGTTGCAATTACCTCAACAAAGGTGTCTTTGAGTCGGGGTTTGAGATTCAAATTTTCGAAATCAATTTTGAACAGTGCATTGTTGCAGTTGTTGCTGTTCATGGTTTTACTGTAAGCCATAGGAGTTACTGGAAATAGTCCATTTCTCCTGCATCCAGCACAAACGGCTTGGTAGATAACCCCTTTGGCATCAAAACGACTTGTACCACCATCTACATGCTCAGTAGCAGATTTAGAAGAGGTGCTTATTCCACCAAAAAAAGTTGCATACGCCAATGAATAAAAGTTTTTGGAGAAAACGCCAATATAAAAATCACTGCCATCGGTTGTTTTTTGGGCGGCGTCATTGGTTACTTGTAATCCCCTGGTATTTCCTTTGTTTCTGTGAACTTTGAGGGTGGAAGTGTTAATATCGTATAAGGAATTATTGGTTTGACCACCCCAACCGGAAACAAAAATTCTTTCACATCGGTCTATCAAAAATGCACTGGGGCTTATATTGGGCATTATAATGCCGTTTGTGTTAACGCCAAAACTTGTTTGCATGTCTACGCTCTTCAAATCGCTCGAAAAACAAGAAATAAATTGCCCTCCTCCTGCTTGGTAAAATCGTGCATTTACATTGGCCATATTGCCTTCTGTTTGCCCGTAAATATAAGGCCTGCCAGAATTGTCGGTTTGAACAAAATGGGCTTGATCATACAGGGAGTTTCCGTGATAACGACCTGCCAATAGTAAACCAGAAGAATTGTCAAGGCGCAAGAGTATGGCATCAGCGATACCTCCCAAATAGGGATTAATCCATTTTACCCCCCATTTTGAATTCAAATTTGAACTGGTAGAGCCTCCACTAACAAAGACATCTCCAAATTTTCCGAGAGCTACACCATACAGGGCATCATATCCTCCACTCCCGATTAGTTCAGACCATTGAAGCGATTTCAATCCATTGTCCAAACAAAAGACAATGCCATCCGATTTGCCACCGTAGACATTGCTGCCTGTATTGGGGAAATTGTCGCTATAAGTAACCCCCGCAACATATATACTTTTTTGGTCGGTCACAATTTCGCCCCGGAATTCGTCTGCATAATTGTATATCAAGGGAAATTCGTCTATGGGTGTTATAGATCGATCTGCACCCACCGCATCCAATCCGCTACCACCGATATAGGTCGAGGCGAGAATTTGTGTGCCATTGGCATTGAGTTTGGTGATAAAGAAGTCGTAGTTGCCCTTGTTTTGAGAGGAATAACATCCAATGCTAGTGGGAAAGTTAGAACTCCGTGTAGAGCCCATGATAAACAAATTTCCCAAAGTATCTGTTACCATGGAATGGGGTTGTTCGTTATTAGAACCTCCCAAATAAGTGCAATACAACAATTTACTTCCCACAGCGTTAAATTTTAGAATTGCAGCATCGCGAGAGCCACCATACCCTAAGTCTTCGTCAACTCCATCGCCAAATACTTCTTGGGCCGCACCCGCAGTTGTGGGTAAACCAATATCAAATACCGTCCCACCCGTGAATCCGTTTCCCTGTATATCGTAGGTTCCTGTACAACCAAAATTGTCAGCCCTTGAGCCTGTATAGGTGCTAAACACCAACAAAGGATCTATAATTAAATCAGCATCCTTGTTCAGTTCCGATTGCAACTTCAATCCAATCATGTTGCTTTCTGTTGAAGTGATGACAGGTTCTGCTGAAGTGAGGGTATTTGTCAACTTGGCTACTGTTGAAATCGAAGCGTATTGAACTTTTTGAATGAGGCATTGTGTTTTATTGGGGATCGAATCTTGGTGAGAATTTGTAGCCGAAAGGACTATATTTTGATATACCAAAGGCATATATTCATCCCAATGAATGAGGGAAGTATAACAAGAAATTCGATTTTGGCCAATCCTAAGACTGTCTAGGCCCTGGTATGACACTTGGATTTGGTCGATGCGTGCAGATTTTTTTACAATCCAGTTGTATTTGATGGTTCCTTGCCACGCTTTCAATTCAAGGTCAATGCCCGGCCAAACATCTCTTACCCGAATAGTATTATATTTATGAAGTTTGCTTTGCCATTTTTTGGGATCTGAGGAATGAAAAAAATTGTAATATTCTGACGATGCTTGGCCCACCATTTCAATGGTACTTATTGGGATTGCACCAACGAAATCCATAAAAACAGTATGGGTATTTACCCGTTGTGAGTGAGTGCTGCGATCATGCAATGAATCTATCATTTTTGTGTCCCAGAAATGCCAGGCCAACCCTTTTTTTGTTAGCCATAGATCGCCAATGTTGAGAGAAGCTTTGGCCAAAACATTCACACCCCATTGTCCGCGATTTTCAATAAAAATAGTTTCCTCGTTGGAATCTGTTGTTTGGATTGAATCGAAATCAATGCCATTAAACCCCGACATTTTCAACCCCCCTTTCATTTCCAAATACCCATACGAAATACATTTTTTATGGACTGATGAGTAGAGTGAATTAGAACTGTAAATCAATAATAATATGGGTATAGAGCGTATAAGTCTCTTGTTATATAGGTATTTTAACAAGGGTCGACAAATATTCATCGTGCAGTTATTTTACACAAAATACGTTATAAATTGTGGTTTTTAATTCAAAAACTCCTTTTCTCGACCAAAATGTAATGGATGAGCCCAATCTTTGTGGGGGTAAAACAACTTTTGTGCGTGTAGTGGTTTTAACATCCATTTTCGCTTGGGTATGCTACCTCTATTTTGATGCATACCTTTGCAGTAAATAATTCAGTATGCATACTCTTAGAATCGTATTTTTTGGCAGTCCAACTTTTGCCTCAACTACACTCGAATATATTTGTGCAGCAGGTTATTTGGTTGTGGGTGTTGTTACTTCCCCAGATAAGCCCTCTGGGCGGGGACAGAAAATAACACAAAGCGCGGTTAAGTTGAGTGCGTTAACACTCGGATTGCCCGTATTTCAACCTACAAATTTACAATCCCCAATATTCCAGAAACAACTAAAAGACATGAATCCCAATCTGGGATTGGTTATCGCATTTCGAATGCTGCCAGAAATGGTTTGGAGTTTTCCGGTATTGGGCACCGTTAATCTCCACGCATCCTTATTGCCACAATACAGGGGAGCAGCTCCCATTCACCATGCAATTATCAATGGAGAAACAGAAACCGGTTTAAGTACTTTTTTTTTACAACACGCCATTGACACTGGAAACATAATAGAGACCTGCAAAACGCCCATTGGACCCAATGACAATGTGGGTGACTTGTACGACCGCATGATGCACCAAGGAGCCTCATTGGTAGGCAGAACCTTGCTGGCGATTGCCAACAATACTACAAATGACTTTGTTCAACAGTCCGATTGCCCGCTTAATCTAGCCCCAAAAATCAATCGTGGTTTTTGTGAATTGTCTTTTGCCTTATCGCCAATTGATTTTCACAATAAAGTGAGGGGACTGTCGCCCAGCCCGGGTGCTTGGATAAGCAGTCCTTGGGGTGATATGAAAATTCGCTGTGGAATCCCTGTATTTTCTTCCGAAATAAAGCCAGAAGATGGAAATGAAAAGACCCCAGCCAATGCGGTAATTTCGGTTATGGATGAAGCGAATAGGGATTTTGCATACACAGAAAATACCCGTAAAATGGTCTATCCCCAAGGGAATTCTAATTTTATCGTAACGGCCGCTGCTGAAAAAAAAATATACATCCAATTGACCGACGGATTCTATGAGATTGTCAAACTTCAATTGCCCAATAGACCATTGATGGCAGCAGCTGATTTTGTGAACGGATTAAAAAAGTGACAATTTTTTTTTAATTTTTAGTAAGATAAATTTGTTTTATTCAAAACATTTTAGTTATTTCACTTTTATAAATCTTAAAATAAACGCCTATACGTCATAAAAATACTCGACATTACTTGCTTTTTTAACCATTTAACCGCAGGGAGGGTACTATGACAACATCAACAATCACGGACGACGTTCTTATCACAAGGTATATCCATGGTGATAATTCAGCATTTGAAATTTTATTAAATCGACACAAAGCGAGAATACTTTCAAGTATCTATCTATTGATTGGTGATCGTTACTTGGCAGAAGATATATTTCAAGAAACCTTCATCAAAATCATACACAATATCCAAGGTGGAAAATACAACCACGAAGGCAAGTTTCTCCCCTGGGCATTGCGTATCGCCAGAAATATGAGTATTGACAGCCTACGTGCAAAAAAACGTATGCCCGTTGTTTTGGATACAGACGGTCGGAACGTATTTGATGCTATGGGAATCACGGTAGAAAGTCAAGAAGACTGTCGTATTATAAAAGATGAAACAGAAATGTTGCGCCAATGGATTCGAGAACTTCCCGAAGATCAACGAGAAGTATTGATTTTGCGTCAATATGCAGAACTGAGTTTCAAGGAAATTGCGGTTATTACCGATACCAATATTAACACCTGTATTGGTCGAATGCATTACGCCATTCTCAACATGAGAAAAAAGATGCAAAAAAATACAGTATAACCAAAATAAAACCCAGAACCGATCGTTATAAACGTGTTGTTTTAAATACGATCTGCATGATTAAACCTTTATCCTACTCAGATTTGTTGCTTTATTACTTCGGTGAAGCCGATTTACAAACTACAAAGTATATTAATAAGCATATTTCGGAGTATAGGGATTGGTCTGAGTATTTAAATACTGTACACGAAACATCCTTGGCCATGAATACATTGTCTGTTTTGCCAGAGTCCACTACCCTTTCTATTATTCTTGAAGAAAGTGACTCAAAACTATATCTCCCCATTTAATTTCAGGTAATTGCGGATTGCGTATTTTAACTTTGTTCCATGAACGCTATTCCAAAATTGGATTTATTGAATTTTACTGAGGGTTCAGAAGAACAGAAAATCGCATTTGTTTCTGAATTTGGAAAAGCTTTCGAAGAAATTGGATTTGTAGCCATTGCCAATCATGGTGTCCCTGCTATAATGCTCCAAGAATTGTACGCACAAATTGCCATGTTTTTTGCACTGCCCGATTCCATTAAACTTCAATACGATGACACCAAAGGAGGGGGTCAGCGTGGATATACAGGTTTTGGGAAAGAACATGCAAAAAACCGCAATGCCGGAGATTTGAAAGAATTTTGGCATTTTGGACAATACATAGAAGGTGATGAACAGCAAAACGCTCCACAATTTCCACCCAATAAAACGGTAGTCGAATTACCCCTTTTTAATACGGCTGGAAAAAACATCTACAAAGCATTGGAGAAAACGAGTATTTCTTTGCTTCGAGCTATCGCTTTGCACCTAAATCTAGACGAATTTTATTTTGACAACAAGGTGCAAATGGGAAACAGTATTTTGAGAGCCATCCACTACCCACCCATCACATCAGATCCAAATGATGCCATTAGGGCAGGAGAACACGAGGATATAAACCTCATCACACTTCTCGTTGGCGCCAGTGCAGATGGTTTGGAAGTTCTGAATAAACAAGGAAAGTGGTTTGCTGTTTCACAGGTTGAAGACCATATTGTAGTAAATGTTGGCGATATGCTGCAAAGGATTACCAATGACCAATTAAAAAGCACTACGCACAGGGTTGTAAACCCACCCTCTTCGCTTTGGCAATTTCCGCGCTATAGTATTCCATTTTTCGCTCATCCTCGACCAGAAGTGCGCTTAGACAGCCTTCCACAGTGTATTAGTGACCTAAACCCCAAACAATACTCTGATTGTAGTGCCGATGAATTTTTGATTGAACGATTGAGAGAAATTGGATTGGCCAATTAGTTTCGCAAGGCTATAAAAATAAATTTTTCAATTCTTGTGCCTCTTCGGGTTTCATTTTTCCGGCAAGAATGAGTCTTACTTGACGTCGACGCAGTGCGCCTTCAAATTTTTGTTTTTCTTCATCAGATTGTGGTACCAATTCAGGAACTGTAATGGGTGTATGCTTGTTGTCTAGGGCAACAAAAGTGTAGTACGCTTCGTTGCTTTTTATTTTTTTCCCCTTGGGCAAATTCTCGGAAAATACTTCAATAAAAACTTCCATACTACTATTAAAAGATCTTGTAACATAAGACGTTAGGGTAACTACATCTCCTAGATGAATGCTTTCTTTAAACGAAACACTATCGACCGAAGCAGTTACAACAATATGGTTGCTATGTTTTTGAGCAGAAATGGCAGCACAAATATCCATCCAATGTAAAAGCCTGCCCCCCATTAAATTGGTAAGCGTATTGGTATCGTTGGGAAGAACCAATTCGTTCATGACTGTGCGTGAATCGGATGGGTGTTTTGGCGTAGTTTTTTCCATGATAGTTTTTTATTTGCAAAAAAAAAGGAAAGATTCGATCTTTCCCTTCAAATATCGTTTAAAATTGTCTGTTACGCTTGACCTACAACAGAAACAAAACTTCTGCCTTGTTTGCTTTTACGAAACAGCACAACACCGTCTGTCAATGCAAATAATGTATGGTCTTTACCGAGTCCAACATTGACATCAGGATGATGCAATGTGCCACGTTGACGAACAATAATATTACCGGATTTTACAATCTGACCACCAAATATTTTTACTCCTAAGCGTTTGCTGTGCGATTCTCTTCCGTTTTTGGTGCTACCAGCCCCTTTTTTGTGTGCCATGGTGTGTAAGTGCTTATTTTGTTTGGATGGATTCTATTTTTAACAAGGTGTGAAAATGGCGAAACCCATTCTTTTTGGTATACCCTTTTCTGCGTTTCTTTTTAAAAACCAAAACTTTGTCACCTTTGCTGTGCTCTTTTACCGTAGCGGTAACCGAGGCACCTGCAACGGTTGGTGCGCCAACATAAATTTTCTCGCCACCGAGCATGAATACTTTATCAAACTCAATGGTTGTTCCAGTATCGGCTTGAAGTCGATTAACAACCAGGTGTTTATTTTCTTCTACTCTATATTGCCTTCCGGCTATTTCAACTATGGCGTACATGACTTATCAATTGGGCTGCAAAGATAGCAAAAAGCAACAAATCTCGAAACTTTTTATTAAAAAATTCACAACTTTAATGCGCAACCTTTCAATATTAGCAGAGGATGCTTCTTGAACTCCGGAGAAATGGCCATGAGGGTAATCTAGAATGCGTTTTATTTATTAGACAGCGAAAAAAATGGTGGTTAACGTTTTGTCGAGACAAAATATATTTGTATTTGATGAAAAGCACAATTTTTTTTGGAATATTTACAGCAATTGGTTCTGTTTTATATGCCCAAACCGGTAAAAATGGATTTGAAAATTCGTCACGAGATGTGACTACCCAGTTCAAACCCAAGCTCATCACAGCTTCGAAGTTGTTGTTGGAACCAATGGTTCCTCGCTCAGAAAATCCAAAAATTGGCGTAAAATTCGAAACCCCTGAATTGCTTTGGAATACCCGTAAAATTACCCGTCCAATTGTTCCAGAGAAACTAAAAGACAAATCTTCAGATTCTGTATACCTATCAAATTATGCGCGCTTTGGAGGGGGTAATTATGGTCATATGTTGGGTGAATTGTTCTTGAGTAATCCAAGCAATTCAAATTACAGTTACAGTTTCAGTGGCATGCACCTCAGCGCGAGTCCTGCGAATTCAAAAAGGGCATTTTCTGACAACCGTTTTCAGTTACAAGGCGCTAAATATTTTGAGAATGCGGGTATTGAAACAAAAATATTCTATAACCGCAATAAAATAAATTATTTTGCCAAAGACAGTCTTTACAAAACCCCTGAAGCGAATAGTATGTTTCAATCAGGTAAGATTAGCGAAAATTATGGAATGGGTATTGATTACAATTACATCGGAAAAAATCGTTTGCCCAGTTTGCAAACAGGGATAGGTGCGCAGGGGTTTAGAACCGATTTGAACCAACACGAAATGGAATTCAATGGCTATTTTAACTCGTTCACAACGCTCAAAAAAAACACCTTTGGCATCAACCTAAGTGGCACTTATATTCAAATGAGACAACCCTTGGTTTTGCAAACAACGCAGTATTATACCAATAGCCAACTTTTTTTTGATGCCTTTCCCTATATTAAATTCTCACATGATCCTTCACAATTGAATGTAAAAATTGGTGCATTGGTTACGCTTTGGAACCGCAATACTGATCCTGGGACAGTAAAAAAACAATTTTTCATTAATCCATACTTAGAAATTGAAAAGAATTTGACGGGTCTGAATTTGGTGGTTTATGGAGGAATTGACGGTGGTCTCAAAAAGAATAGTCTACGACGACTTAATTCCGTAATGCCATTTTCTTATGACTCGGTCAGCATTTTAAATTCGTATGAACAAATTAATGGGTATGTCGGCATCAAGGGCAAAATAAATCAGAATGCAGAGTTCTCACTCGATTTTGGGGGAAACTCTTCTTCCGACGCGGCACTGGTTGTTTCCGCATCAGATTCCAGCTTCGTGGGTGCAACAAAAACTGCCTATACCGACTCCTTGGGATCTTTACAATTTGTATATGTAGACATGAACAGTATCTATTTTCGAACGCTCATAAAATATAGGATTGGAGAACACTTGAAAATCTCCGCCAGTGCGAAGCTCATGAATAATACCCCCCAAAATATGGATTACGCTTGGCACATCCCCAATTTTACATACAATGTAAATGCACAGTATTACTGGGGAAATCATCTTGAATTAGAATTGGGTTTGGATGGTATAGGGAAAAGATTCAACCAGATTTACCGTCAAGGGGTTCGGGTCAACAAGGAAATTCCAGGATTCATAGACCTCCACGCAAGACTCGATTACAGGATATCTGGAAAAGGTAGAATTTGGATTCAAGGTTCCAATTTGCTGAATACACAATATCAACAATGGTTTGGGTATAAAAACTTCGGATTGTGCATAATTGGGGGTATTTCACTGTCTTTGTTCTAATAATCGTCCCCCAAAAAAGATGTAATATTGATCCATGAATAAGGCCGCAGTAATCGCATCAGTAGTTCAAGTATTGCACAAACATGAATGTGCTGTTTTGCCAGGCTTTGGGGCCTTTATTTTGCGAAAAAATGTAGGAATCGCCAATCCCTTTTCAGGCCAAATCAAACCCTCATCTCATGTGGTGTATTTCAATGCTGATATTCAGGAAGATGATGGATTGGTTGCCAATTATTTAAAAGAGTCGGAAGGATTGACTTTTAAACAGGCATCCCGCCAGATTGCAGATTTTTTTGAAGCTATTCAACAAGAATGTGTCAAGAGCCATTCTTGTTCTCTACAACCCTTGGGAAATTTTCATCTCAGTGCCAAGGGAGATTTGTTTTTTTTGGCAAATCCAGATACCAATTTTAGTAAATCTACTTTTGGATTGCCCAATTTTACCTGGCAATGGAGCGATTCACCGATTGTAACTCAGAGTACGCATCAAAATGAACCAAGGAGCACCGCCGAATTTAAAACCCATACGGGTGCTTCTCCGATTTCAGACAAACAGGATGAACTGATTTTTAATGCGCCAAAAAATCCAGATTCTGTTTTATTGGTCCCTGATGTAAGCGTTGAGAATGCTGCAAGTGATGGTGTTTTTAAACCTAAAAATATTCACCAAAGACCTGGATTGGTTTGGAGAATCGCGGCATCTTTTGCCATAATTAGTATTGGCGCTGGTATCTTGTTGTCAGTGGCACAAATTTGGTCTGTGGCTACAGATTCGTATTTCGCATCGTTTATGCCATTTGAAAATCCAGAGTCTGGGGCGCTTTCCGTTCAATTACAGGAAATTAATAAGCGAATCAATGCAATAGAGTCGAATTCATTGCCAAAAAACACCGCAATAGAAGCGCATGATCAATCGACAAAGATGGTTGAGAACGTATCGGAATTGAAACCCAAAAACACCCCCTACCATACATTACAATTTGCAACTGGCAATGAGGGGATTGCCGCTTTTAAAGAAAATTTGCGAAAGCAAAAAGGGAAATACAATGTGATTGGCGGCAGTTATATTACTGCTGATTTAGGGCTGAAAGAATGTTTGTTGTGGCAACGAATTGGGGTGGATGCATGCTTGGTTGCAGTCAAAAATTCTATCCTCAACAAGGTAGTGATTGGAAGGTTTGACAATGCCAAATCTGCATCAGATTTTGCTGAAACAATAAAAATTATGCCTACTGGCACATTGTCAGTGAATGAAATAGCGTTAGAATGGAATAAATAATGGCCCATTACGAAATCGAAAACGAGTTAAAAACCACCTTGGAACAGCGAGTAGTTTCATGGCTTATTAGCATTGTAGCCAGCGCACTCATTCTATTTATCTTGTATTTTGCCCATATTAGTATTCCCAATCCCCCTTTTGAAAATAAAAAAGGGGTTCTAGAATTAGATTTTGGAATGATTGAAGATCCAAGTTTTGGAAGACCTACCGATGGCGGGCCTTCACCCAATCCACCAAAAATTGGAGGCAATCCTTCTCAGGGTCCACAAACCAACCAAATGCCAAGCGGAGGTCAAGGAGAAATTGTTACAAATGAAGCAGACCAGAGTGTAGCGAATTTACCACCTATAGATCCGCCTACTTCTGATCGACCTGCAAGCGAAAATCCAAAAATTAAAGTTGATTTCAGCAAAATCGGCAAACGCAACGGAAAAGGGGGCGAAGGAGATCCCAATGGCCTTAAAAATGGTATTGGTAGCACGGGATCTGGAAAAGGGGGCAACAAAGGGGGGGTGACAGGAAATTATGGAGATCGCGTCACCACCAACAAAGGCAAAGGATTGTTCAGCCACAAATTTGGGAACTATGACCTCAATTCAACTGTTGATAAAGTTGATGCTGACGGCGTTGGACCAATTGTTGCAAGAGTCAGTGTTGATTGCAACGGCATCTGGAAAGTAACAGGTTGGAATGCGACAGGTACAAACTATAGCGGTTCCGATCCCAATATGAAAATGGTATTTACCGATTTTTTACGGAGGTCACACTTTACCAGAACTGGGGATAAATGTCCAGAAAGCGCCTTGGTTACCCTCAATATTAAAAAGACCTATTAACAATGCCGGGCTTTGCCTCGTATCAGGATTCAGTTGACTTCATGTATACACAATTGCCAATGTATCATAATATTGGTAAAATCGCCTACAAGGAAGACATTGACAACACCCTCAAACTATTAGAAAAACTTGGAAACCCCCATTTGAATCGAAAATGGATTCATGTGGCTGGTACGAATGGAAAAGGATCTGTTTCGAGTATGTTATCGGCAACACTCAGCCAACATGGGTACAAAACTGGCTTATATACCTCTCCACACTTACTTGATTTTCGTGAGCGTATTCGAATAGATGGCGTTTGTATTTCCGAAGCGACAGTGTTGTCATTTGTTAATTTAGTGTATGATGATATCTTAGTCATCCAACCCTCTTTTTTTGAAATTACGGTGGCTTTGGCTTTTTATCATTTTAACAAAGAGAATATAGATATTGGCATTATCGAAGTGGGCTTGGGTGGACGACTCGATAGCACAAACGTCATTACCCCTATCCTTTCGGTTATTACCAATATATCCTACGACCATACCGATATGTTGGGGAATACACTTACTTTAATTGCTTCAGAAAAGGCGGGTATTGTAAAATCGGGAATTCCTCTAGCCATCGGTCCAATGGTCCAGGAGCCGAGGAATGTGATACATAGAATCGCCAAAGAAAGAGCTTCTAAAGTATATGAAACCATTCCTGTAGATCGTGGTTTTGAGAGAAGTTTGTCGCTTAAAGGCGACTATCAAAAAGAAAATATCCAAACTTTTTCGAATGCACTTGAGGCCTTAAAAGACTTGTATTTTCCCATTAAACGCTCCTTGGTGATCAACGCTCTTTCTTCGATTAATCAATTAACAGGGTTAAGGGGTCGTTGGGAAATAGCAGATTCCTTTCCATTGGTTATTGCCGATATTGCCCATAACGAGCAAGGGGTAAGAGCCGTTGTAGAGCAACTCGCATGTGTTCTTTTGGAAAAACAAACATGGTTATTTGAACAATCCGTCGCAGGAAATCGTTTGGTTGGGGAATCCAAGATTCACTTTGTTTGGGGAATGGTATCTGATAAAGACCGCGCTTCTATTCTTGCATTATTGCCCTTAGACGGGGTGTATTATTTCTGCAAACCGAGCGTTCTAAGAGGCTATGATGCTGAAAAATTGAGTGGAGAGGCACATTTGCTGGGATTGCAAGGCAAGGCTTTTGGTTCTGTAGTCGAAGCGCTTCGGTCGGCATATTCTGCAGCCTCTTTGCAAGATATTATTTACATTGGCGGAAGCACGTTTGTAGTTGCTGACGCCTTGCCATGGATTGATGCAAAATAATAAATCAACTTTCGTTCTCTCAGTCGACGCTTTTGATTTCAATGGCACCTGGACCGAGGTTTTGTAGGGTAAATTCGGCTATCGTACCCCATTCATTAACTTTAGCAATTTGCCGCTGATTAAAAACAACATCAAAGAAGCCAATCCTGCCATAATCACAAAGACCATAAAAAAGTCATAAAGGGTTTCTATTTTCACAAAAAATACAGGTTTCTGGGGTTTTAAATTCCACGTTTGTACAAGCTCTTCTTTCGACACCACTTTTTTACCTCCAACCGTTGAAACCTTGTCTACGGAATCATGGGTGAGCAACAAAGTATCATTCAACATAAGTGCCCGGTCAAAATATTTATTGTTTGATTTGATAACCCTCAAGTGGTAGTTAGAAACTTTGATGGTTTTGCTTGTGTCTAAAGAAGAATAAACCAAGCTATCAGACAATGTATCTTTTGATTTGATACATCGAATATTCACAGCTTTGAGTTCTTGGGTCCCTTTTGGGTCGGCCTTCCAAACAGAATCATGGAGAGTGTTATTATAAAAAACTGCCATTACGGAGGAGTCGGTTTTGGGTGTGAATACTTTTTCAATCTTCACCTCTTCAGGGTATAATGCACTTAATGTACCCGCCAATTTATTGGCTGCGGCCGTAGACAAAAACCAAACACCCATTAATAATGACGCCAATTTTACGGGTGCCAATTTATTAACCATAGACAATCCTATGGGTGACAAACACAATTCACCGAAGGTATGAATGGTGTATAAACTCACAAGCCAAACCATGCTCAATTTTGTACTTGGATCAATGCCCTTTACTCCAAATGCAATGACCAAATAACCAATGGCCAACAAAAACAAACCCAATGCCTGTTTAAATGGGGAGGCGGGCTCCATATTTTTGTTTCCTAACCAGCCCCATAGCCACACAAACAATGGCGCAAATATCACAATCGCAACGGCATTGATGCTTTGAAAAAATGAAGTTGGAACAGTACTTCCAAATAACGTTCTATCGGTTTGTTCCTCGGCAAAATAGGTTAAAGAAGCTCCTGCTTGCTCGAAAGCGGCCCAGAAGAAAATAACAAAAAATGCAGCAATATAAATAACCCAAATCCTTTGGCGTTCTATTTTACTCAAACTAGGATCTGTAATGATATATCCGGGGGCGGCGATGGTTAAAGAGAATATAAAACAGGCAATAAGATCCATTTCAAACTGAAAGAAAAATAGAGCAAACAATCCTGCAAATACTGAAATCCAAACCAACATTGCACTGGTATTGGCGGGTGCTGACGGATCAGCGGTCTTAATTTCACGCACCGAATTTGGCTTGTCTCCTATTTGTTCACCTTCAGGAGTAACGATATACTTGTTTTTCAAAGAAATAAACAACGCCAAACTTAAACACATGCCAAGACAGGCAAGCAGAAATCCCCAACGGAAATCAGCGGCATTGCCAGTATCACCTAAATAACCACAAAATAAAGGGGCAATAAACGCACCTAAATTGATTCCCATATAGAAAATTGTGAAGGCGGAATCTACCCGTTTGTCTCCAGCTGGATACAATTGACCCACCATTGTTGAAATATTGGGCTTAAAGAATCCATTGCCCAAAATTAAAAATCCCAATCCTGTGAACATTAAGGGTGCTGCAATGTCTATTTCTTGGTAAAATGTACCGGCAAAAAACATAAACAGTTGTCCGATTGCCATCAAAATCCCCCCAATAATAATGGATTTGCGATTTCCCCAATAGCGATCAGCCAAATACCCACCCAACAATGGGGTTAAATACACAAGCCCTGTATAACTTCCATATATTTGAGAGCCAAGGGCTTTGTCAAACAACAAGGCTTTGGTCATAAATAAAACAAATAGGGCACGCATCCCATAATAACTGAACCGTTCCCACATTTCAGTTACGAACAGAACATACAGCCCCTTTGGGTGTGCTTTGGAATTTGATTGACCTTTATTGTTGTCCATGATTTTTGTTTCTTAATAAGCTTGCAAAATAGAAAGAAATTTTGAAATGTGGCATGTTATTCTGCATGATTTGTTTCTTTAGCGCGTAAAATGAATATTGATTTATGAGAAAGCCTTAAATTTGCAGTGTATAAACAATGTTAACAGCTTTTGGTATATCAGATGAAATAGGAGGCTCTTATTCAAGCCACTTGATTGACTGTGCTATCAAACGAGCCTCAAAACTGGAAGACGGTAGCCCTGATGCACTTGGATTTTTTTCTAATCCAAAGTATGAACAAAGTTTGTATGACTCTTTATGCGGTGCGGTCATCGTTCCTTCTGATTTTATTCCCCAAAAGCCCGTTCGTGGCATTCTTATTCACCATGAGAATCCATATTTTGCCTTTTGTACCATACTATCCAACCATTTTAACCCCAACCGACACAGAACAGGAATCGAGTCGTTAACCATTCATACATCTGTAAAATTGGCTTCAAATGTACATATTGCCCCAACGGTTTACATTGAGGAAGGCTCCGACATTGGCAGTCATTCTGTATTGTATCCCAATGTTTATATTGGCCGAAATGTTGTAATTGGTGAACATTGTGTAATATACCCAAATGCCGTAATTTACGCAGATTGTGTTGTAGGAAACCATTGTATTATTCATGCTGGAGCGGTCATTGGATCAGATGGCTTTGGTTTTGCACCCGCCAATGGAAAATACGAAAAAATCCCCCAAATAGGCAATGTTATTTTGGGAGATTGGGTTGAAGTGGGTAGCAATTCCACCATTGATAGGGCTAGTTTGGGAAGTACGGTAATTAAAACCGGTACCAAATTAGACAACCTAGTCCACATTGCTCACAATGTAGAAATTGGAGAACATACTGTTATTGCTGCACAAACCGGAATTGCTGGAAGTACAAAGATTGGTGGCCATTCTCAATTTGGAGGACAATCAGGTGCCGCTGGACATCTCAACATTGCTCCCCATACTTCTTTGGGAGCTCGGGGCGGACTCACTGGAAATATTACCTCTCCGAATCAAAGATTAACAGGAATGCCAGCAACTGATGTGCGCACCTTCCTAAAAAGTATTGCCAATACTCGCAGAATTCCCATAATTTTGGCTGAGATTGAGCAATTAAAAATTGAAATTGCGCTACTCAGTCAAAACATTGATCCAAACCAAACCAACTAAGTATAGTTCACAATAATGACTCCTCTCACTTCAAAACAAACAACGCTTGTGTCTCCAATTAGTATTTCTGGGGTTGGACTTCATACAGGCTCGCAGGTTCAACTCACATTGAATCCCGCGCCAGAAAATCATGGTTATAAATTCAGGCGTACCGACTTAAAAGGAATGCCAATGATTGACGCAAACTGCGATTTGGTTTCAGATACAAGTCGTGGAACTACTTTAAGTATTGGAGATGTTTCGGTATCTACCGTAGAACATATTTTGGCCGCGCTGGTTGGCTTGGAAATAGACAATGTATTGATTGACATAGATGGGCCAGAAATCCCAATAATGGATGGTAGTTGTGCGGCATTTGTTTCGGCTATTGATGCTACAGGAATTGTTGAGCAAGATTGTGATAGAGAATATTTTGACATTCCTTACAACCTCAATTATACCGATGAGGAAAATAAAATAGAGATTGTTGCTATGCCTTTAAACGATTATCGGTTAACAGTCATGGTGGATTACAATTCCCCTGTTTTAGGTAGTCAGCACGCCGCTATTGCCAATATGACCAAATTTAAAAAAGAAATTTCTTCTTGCCGTACGTTTTGTTTTCTCCACGAACTCGAACATCTGCTAAGTAATAATTTGATTAAAGGTGGCGATCTCAATAACGCCATTGTTGTAGTTGATAAAGTTGTTGATCAAGGCGAATTAGATACATTGGCAACCATTTTTAAAAAACCTAAAGTAGAAGTAACCCAGCAAGGTATTCTGAACAATTTAGAATTGCGTTTTCCAAATGAACCCGCAAGACATAAACTATTGGATATGATTGGAGATTTGGCACTTATTGGAATGCCTATTCGGGGTCATATTATGGCCGCTCGTCCTGGGCATGCTAGTAATATAGCCTTTGCCCAAAAAATCAAACAAGTCATCAAAAAAGAAATGCGCAGAAAGAAAGAAGGAATCCCTTTTTATGACCCCAATCAGAAACCTTTATATTCAACAAAGCAAATTTTGCTTATGTTACCCCATGCCCACCCCTTTCTTCTGGTAGACAAAATAATTTACAAAGACGAAAAATCCATTGTAGGAATAAAAAATATCACCTTCGATCAACCATTTTTTGATGGCCATTTTCCAGGAGATCCGATTATGCCAGGCGTATTACAACTAGAAGCCATGGCACAATGTGGTGGACTGTTAGTATTGAGCACTGTACCAGATCCTGAAAACTATGCTACGTATTTTCTCAAAATTGACAATGCGAAGTTTAAAGAAAAAGTTTTACCTGGCGATACCATGCTTATGAAATTAGAACTCACAGAGCCTGTTCGAAGAGGGTTGTGCATGATGAAAGGTCGAGCCTGGGTTGGAGAAAAATTGGTTTGTGAATCTGAAATGATGGCACAAATTATAAAAGTGTCGTAAAAAATAATTATAAAGAATGATTCAACCTCTAGCCTATATTCATCCTTCAGCGAAAATTGCAAGGCATGTAAATATCGACCCTTTCGTTACAATTCACGAAGATGTGGAAATTGGACACGGGACACATATAATGTCTGGTGTAACCATTTTTAAGGGTAGTCGAGTCGGCAGTAATTGCACCATTTTTCCGGGTGCATCGATCGGAGCAATTCCCCAAGATCTGAAATATGAAGGAGAAAATACCTTAACCATTATTGGAAACAATACCATAATTCGCGAATATGTAACCATTAATAAAGGAACCAAGGCATCTGGTGTTACCACTGTTGGCAATAATGTGCTGTTGATGGCCTATGTTCATTTGGCGCATGATGTTGTGGTTGAAGATCATTGTATTTTGGCCAATAGCGTTCAGGTTGCAGGCCATGTATTGATTGGGGAGTGGGCAATTGTTGGGGGTGGTGCAATGGTTCACCAATTTGTGAAAATTGGGCGTCATTCTATGGTTAGCGGTGGTTCATTGGTTAGAAAGGATGTTCCACCTTACACAAAGGCTGCGCGTGAGCCCATTAGTTATGAAGGTGTCAACAGCGTCGGATTGCGTCGTAGAGGCTATACCATTGAAAAAACCACAGAAATACAAGATATCTATCGCATTTTATTTGTCAAGGGCTACAATACGACCACAGCGATAAAAATTATTGAAACTGAATTTTCGCCCACCACAGAACGCGACGAGATCTTGCAATTTATTAAAGATTCCGATCGTGGAATCATGAAAGGGTATATTGGTAAATAGATGAATATTTCTTTGCGCAACTGTGGCAAAAATTTTCACCGCACATGGTTGTTTCGGGGATTATCAATGAATATTGTGGTCGATCCGCTGCATCCTGCACGAATTGCCATTCTTGGCCCCAATGGCAGTGGGAAATCAACCTTGTGTTTATTGTTACTCGGACAAATTTCTCCTACAGAAGGTGAAGTGGTATGGCAAGATATCAATGGCTCAATAATCGATTCGTCCCGATGGCATAATTATATTTCAATGACATCCCCTGCCATGGAATTGCCTGAAGAGTTTTCTTTGGAAGAATGGTTTGTATTTCATCAGACAATCAAGGGTTTTGCAAAGGGGGTTTCCCTCCATCAGTTTATGGATCTCTGCGAATTCTCCAAAGAGACTGCAACAAAAACATTGTTGACATTCTCCAGTGGAATGAAGCAACGGGTCAAATTGTGTATGGCGGCATTGGGTGTTGAGCCAGTTGTTGTTTTGGATGAGCCCTTAACAAATCTGGACGAATCGGGGATTGTTTTATACCACCATCTTTACAGTGAATTTTTAAGCCATAAAACAGTGGTGGTTGCGTCCAATCGCCCAGATGAATATCGTTTTTGCAATCAATTTTATACCCTGGGAGAATCACAATTATTGCCCGCTAACCCATAATTTCTCGACTGTACATTGACCATTCAAACGGGTCATTTTCACAAAATACATTCCGGGGGCTAAATTGGCCAAAGGTATTCCAACGCCTTTTTCCGATTGAAGCAGCACTGTTCTGTAAACGCATGATTGCTTGTCAGAAAAAACAGAAATAGAAAGTTGCTCATGCACAGTACTATTTCGCTCAATATAGGCATAGGTATTACTTGGGTTGGGGTAAATTCTAAACAATGGGCGTTCCATTATGCTGTTTCTACTATCCAAAAGTTTTGTGGCTGAACTTGCGGCCCAAATCAAACCACCCCTACCCAATCCAAATACAATTTCTTGCAAGCTATCGCCTGTGAGTTCTGCCGTGGTGGGAATAATTCGCGAACCCATTCGGGGCATGATGGAATCTGAAATGCCATATTGAAGAAGCCAATTGGTGTCGTTTAAAAGCGAGTCTGTGTATGGATGTCCATCAATTTGGTATAGGCGTGTATAGCCATAAGCAGTTCCGACCAACAATTCCTGACGTCCATCCCCATTCAGGTCTGTTACCAGTGGAACCGAATATCCAAAAGACTTCCAATTGGGTTGCGTAATATCAGCCCTCCATTCATTTCCACGAGCACCCCAAGCGTTTAGTGATCGCAGTGAGTATGTTATTTCCGAAAGTTTACTTCCTTCAAACAGAGAAATACGCCCATTGTAGTGCCCAACTAAAATATCGGCAACCCCATCTTTATTAAAATCGTATACACAAGGGGCTGCATTGGACTCCCCTATGGCTGGAATATTGTTGAGTAGATTTGAGGTTTGGAATTCCCACTGAATTGCTTTTTTTGGTCCGGCCTTGTTTTGAAAACAAACAATTTTTCCGCTCAAAAGGCCCAAGAGTAGGTCTTGGTCTCCATCCCCATCAATATCACCAATGGTGGGAACTATGTGCTGATAATTAGAATCGGAGAGTGAAAGATAATTTAATGTTTTCAATTGAAAAATGGGCTTTGTTTTGGTTCCTATATTTTCGAAAAGTGCCAATCGGTCACTTTTTCCCAGGGTTTTCGAAAAATCACCATTGTTTGCAACCAATAAATCCTTGTCTCCATCGGCATCAATATCCACAAAAACAGGTGCCGAGCGGGCACCAAGATCCAGGGTTTTTTCGCACAAAAAATTGGATTTTACAAATTGAAAATTTGGCTTGTTAGCGACTCCCTTATTTTGATAATACCAGATCTGTTGCGTTTCTTTCACATCAACAAAGTCATTGGGTGAGATGAGTAAATCTTCGATGCCATCACCACTTGCATCAATCAAATACCCTGCAGGGAAAGTAATTTTATTCGCGGGAAGCGTGTTTTGAGGAAAAAGAGTATCTACTCGAATCATTGTATCGTATTTGTGATTCACATTTTTGCGTCCATTCTCTAAAAAAACAAATCGAGAAAATCCAATATTCGATATAAGCATCTCTTTGTCACCATCGGCATCAAAATCAAACATTAAACAAGAAGATCCGCCGGTGTGACGGGGTGTAAGTTTGTCTTTGTATGGACATTCCCCTAAGGAAATTGAATTGTCAAATCCTTCATTAAAATATCCAAAGCACACATCCATAATCTGAAATTCAAACGTATCCTTTGACCACCCTTTTTCGACCCTAACATCTCTAAATTCTCGGTAAGTGTAATTTCCTTGGTCATAAGAGACAATATCCAAATCTCCATCTCCATCAATATCTGATATTTCTGGCATATCAAATTTGCTAAAGCTCAATGGATTGTACAAATTAAAAAATGAAGAATCAAATTGATTGCGGTAGTACCAATTGCCCAAACCCTTAAATGACGGGTGTTTACTCCCCATGGGAGTTTTGTTGATGAAAATCTGCAAATCACTGCTTTCGGACAGCGTAAATACATCCAATTTGCCATCGCTATTTAAATCTGCAGTTTTGTAAAAATACAATCCCTTTGGCAATGAACTCTCGTATTCTGGGGCATATAAAAACACATCTCCTTTTGAACGTATAAAGGGCAACAACTTGGCATCAAATCGGTCAAAAATCAACAGGTCCATTTGTTGGTCGCCATTGAGATCCATTTTGCAAAATTGGGGCGAATTAAATCCTCCGACAAAGGGTTGTTCAATCGAAAAAGAACCATCAAACAATTGAAATCCAGAAGGATTAATTCGGTAGTTGTATTGCGCGTTAACAGAAAAAATATGGAGAAAAAAAAGAACAATAATAACCAATTTTTTCTTGGGGTGAAACATTAAATCTAACGGCCAATCATACAATTGTGAAAATCTGTCAGACTCGGATGCGCTGGGCTTTAAATCAATTGACAGGTCCATTATACAAATATACATGTATATGTATTGAAGACAAATAAACAAGGCCAAGCGAAGCCCAAATGGAGAATATCAAGAGAATTAAAAAACAATGCGGAGGGATTTTTACATTTTGGTTAACCGGGTTACATGCGCCCGTCTTTTTTCAATTACCACATTGCCTTTATTCGCCCTATCAAAAATGAAATGCAATTTGTTAATTTCGGTGGATGGGATTACAAAGCCATTTGTTTTCAATCAAACGAAATAGACACCCATTGATTTGGGGATTTCTTATGGGTATTTACAGCGATAAAATCATTAGGTTTGAATCATGTCTGATACTCCTGTAATCCACACAATTTACAAGGCATTTGTAGATTCTGGTTTTCAGATTTGTACTGATTCCAGATCGATTCAATCGGGATGCGTATTTTTTTGTTTACGCGGAGACCACTTTGACGGCAATGCATTTGCAGTTCGCGCTCATGAGCAAGGGGCATCTGCGGTTGTAATAGACTGTGAGACCCACAAAGGGGACCCCCGATTTATTTGGGTTGAGAATACAACTACTGCCCTCCAATTACTGGCCAAACACCACGCGGATCAAATGTCCGCAAAAATAATAGTTGTGGGTGGTAGCAATGGCAAAACCACAACCAAAGAAATTGCAAAGATTGTATTGGAACGAATAGGTGTTACCCTAGCCACTCCGGGCAATTGGAATAACCATATTGGGGTTCCACTCACACTTCTCTCGTTGAGAGAAATGCACGAATTTGCGATCATCGAGATGGGAACCAATCACCCAGGTGAAATGAAAATACTCTGTGATCTTGTCCGACCCGATTTGGGCTTAATAACGAATATTGGCAAAGAGCATTTGGAGGGATTTGGAAACATTGAATCAGTAGCGCTTGAAGAAAGTGAATTATTTCTTTGTTTGCTGAATCACAAGCGCAAAGGAATTGTAAATATTGATGATCCTTGGCTTAGCCAAATGGGTGGGCGATTGGATTCAGTTTTAACCATCAGTACAAAAAATTCAAAAGCCGATTTGTTTGCAGAAATAACGGCAGAGATGCCCATTTTGACATTCAATTTGTATCACAACCAGAAATTGGTGGGGGCTTTTAAATCTTCTCTCAGTGGGGGGTTCAATGCCTATAATCTTCTTTTCGGAGCTTCTTTAGGAATCGAAATGAAACTCAAGCCTTTTGAAGCAATGAGCCTTGCGGTATCTTATATCCCCACCAACAATCGCAGTGAATGGCGAAAAATAGGGAATACCCAAATTTTCTTAGATGCATACAATGCAAATCCGAGTTCAATGTCAGCAGCACTCAGAAGTTTTGCGACTTTGGATGGAAAAAAAACAATTTTTTTGGGAGATATGCTAGAATTGGGTGATCACAGCGTGTTAGAACACCAACAATTATTTGACCTCGTTACTGCATTGGGACTGGCCGATACTACACATCTTGTGGGAACTGAATTTTCTC
Source organism: Bacteroidota bacterium (assembly GCA_005798825.1). Taxonomy (GTDB): domain Bacteria; phylum Bacteroidota; class Bacteroidia; order NS11-12g; family UBA955; genus UBA955. Next base: position 140,474 of record SYIL01000004.1, read on the forward strand.
GTTCATGTATCGAACATCCATTTATTTATGATACCGTTGATTCTTTGCTGGCGTGGCTCGATACCCATTCTGTAGACAGTGAGTTTGTTTTTGTCAAAGGAAGCCGTGGGATGAAAATGGAACGTGTATTGTTGCATTTTGATCCACGTATAGCGTCATAATACCTTTTAAGGGGGGCCTTCAATACCTTAAGGGGCAGAATGTTTTGTTTTTTGGGCTAGGGTTGGTTTAATAAAATCACGACGCCGGTGATTAAAAGATTGATGATAGACAATGGAATCATTGATTTCCACCCCAATTGCATCAATTGATCGTACCTAAATCGAGGCAATGTCCAACGAATCCACATAAATACAAATACAAAGAAGAATATTTTGCCAAACATCACAATTACTTGCAATACTCCCAAAAGCAAAGGATCAGCAATCAGGTTCAATCCAGGAAAATTATATCCACCGAAAAATACACAGGCTATAACAGCACTTGAAATAAACATATTGATATATTCGGCAAACAAATAAAATCCCAATTTCATACTAGAATACTCTGCATGATACCCACCAATCAGTTCGGTTTCACATTCTGCCAAATCAAATGGTGCGCGGTTACATTCTGCCAATGCACAGGTAAAAAACAACAAAAATCCGAGGGGTTGATACCAGATATTCCAATTCAATCCCTGTTGTTGTTCAACAATCTCTCGCAAACTCAGGGTGCCACTCATCATCACAATGGCGATCAGCGAAAGACCCATACTGAGTTCATAGCTTATCATTTGCGCACTGGCTCGAATCGCGCCGTACAATGAATATTTGTTGTTGCTGGCCCAACCTCCGATCATGATTCCGTATACTCCAATACTCACAATACCCATGATATACAAAACGCCAATATCCACGTCAGCAACTTGCAGACTTACAGTTCGTCCAAAAATAGGCAAACTTCCGCCCCAAGGAATTACAGCACTGGTGATAGTGGCAACGACCATCGCCAAGGCAGGCCCTAAAATAAAGAGCCATTTTTCAGCATTTTTGGGAATTAGTTCTTCCTTAAACAAGAGTTTTCCACCATCTGCAAAGGGTTGAAATATGCCAAAAGGCCCCACCCGATTTGGTCCCAATCTATCCTGGAAAAATGCTGCAATCTTTCGCTCACCAAAAGTAAAATACAGGGCCATTAGCAAGGTAATAGCCAAGATGATTAGAATTAAAATAAGCTTTTCCAATAACATTGCATTGTCCATAATTGCCTAAGCCTTGTTTAATAAAATTGTATGTTTGGGCGCATCTTCAAGATAATGATTGGCCGAAATCACAGAGGAACGGTCAATATTTCGCGGTCCTTCAATCGTCCAATCAAATTTGTCTTTTTTCTCAAAGCGACATTCATTGCAAATAAATTCTTTAACCTCGCCATATTGGTCTTTTCTTGCTGTAACTCGCGCAATTTCATCGCCAATCATCCAAACAACCGCTTTGCCTTTACAGCAAGAACAATTGCGGTGAGCGTCCATGGGTTTTGTATACCAAACCCGAGATTTAAATCGGAATGTTTTATCAGTAAGGGCACCAACTGGACAGACATCGATTACATTGCCAATAAAGTCGTTTTTGAGGTTTTTTTCTATAAATGTACCGATTTCTGTGGCATCACCGCGCATTAAAATTCCATGTTCTCGCTTATCGGTCAATTGGTTGGCTACATATACACAGCGATAACAAAGAATGCAACGGGTCATGTGTAATTTAATATATTCACCGATGTCTATTTTATCAAATGTTCTGCGTTCAAAATCGTAACGGGTATTTGATTTTCCATGCGCATAGGCCAAATTCTGTAAATCGCATTCACCCGCTTGGTCGCAAATGGGACAATCCAAGGGGTGATTTATTAGCAAAAACTCAACAACACCAGCGCGTGCTTCAAGCACTTTTTCGCTTATTTTGTTGTTGACTTCCATTCCATCGGCTACCAAAGTCATACAGCTAGCGACCAGTTTGGGCATTGGACGGGGATCTTTTTCTGAACCTTTGACTACTTCTACCAAGCAGGTTCGACATTTTCCACCACTTCCATCAAGACTTGAATAGTAGCACATCGCTGGGGGAACTGCTTCACCGCCAATCAATCGTGCGGCATTTAAAATTGTGGTTCCAGGATCAACCTCCAACTGAATCCCATCGATGATTATTTTAAATTTTATATCTGAATCTGTCATGGGTTATGCGTTATTTAAAACAGGAATGTTTATCCCAACCAGTCCATAATTTTTTACCAAGCATAATGCGGGCTCTTTAACATGCCATTCGAATTCTTCTCTAAAATGACGAATTGCTGAAGCAACAGGCCATGCTGCAGCCTCTCCTAGAGGACAAATCGTATTGCCATCTATTTTGCGTTGAATATCCCAAAGTAAATCGATGTCTTCGATCTTACCATGCCCGTGTTCCAGACGATGAAATATCTTTTCCATCCAGCCCGTACCTTCGCGACAAGGACTGCATTGACCGCAACTTTCGTGGTGGTAAAACCGCGTGAAATTCCAAGTATTTTTGACGATGCATTGGTTTTCATCATAGACAATAAATCCCCCAGATCCCAGCATACTTCCAGTGATGAAGCCACCATCTGACAAACTTTCGTAACTCATTAAGCGTTGGTCACCGTTTGCGGTTTTGCATACAAGGTGGTGAGGCAGTATTGGTACAGACGATCCACCTGGAACACAAGCCTTTAATTGTTTTCCATTTTTAATGCCCCCACAATAGTCGTCTCCATACAGAAATTCTTCAACGGATATTCCCAAGGATATTTCATATACACCTGGCTTATTGATGTTGCCACAAGCTGAAATAAGTTTGGTTCCAGTACTTTTTCCAATGCCAATCTTGGCATATGCGTCGCCTCCTTCATTTACGATAGGAACAATTGCGGCAATGGTTTCTACATTGTTCACAACAGTGGGTCTTCCCCACAATCCTTTCACAGCAGGAAAAGGAGGTTTAATGCGTGGATTTCCTCGATTCCCTTCTAAACTTTCGATCATGGCTGTTTCCTCTCCGCAGATATAAGCCCCAGCACCACAAGTGACAGCCAATTCTAAGTCGTAGCCACTGCCCAATATATTTTTACCCAAATACCCTTTATGATACGCTTCTGCAATGGCTTTTTCTAGAATCTGAATGATATACATGTATTCTCCGCGAACATAAATATAAGAAAGATTACAACCCAAAGCATACGAAGACAAAATCATTCCCTCAATCAACAAATGGGGGATTTTTTCCATTAAATAGCGATCTTTAAAAGTTCCTGGCTCACTTTCATCTGCATTGCACAGAAAATGACGGGGAACACCTTCTGGCTTTGCAATAAAACTCCATTTCATTCCTGTAGGAAAACCCGCTCCCCCTCTACCCCGAAGACCAGACTTTTTAACTTCTTCTACAATCTCGTTTGGAGACATTGAATTGAGTGCCTTCTCAAGGGCTCTATACCCCCCTTTTTTTTGGTATCCATCAATGCCATTGATGCCTTCAACCAAAACGTGTTCTAACAGTAGTTTACGATCCATGATTTTTCAATCCCCAATAATTAGATTCTGAATTTTCTCGATACGTAGCCAATAGTGAATCGACTTTCTCTTCCGTTAAATGTTCGTGATACTGGTTGCCCGCCTGAAGCATTGGGGCGTATCCACAGGCGCCCAGGCACTCTACTGTTTTTAATGAAAATAGACCATCCGGCGTTGTTTGACCCACTTTTATGCCCAATTTCAATTCGATGTAAGCTATAATTTTTTCAGATCCCTCAATCATACAAGGCCCGGTTCTACATACTTCTAATTTAACCTTGCCAACAGCTTGGGTATCGAACATTGAATAAAAAGTAGCCACTTCGTATACCTCAATTGGCAATATATGAAGCAATCTGGCAACATAATCCATAACCGGCTCAGACAAGTATCCAAAATGGGCTTGGGCAATATGCAATATACTGAGCACAGCACTTTTTTGTTTTCCATCGGGAAATTTGGCCATTTGTCGGCCAACTTCTTTAAGCAAGTGTTCGGGGAATTCTATCATTTCTTGTTTCACGGTTCTAAGATTATGCATCCAATTCTCCAGCAATTACATTCATACTACTCATGGTGAGAATCGCATCGCTTAATACTGAACCCTTTGCCATTTCAGGAAATGCTTGGTAGTAAATAAAACAAGGTCTGCGAAAATGCAAACGATAAGGGGTTCTTCCGCCATCACTCACCAAATAATAACCCAATTCACCATTTGCACCTTCAACCGCATGGTATACTTCTCCTTTGGGAATTTGGGTTTCGCCCATTACGATCTTAAAATGATAAATCAGAGATTCCATACTGTTGGATAAATCCTCTTTTGGGGGCAAATAAAAATCGGGGACATGTGCATGAAAATCTCCTTTGGGCATTTTTTCTAAGGCCTGTCGTATAATATGTATACTCTGTCGGATTTCCTCTTGCCGTACTATAAATCGGTCATAAGTATCACCATCTTTGCCAATGGGTACAATAAAATCAAAATCTTGATAACTACTGTAAGGATTCATGGCCCTTACATCATAATCAACGCCCGCAGCCCTGAGATTGGGACCCGAAAAACTATATTCAATGGCACGTTCGGCAGAAATTGGTCCTGCACCAATAACACGATCCATGAAAATGCGATTCCGTGTGAGAAGGGTGTCAAATTCTTTGAAACTTGCAGAAAATCCGTCTAAAAATTTCTTGAGTTTTGCTAAGAAAATAGGATTGAAATCTCGCTCAAAACCCCCAATACGACCAATATTGGTAGTGAGTCTTGCCCCACAAATCTCTTCATATAATTCATAAATTTTTTCCCGTTCTTGAAACATATAAATAAAGCCCGTGAAAGCACCCGTGTCAACCCCTATTACAGAATTGCAAACCAAGTGGTCCGAAATACGCGCCAATTCCATTACGATCACCCGCATATAATCTACCCGCTTGGGCACTTCAATACCCACCAATTTTTCAACAGTCATATGCCATCCGATATTATTAATCGGTGATGAGCAGTAATTTAAGCGATCTGTTATGGGAGTAATTTGGTTATAGGGTCGATGTTCAGCCAATTTTTCAAATGCGCGATGAATATAGCCAATGGTTGGCTCGGCCTTTAAAATACGTTCGCCGTCCACTGTCAGTACATTCTGAAAAATACCATGGGTTGCTGGGTGCGTCGGCCCGAGATTGAGGGTTGCAATTTCGCCGTCAATTGTTTCTGTTGAAAGAACATGTCCGCTCCCCTTTATAGAAAAATTGCTCATCGCCCAAAAAATTTATCGTCTTTGTCTGTCCGGGTTTCATCTTCCAATGCATAATGTTTGCGCAGGGGATGATAATCCATATCTTCCATATTTAAAATACGTCGCAAATCGGGATGGTCTTGAAATTGAATGCCATAGAAATCAAAAGTCTCTCTTTCCATCCAATTGGCCCCAACAAAAACGCCTGTCAATGTAGGAATGAAAATATCGTTTTCAGACAATGCCACTTTTATACGCAATCGTTTGTTGGCAATAAAATTATGGAGATGATATACAATCTCAAATTCGGCACCCAATTTCTCCGGATAATGAGAAGCACACAAGTCTGTCAAAAAATTAAATTCTAGGCTTTCTTTCAAGAATTTGACAATTGAAACAATCTGCAATCGGTTAACTTCAATATTCAACATGCCAAAAGTGTCGACTTGGCTCGTAGGCATATCTCCCAAATGGGTTTCAATCGCCAAAAGCAAGTGTTCATTTTCAAGGGTTTGCATCATTTAAGGGTTTCGATATTGTAGCTTTCTAACATTTTCTTGTAATCATCGCTGTCGCGTCTTCTCAGAGTTTCACTTTTGGCCAATTCCTGAATTTTCATAAGTCCATCGATAATTTGCTCAGGTCTTGGAGGACATCCCGGAACATACACATCCACAGGAATAACCTTGTCAATTCCTTGTAAAACACTATAGGTATCGAAAATTCCACCAGAGCAAGCGCAGGCACCAACAGACAATACCCATTTGGGTTCGGCCATCTGATCGTAAACTTGCTTTAAAATTGGACCCATTTTTTTGGAGATTGTGCCCATCACCATTAATAAGTCAGTTTGGCGGGGAGTGAATGCCAGTCGCTCAGACCCAAAACGAGCCAAATCGTAATTTGCACCCATGGTCGCCATAAACTCTATACCACAACAAGAGGTAGCAAAAGGCAGTGGCCATAATGAATTAGCCCTTGCCAATCCAATAGCCTTGTCCATTGATGTTGCAAAGAACCCCTGTCCTTCAATTCCCTCTGGTGCAGATGCCTGGTTTACCATTCCCGTTCTGATAAATTTAGTGTTCCCACTCGAGGGCACCGCGTTTCCAAACATATATAAATCCCACTAAGAAAAATCCAATAAAAGTTGCAACTGCGGCAAATCCGTGCCAACCCATTTCCTTGAAATTAACCGCGTATGGATAAAAGAAAATCACCTCCACATCAAACAAAACAAAAAGAATAGCAGACAAAAAATATTTTACAGAAACCGGAAAACGCGCATTCCCATGTATAGGAATTCCACATTCAAAATTCTCTACTTTGTTGACCGTTTTTCTGCTGGGCCCAAGAAGATGGGAAAGAGAGAGCGTTAGGGCAACAAACCCTACAGCCACAGCGATTTGAATTAAAATGGGCAAATAATCATTTGGCTGATTCATTTATGAGTGCAAATTTAATACATGCATTGACTATTTTCATTTTTAAAGCCAAAAATTGGGAAAAATAATAGCCAAAATTATTAATTCCTTGCACAGGATGTTTGCCAAAAGTGTTTACTCGAATTTATTTTGGCGGACTTCAGCATTTTTGATCCAGAAATAAGGGATCACTCACACCCAAACCTTGCACAAGGTATTTTACAAGTTGCCCATTAATATCAGATCGGCAAATTATTTAACCTTTTCAATTGGATTTAATTCAGTATATTCGGACAAAAAAAAATATGACGCCAAAAATCTTTCAATCGATGTTATTTTGTTTTTTCATCAGCATTGTAGCGTTTTGTATATCTGGCAATTCCAATGGCCCTGGAGGCGATAGAACAGGTGCTCCGCTTTCCTCTGGAAGTTGTTCTTCTTGTCACAATCCTGGCTCGAATAGAAACGGTAGCATTACAATATCCGTAATAGACAAAACCTCAATGTCTGTTGTAACCAATATTGAAGTCGGAAAAACATATATTGTATCTATCGCTTCATTGGGGACTTCTACCCAAAAAGGGTTTCAAGCCACCGTACTGAATGCTTCCAATTTGGGAATTGGGAAAATGTCTTCAGCCAAAGGAGGTGCTTCTATTTATCCCAGTGGTACTCGCGAAATTTGTGGGCATACCTCTCCCAGTCTTTCAGGCGTATGGTCGTTTGAATGGACTGCTCCTGCTGCTTTGACTGGAGATATCATGATCTATGCCATTAGTATTGTTTCCAATGGCGATGGATCTAATAATGGAGACCAAACGGTAAAAACCAGTATTACCCTTGCACCAAAAAGCAATAGTTCTTCTACTGCTTTGTTTGGAATTGAGTCGATCAACACATACCCAAACCCATCCTCCATTGAAATCAATTTGCCCTCTTTTTGCAACTCGGTTCAGATTCTTGGCATCAATGGAAAACAAGTATACAGTGGAACAAATATTATTAAAATCAATATCCAAAATTTAACACCCGGACTCTATTTTTTGAATGGTGTCAAGGACAATGGAAAACCATTTGTCGGGCAATTCGTCAAACAATAAAATTACTTTTTCATGGCATCCAATGCCCTGTGATAGGCCCTTGCATTTTTATTGTGCGCTTTCAAAGTGGTTTCGAATAGGTGTTCGGGCTGCAGGTTGGAATTGGCGCAAAAATACAAGTAGGGATACTCTCGTCCAAACAAGCACGAATCAATAGCAAGGGGGTCTGGAATACAAATTGGCCCTGGAGGCAATCCAGAATAAAGATACGTATTATACGCAGAATTGATTTTTAGGTCTGCAGAAAGAACCCTCCCCGAACTCCCCTTCGCAAATACTACAGTTGGATCCGCCTGAAGGGGCATATTCAGTTTAAGGCGCAACCGATAAACAGACGCAATTTTACCAAATTCGCTGATCTTGTTACTCTCCTTCGTTACTATACTCGCAATGATGACAGCGTCTAATTTGCTTATACCCTTTGTCATTAATGCTTTTTCACGATTTTTTGTCCAAAATTTATCGGATTCTATTTTCATTCGTTTTAACCAACCTATGGGTGTTGTAGCCTTTTTAAGATTGTATGTATTGGGAATAAATAATACAGGCCAGGTTTGACGATTTACACCCAAGCTTGCAAGTACAAGTGAATCAGATAAGATCCCAAGAATGGTTTTTTCGTCGTAGGGTATTTTTCCCGCAATTGAGACCACCAATTCTTTGCTGTACCATGAAGATCTCAAGACCCAATTGCTGGTTTCAGATTGGTATTTTAGCAATAATTTTGCCAGATTCCATGCACTTGTTTTGGGTTTTACGACAAGGTAAATAGGGCTTGGATGATCATAACCTATCCAATGACAAATTTTCCCAAACCCAGGATAAAAAGAGATTCCAAATTGATTGGCTACCAAAATTTCTAGGGAATCCATCGAAATAGAATTTTTGATATTCAAGACCCTATCTTCTGAATTATTTGTCTTTAGGTGTTGTCCCAAAAAAATGAAACCAATACCCACAATTAACAAAACTCCTATGAATATCACCCCCAACTTAGACCTGCCCATGCCACAAAATTGCATTATTTTAGGGTAATATTTAAATATCTGATTAAAAATGAGGCCACGACAAATAGAAATAATGTAGGTTTGCAGGGTGAATATATTGTTGATTGGATCTGGTAAAATGGGCAAAATTGTCGAGCAATTGGCCATCGAAAAAGGGCATACCATAGTGGAGAAATACCACACGTTAAATCCATTCAATGCCAATACATTTTTGGTTGGGGATGTTGTCATTGATTTTAGTACCCCTTCACTCGTAAAAAGCCATGCACAACTTTGTTTTGAGAAAAATATTCCTTTGGTGGAAGGTACGACTGGATGGAATATGCAATTTGAAAGTGTCGCTGCTGATTGTCTGAAAATGGGGGGCACATTGCTTGCATCTTCTAATTTCAGCCTAGGGGTCAATCTTTTTTTTGAGATGTCAAAAAAACTTTCCGTCTTGATGGATGCATACGATTACAATTGCAGTATCTCAGAAATTCACCATACCGAAAAAATAGACAAGCCCAGTGGAACAGCAATTACCTTGGCTGAAGGGGTAATTTCACATTCAACTCGTTATGAAAATTGGGCACTATCCCCCACTGAGTCAATACCAGAAATTCGCCAAGAAAATATAGATAATATTCTACTTATTCACGCAGAACGAATGCATGGAGTATATGGAAAACACAGTCTTTCCTATGAAAATGCCATCGATATAATTCGATTTGAGCATGAAGCAAAAAGCAGAATTGGATTTGCGAAAGGTGCAATTATGGCAGCGGAGTGGTTGATTGGAAAACGCGGTGTATTTGATATGGGCGATTTTCTTAACTTTGCCCTTTAAGGTATTGATTCATGGAAGGCTATAACGTATCTCTTTTCTTCATTTTGTGGTGTATTTCATTTTTATTGACCAGAATAGGTCTTTCGCGGATGTTCAAAACTGCCGGAGAATCTTTTTGGGTTGCTTGGATACCAGTGGTCAGTTGGTGGTATTGGATAAAAATTGTGGGTAGACCCAAATGGTATATATTCGGAATGATAACGCCCGGTATCAACATTTTATTTAGCTTTAATATCACCCTTGACATTCTTCGATCTTTTGGTAAATTCGGATATTGGCAACAATTTTTTGGGACTGTTTTTAGTTTTATTTACTTCCCAATTTTGGCCTTTAGTCCGCTTACTTTTATTGGTCCAGCTGGGAAAAAATCATGGCGAGAAACCCATGTCCCCAAGAATAATGGCATTCGTGAATGGGGAGACGCAATTCTGTTTGCAGCCTATGTCGCTGGGGGTATGCGTGCCTTGTTTTTTGATTTATACCAGATTCCAACACCTTCCATGGAATCCAACCTAATGGTTGGAGATTATTTGGTGGTTGGTCGTGCGAAAGTTGGCATGCGCATTCCAATGACACCCATCACTGTTCCTGTGTTGGCGCCCAAAGAAATACTGGGAATGAAAGCCTATTCAGATTGGCTAGAGCTCCCCTACATGCGTTTACCGGGTTGGTATACCATTAAAAACAATGACATCATTGTTTTTAACTGGCCTGCTGACGGAGATGAATACCCAACCGATAAAAAAGACAATTATGTAAAGCGTTGTATAGGAATTCCGGGCGATCGAATTCTTATATCAAAAGGGATAATCTATATAAATGGAAAAGAATTGCCAAGCGTTGGCAAGCAACAAAAACGGTATTTAGCCCTGATGAGTGAACCGATAACAGAGGATTTTCTTGCTGAAAATGATTTGGGGGATTTTCAATTTCCATACAATGCCGAAAAATACATCGCCGATGGAAAACGTTTGGGAAAGGACATATTACCCTATACCCTTTTTACCTGGCCCGAAAATATTCAAAAAATTAGAAAGGATGCCACAGTTTTGAGTATTGAATTAGATACAATCGATATAGGATATGATCGAAACCTATTCCCCGACACTTTGGCAACAAAATACATGAAACCGCGATGGAACCTGAACAACTACGGTGAATTTTATTTGCCTAAACGGGGTGAAACCCTTGTGTTGACCCAAAAAAATTGGGACTGGCTTAATTTGGCTATCAACAAATATGAGGAAGCCAATATTTCTGAACAAGATGGCAAATTTTATTCGACCGATGGAGTTGAAATCAAAAAATATACTTTTAAAATGGGTTATTACTGGATGATGGGTGATAATCGCTACAACAGCCTGGATTCTCGTTATTGGGGTTATGTTCCGGAAGACCATATCGTAGGAAAACCACTATTTACCTTTTTTAGCCTAAAAAAAGTCATTGGCATTGATCCCGATACGTATTTGCCTTTGTCCGAACATGGAAATATGGAGTATAAAACCCGGGGCATTCGTTGGAGTAAAATCTTCCGTTGGATTGAATAAAAATCTTGTGTTTTTGCTGCGATTTATACTCCCCTAACATTTGGGGAAAGCAGTTGGTTTTGGACATGGCTTGGCCAATGTCGAATCAAAAAGGACAATTTAGCTTAACTGCCTTGGAAAAACCGACCGAGTTTCCTGCAAAATTGATATTTTCCAACTGCCAGTGATGCATCAAGGCATTCTCCTCTTTTTTGCTCAGCAATCCGAGTCTCAATAGAATCTCGTGGGCAACCTGATACTGTGGTCCCATTTTCCCATCATCAATTTTTATTGCAATCCCCCATTTTTTATGGGGTATCGCCAAACAATAAATTCCATCAGCCCCTGTTTTTCCTATAACTTTACCTTTGGTAATGCGCATCACATCAGAACAATAACGTTTTGTTCCTGCTACAAGCTCAGGATATTGAATAACAGATTTAACAATACGATTGCAAACAGATTCAAGGGCTTTGTCTTTCCAAACCATTGGAGAAATCAGGTTTTTATATGCCAAAGCCTGGTTGAGCAAAGGCATACCAAAAATGGGTGCAGAACAACCATCAATCCCGACCCGCAAATCTTTCTCTTCCAATTCGTAAAACAACGCTGTAATTTTCTTTATTTCTAGGTGTAATGTATGTTTTGGGGATAGATAATCAACAATATCAAGTTTATTGTGCATACAATGCGCCAAAAAACCTGCGTGTTTGCCACTGCAATTGTTGTGAAGTACACTGGGGGATTGATTGTTTCGAATCAGTGCGGAATAATCGCTTTTAATAGCGGGTTGTTGAACTCCGCATTGCAGCGTTTCGGGGTTGAGCGATATCGTTGATAGTATCTTTGTAACTGCATCTACATGCATTGGTTCTCCATTGTGGGAAGCACACATTATGGCCAAATCTTTTTCTGTAAACCCAAATGCATCAAACCCCCCCGATAGAATGAAGGGGATATGTTGAAAATATTTGAGCGCTGATCTTGGAAATGCAATTTGTCCAATATCTCCCATAGACCAAATCAATTGGCTTTTCTGGTCAACCACGCAAAAAGAACCACGGTGAAAACTCTCCACAACATCGGCCCTGAAGTTGTTTACCAAAACAGGGTTGGGTATTGTATTTTTTTTAGTCATACAAAGATCACAATCGCTGTTGACCCAAGAGAAACAAAACAGCCATTCGAACGGCAACGCCATTTTCAACTTGTTGCAAAATAATACTGTGCTCACCATCGGCAACATCACTGCTAATTTCTACGCCACGGTTAATTGGACCGGGATGCATGATGCAAATTTCTTTGTCAAGACTTTTTAATCTCTCAAGTGTAAGCCCATACAAGCTTGTATATTCTTTTAAAGAAGGGAAATGCCTCTGGTCTTGACGCTCCAATTGAATGCGCAACACATTGGCCACGTCACACCATTTCAAAGCATCCTGTAGTTTATGGGTTACTGAAACACCCAAGTGCTGAATATTTTTGGGAATAAGTGTAGCAGGGCCACAAACCATTACCTCAGCACCCAAAAGTTGCAGACAGTAAATATTGCTCAACGCAACTCTTGAATGGAGTATATCTCCAATGATAACAACTTTTTTTCCAGCTACGTCCCCAAATTTCTCACGGATTGAAAATGCATCTAACAATGCCTGTGTCGGATGCTCATGTGTGCCATCACCGGCATTTACTATCTGAGCATCTATATATTTAGACAAAAAAACGCAAGCACCAGGGGCTGGATGACGCATAACAACCATATCAACCTTCATGCTTAGTATGTTGTTTACTGTGTCAATTAATGTTTCACCTTTTTTTACACTTGACGAAGAACTAGAAAAATTTATAATGTCTGCACCCAGTCTTTTCTCTGCCAATTCAAAAGAAACCCTGGTTCGAGTAGAATTTTCAAAAAATAAATTTGCGATGGTGGTGTCTCTAAGCGCAGGTGTTTTTTTTACCGGTCCATTAAGCAATGATTTGAAATTGTCGGCTGTCTCAAATATTGTTTGAACATGGGAAGCCTCAAGGCCTTTAATTCCCAGTAAATGTTTGATAGGCAATTGTGTCGTCATTCTGTATTGCTTAATAACCAAACTTGTTGAACTGTTTCACTCCAATCTACTTTAACATGTTCTCCAGTACTGCGTGAATCTACCTCAACCCCTACATAATTTGGAGATATTGGCAATTCTCTTTTAAACCGGCGGTCGACAAGGACCATTAGCTCTATTTGTTTGGGTCGTCCAAAACTCATCAACGCATCTAAAGAAGCCCTGACACTCCGACCTGTATACAATACATCGTCTACCATTATAATTTGAAGACCTTCCGTAGAAAAATTAATGGTCGATCGTTTGGGCATAAAAATTTCACCTCGCCCGATGTCATCCCTGAAGAAAGTATGGTCTAATTCTCCGTAAAGAAGACTGTTTTCGGGTTGAAGTTCTGTGATTACATCTAAAATACGCTTCGCCAAATTAACCCCTCTGGGTTGCAATCCGATCATTGCAGAATTCGAGAAATTACCGTGAATTTCAATCAATTGCAAGGCAAACCTCTTAACAATGAGGTCAAATTTTGCTGGGCTGATGAGCAATTTAGGCTGGCTCATTTGACAACAAAATTACGGTATCGAACTCATCTTTTGATATACTTATTACGGATAATCTTGGTTGTTTGATTAACCCTATCGAAGACAATCTAGGATCAGACTTAAGAATGGCTAAAGGAACAGGGTTTTTGAGTTGGAAAGAAGGCCTAATGTCCACCACAACCCATGCAGGTTCATCGGAAGTTGGGTCGGGATAGTGTGTTTTGACCACTTCCGCAACCCCAACAATTTCTTTGCCTTCATTGCTGTGGTAAAAAAGACAAACATCCAATAACTCCATTGCCATAAGGTTGTTTCTTGCTTGATAATTGCGAACCCCATCCCAAAAAGTAAGCTTTTCTTTCATAAACCGCTCCCAACTATACTTAAAGGGTTCAGATTTAATCAGCCAATAGTTCATGAAGGCAAATTAAGGGTTTAAATATGAAACACAAAGATTGAGAACCAATATAGAATCACCATTTTGTCTACAATTCGAGTATTGCCAAAAAAATTAACAAAAAAAAATAGATTTTCTTGCCATTATGTATTTTTTGTTGTTCATTTACACGACATAAACTTGTCAATATTTTTAACAATGTACTTAAAAGAAAATCTCAAGCTCCTGCGCAAACGCAGAAAAAGAAGCCAAGAAGATGTTGCAAAAAGTCTTTTACTCACTCGATCTGCATACAATAGCTATGAAAACGGGGTTGCCGAACCTGGCATTTTCGTATTGATTAGACTCTCTGATTTTTTTCAAATTAATATCGATAAACTGTTACGCAATAATTTGTGCACTATGGGAGAACAGCAACTTTCACAATTGGAAAAAGGGATTGATTTTGACCTTACAGGCACTCGGCTTAGGGTTTTGGCTACCACCATTAGTGAGCAGAATGAAGAAAATATCGAATTGGTCCCCATTAAAGCCAAGGCAGGCTATGCAACTGGCTATGCAGATCCAGATTATATCAAAACATTGCCGGCATTCAATTTGCCCTTTCTTTCTGCCAACAAAAAATACCGGAGTTTTCCCATTCAAGGAGACAGTATGCCACCCGTTACAGAGGGCGCTTTTGTTACTGGAGAATACATACAAGATTGGAATATTGTTCGCAATGGCCACCCCTATATTGTAATCACACAAGAAGACGGGATCGTTTTTAAGGTTTTGTACAATCGCATCGAGGAAGATGGAACCTTTTTACTTTGCAGTACCAACCCTCTGTATGCACCCTATTCGGTTAAGGTGGGTTTGATATTGGAAATCTGGAAATTCGTAAACTACATAAACCCAAAATTTGAAGACCCAAAAACAACGGAATCAGAAGATATTGGCCCTGCGATTAGGATGATACAAAGAGAAATCGGACTTATCAAAGACAAGGTTAAAAATATTGAAGAAAAAATCTAAGTGCATAAAATTCATTGCCATTGGCATTTTTATAGTTTTAGGTAAGATGAAGCAGAGGGCAAAAAAATGTCCTTACATGTATCCATTGAAATAATTGAGGGCCTTTGATATATTTAGCACCCCCATATGGCGCATAATCGGAACTTACGTTTTATTTTTGCAAACACTTTATTTGAAGTAAATGAAATTTGGTAAGAAAGAGCATATCAATTGGTATAAACTAATGTTGTTACAGCGTCGTTTCGAAGAGAAAACTGCGCAGTTGTACGGTCAACAAAAAATCAAGGGTTTCTGTCATCTTTATATTGGACAAGAGGCCATTACGTCTGGAATGGCATCTGCAATAAAAAAAGGCGATAAAGTCATTACTGCATACAGAGATCATGGACACGCCCTTTCCATGGGTATTAGCGCCAATTCGGTAATGGCTGAGCTATTTGGCAAAGCATCTGGTTGCACCGGAGGAAAAGGTGGCAGCATGCACATGTTTTCAAAAGAACATGATTTTGTGGGGGGTCATGGAATCGTGGGTGCGCAAATCCCCTTGGGCGCTGGTCTTGCTTTTGCTGAAAAATACAATGCTACTTCCAATGTATGCCTTACTTTTTTTGGTGATGGCGCTGCCAGACAAGGGGCTTTACACGAAGCTTTTAATATGGCCATGTTGTGGAAATTACCGGTCGTTTTTATTTGTGAAAACAATGAATACGCAATGGGAACAAGTGTTGCGCGTACAAGCAATCTCGTTGAAATTTACAAACTAGGATTGGCTTATGAGATGCCCAGTTATCAGGTCGATGGAATGTGTTGTGAGACTGTTCACCAGGCAATATATAATGCCTGTGAGCATGCTAGAGAAGGCAAAGGCCCAGTATTTTTAGAGATAAAAACATACCGTTATCGTGGACACAGCATGAGTGACCCGGCCAGTTACAGATCAAAAAATGAGGTGGCTGACTACAAGGAAAAGGACCCCTTGGAAACTACCAAAGCGATTATATTGGAAAAAAAGTACGCTTCTGAATTGGAATTAGATCTGATAGAAGAAGGAATAATGGATGAAATAAATGCCAGCGTGGTATTTGCTGAAAATGCGGCTTACCCTGAAGCCAAAGACCTATTTAAGGATGTGTATGTAGAAAACGACTATCCTTATATTACCGATTAATTTATTAATATATTATATTCGCCCCCTGTTTAACACATTATGAACATTAAAGAAAGACTTCAAGCGGTTCAGTTGAGAATCAGTGATTTTCATCAAAAACATAAAAACATAGTCCTGTATACTGGATTATCGCTGCTTATTGCCATTGGCTCTATTGTGTATTGGTTCAATTTTTATTTGCCCGACCAAGAAAAAGAAGCGGCCAATAAATTTGCCAAAATATACCACTATTTTAAGACGGATTCTTTTGATATCGTTCTTAAAGGTGACAAAAAAAAACGTATTGTTTCTGCTGTTGAAATCGCAGATAATTACAGCTATACAGACAAAGGAAAAGAAGCTGCATTGATTGTAGGTCTTTCATACATGCATAAAAATGAATTTAAAAAAGCCTTGGATTATTTGAATAATTTCAATGCCGCTGGGGATGCTTTCTTAGAACCAGCTATCATGGGTGCAAAAGCTACATGCTACTCCGGATTAGGAGAAACATCCAAAGCTGCTGGCTTATTTGAAGATGCCGCAGAATTAGGAGATAACGACTTTACCAGCAGTATGTACTACAAAAAGGCAGCCATTCACTTTGAAATGGCAAAAGAATACAGTTCAGCCCTTGAATGCTATCAAATATTAGAGAGTAAATACAATGCCACCCAAGATGGATCGGATGCGGAAAAATTCATCTACCGACTCAAAGGATTACTGGGTGATTTAAATTGATTCCAACTTAAGTGGCTACAACGCTAAAATCTAACCCTTCATTACCCCCCCACTTTTCCGATTCTCGATATACAATTGGAATTGTTACCTCTGTTTGGAATAAACAAATTACCGATGCATTAAAAAATGGCGCTATCAGTACCTTAAAGCAATTCAAACAGATTCAATCATTAGAAATTAAACAATGCTCTGTTCCAGGTGTGTTTGAGATCGCAACCTGTGCCCAATGGTTTTTTGAAAATGGTTGCGATGCAGTTGTCAATTTGGGTTGCGTGATTCAAGGAGAAACCCCACATTTCGACTTTATATGTAAATCTGCAGCAGATAGCATATCGCAATTGGCATTAAAATACAGTAAACCTTGTATTTTTGGAGTTCTAACAACTAAAAATTTTGCACAAGCCCTAGAACGTGCAGGCGGTTCTTTGGGCAATAAAGGGTCTGAAGCTGCCGAAGCTGCACTATGGATGTTGATGAGGAAAGACGAATTATTAAAAGGAAAGAATAGTTAGAGGCATTGAAATGGTAAAAAAAGTCGGCCCAATAGCGGAAACGTATAGTGATCAATTGAACGACGTCGAACAATTGATGGAGCAAAACCCTGATGAA
This sequence comes from Bacteroidota bacterium, assembly GCA_005798825.1. GTDB lineage: Bacteria > Bacteroidota > Bacteroidia > NS11-12g > UBA955 > UBA955. The sequence continues at coordinate 158,177 of SYIL01000004.1, forward strand.
AATCTGGCTGAAAACATCTATTCTAAACTCAGCAAGGAAGAGATTTTATTAAAAGCAAAAGAATTGGTGCACACCGCGGATACAAAGAAAGCGGCATTGGAATACCAAGGATTGCTCAATGCATTTGATGATTTGATGGACCAAGAGAGACCTTCTTTAATTCGCCAATGGGTAGAGGATGGAAACGACGCTCGTGCTTTTGTTTCCCCCAAAGACGAGGCCAAGCAAGAACTAAATTCATTGCTTCAAGCATTTAAGAAGCGTAAAAATGAAGAAAGGAAACGTGCCGAAGAAGAAAAGATTGTTAATCTTAAACACAAGCAATCTGTATTAGAGAATATAAAGATTTTGGTTGAGTCTGAAGAAACCGAAAAAAGTCTGTCAACCCTGAGAGAGTATATGCGTCAGTGGAGAGAAATACGTCAAATACCCAAAGAATACCAAAACGAATTGCACATTTCGTACAAGTTTTTCATAGATAAGTTCTATGACCAAATGTCTGTTTTCAATGAATTGAAAGATCTGGATAAAGACAAAAATTTAGAACTGAAAATTGAGTTGATCAAGCGAGCAGAAGCGTTAAAGGATGAACCAAATATTAGAAAAGCTCTTTTACAACTCAATAAATACCATGAAGATTGGAAAAATACCGGTCCTGTAAGGAATGACATTTCGGAAGATATTTGGAAGCGATTTAAAACTTCTTCGGACATTGTTATCCAAGCAAAAAAAGAACAGCAAGAAAAAATTGATACCAATCGCCAATACAATTTAGAAAAAAAATTGATTTTGATCGAAAAAGGAGAGTTGGCAATTTCTGTTCTGCCGACGCAACACAAAGAATGGTCTAAGTTGTCTTCGGCATTGGAAAACCTGATGGACGAATGGAAGAAGATAGGTCCCGTTCCAAGCCAAAATAATGAAGAAACATGGCTGCGCTTCAAAGCCATTCGCAACCATTTCTTTGGTGAACGCAAGCATTTTTTTAAAGATGTTCAAAACAGTAAAAAAGACAATTTAGAAAAAAAGACTTTGCTTTGTTTAGAAGCAGAAAAACTTAAAGATTCTGAAGAGTTTATAAAAACAACCGCTGCTTTACAAAAATTACTAGAGGAATGGAAAAAAATTGGTCCTGTTCCAGAGGAACAAAACAATCAAATTTGGCATAAATTCAAGGCCGCTTTTGATCATTTTTATACCCGTAAAAATGTATGGTTTAAGCTGAAAAAAACAGAATCTTCTGGATCAATTGAAAAAAAGAAAGCGATCATCAAAAGTCTTGAGATATTGAATGGTTCAGAAGCTCAAAACCAACAAACACTTCTTAATGATTTGAAGTTATTTCAAAAACAATGGAATGAAGCAGGCTTCGTCTCTGGCAAATCTTACCAGCAACTAAATAAAACATACCAAGCACTAACAGATGAAATATTTGCTCGCTATAAATCTTTAAACATGGCAAATCGTTCTTCGGGCAAAGGCGTTCAGCGCAATACGTTTCAAAGTCAATCTTTACCCCAAAAATCTACTCAAGATCGAAAATTACAGGAAACCATTTCTAGATTGCGGGATGAAATTTTGACAATGGAAAGCAATAAAAGTTTTTTTAAACATTCCAAAAACACCGAAGCGGTGACCATTCAAATTGATGAATCGATTTCAAAAGTTAGAGCTGAAATCGCAAAAGCTGAACAGGAATTGAAACTCCTTAAAAGTTCATCGTGACGCGCAATCGCTTTTTCGGCTTTGTCGATTATCTTATTTATTTATTTCAGGCCAATAGTCGCCACGGAATCCACTCGCCTTTTGTATATCAACTCGCTGAAAACATTGTATATGGCTCTGCGATTTCAACAACAGAAAACATAGCCGAATTGTGCAGAAAAAGAATGATTCAATCAAATAGCAAGATATCATTTAACATGAATACTCCCCTTATGATGGGCAAGGTAGCAGAACAAAAAATAGTGTCTGCCAAATACGCAAGATTAATTTATCGTTTGTCTTTGCTAAGTCCACATAAACACATTGTTGAAGTGGGCAGTTCTTTTGCTGTATTGCCTTTGTATTTGCAAAGGGAGAACACAAACAATCTTGAACGCTTATTTTCCAGAACCACAACATCTGGCGAAACTGTCAATCTTGAATCCAATACAATTGCATACCATATTTTTGAACGCGCTGGCAAATCGCTGGAGATAACTGAATTTAACCTGCGAAAATATCACAGTTCGGAAAGAGTAACAACCCATATATATCAATCTGCATCTGATATAATCCAAAAATTACACACAGTGGATGAAATTGGATTGTTTATTTTGTATGATTATTTCGAAGAAGACGAATTCTGGAAAATAATCGATTGTATAATCCCAAAATTGGGTTCTGAGGGCGCATTTGTCATGGTCAAGAAAAATCGAAGTTCTTTTCAAGAACAACGATGGAAGCAAATTGAAATGTATGATCCCTTTACTGTTTCGATAGATTTGTTTAATATTGGACTTGCATTTGCCCGAACTGAACAAATAAAAGAAACATTCATAATACGTTATTGAAGATGAAGTATTCACATTTAATCCGGGTTCGCTATTGTGAATGTGATCCAATGGGTTTTGTCCACCACTCCGTGTATGCTTGGTATTTTGAACAAGCCCGAACTGAACAAATGCGAAATAAAGGCCTCAGTTACAAAGAGATGGAAGAAAATGGGCTTATTATGCCTGTTCGTTCTATGCAAATTGAATTTAAAAAAGCCGGCAGATATGATGATGTATTGCGTATCGAAGTATTAATACCCGAAAAACCGACTGTGCGGTGTATATTTCTTTTTGAAACCTACAACCAACAGGACGAATTGTTAAATACTGCGAGGATGGAAATGTTTTATGCCCGAAAGCTTGATCTTAAACCCATTAAAATTCCAGCAATTATTTTAGAAAAATACGATTTTTAATTCTTCATGGCACCTCCATTGTACAAATCGATGCGTAATAATACTCCAACCCCTGGCAGTGGTGAGTCAGAAAACGACTTAAAACCCGAATCAACGGGAGCCTCTGAAATGCCTGGCCATCGTTTTTTTTACTACATAAGAAACAAACGTCTTGCGGCTTTTCAGGGTGAAACTATTTATAATGTTGGGATCTATTTTTGGAGAGCTATATTCAAAGAAAATTTAAGTTCTAGGGCATCGAGTTTAAGTTTCAACTTTTTTCTCGCACTTTTCCCCGCCATTATTTTTCTGCTAACCCTCATAGCCTATCTTCCATTTCAGGGCCTAAAAATGCAATTTATTCAAGAATTGGCTAGGGTTTTGCCAAAACAAAGCTTCCAAGAGATTCACGGTACCATCCTTGAAATTCTCAATAAACAAAATACCGGTTTATTGTCTTTTGGTTTTATCACAACACTATATTTTGTTTCCAACGCATTTCATTTACTCATCATATCCTTTGATCGTCGATTGCCTCAAGGGGAAAAAAAAAATTGGTTTCAAATTCGTGGTAAAGCGATATTCTTAACTTTTTGGTTAACAATACTCATCATTATTGCCTTGCTTATTCTAACATGGGCTTTCCAAAGCGTTATTTATATCAATACGCATCAATTGCCCTTGGCGGGTCTTTATGAATTCTGTATACTTTTTCTCGAATACATAATATTGGCTGCATTGATGTTTATTATCATTTCCAGTATCTACTACTTTGGTCCATCCAATTCTAAAAGATGGCGTTTTTTTACCCCTGGGGGTACCATGGCGTCGGTTTTGGCGGGACTTTCATCCATTGCATTTGGTTTTTATGTAAATAACTTTAATGCCTATAACAAGGTTTATGGATCAATTGGTGCAATAATCGCCCTAATGGTACTGATCTATATCAATATGCTTACGACAATCATAGGATTTGAACTCAATGTGAGCATCGACAAAGCAATGCTCAAAAAAACCGATATACCGGGCAATCTATAGAATATTCAAAACCAAACACCTAGATTAAGCGATAAATATTTTTTTCAAAAAACCCTCTCCCATTTTTTCGTTTACAGCTTTGATAATTAATTCTTTCTGCAAAAACATTTCGTTTTTTAATGGCGCTTGATCAAATGTTACATATAGGGTTTTTCCTTTCATGGAAATTGAACAAGTATGCCTTGCGATTAGCTCTCCAACAATGTCTGCCCAAACTTTTACCAATTCAATCTCATCTATTTTTTGGGTGATACGGTATTTATTATACACTCGTTGAATGACGTCAGCAATGTTCTTTTCTTTGCGTTCTGGGACATCCCTATTTTCCATTTCTATCATTGTCTTGGGATAATTTGTAATGGGTATTTTTTTGAAAGTAATAGATTTTTTTACAATATTAATTGTTCTAACTGTTTGTTATGTATTTGTGAAATTCGATTTTTGGGCAGCAGATTGGGAAATCGCCAGTTTGCTTTTTCGGTATCCATACAAAAAATAAATACACAATCCCAATCCAAACCAAATAAAAAACCAGTACCAATTATTAGATTTCATTCCGGTAAGAAGATACGCGCAAATGCTCACCCCTACAAGTGGGATTAATGACCATTTTCGAAAAAGCGAAAGTATCGACAATGTGAACAAAAAGAGCCAATACACCCCATTTGAAAACCAAAAAATTTTATTCCAATTGCCGAGGGTCAATAGTTTAGGAAAATAGTTTGGCATAGTCAATTGAACTACGATAATTAAACAGCTAATCAATAAAGGAAAAAGGTATTGGGCATTGATAAATGGCAATAGGAAGCCCTTTGTGTCATTTTCCTTACGGGGTTTTAACATCAAAACACCTCCACAAACCAACACAAATGCAAATAGAGTTCCTATACTGGTAAAATCAAGTACAAAATTCTCGTTGGTAAATAAAATAGGAATACCCACAAGTATGCCTGTTACAATTGTTGCAAATGAAGGTGTTTTATATTTGGGATGAATTTTTGCAAATGCAGGTGGCAATAGTCCATCCCTGCTCATGCTTAACCATATTCTGGGCTGTCCCATTTGAAATACCAACAAAACACTTGCCATAGCGATAACAGCCACGAAGGAAATAATCAATTCCATCCACAACAATCCATGTTCTGCCATCGCATATGCCAATGGATCTATTTTGTCCAGTTTCGTATAAGGTACTAACCCCGTCAGAACAAAGGCAACGAGAACATATAAAACCGTACAAATTAACAAAGAGTAAAACATGCCTTTGGGCAAATCTCGTTGGGGGTTCTTAGATTCTTCTGCCATGGTACTCACTGCGTCAAATCCAATGTAAGTAAAGAATACAGCAGAAATACCTATCATTACGCCCCCAAAACCCTTGGGCATAAAAGGTTTGTAATTCGATATGTCGACATAAAAAGCACCCACAACAATTACCAACACAATCACAATCAATTTTAATATTACCATTGCATTGGTCGCGTTGCGAGATTCTTTAACCCCCCTATATACCAGAATTGTAATCAGCAAATTGATGATCAATGCTGGCGCATCAAAAACAATGTGAAAGCCTGCCAAGGTTGGAGAAAACTTGTATGCCATAAGCGCATCATTGTCAACCCCAATTTGGGTTGTGTGTATAAATGCGTCATGGGCAGAGGACCAATCTGTAACCAGCCATCGAGGCAATTCATACACAAACTGATCCAGAAGATGAACAACGTATCCCGACCATGCAAACGCCACATAAATATTTCCAATGGCGTATTCCATAATCAGCGCCCAGCCAATTATCCAGGCAAAGAGTTCTCCAAAAGAAGCATAAGCATAGGTGTATGCACTCCCAGAAATCGGTATTCTTGAAGCGAATTCGGCATAACACATTGCGGCAAAGACACAAGCAATTCCACAGAGAATAAACAAATAAACCACAGCAGGACCGCCATCAAAACAGGCCTTGCCAACCGAACTAAATATACCCCCTCCTATAATCGCCGCAATGCCAAAAAATGTCAAATCGCGTAGGCCAAAAACCCGTTTCAAAGACAATGAATCCTTTTGATCGGCAAATACTGTTTTAACTCGAAAAAAAGTAGACCATTTCATACTTCGGTGCGATATTACTCTCAAATTTTCGTCTTTAAATACACGAATGTGAATTTTTTTAAAAAGATCGTTTTTTTTGAAATACTTTTACGCACGTTAGCGCTGATATAAATGTTATAATTTATATTTGTGTTGCTTTTTATCCATTAAACAATTAAAAAATAATAGAATATGAAAAAATTTATACTGTCGCTAGTCGGTGTATGTGTTTTTATCAATTCGGTATTTTCATTGCCTAAGCCACCAAAAAAAATTACCATCTCTTTCCAAGTGGAAGGAAACTGCGGACAATGTAAAGAAAGAATTGAAGCATCTTTAGATAAAAAAGGGATTTATAAGGCAATTTATTCTATTGAAACGGATCAACTTACCATCCGCTACGATCCCCGAAAATTAGAAGAAATTCAACTTCACAATATTGTTGCGATGATAGGACATGATACCAATAAAGTAAAAGCCAGCAATATAGTCTACGAAAATCTTCCGGATTGTTGTAAATACCGCGATGATAACGACGAATGGGAGAAACGAAAACATTAATTTCAGTCTGCATTGCATTTTGTTTCGCAACTTGCTCTTTGGCCCAACAAAAACAGATTAAAGATACCACCCAAGCAATCATTGATAGCGTTGGAAAGGTCGAAATAAACACTGAAAGAGGCGCTTACTTTAATGGCAAAGGAATCCCACTAACAGAGATTATTACCGCATCGGAATTCAAAAAAGCTGCTTGCTGCACCCTTTCCGAAAGTTTTGAACTAAACAATACCGTTGAGATTTCAAATGCTGATGGTGTTTCCGGGATCAAGCAAGTTGAAATGTTGGGTTTGGCTGGGAAATATGTGCTCATGAGTCGGGAGAGCATCCCTTCCATAAATGGATTGGCCTCATTGAACGGTCTTTCCAATATCCCGGGTCCTATGGTTTCAGAAGTTCATATTGCCAAGGGTGCAGGATCTGTTATTTTGGGGGCCGATGGACTCACTGGCGCACTAAATTATAATTTAAAAGCCGATATCAATGATCCAAAAATATTTCTCAATATTTACTCTAACCATCAAGCACGTTCAGAATTCAACCTAATTCACAAACACTCAATTTCCAAGAATGCTTTAAACCACATTTACCTTCACTCTGGTGGACAATACCGCAGCAGTGATATGGGTGGTGATGGTTTGGCAGATATGCCCATTTCACAAAGATTTTTTTTGGGCGACCACCTGCAAGTCCAAGGTAAAAAAAGTGAGAAGCAGTTGGGGTTTATGGGTTATGCCGATCGAAAAAAAGGAGGTGCACTTACTCCAGGCTCAGTAACTGAATTGTCTACAGATCCAAAATCATTTCATTTCGATCTAAATGAAAACCATGCTGAGGTATATGGGAAATTGGGAATATTTTTGTCGGAAGATCAAAATCGTAGTATTGGGAATATTTTTCAAGTGTCATCCCATTCACTTGACGGGGTTTTAAATTCTTTGAAAAATCGAAATTACAAAGGGCAAGAAGACCGCTTTTTCTATACCTCATTATACCAAACACCCTCCAAAAATGGACAACACACCAAGTCGGGTATATCCTATTCGGGTATCCATCTAACAGAAACACTTTCAGACAATATGGGCCTTGATTGGAAAATGGATGGATGGCAACATGCCCTGGGTGTTTTTACAGAATACACTGTCGAAAAACCTATTCTATCGTCTGTAATTGGACTTCGATATGACTATAATACCACTTTTGGGTTCTATGCTACACCCCGAATCCTTCTTAAGTGGGCAATCAGCAAAACCCAAAGGCTAAATTTCCAGGGTGGAATGGCGAGAAGAACCGCTTATTTTATGTCTGAAAATTTACCATCTTTGATCAATGGGCGTCGCTTTGTTTCAAATAATATTGCCAACAATTCCTGGATCCCACAAGAAAAAGCGTGGAATTATGGTCTAAGCTATAAAAAAGACCTATTAATTGCTGGGTATCCCGCTACAATTGTTTGTGATGTTTTCGAAACCCAGTTTTTAAGTCAGGTTGTTTCTGATAGAGATGAATCGCCTACCCGGGTATTAATTCATTCAGTAAGTGGCGACCAAGCCGGTAAAACACGCAATGCCCAAATTCAAATCAGTGGTTATTTTTCCCGACGATTCACATTTAAACTAGGCTACAGATGGGTTGATAGCCGTTTGTGGCTTGATAGTCAGTTTATGCAGCAAGCACTTCAATCGGTTCATCGGGGATTGCTCGTTTTACAATATAAAACCCGCAACCGTTGGTATTTTGATGGTATGTGTCAGACCAATAGTCCCAAAAGATTGCCCTTTTATTCATCTGTAAGTCATCGAAATCATTCGGGTTACAGTCCATGGTATACGATTGTTAACCTTCAGATTCGGAAGGAATTTGGCAAGCAATTCGAAGCCTATATAGGGGGTGAGAATTTGGGAAATGTAACACAACATAACCCGGTGGTCAATTGGGAAAATCCCGAAAGCAATAGCTTTGATGGTGGTTATGCCTGGGGGCCAACCAATGGGTTTACGCTATACCTTGGTATTCGTTTATCCTTGAATAAGTAATATCTAATTTTGCTTTGCTGAATCGGGCATGTGCTTAGAAATATACGACGACAAAGCATTGTAAATTTCTAATAACTCGGGATTGGAACCCAGCAATCCGTTGTGTTTGGCCATTGTATCGCTATCCCCTCGCTTTGCAGGACCTGTGAGCGAATCCCACGGATTTTCATCTGTTAAATGATACGCTGTTTTTTCCAGAATGGGAATTACCCACGTTTGATCCATTTGTGCCTCTACTAACAAATCGCGGGAAATTATTGCCATGGTTTGGGTAAAATTATTGGCGAAAACCCCAACTAAGTGGAGGTATCCTCGATTTGTACTATTCATTACTTGGGTAGATTTAACCCCCAGTATTTGTGCGACCCACTCCAATTTTTGCAATACTTTCACATCCGCAGATTCAATAAATACTGGAATTATAGACCAATCAACAGGGGTTTTTCCCGAAAAAGTTTGGAAAGGATAAAAAACCCCAGATACGCCCTTATTCAATTCAACCATTGGCGTAGCTCCGCTGCAATGAATAAAACATACACCCTCGCGCTGATAAGACTTAATCGCATGCACAATCAATCGGTCGGGCAAAGTAACAAACACTGTATCCCCAGGTAATAAATAGGCTCCAAGTGTTTCACTGGTTAATCTGTCAACCATGATATCGGGCGAAATAACAGACACTTTATTTCGAGATACCGTATTGAAATTATTTTTTTCTGTATCGAAGGCTTTATCAGAAGAATGAATTAGGGCAGAAACAGGAATATTCGCCTGAATAAGAGCCTTAAAAATAGAAGAACCAAGTTTTCCATAACCCCAAATAAGGATTCTACCTGTCATATTGTTAATTGTTTTTGCTTGCGAATTCGGTTAAGTATCGCCAAAATAAAGCCAAAAACCATAATGATGGTACCAGCCCATACCAAATTAATCCAAGGAAATGCAATCACTTGGATAACTATATAATCCCAAACGGGTGTTTTTTCACCACTTTGAATTACAAAACGTATGTTATTTGAGTTGGGGGTTAAATCTGTGATTTGAATATTGAGTATCGAAAGCATAATGCCAAATCGGTTGTCTTCAGCGGGGACACTATTGAAGGAGCCTGTCTTTTCATTGATTAAAACGGCGGGTCGCAACCAAATGGAATCTTGTAAACGTTTTGCTTTGACAATTAATACAATGGATAACCCGTCGCCATTAACAGATCGGATGATACTGTCAATACGCATTACAACTTTCCCTGTTTGGGTTATGAATGGCCTGTAAAAACCTATTGTATCGAGCCGAAAATTGCTAAAGGGTTCATTGCGGTCCATTCCACTTTCGTAACCCACATGGGTAAAAATGTCCTTGTGGAGAAAATGTCGCGTTGAAGGTTCGGCCAACAAACCCATTTTAGGATTATTTTGGGTTTTCGGCATCAAAACAAAACTGTCAAGAGTTTTACCTGATTCGTCTTTGTTCAGAAATAAAACCTTAAAGTATTTGTCAATACTGTCATTTCCAACACCTTGAATATGTTCAATATAAGTTGCTGTATATCCTTGTAATTGCTTCGACTTTCCTTTGTATAGCAATTGATTTTCACGGTTAAATTTAATGCCCTTATTGTCTTGGTTGCCCTTTGAGTCAATTTCTGGTGCAAGATCAATGCCTTCATTACTGGCAGTGAGGATATGTTTATTCACGGATGATACCAATACCCCTATTAACAAAACACCAAATCCGATATGCACGATATTCCCCCCCCATCTCAGCCACTCAAATCTTTTTTTCTTGTATCCGTATAAACCACTAGAAATAACAAGTGTAACACCTAGAAATAAAAATAGTAGAAATTTGGCACTCTCTATGCCAAACCCAAATCCTAGCAAAAAAGTAATCACAACACTCGCCAACACAATAACAAACAAGGGTTTTTTGAGTGTCGACAACTCTGTTTCACGAAATTTAAACCAATATCCTAAAGACATTAATAACATAATGGGCATTGCCAACCACAGTTGAATACGGTTATAGTCTGCTGCCGTTGGAACGGCTGTTTTATAACCGAACAATTTATTGAATACTGGAATCGAGGTTCCCGCAAATACCTGAACCAAGGAAAGGATTAAAAACATAGATCCCAAAAACATCCAAAATTCTCGGGAAAGAATCGATTCATCTCCCAAATTGGCCTTGGTTCGTTGAAATAACACAAACAGATAAAATACCAGCCAACCCAAAAACAAAATTGTTCCCAATCCTTTTAACCATTGGTTAAACAATGCCAAATTTTCTGGTGATTCTATACCATAGGCAATAGCCATTGGGATCAGAAAAAGCGATGGTATACATTCCAAAGCCCATTTTCGTTGTTTGCCTTGCAAAACAACTACCAGGGCGAGTGCTAAGAAAGCCAACAGAAATAAAAGCAATTGGCCCGAAAGCCCTAAGTCTGTAAAAGAATGAACACTTGAATCCCCCAATATACCACTGCGGGTGAGAAAGGTGGCGTATAATACCAACCAAAAAGAAAGTTGAACCAATAAATGGGAGGTGAACACATGGCGGCCTGTAGACTTTGTGATAATCAACATGTGGGCAGCGCTTGCCATAATCAGCCAAGGCATGAGCGAAGCATTCTCGACAGGATCCCAAGCCCAATATCCCCCAAAGGATAAACTCTCGTAAGCCCAAAAACCGCCCATAATGATACCCAACCCCAAAATACCGACGCAAACCAAACTCCATATAAGTGCAATGGGTATCCATCCGCGGTCGTTTTTTCGCCACAAGGAAGCCAAACTGTATGCAAAGGGCACAATGGCTGTTGCAAAACCCAGAAATAATGTAGGTGGATGAATAACCATCCAATAATTCTGTAATAATTGGTTTAGGCCATTGCCGTCCTTGAACAATTGGAGGTAATTTTCGACTCCCAATTGCCCCAAAATGGGAATCTCCAAGAAATCGGGTCTTTGTTCACGCAATAAATCGAAAGGGCTACTACCCAGACTAAATTCTCCCCAATGAAAACCAATTAACATTGAGCTTAGCGCAATTTGGGCAAACGCAATAACCACCATGACAGGACTTTCCCAATTTTTGGCAACTCGTTGTAAAATCAAACCTATCAGGCCATTCCAAAAAAGCCAAAGCAGGAAACTTCCTTCCTGACCCTCCCAAAAACAAGATATCATGTAATAAACAGGAAGGGCGTTACTCGAATGACGCCAGGCGTAATAATATTCATAGCGGTGATAAAAAATTGCGATAAACAAAACAACAAACATGGCGACCACACTAAAAACGTGCAATTGAAACAATCTCCTAGCCAAATTCAAATCCCGAGACAAGCCTGTTTTTTCATGCCAAAAGTAAAATACCGCCGACACAATAGCCGCAATAAAGGCAACTACAGCCATTGAATGACCAATATTGCCCAGCCAGAGCCATTCTCCGTTAAAATGGATGATTGGGCTCTCGGTCTTCATTGGCTAACAATTTTTGGCGGAGATTCTACATATTTAGAAGGGCATTTGGAGAGTATTTCATTTGCCAAAAAATGATCTTTCTCATAATACCCAATTAAAACCATTTTTTCGAGTTGCTCGAATTGTGTGGGCTTGGGCTTGGTGAAAACAATCGTGCACTCGTTGTCCAGTGAATCAACGGCAGTAAATTCTAATCGATTTACATTTATCTGGGCGTCATATATTACTGGCTTGGCTTTATTGAGTTTACAAACAACGTGCACATCTTTTCCCGGACTTTCTTGGGAAATTCGTATTGCATCCGGAAAAACAACGTACTGGGTTGTATTTCCATACATGCTAACAACTGTTGCAATACCGATGCCCGCAATACAGAGCAAAATAATATGAAAGCGTTTCATGATTGCGATTTTTCTAGGCGTGCGATTTTTCTTTCCAATCGCACCAAGTAAAGCAAAATACCGATAAAAATTACAAGCAATACACAATACACTACATTGAAATTATTGTGTTGGCTAAGGGCTTCAGCAGTCTGTGAATCTAATGTATCTAATGTGTTCATTGTTTTATTATTGATATTTTTCTGTTTGTTTGGTGATTCGTAAGTGCAAATTTGATATCCAATAAAATAGGAAAATCCACCCCAATATTGCCGGATAAAAAAATACGCGCATGGTTGAATCCAAATCGTATTTAGAAAATCCTACAGTTCCACCAGCACCAGGGTGTAAAGAATTGGGAGATAATTTCGGCATAATTAAGATCAATGCGATAAATATTGGGTAAATGAAAATCGAATATACTGATGTTATACGCGCACGCTGATATGGATCGCTGAGGGTAGATCTCAAAAGTAAATAGGCAAAATACATCATCATTCCGATTGCAACCCCATTCAGTTTTGGGTCTTCACGAGGCCACCATGAATGCCAGGTTACCCTGGCCCAAATGGCACCGGTAAGACATCCCAATATCCCCGCCAAGAGTGCCACTTTAATCAACGAATCAGCCCTTGCATCGTCTTCTAATCGCTGAAAACGCAAATAATTTATGGCATAAAAAACCGAAATGGACAACAACGCGATCATTGCAAACCACATTGGAACGTGGTAAAATAAATTTCGCACACTTTCATTAAGTACTGTCCTATTGGGCAAACGCATTTCAAACCGAGGGGTGTTATTGTTAAACGAAGACTTCAAATAGGTTAAGCCCTTACCGGATCCAATTGTATCTGAGTTTCCCCGGTAAATGAATACGGCATCGGGTAATCCCAAATATTTTCCATTGCTCAATTCAATAAAAACAGAATATATCTCGTTGGGGATGGGACTATCACCCATACTGAAATCACATTTCCCATAGACATACATCGATGTTGAAGAATATGTAATCCCATTGGCAACCCATGCCAACACGGAATTAAAACTGTCTTTAGGGGTATTGTTTACAGGTGTAAATTCTTGGGGGGCTTTGACCGGTAATCTGCCTACTTTCTCAGAAACAAAAACAAGTGATTTTGGATACGGTGCTGAAATTTGTGTGGGATCTGTCCACTGTGAATTCGAGACCTTAACTTGAACTTCCACTGTTTTGCCAGTTTCGATACGAATGGGAGAAATACCCACAATGCCAGGACGTAATGGCAATGCCAATCCTCCCAAAAGAACATACAAAAGCAATATTGCCGCCGCCCATTTATACCAATCCCGCTTCAAGTTCATCCCTTTCTTCTCATTAATTCTTGTTCAATTAATTGGAGCTCGCGTCCCATTTGACCTGACATTCCACTATTTTCTTGGGCACGACGGGTGAGGTAGGGAATAACGCCAGAAACAGGCCCATAGGGCACATATTTGCCCACACTATAGCCGCTGTTCGATAGATTGAAACTAATATGATCACTCATGCCCAATAATTGTGAAAAATACACACGTTCATCACCGGCCGATATGTGTTTATTCTCCATTAATTGGACTCCCAAAAGATTGCTTTCGTCGTTGTGGGTCCCAATACAAATACTCACCCGATTCAGTTGCTCCATACAAAGCTTAACCGCAGCGTTATAATCTCGATCAGTAGCTTCTTTATTTTTGTGGATTGGACTTGCATAGTCCATAGAAATTGCCCTCTCCCGTTCTTTCTCCATATAGGCTCCCCGAACCAACTTGAATCCTAAAAAATGCTGCGTTGAAAGAATTTGTTGTCGAAGGTATTCTAGACGATCGTGGCGATAGAGCTGAACAGTATTGTATATAATAGCCTTGGAATGGTTGTATTGGGCCATTGCGTTTTCAGCAAGCAAATCGATGGCTGTTTGAATATAGGATTCTTCGGCATCTACGAACAGACGAACATCATTAGAATATGCCATTGAGCATATGCGGTTAAATCTATCCAATCCCAATGCCCAATTTTTTTGATGCGCAGTAAAAATAGCGGAGTCAGAATCGTCCATTGTTTTGGAATGTAAAATACTGTCTTCTAACGATTCAATTGAAGCAATAGACCCCCTAACAATACACTGGCTCATAAAAACCAATGTTTCAAAAGGCATAATACCCGTAAGCTTGAACACACAAAAAGGAATATTAGAATTCCCCGATGCCAAGCGAATGGTTCTTTGTATTTCTTCGGCTGTGGCGATAAAAACCACTTCTTCTTCCTCTCCTTCAACTGAATAATCGAGAATTGTCCCCACGCGGCTTTTGGCAAGGAATTGAATGGTAGTGTTGCATTCCTCAATTGTTTCTCCGCCGCAAAATTGGTTAAATATTGATTGTTTAATCAGGGATTTTAAACCCAAGGCTATGACTATTTTTGCCAGCAATGGACCATGTTTTAACAAACTAGAATACCTGAAAGATTTGAACAGCAATCTTGCTTTTGACAAGTCTCTTTTGCTTTTATGTGCAAAAGCAATACCGGTATTGTTAAAGGATATATCGGGCATTAATAACAGGTACAAAAATAACGAATTTGGGTGGGGATTTTTTGGATATACAATTTAATTAGGGCAATCTCAAGTGTAAAATTTCAATTGCATTCTTTAAATCAGGAAATTTCTTATTAAGATAATCAAGCTTTTCTTTGTCTGAATAGGGTTTTCTGCTTTCTAAGACTTTTTCTTCCAAGACAGTCGTGATATTTCGAATGATTTTAGAGGGGTAATGAAAGCGCAATGAACCCATTAATGCGGTTCTAATTTCTTCAACAATGTCTTCTTGGTTGGTGGCATTGAGTCGAATAACAAATGACGTATTTACAAGTTCAATTTCTAGATTTTTGAGACAGGTTGAAATTCTGGGCTTTTGAGATTGACAAAATTCTGCCCATATTGCTTGAATTGGTTTTGCATCTAATTTTTCAGAACCATTGCCTGAAGTAGACAATGCATTGTTTGGGGCAATACCATCTTCTAGATTGGGCGATTGAAAATCTAATCTATCAGCACCCATTTCGTGGTCATATTTTTTAGCAGAAGACGCAAGGATATCCATTTCCCTTTTTTCTTTAAACTGGCTAAACCCACTGGACTTTGGTTGTACACCGTCTGTCTTGGGCTTTTCTTCAACAATAAAAGGAGCAAGGGTTGAGGTCGCAGGGATTGGCTTCACATTCGCAGAAGGCTTAAATCCATTGTCTTTGGCAAGCAAATCAGGAGATTGCGGTATTGTTTTTTTTTTAATATCTTCTAATGAGGGAATATGTTGGATGAAACTATTGAGTTGACTTAATTTCATTAGGCATAGTTCTACAAGTAAACGTGTATTCCTACTCAACTTATATTTTTCTTCTGTTTCGCAAACAAGGTTTAATCCATTGAGAATAAATGAAAATGACAGTTGTCCTGATTGCTCGACATATTTAGTCTTAAACGTCTCTGAAACATCCAATAACACCCTTGTTTTCAATTGCTTACTTACGGCCAAATTTCGAAAGTGACATGACAATCCACCCAAAAATGTTGCCCCATCAAACCCCCTACTCACACTGTTATCGAAAAGCATCAATGCCTCAGAAATATTTGATTGGCTCAAAAAAGAGGTTAATTCAAAATAGGTGGCGAGATCTACAACACTAAGAATTTCTACCGCAGACCCATAGTCAATTCGACCATCTCCAAAGCTCACCAGTTGGTCAAACATGCTTAATGCATCTCGCAATCCACCGTCTGCTTTGCTGGCAATGAGGTGAAGTGCATCTTCACTGGCTTCTATCTTTTCTTTGGTTGCAATGCCCTTGAGGTGCTCAACCATGTCACTTATTTGAATTCTATTAAAATTAAACACCTGACAACGACTCAGGATCGTGGGCAAAATTTTATATTTTTCGGTAGTTGCAAGAATAAAAATTGCATAGGCGGGGGGTTCTTCTAATGTTTTTAAAAACGCATTGAATGCCTGGGCAGAGAGCATGTGCACTTCGTCAATAATATACACCTTATATTTGCCAATTTGGGGCGGAATACGAACCTGATCAATGAGATGACGAATATCTTCAACTGAATTATTACTGGCTGCATCGAGTTCAAAGATGTTGAATGCGTAGTCTTGGTTCACATCTCCTCCATCTTTGGCATTGATCACCTTTGCCAAAATACGAGCGCATGTAGTCTTTCCAACTCCTCGTGGACCGGTAAAAAGAAACGCTTGTGCCAGTTTATTGCTGTTAATTTCATGCAACAAAGTTTCAGTCACCTGACGCTGTCCAACCACATCTTCAAATGCAGTGGGTCGATACTTTCTGGCTGAAATAATAAACTGATCCATTGTTTACACAAATTTAACCCGAATATACCCATCTTCCCAAATGCTGTAACAAACAAAAAACCCACAAATGATCGGTAGATTGTGTAAATTGCACTTCAATACCCTTGACCATGAAAATCGGAGAAAAATTACAACACTTTGAACTCGAAAATACACGTGGTTATCGGGTAAATACCTATGATTTTGCCGACAAAAGCGCTTTGTTAATTGTTGTAACTTGTAATCACTGCCCCTATGCGCAAGCTTATTGGCCCAGAGTTATTGACCTCGCAAGACGATATGAAGAAGACAATTTGGGAGTTATCGCAATCAATGGAAACAATATTCTCATTCAACCGCAAGATAGCCCGGAAGATATGACTCGATTGGTGAAGCAATTCAAAATGCCGTTTTCTTATTTACACGACGAAGAACAAACAATATTGCGTCGATTGGGTGCCACCAAAACACCCGAAGTTTTCTTATTTAACGCCCGCAGAGAATTGGTCTATACAGGAGCCATTGACGATTGTTGGGATAATCCAAGTGCTGTTACCCAAGTGTATTTAGAAGATGCGATAGAATTTTCTCTCGATGGGCTCGTAATAGACTATCCCCAAACAGACGCAATTGGCTCTGGTATCAAATGGTTATAAATCCATGAATAAGGTTGTATTAATCACAGGTGCTTCAAGTGGCATCGGCAAGGCTTTGGCTATTCATGCAGCTAAAAATGGTTTTTCTTTGGGGATCATGGCTAGATCTATGGAAATGTTAGAGGCTTCTGCTTCGATTTGTCAATCTTTCGGTGTTGACGTGTGTTATGTTCAAGGAGATGTTTCAATTCATGATGATTGTGAACGATTTGTGTCTAACTGCGTGGATCGTTTTGGCCGCATAGACATTCTTATTAACAATGCCGGAATTAGCATGAGGGGTATTTTTGCGCATACCGAAATCTCCGTGTTGTCTAAATTAATGGATACGAATTTTTGGGGTACTGTTTATTGTACCAAGCATGCACTCCCCTATTTAATTCAAGCCAAAGGGACAGTTGTGGGCATTTCTTCCATTGCTGGTTTCAAGGGACTCCCTGCAAGGACTGGATATAGTGCCAGCAAATTTGCCATGCAAGGATTTTTGGAGGGGCTGCGGTGTGAGAACCTAAAAACCGGATTGCATGTTTTGATTGTATGTCCAGGCTATACAGAAAGCAATATCCGAAATACAGCCCTTAATTCGAAAGGCACTCCTCAAAACGAAACTCCTTTAGATGAAACAAAATTGATGTCAGCCCAAGCGGTAGCTGAGGCGACCTGGAAAGCAATCCATCACAAAAAATTATACCTTGTCTTAACCTTGCAAGGGAAATTGGCTGTAATAATCAATAAATTTTTCCCGAAACTTGCAGATTTACTGACGTATAATACCATTAAAAAAGAACCCAATTCGCCATTTAAATAATTTTTGAATGCCTTGTAGTATAACAAGTGCATTTTGGGAGATTATTAAGAATTCAAATATGCCTGCATTAAACTGTTGGCAATGGTTTTAGAATCTATTTTATCGAGAATAGTGCTTACTTTTTGGCGTTGCCTTACTTGTTCATCGAGCAAGGTAATCTGCATCATTGCTGCTGCAATTTCATGGATATGGTTGGGATGAAAATAAACCGGTATATCCTGTGCAATTTCAATAAATATTGGAATGCGAGAAACCGCCATTGGCAAACGAGCAACAGCAGCCTCAGCCAAAGGTATTCCAAACCCTTCACTGATGCTGGGATACACAAATCCTGACGCGCCCAACACGATTGTAAGAAGCTCAGCGTGGCCTGCGTTTACAATTATTTGGATTCGCTTTTCTAAATGCAACTTTGCTATTTGTTGCTCGATTTGAGGCAGCATTGGACCATCAATCCCCAATAAAATCAAATTCCAATCCATTTGCTTTTGAATGAGGGAAAATGCCTCTACCAATGCCAAATGATTCTTTCTTTCGGTAAAGCTGCTTTGGTAGACAAAATAGTCTGTTGAAACTGGTTTTACCGTAAAATTTGCGTTTACATCAGCACCCGATTCTACCATTGATAATATGGGTTCCTTGGGCGATGTGGGGTATTCAATTGCGTAAAAATTTGGGTGAACGGGTTGATATACTATCGAGTTTTTACCCAAAAAATAGGAATAGTGTTTCTCTACAGCCAACTTCGTTTGCTCACTGGCAAATACTATCAAATCGGAATTTTTAAGGGCTTTCTGGGTTTTCCAATGGTATATAATTCGATCAACAAAAGGGTAATATCCGGGAAATTCTTTGAATATAACATCGTGTATAGTGCAAATACTTCGAACCTCTGGGGGCAGATCTAAGGGGATTTCATTCGATAATCCATGAAATACGTCCACTGCGTCCTTCCCTGCCATTGCACCCATTCCCCAAGTTCTCCACCAAGGCTGAAGTTTTTGTATCGCCTTCAGACAAAGAAATATAGGTGAAATGGACTTGGGGAGAATTGCAAGGCGGATTTTTACACACGATATATCCAAAAAATTCAGTGCTTCGGGATGTGCATTGTCTTTTGTAGGCATTTTCTCCACATACAAAAAATATTCATTTTCAGGGAAAAACCGAATCAATGAACCGAGGACTGCACGTGAATAATTCCCCAACCCAGAGGTATTGAAAAACAATCGCTTGGCATCAAATCCTATTTTCATTTGGCTTATATCACAGTTTTTTCCGTAGTATCCAGTACATACATTTACAACGATTAAATTTTGTAACTACCTATCAGACAGATACTTTATAGTCTCTTAGTGCATCATTTAATGAAGTTTTTAGATCAGTACTGGGCTTGCGTTGTCCGATAATAAGCGCTGCAGGAACATAAAACTCACCTCCTGCAAATTGCTTTTTGATATTGCCTGGAATCACGACACTCCTCGGCGGTATATATCCATTTTGACCAACAATACCTGTTTGAACATCAATCACTTTTGTGCTCATGGTTAAGGTAAGTCCAGCGCCTAATACAGACTCAGTTCCAACCCTAAAGCCTTCGACAACAATACACCGACTGCCAACAAAACAAGCATCTTCAATTATGACCGGGGCGGATTGAATCGGTTCAAGTACACCCCCAATACCTACCCCACCACTGAGATGTACGTTTTTGCCAATTTGTGCACAACTACCCACAGTTGCCCAAGTATCTATCATAGAGCCACTGTCAATGTATGCGCCAATATTTACATAAGATGGCATCATAATTACTCCGGGTGCAATAAACGCACCATGGCGAGCCACGCCATGAGGAACGACACGAACCCCCAATGCGGCATAATTTTTTTTCAAAGGCATTTTGTCATAAAATTCCATAGGACCCGCATTGGAAGTCTCCATTGTACGGGTTGGGAAATACAGTATTACGGCTTTTTTTATCCAGTCATTTGTTTGCCAATCGCCATTTTCCATTGGTTCTGCCACCCTAATCCTGCCCTTATCAAGTTCTTCTATAACAGATTCGATGGCTTGGATGGTAGCAGCGTCATTTAACAAGACCCTATTCTCCCAGGCAGATTCTATGATTGATTGTATGGTACTCATCTGATAAATTTTCAGCAAATTTGCATTAGAAACTTCTTAAACCCTATTAATGAAACGCATTTCTATCATCATTGTCTATATATCAGCAATTGTTTTGTCAACAAACCTATTTTCTCAATCGAATGGTAAGGACAAAATAGTTGAAGTTATTCCGTCAACAGCCAAAATTAAACTTAAAATTGAAGACTGTTTTAGTCCTAAAAACTATCCCCAAAGTCCAAAAATGGTTTCTTGGATTAAAGGAACCAATGAAGTAAGCTTTTTGGAATCCGGAATTTTATATGCCGAAAATGCAAGTAATTTAAGCAAAAGAACGCTGATTTCTTCCGACTCATTTATAAAATTTGTTCGCAATACAATTTTATCAAATACAGGCCAGTCCGTAATATTAACAAGTATTCCCCCCATCAATTGGACCTCCCCGTCTTCTGGGTGGTTTCAAGTCGACAATTGTATTTTAACGATCGATCTCAGTTTGGCACCTGCTGTAAATCCCACAAATGCTGTTATAATTTTCAACTACAAGCTATTCTCAAAAGACGCCAGTCCAGTTGCAACAGAGTTCAACGAAAATGGTTCCATGGCCGCCATTGTGGCCAATAATAATATTTATCTATCCAGTGCAAATCAACAAAATCAAAGCAAAGCCCTTTCCTCCAATCTCGGAGAAAAAAAAATCATCAACTTTGAACAAGTTACCCATGATGGAAGCGAAGGCATAGTATACGGCCAAACTGTTCATCGCAATGAATTTGGCATAAACAAAGGTCTATTTTGGTCGCCGAAATCAGACAAATTGGCCTTTTACCGCATGGATGAGCGCCGCGTTCATAATTATCCGATGTTTGGTATACAAGACCGACCAGCCACTCCAAGCGCTATCAAATACCCAATGGCAGGAGACAGCAGCCACACAGTTACTGTTGGCGTTTATCACTTGCTTTCACACCATGTTGTGTATTTAAATACCCAGGGCGACTATGACCAATATTTAACCAATATTACTTGGACGCCAGATGGCAATTATATTTATATAAGCTGGGTCAATCGCGACCAGAATACGATGGAATTGAGGAAATATGATGCTATTTCTGGTTCTTTAATAGGCATTGATTATCGTTTGATTCATCCTAAATATGTAGAACCCGAATCGGGTCCTCTATTTATTCCCGGATCAAATACCGATTTTTGCTTGCAAAGTGAAGCCGACGGATACAACCATCTATATCTATTCACTTTTTCGAAGGGAAAGCCACGTATCAAACAACTAACACATGGCGATTGGGAAATTACAGAAGTGTTGGGATTTACGAAAGATGGTAAACATATAATTTTTGAAAGTACCGGTTCTTCTCCCCTAGAGCGACAATTATATTCTTTAAATTGGCAAGCCGTCAGGTTCCCCCAAAAAAATCGTTTACCCGGTGCGGGCTTGAATTCTTTGATGCAAAATTATACGGTTCGCTTGAGCCATTCGGTGGGCACAAACAAGGGATTCTTAAATTCTTTTTCCGATATGCTTTTGGTATACTTATCCAATTCCAACACCCCCAAAGAGGTTTTTTTTATAGACCTAAAAACAGCAATGGTTTCACAGGGCACAGCTCCGGTTGTAAATAAAAATTTCTTTTCATCGCCAAATCCCATTCAGAATTTTGCGTTGGGAAAAGTTGAAATAGGCAAGCGATTGGTAAATGGCATAGACCAATACCACCGTATTTTTTTCCCCTTCGACTTCGACCCGAATAAAAAATATCCTGTAGTGGTTTATGTATACGGGGGGCCACATGCCCAGATGATTACAGAATCTTGGCTTGGCGGTGGAAACCTTTGGATGCATTATATGGCCCAACAAGGATATATCGTATACACCCAAGACAATCGAGGTTCTTCGCATAGGGGTTTGGCTTTTGAAAATGTCATTCACAGGCAATTGGGCACATTAGAAATGGCCGACCAATTGGATGGTTTACAATGGTTAAAATCGCAAGTTTGGTGTGATTCTTCCCGCATTGGTATTCATGGTTGGAGCTATGGTGGATTTATGACAACCAGTTTAATGACGCGCACACCCGGAAAATACAAAGTGGGTGTAGCAGGTGGTCCAGTAATAGATTGGAACTTTTATGAAATCATGTACACAGAAAGATATATGGATCGGCCCATTGAAAATTCTGAAGGCTACAAGACCAATAGTTTATTACAATACGCCAGTAAGTTAGAAGGCCGTTTGTTGATGATCCATGGAGCCGATGACGATGTAGTGGTTTGGCAAAACAGTTTAATGTTCGTTGACAAAGCGGTGAAAGCCCGAAATGTTAATTTAGATTATTTTGTATACCCTGGTCACAAACACAATGTATCAGGTCCTGACAGGGTTCATCTGTATAAAAAAATCAGTCAATATTTCTTCGACTTCTTGTAGTAAATTTGGGCGTATTGGAACAATATAAATTCAGTGATGCGTCATGACCAAATTAACCCGGCTTACCTTGGTTGAATGTCCGCGTGATGCCATGCAAGGCATTAAGACACTCATTCCTACCCAAACCAAAATAGATTATCTAACGCACTTGCTGGGTCTTGGATTCGATGTATTGGATTGTGGGAGTTTTGTTAATCCAGAATCAATTCCCCAAATGGCAGATACGGCTGAAGTAATCCAAGCAATCAGTAAAGTTCAAAGCACGACAAAACTATTGGTCATCGTGGCCAATGAACGCGGAGCCATGACAGCTTTGGCTTTTCCGAAAATTCAATACTTGGGGTTTCCCTTTTCATTGAGTGAAACCTTCCAAAGAAAAAATACAAATTCTAGTCGAAGTGAGGCTTTTAGGCGCCTGGGAAAAATTCAAACCATTGCGGAAGAATCAGGGAAAGAAGTAGTCGCATATTTAAGCATGGCTTTTGGAAACCCATACAAAGATCCTTGGAACGCAGAAGAAGTTACCGGATGGGCCGAAAAAATTGCATCCTTGGGTATTCGGACAATCAGTTTAGCCGACACGCTTGGACATGCCGATCCAGAAACTGTATCCTATTTGTTTGAACACATTCAACTGCGATTGCCTGATATCGAAATCGGTGTGCATTTACATGCAAAAGTTGGTGAATGGCTGCCCAAAGTAAATGCAGCATACAATAGCGGTTGTAGACGCTTTGATGGAGCTTTAGGAGGATTTGGGGGTTGTCCATTGGCCAAAGACGAGCTCATAGGCAATTTGCCAAGCGAAGGGGTATTTAATTGGTTATTAGACAGAAATACCTCGAATCTTACAATCAATATCAATTGGGAAGAATGCCGCCTATTGGCATTGAAAACTTACCAAGGGATAGGTATATGATTTGTTAAAAACACAAAATTCGAATCCTATTTAGCCCATATTTTGGGCCTCAAATAAATTTAAAATAGCACGAATAAGGCGGATGTTGGTGTTTGATTATTGTAAACGATGTTTATTAACCAAAGCCACAATAGATTCTTTGTAGTTCTTGCCTATCGGAAGTATTTTATTGCCAATATTAACTCCGTTTTGTTGGATGGAAACAACATTGTTTATTGACACAATAAAACTCCGATGGATTCGAATAAAAAGATCGGCAGGGAGAGCCTTCTCCATGTTTTGCATGGTTTGTAGGGTGACCAATCTTTTTTCTGGACCAATCCATATTTTTACGTAATCGGCAAATGCTTCGACGTATACAATATTTTCGTAGTGGATTTTTTGGTGTTGACCGTCTATTTTTATGTAAACAAAATCAGGCCTTAATGAAATATCATGGGCTTGAGAATATTTTAAACAGTGGAACTCTTCTATACGTGCAACGGTTTTTTTAATTCTCTCAGGTGATATTGGCTTCAGCAGATAATCTAGGGCTTCAAATTCAAAAGCCTCTGGCGCATAATTGGGATATGCAGTCGTAAAGACAACTGCATGGGGGGCAGGATATTGATTTTTCACAAGATCCAGACCAGAGATGCCGGGCATTTGAATATCGGTAAAAATAGCATCCACCGTATTGTCTTTCATCCAGTGAATTGCATCAATGGCATTTGAAAAGCATTTCACAATAGACAACTGGGGGTAAATTGAAAGATGGACCTTTAGCACATCCAAGGCAAGTGGTTCGTCGTCAATAAAAATACAGCGTATGGGTGCGTTTTTCACATCAAAATAGTATATCAAGTGTAACAGAATATTTAATATCCGAATTTTCTATCGTCAACACATGTTTATTTGGGTATGACAAATTCAATCTTTTTTCTAAATTTATCAAACCAATCCCTGCTTTTTCTGTTCGACTTGTGTTGGTATGAACAGAATTTTCGACCATAAATCTATATCCATTTTCCAAACAAGTGCCTACAATCATAACCCAGCCTTCATCTAGTTGAACTTGGGCGCCGTGTTTAAAAGCGTTTTCGACCAAAGTGAGGTAAAGCATCGGCTCTATCTCTGCATCCTTATTGGGATTCTCCATTTTCATAACCACAGTAACGCGGCTATCCAACCGCATTTTTTCCATTTCTACAAAATCGGCAAGGTGTTTAAGCTCTTCATGAAAGTAAACTTTCCCATTGCTGGTTTCTTCCAAGATATAGCGCAGAATATTGCTTAATCTCAAAATCATTGCCGGAGCAAGTTCTGATTTTTTGAGCGTAAGTGCATAGACATTGTTGAGTGAATTAAACAAAAAATGTGGGTTGATTTGGGTTTTTAGGTATTTTAATTCTGTTTGCAATTGAATCTGCTGCATCTGTTTTTTGTGTTCTTGTTCGCCATAATAATCTTTCAACAACTTAATTGTCATTGATAAAATAATGCTGAAAAGAAGGCTTAAGAATACAAAAAAAAGAAAAAAATAGGACCATACATCACCTTTTTCTCCCACATTGACAATAAGGGCATGGGATAACATTGAAATGGGAAATGCCGCCAATCCAATCAATAACAAACAAGTGATAAGGTATACAAAATACTGTCGATGCAACAACAATTTGGGCACCAAATAATACATATTGAGATACACTACAAGCGCATGGCTGGTCATAATTGGCAATTGCCTAAGGAGTGAATCACTCCAATTATTGCCCATGCGAAAGAAAAAGGTATTGATAATGGCATAAATAACCCAAAAGAATACATGGTGTAATTTAAACCGAGAAGCGATCGATTCTGCCTCTTTGATTATAGAAGGCAGCGGCTTATGTAGATCAAAAGACATCTTTGGCTTGGTTTACGAGAAGATTCACATCCAAATCACAACCCATTGGAAAGAAGGCGCGTTTTAGGATTGTATTGAAATAACCGAAATGATCCATATGTATCAAAAAAAGGAAAACCAAAAGCAATATAGGAAAGTAGCGTGCAGAAAACCCCCAGTACAATGAATACCAAGAAACCAAAAAACAAGCTTCCTTGCGTCTATTTTTTCTGTTGCCATACCCCTAATTTGACAAATTCAATGCCACAATGCAATCTATAAATGTCTTGACAATGATGGTCAATCATTTTGAAAAATATCTTCTAATAATATTGGATTGTAAACCCAACAAAAGCGAATCCAAGGGTGTCGCCAATGAGAATTTTTGTAAAAAAACAACATGTTGTTTGTCCTTGCTGGTATAAACTGCTTTGTCATTGGCAAAAGACAAAGAGTTCCCTGGATGAGATGGGTGAAATACATTTCTTGAAAAAGGAACAGGTGTATCTTCTCCAATAATTTGTGAAGCAATGGTGGCAAAAATATCTGTTTGGTTGACTACAAGTTCAGGTGCTATTCCCCTGTATGGTGTATTCACGGCACCGCCTGTAAATAGCAAAGGAATTCTAAAAAATTCTTGTTCATAGTCGGTTGAAATTGGCAATCCAGGGATTTTTCCATGGTCTCCAACAAAAATCAAAAGTGTGCTATCGTAAAGATTTTCTTTTTTTAGACTCGCTACCAGCTGGCCAATGGCCTCATCAGTATATGCAATTGATTTATACAATTTTTCTTTTTCATCCAAGTGCCTATTTTCAACAATATCATAGGGTTCGTGACTGCTTAGGGTTAACCATGAGGCAAAAAAAGGTTTTGGGAGCAACTTTAGTTTCTTTACTACTTCAACAAGCATCGGTTTATCATGCTTCCCCCAAACTGAATTCCTTTCTTGGCCATAAGATTGAATATCAGAAAATCCTACATACCTCAAATACGATTCCATATTAATAAATTTAGCATCGCCTCCATAAAAGAATTGGGTTGTATATTTATGTTTGGCGAAACGCTGGGGCAAGGTTTCCAAATGAACCGAATTCCAACGACTTGGGTCTATCAACAACCCATACCAAGGTTGACCAGGCCACGCAGAAAATATACTTACCAGGGCTTTGTCTGTTCTGTCGCCTGATGCGTATGCTTTGGTAAACACTATTCCTTCTTTACCCAAACGGTTGAGGTTGGGGGTAGCCGAAACACGATGGTCTCGGTTTTCGGTCCAATGTGCACCAAAGCCTTCTAAAATTACTATCAAAACATTAGAATTAGGTTTTAATACCCTTGGAATTCTACTAATTCCAGTTGGCATTGTATCTAGGTAGGTATATTTTTGCAACGCACTTTGCTCAATATTGGTATCCAAAATAGCAATTTTTGCTTGTTTGAATACCCCACCCTCATCCAAGACAAAACCAGCATTCCACAGGGAATTGGTCGCCAATAAATTCAGTATGTTATTGGTAGAATAGTAACTAGCCCCCAAGGACAAAGGATATTTTCCAAATCCCCCTCGTATACCTATGACGAGTAATGGAAGAGCAAACAGTATTCTCCATCGAAATAGAAAATTGGGGGCGATATTTACTAAAACAAATTTGAAGAATTTGGCGGAAAAAAAAGCCAACGCAAAAACAAAACACATAACCACACACAACATTGTCAATTGATATCCAGTTGTGCTGGAGAATAATTGTTTCGGAAATTGTAAATATCCAATGGCCTGTGCATTGACTTTGCTGTTCCAAAAATACATCAGCTGACTATCAATCAAACAGATAAAAGCCGTTAACGACATTACAATTCCTTGAAACCATTGAAAATAGCGGGTAATCGCAAGGCCTTTTATTGGTAAAAATAGCAATCCTATTAACAGTATAATTGTAAAATAAGAACTCACCGAAAGATCTTGAATCAATCCGTTGTAATGGGTATCAATGGCATCGGACATCGACACAGAAGCAGTTTGAATACATGCAATTTGTATTGAACGAGACAAAAATTGCACCAGCAGACAAAATAAAAATCCATAGCACAACAAGAGAAAAAACCCATTCAAAAATGGGTTTTTTCTCTTGGGTATTAAACCCTTCACAGGATTTGTTATGTGGGTTGCCTTACTCAATGAATAACCACAATTTTAGCTTTATAAATCTTGGATACATGATCTACGATATTGGCATAATAAATACCAGGCAATACCAAAGACAAATCAATGACATTGTTGTCGACACAAATATTTTGTTTCTTGCCGTCCATACCCCATAATTCAACACTGGTAATATTGTCTATTCCCATTACTTTTACCTGACTTGTTGCAGGATTGGGATAAAAAACCACTGGCTTAGAAAACATATCTTCTGTTGATGCCAATACCACTGTAATATAATTTGTTTTTGAAATTTGATCTGTCCCCATTGAATTTGACAAGCTCAGCGAAACAGAATATAATCCCAATGAACCGAATTTGACTTCCGGGTTTCTGGAAAGGTTGTTTGTGGAGTTTACATAGGAAAATGTAGATGGGCTGATGGTCCAATTCCAAGCAGTAGGATTATTTTCTGACAAATCAACCAAGCGAATGATTTGCGTTACGGTTGGGTTTGTAATATCTGCCATAAAATTGGCTACTGGTTTAAGATTGCTTATATTGGATACGTTGATATAACTGTTTTTGGTTGTCAAACTCTTGTCTGATGAATTACTGCCCTCAAGTGATATAGTATATGATCCAGTTGCGCTAAATGAAAGAAAAATATTTTTATCCGTAAGCTTAGAATTCGCTTGCAAAGAATACGTATTGGGAGTGATAGACCAACTGTATGCCTTCGTGTATTTACAGTTGGATACCAGCGCTACTGTCTGGCCAACGTTAACCGAAGTTTTGTTTGCAGAAAAATCTACAACAGGAGGCGTTTGCAGTGTCAGGCGACGAATTACATTGTTTTTTGTATCACAAATAAAGAAAGCCGAATCGGCAGGTCGGTAGGTAAACAAGGTCAAATCGCCAAAAATTGCATCCTTTGCCAAGCCATCCTTATATCCGGTTTCTGCATCCTGACCAGCATAAATTTTGACAGTTGTTCCATCAAATACCTTAATACTGTATTGGTCGGCTATATAAATTAAGCCATTGACAGAAACAACGTCACTAGGCAAATTTAATCCGCTGGATATTACTGTTGTAACTTCATTGGTTTTGAGATTTAACCGTTTGATTTTTTTGTTGTTTCGATCGGCGATCAACAGGCTATTGTCGTTTTCTAACCATATACCGGAAGGTGCGTAAAACATAGCCTTTGCTCCAATACCATTTGCATCTCCCTTGGTTTTGGGCTGCCCTGCAATGGTGGTCACTTTCCCTGAGGATATTTTACGAATTACTTCATTGCCAAAATCACAGATATATATTTCTCCACTTGAATTAATCGCTATATCCGAAGGACTCGAAAAATAAGCATCGGCGACCAATCCGTCCTTGTGATCACCAACAAAAGAATAATTACCCGCAATTGTAGTAAAAACAGTACCATTGGGAGTATTTACGAACTGAGACCCTTTTCGTATCAATGCATTGTCTGTATCAACAATGTATACATCGTTGGTCGTTTTATTAATTGCCAATCCTGATGGCATATTGAATCTTGACACTGTGGCTGTTCCATTGTCAATACCAATGGCACCAGGCTCATTGGGGTCACCCAAGAAACCACCTCGAATTAGACTGTAAGGCCCGTTTAATATAATAACATTGTGTTGGTCTGTTACCCATAAGCGGTTGTTGTTATCGGGACAAACGCCCATTGGGATACTAAACAACTCTTCCAACAATAAATTGCTAGAAGTTGAATTAAACTCGCCACTGCCCAGGTATTGTTTTCCCGCATAGGTGGTCACATTTTGCGCGTTGGCATTGAACAAAACGCCTATTGTCACTAACAATATTTGTAAATTTTTACTGTTCATCGGAGTGTTTTATTAATTCGTTGTTAATGTTATTTTCTATTTGCTCAAAAATATTCTCATACGACCTTCGCTTCAATGGGCTACCTGTCATTGCCAAAAACAGTTCTTCATACCTGTTTGAAATATTGTCTACGAACTCATCGGTCATTAAGGGAATAACTTCACCTTCTTTCCCTTGAAATCCATTTTTTATTAGCCATTCTCGCACAAATTCCTTGCTTAATTGACGTTGAGAGAGCCCTTGTTGTTGCAACTCATCATAGGTGTCCAAATAAAAAAACCGACTGCTATCAGGTGTGTGAATTTCATCAATTAATACTATGCTATCGTTCTTCAAGCCAAATTCATATTTGGTATCGACAAGAATCAATCCCCTGTCATGGGAAATTTGAGACCCTCTTTCAAACAGTGCGTAACTGGTTTCATACAATGCATCTAGCGTTACTTGAGGCACAATGCCACTCTCCAATATTTCAATGTAACTGGTATCAACGTCGTGGCCACTGTGCGCTTTTGTTGAAGGGGTAATAATGCAGTTAGGCAAGGGATCGTTCTCCTTGAGACCTTCCGGCAGTTTATTCCCACAAAGCATTCTCCCACCCTCTCTGTAAGTTCGCCAAGCATGTCCTGTAAGGTATTTTCGCAAGACAAACTCAATCGGAATCGGTTCACATCGACGACCGATCGTTACATGGGGATCTGGAGTAGATATTTTCCAATTGGGAACAATATCTCTTGTTTTGTCGAGAAAAAAACCAGCAATTGCGTTCAAGACTTGTCCTTTGTATGGAATGCTGCGCGGCAAGACATGATCGAAAGCAGAAATCCGATCACAAGCAATCATGACCAACAAATTTGAACCAATGCTGTATACATCTCGGACTTTGCCTCGGTAAAAGTTACTTTGATTCGGAAAGAAAAAATTACTGGCAGTAAGAGAATTGGCCTGTATCATAATTGCTATGAATGCAAAAATAAACGGAACTATGCTTTTTTATTGTGAATCTTTTTCACAATCGGGGTCTCGTTCATAGGCGTGTACAATTTCTTTGACGAGTCTATGCCTGACCACATCATCTGTGTCTAGTTCAATTGCGGCGATCCCTTTGATATTTTTGAGCAATTTCAGTGCCTTCCCCAATCCACTTTGTTGCTTTCGAGGCAGGTCTATTTGTGTCAAATCGCCAGTGATAATTAATTTTGCACTCGGACCCATGCGGGTAAGAAACATTTTCAATTGAAGGTCAGTAGTATTTTGTGCCTCATCTAATATTACATAACAATTGTCAAGCGTTCTGCCCCTCATAAATGCCAATGGTGCTATTTCTACGATCCGACTTTCGATCATACTTTTTAGCTTATCGTTGGGAATCATATCTTCCAGTGCGTCATACAGTGGCCTGAGGTATGGATCGATTTTGTCTTTGAGGTCGCCTGGGAGAAATCCCAAACTTTCGCCTGCTTCAACCGCAGGTCGGGTTAATATTATTCTGCGAATTTCTCGCTCTTTGAGCGCCAAAACAGCTATTGCCACCGCTGTATAGGTTTTTCCTGTTCCAGCTGGGCCGATTGCAAAAATGATGTCATTTTCTCGCGAAGCATTGACCATTTTAACTTGGTTGCGTGTTCTCGCCTTGATTTGTTGACCACGGGTACCAATCAACAAAACATCTCCTGTGCTTATAGCAGACACTTTTTCGGACTTTACTGCAGGTTCATCAATATTGATTGATTCCATTGCCTCCAAAACGATGTGTTCATTAATATCTTTTGCTTTTGAAAACACATATTCCAGGTGTTTCATTGATTTGTGAAAATTATTCATCGATAATTCATCACCCAATATTTTGATTTCATCGCCCCTGGCAACAAACTGCAATTTTGGAAATTTCGCTTTGATAATCGAGAAATGACTGTTGTTTGGCCCGTAAAATAATTGGGGATCAATTACATCGAGAGTATAAATTTTTTCGGTCAACGGATTGTATGTAGTGTATTACAAACCTAATGAAAAACAAAGTATTGTGCGTATTGAATTATTACGCTTACTTGATTTTGTTGCATATTGTTGCATTTTTAAACAAATATGTTCTACCAATTTTGAAAATTATTTGATTATTTGATTATTACATCATTATGCCCTAATGTTGCCGTCCAAATAACGACACACAACCCGAGCGCAAATAATCCTCGACTTTTTTTACTGTTCAAACATCTCAAACTCAAATGAATACATTAATACCTACACCCAGCATCGCATTTAGTTTCATTTTAGGACTGACTTTATGTTTCTATTCTTGCAATTCCCCCAAAAATTATGAAACAGACTCCCGTTTTGATGGCAATCGTAAAATGGCCAAATTGTTGGATAGCCTGAATAACACAGCCGACCCAGATATCAATTATTTCTTAAGTGGTCCAAGGGCGGCTCGAATGAAATCAAAGGGGCATACGTTTACTGAACCTCAAGACATTATCCTTTGGGAAACGAAATACTGTTTTGAATTACTGAATGCGGGCAATACAGAAGATGCCATAAAAAACCTTTTGTTAATGATCAACAACTACAAGGGCGGATTTGAAAAGGCATTGCAAAATCCACAGTTTAAAAAAGTATTTGATCTGTTGGCAGTTGCTAATTTGCGTTTGGGTGAGTCTGAAAATTGTCTTTCAAACCACAATTCTGCCAGCTGTATTATGCCATTAAAAGAAAATGCACTCCATCAAATTCCCAAAGGATCAAACAATGCCATTGAACTATATTCTAAAATTTTAAGTAAATATCCCGATGATTTACAGAGTAAATGGCTTTTAAACATAGCATACATGACGCTCGGCCAATACCCATTAAAGGTTCCAGCCCAGCACCTGATTCCTTTTAACGAATTGGATGAGCCTTGTCCTGGTTTTGTCCCTTTCAAAAATCTCGCTGTTGAATTGGGGATTGACGTAAACAATTTGGCTGGCGCTTCGATTATAGAAGATTTTAACAATGATGGGTTGATGGATATTTTCTGTACTTCCTATGGTTTGTTTGATGAGGTAAAACTTTTCATCGCGGATGGAAAGGGTTCATATTCCAACGAAAGTGGCAAAGCCATGCTCACGGGAATCGTGGGTGGACTCAATGCCAAACAAGCAGATTTTAACAATGATGGGTTGATGGACATTCTTATTTTGCGAGGCGCATGGCTGGATAAAGGGGGCGAATGGCCAAATAGTTTGTTGCGAAACAATGGTGATGGAACCTTTAGCGACATTACCATCTCTGCGGGAATGCTCAGTTTTTGCCCAACCGAAACAGCAACTTGGGCAGATGTAAACAATGACGGCTTACTTGATGTATTTATTGCCAATGAGAACAATGAGGCCAATGAATTTCCCTGTGAATTATTTATCAATAACGGCAACGAAACATTTACCAATGTTGCCAAAGATTGGGGTTTAGCCGGAAATTTTGGATGGGCTAAAGCGGCCATTTTTGCAGACTTTAACAACGATGGATTACAAGACTTATTTATCTCTTGTTTGAACCAATCCAATAAATTATTTATGAACCGTGGCCAGAGCCAAAAATCCCGGAAAATGGTGTTTGAGAATATAGCCGAAAAAGCAGGTATCACGCTGCCATTTCAAAGTTTTCCAGCCTTGGTGTTTGACTACAATAATGATGGCTTAGAAGATATTTTCTGCACTTCTTTCCCGATGGACAAATTGGGCTTGGTTGGAGAAGAGGCGGCAAAAGAATATTTAAGGATCCCCTCGTCTGTAGAAAAAGCCAAACTCTATAAAAACCTAGGGAATGAAACCTTCCAAGATGTAAGTAAGTCTATGGGATTGGACAAGATTATTTTTGCCATGGGCTTTAATTTTGGCGATTTAGACAATGATGGCTGGTTAGATGTGTATACTGGTACAGGAGCCTTTGAGTTCACTTCGCTTGCGCCGAACCGGGTATTTAAGAACGATAAAGGTACACATTTCTCAGAAATTACGATGGCTTCCGGAATGGCCCATTTACAAAAAGGGCATGGGATATCTTTCGGAGATCTTGACAACGATGGCGATCAAGATTTGTATATTACACTGGGAGGTGCTGTAGAAGGAGACAATGCACACAATGCTTTATTTGCCAACCCAAATCATAAAAATCATTGGATTACCCTCATACTAGAAGGCGTAGGTTCTGCCAAAGATGGACAAACCAGCCGGGTAAAAATTGTAAGTTCTGGAACAGAGGGCCGACAAGTTTTTTACCATACAGTCGGGTCCGGTGGATCCTTTGGGGCCAATAGCATTCAATTAGAGGCTGGCTTGGGCAATTCTAGCACGATTGAATCTGTAGAAATTTTATGGATGGGTGACCCGAAAAAGAAAGAAGTTTTTACAAATCTGCCGATCGACAAGGTTGTAAAGATTGTCCAAGGATCCAAAAAATTTACTGTGATTCAGCGTTTACCCATTCCACTCAAAGGCAATGGAAATTCGGCCAATTGTTGTAAAAAATAGTTTTCTGCCACTTTCTTGATATCCAATTACAATTCAAATGCAATCGGCGCCGTTGGATTGATATATTTGTAGTTGGGATTAACCCAGTGGTACTCCCCTTGCCTATTTATCATGTCGACAACAAATTCGGTCCCAGATCCATTATTGCACTTACTGTGTGATTTTAGTGTTGAATCTCCCGATTTCACTATATCACAAGCCTTAATGGCAAAACATTTTCCCAAAAACAGATGTGTCGTTAGCCCCCAGAAATTTAAAAAAGGGCATATACTAGCCCAATCCGTATTTTTAAAGTTGGTGGTTCCCTCATTCCCAGACGGAACGATACATATTTGCAGGGTCGGCACCATGAGCAAACAAGCAGCAAGATTTATCGTGGCAAAAAGCGACGGACATTATTTCATGGGGCCCGACAATGGTTTGTTGTCTTTGTGTTTTGAAGATCCTAAGCTCGAATACTTCAATATTACCCCTGAGAATCCCGTTCAAGATCCTTTGAAACAAGTGTATATTCCTGCAATTGAAAAACTCGTCGCTGCGAACATGACCCTTTCTGGCATATTTGATGTCAAGGAAACCATTGTAAGATCGATGCTTCCCACCCCAACACTTTCTAATGACACCCTAAATCTTACCGTTATTTATATCGATTATTATGGAAATGTATATTTTAATTTAGACCGAAAGACATTTATAGAAGTGGGGAAAGGCCGCAACTTTAAATTGCGAATCAACAGTAATATTGTCATTCAAAAACTAAGTAACCAGTACAATGACGTAAATGAAGGGCATGAATTGTGTATGTTTGGCCACGGAGATATTTTACAAGTAGCCGTCAATAGCGGATCAGCAGAACAATACCTGGGATTGGGTGATGGCAGAAACGTAATTATTCAATTTGCCGTATGATCGAGAGAATCGTAATTATGACTTTCTTGCCCGAAAAGGTAGAAGAATTTATGGGTATTTTTGATTCGTCTAGTTCCTCAATTCGTCAATTTTCGGGCTGTCACGGATTGCGTTTACTCCAAACCAAAGAAAAACCCTTTCAATTCACCACCTACAGTATTTGGGAATCGGACTTGGCCCTCGAAAATTACAGAAACTCCGAATTATTTACTTCAACTTGGGCTAAAACAAAAGTATTGTTTATGGATAAGCCCATAGCATTTTCAAGCCTGCTTTCCCGGGAAGTTAAAGGATGATCAGTCTAGCCATTTCCCGGGATTAAGAATATTCATCGGATCAAAGGTTTTTTTAATGCCTCGCATCAGCCGGTAATGGGTTTCATCAAAGACAATCGGAAGGTATTCTTTCTGAACAAGCCCAACACCATGTTCACCACTGATGGTTCCTCCCAATGCTTTGCAATGCTCAAATATTTCAACAACTGCTTTGGGAATCTCTACATTCCATTGGCTCTGTGACAAATTGTTTTTGAGAATATTTATGTGCAAGTTTCCGTCTCCGGCATGCCCATAACAAACCGATTGAAAACCATAGCGCAAACCAACCTCTTTTACTTTTCTAACCAAGGAAGGCAAAGATGCCCTGGGAACCACAGTATCTTCTTCTTTGTATGCTGATACTTGCTTTACAGCCAATCCAATTGCCCTGCGAACCTTCCACCATTCATGGCAAATATCACCATTGGGAGCAGGAATAATTTCTAGCGGATGAAAGGGCTCTAAAATTTTATAAATACCCTCTGCTTGGGCAAATAAATCCTCACCATCAAATCCATCAAAGGCAAATAATAGATAGGCCTCCGCTTGCGCATGAATGGGAAAGGAAGCCTGGGTTGCCTTCATTGATAGTTCGATACCCGATTTTTCCATAAACTCAATGGCACAAGGCTTGAATTTAGAAATTAATACATCATTGACAGCAGCTGCACAATTTTCAAGATTATCAAATGCAGCAACCATGAGTAATTCCTGGGTGGGTTTGGGTATTAATTTAAGAACAGCTTTGGTAATGATGCCCAACATTCCCTCGCTGCCTATCATTAAATGTGTCAGGGAAAATCCCGTGGAATTTTTTAACGTATTCGCTCCCGTCCATACAACCTCCCCACTGGGCAATACAATTTCTAAATTTAACACATAATCGCGGGTAATTCCATATTTAACAGCACGGGGCCCACCAGCTCCATGGGCTAAATTTCCGCCAATGGTTGATGATTCTTGTGAGGCAGGATCGGGAGGATAATAGAGGCCATGCTCTTCAACCGCTTTTTTAATTTCTGCATTAATCACTCCAGTTTCAGCAGTGATGGTTAAATTGTGTGTGTCAATGGAAATAATTTTATTTAGATTTTTGGTACTCAAAACCAATCCATAACGAACCGGCAAACAAGCACCCGAAAGACCTGTTCCTGCCCCACGTGTGTACACTGGCAAGGAATGTTGACTGCAAAATCGCAAGATTTCAGACACTTCTTCGACCGAATTGGGAAAACAAACCGCCGCAGGAGGAAAAAACAAATCTTCGGTATAATCCGAACCAAAGGGAATTAAATCGACTGGATTAAAAATAAATTCCACCCCCTTTACCTTCATTGCCAAAGGCTTGAGCTTATCGATTGTGGCGTTTTGTAAGTTCATTGTAAAACATTGGCAATTTACACACACTTACCGTTATTAACACGAACTTCGTATGCCGAATTTATCATAAATTCGTCACAGTTTAATATGCTAGACCAGCGAAAACTATTGAAAGGAATTGCCATTTTTTTGGCCTGCTATATGATTGCGGCCTTAACATGGTGGACTTATTCTTTATTAAAATATAGCCAGCGAGACTACCAATTGAGTGTTGAAATTTTAGATCTCGAAAGTGAGCTCCTTCTCAAAAAAGTACAAATGCAATTTCAAATAGATTCAGTTGCAGACGATACGCTATTTGTTAAGGTAAATCAAATGCAGTGGAACAATATCGACCGTTCTATTCATGATTTCATATCAAAAGAAACCCAAAAATTTGAGGTCTTTTCTGCATACAACCCCCAACTTCAAATCCTAAAAATACATTGTAAAATCAAAAACAAATTGTTGGGATCTATAAACGAAAAACTTGAAGCCAAAACCAGGGCCTGGTTGGGTGAAGGAATAACCATTGGAATTCTCACCTTATTGGTGATTGGCGCAATGTATATTTACATCGATAGAATTATTCAATTTAACCAACAGAAATCAAATTTTTTATTGGCTGTTACCCACGAGTTGAAAACGCCTATCGCTGCTACAAAGTTGGCAATTCAAACTTTGGTGCGCAATAAAAATAAAGAGACTCAAGAGCGAGTTTTGGCAATTTCCGACCAAAATATGGACAGACTTTCAAAACTAATGGAACGCATATTGTTGGCTACCCAATTCGAAAGCACCCTTCCAATAGCCAACAAAGAATGGATTTCGGTTTCTAAAGTTGTTGAAATGTCACTCAGTTATACCCAACTCACATCGGACCAAGTCCAGAATATAGTTATTTCCAAGACCCACGATTTTGAAATTTTTTGCGATCCCGAATTGCTAAAAACTGCCTTTGCAAATCTTTTATCCAATGGCATAAAGTATTGTGAGAAAGATTCTGAAGCCTTGAAAATTGAGTCTTTCATCCAAAATGGTCACTATTATACCGTTTTTTCTGACCAAGGTTTTGGTATATCTCCCACTGAACGCCAAAGAATATTCCAAAAGTTTTACCGTATTGGCAATGAGAAAACACGCAGCAGACAAGGCTCAGGACTTGGACTATATTTGGTGAAGTCTATTTTACAATTGCATAACGCCAATATTCTCGTAACCAACAACAACCCAAAAGGAAGTAAATTTTCCATTATTTACGATTCTAAACAATGTAAAAAGATATGATTCAATACAAAATTTTACTTGTAGAAGATGAGTCTGACCTTGCAGAACTTTTACGGATTAATCTTGAAGACGAGGGCTATAAATTGGTATTGGCCGCACATGGTGCAATTGCGATTCAAAAAATAATGTCGGAACATTTTGATTTGATAATCATGGATGTGATGATGCCAAATATGGATGGATTAACAACAACGCAACACATAAGACTTTTAAACAACAATGTCCCAGTATTGATGCTTTCTGCCGGCAATACAAGCCAAGATCGAATTGATGGATTAAAGTCGGGTGCGGATGATTATATGGGAAAACCTTTTGAATTGGAAGAACTATTTTTGCGTGTGAAAGGCATATTGTCAAGGGCCAATAGAGATGATCCGAAAATCAATTTGATTGAATTTGCTTTTGGACAAAATTTTATTGATTTTAATAGTTA
This sequence comes from Bacteroidota bacterium, assembly GCA_005798825.1. Taxonomy (GTDB): domain Bacteria; phylum Bacteroidota; class Bacteroidia; order NS11-12g; family UBA955; genus UBA955. Next base: position 196,707 of record SYIL01000004.1, read on the forward strand.
TATAGCCAAAGGGGTCAATGGAGAATTCAAGCTCACCAAAAAAGAAGCCCAGCTGCTTCGATTGCTTATTGAAAGAAAAAACCAGGTTGTGACCCGAGAAGATATCTTGAAAACTGTGTGGGGGTATGTGGCTTTCCCCAACACGAGAACCATAGACAATTTCATACTATCTTTTCGTAAATATTTTGAAAAAGACATCAAGCGACCTCAATATTTTTTAAGCCATCGTGGACTGGGTTATAAGTTCAACCACGAAGAAGACTAAAAGTTTTTGGGGACGCCCGTATGGCTCAAAAGAGCATATTTTATTGAAGTTTACTTGAGCCTGTGAAATTTCCGACAACAATCGCAGCAAATACAAATTGAAAAAATGATGTGTCGATTACTTCTCTACGCCCTGTCATTGATTTTTGCAATAGATTCAGAAACAATCGCCGCCGTGGACCAAGCTGCTTGAAAATTATACCCCCCCGTGATTCCATCTATATCGAGTATCTCACCAGTCGCAAACAATCCAGGGTGTTTTCTGATTTCCATCGTTTCGGGATTGATTTCAGCCAAGTCAATACCACCAGCAGTAACAAACTCTTCTTTAAAAGAAGTCTTTCCTTCAATTTCAAAAGGCATTCGCAGCAAATTTTCTATAATTTTATTAAATTCATATTTGCTCAATTCACACGATATTTTGCTACCCAACACCCCAGCGCGAAAAATAATAAATTCCCATAATCTTCTGGGTATTCCCTCAAGATAAAGGTTCACAAGCATTTTTTTTGTGTTAAGAATGATGGCATTTTGCAAAAACGTTCGCATCTCATCTTCTGTTTTGTTGAGCCAAGAAACAAATACCGTGGTTGTATAATGCTTTTCATTCATCCATCGAGCGCCCCAAGCACTCGTTTTCAATACTGCTGGCCCACTGATTCCCCAGTGTGTTATTAATAATGGGCCGTTATAAGTTTCATCAAATCCCTGTAGTTTTATCCTGGCGTCAATTACAGAAAGTCCGTGCATTTCATGTAAATATTCATCTGAAATATTGAAAGTAAACAATGAAGGAACAGGTTTTATTATATTAATATTCAATTGTTTAATCATATTGTATTGTGCTTCTTTTGGGAAGCCCCCAATAGCCAAAACAACTGCATTTGCCATTTCGTTAGTGCCACGATTACAATTCACTTGCCACGCATAAAATCCATCTTTGGACAAAGGGATAATGGTTACTACCGAAGACAAAAGACGCAAAACCACACCCAGTTTTCGAGCCCGAAATTCCAATGCCTCTGCAACTGTTTCAGATGAATTTGTAGTGGGGAACATACGTCCATCCTCCTCGGTTTTCAGCGCAACACCATTTGCCAAAAACCAATCGATTGTATGAGATACTGAGAATCGCTTGAATACTTTTTTCAGAAAAGAACGCCCACGCGGGTACTGGGTTAACAGAATCGAATTGCTTCTACAGTCATGAGTCACATTGCAACGACCACCGCCACTAATTCTTAATTTTGCCAGTGTTTTTGCTGTTTTTTCTAACAACACAACTTCAATTGCCGGATTTAATTCTTTTATTCGAATGGCCGAAAAATAACCCGAGGCCCCAGCACCAATAATAATTACCCGTTTGTAATTCATTGAATAAGTTTGTAATTCTTATACTCCCCCAATCTCCATCCAAATTTTTTCTCAACCCAATAAAGAAAATGTGCCTTTAAACCGAAATTCTTGCGGGTTGGATCCATTTCAAACGTCCAGTCAATACTCGAAATTCTGGAATTCATTACAGCGGGGTGAGTTCCTGTAAAATGCTCTAGTGAATCAATGTTTGAATAATCAAATGCTTCCGTGGGCTTAATATTCTTTTTCATGTATGCGTCATTATGCCAAAGTCGGTGAAATTGCGATTGTTTTTGTTGTTGAAAGGAAGGGTGTTTAACCCACCCATAATGATACATCGTTGCCCCTGAATGTGCAACATTGAGTTTTTTACCTTCTGTAGTTCTGAACCCCTGTGCATCTTTCCAACTGCAAATATTTTTTCTATTTCGAATAATCCTGATCTCATTTCGATACCAGCGACGTGAATCTCCAACCATGCCATAATTTCCATAAAAATGTTGAAAGTTAAACAGCAATCCTTCAACTTTTTCATTGTCCAAATGCTTTTCCATGGAGGCCCTTACAACCGGATAAAATTGTTCATGAAGACACTCATCGGCTTGAATATAAAACAACCAATCTGCATCATTGGAAACCTGCAATTTTGCTTTATTCGTTTCATCAGCCAAAACCGAACCTCCTCTGCGTTTATTGTCATCCCAAATGGTATCTATAATGCGAATTTTCGGTTCATTGAGCGATTCAATATATTCTCTGGTTCCATCGCTACTATTACCAACAGCAATAACAAGTTCATCAACCATCGGCAAAACGGATAGCAGGGCCTCCTTTAAAGGATAATCTGCCCTAATTATGTTTCTGGCTATTGTAAAACCGGCGATTTTCATCTTTTCTTATGGGTATCCATCGATCATTCAATTGAAATGAAAAATCTACTTCCATTTCGTCCAACATCTCTTTAACTTCGGCGTTGTAATTTATTCCATTGACAGAAATCATAGTAACCTCCATCTTCTCCTCTACATCATTAAAATTAAAATACAAGGGGCATTTTCCAGGAAATTGTTTCAGTGCCTGAAACACTGTCTCTTGTTTCCCCAAAACCAAATCGTTGGGTGTCATTTTTATTTGAACTGATCGATAAATACTATTTACACTTATGTCAGCACACAAATAAATTGCATGGGTAATGATGCGCATTTCATCTTTTACACGATTGTAATCCGTTTGTCCTTGAATAACCAAAATGTAATTTTTGGTCATCAATTGTTTATTCTGTAAAAAATCTAACTTATACAATCCCATTTCCATTGATCCCGAATAATCCATAAGGGTAAATTTCCCATAAGGACTCCCCGCCTGACTCATCAATTCTTTCGCATGTGTTACGATTCCCATTACTTGAAACACATTGGGCACTTTATTTTCTACACTTTCTTTAAGATCCTTAATAGTCTGATTTACAATACTTTTAAAGATAAACTTAAAGTCATCTAGAGGATGTTTACTCAAGAAAACACCCACCAATTCTTCCTCTTCTTTCAACTCATCAAGAAGTGTCATTTTTTCTACAGCGGGCAATTTGGGTTCGATATTGTCTAAATTAGCACCCCCACCAAACAATCCCATTTGTCCACTAAATTTTTCTTGCTGAATACGGGTGCCATATCGCAATGCCAACTCTATTCCATTGACGCCACTTGCATCCTCCTTAATATACTGGGCACGATGATATCGATTGTCAAAATCAAACACACCTGCTTTTGCCATGTATTCTACTGTTTTTCTGGTCAAAGCCCTTGGATTGACCCTCGTATATAAGTCAAACAAACTCTTGAACGACCCGTTTTTTAATCGCTCCTGGAGAACCTCCTCAACCGCAGAATCACCTACTCCTTTCACCGCACTTAACCCAAAACGTATCTGTCCTTGTTGATTAACAGTGAATACATTGTTGCTTTCATTAAGATCAGGACCCAGGACCTTAATGCCTTGGCGATGACATTCTTCCATATAAAACGTAATTTTTTTTATATCACCCATATTACTTTTTAACACGGAAGCCATGTATTGTGCAGGGTAATTGGCTTTTAGGAAAGCTGTTTGAAAGGCGATAACTGCATAACAAGTCGCATGAGATTTATTGAATGCATATTGGGCAAATTCTTCCCAGTCACTGTATATCTTCTGTAAAATATTCTCAGCATATCCGTTTTCCAATGCACCCGCCATGAAATCACTTTTGAGTTCATTAATGATACTTTTATTCTTTTTGCCCATAGCTTTCCGCAATTCATCGGCCTTTCCCTTTGAGAATCCTGCCAATTTTTGGCTCAACAACATTACTTGTTCCTGGTAAATGGTAATCCCATAACTCTCTTTTAAGTACTCCTGCATCTCGGGCAAATCAAACTCAACAGGCTTTCTACCGTGTTTACGATCGATGAAATCAGGTATGTATTTGAGTGGCCCTGGTCTAAAAAGTGCATTCATAGCTATTAAATCAGTAAACTGGGTGGGTTTTAACTCACGCAAATATTTTTGCATTCCCGGACTTTCAAATTGAAAAATACCATTGGTTTCTCCCCGTTGAAAAAGTTCGTATGTTTTGAAGTCATCGAGCGGAATGGCATTAATATCCATTTTTATCCCCTCCGTTTCCTGAATAAGTTTTAGGGTATCCTTCATGATAGTGAGCGTACTAAGACCCAAAAAATCCATTTTTAGTAAGCCCGCTTTTTCAATCTGATTTACATCATATTGAACTTGAATCCACTTAGACTCCTTTGAGAGCGCAACAGGAACAATCTCATCTATGTCCTGAGGTGCAATGATAATTCCACATGCGTGAACCCCCGTATTGCGGATACTCCCTTCCAATTTTTCGGCGTCATGCAATACTTTAGACGCCTCATCATTTCCGTTATAAATAAACTGCAGCTCGCGTATATTCTCAATTTCATCAAATTTTAGATTTCTTGTTTCATCTTTTGCCAATTCATCTGGATTTGCATGGAGCATTACCTGAAGATTTAGGTTCCCAACGACCAATTTCGACAATTGGTCGGTTAAGGGCGAAGGATATTGCAAGACCCTTCCAACATCGCGTATGGCGCTTTTTGCAGCCATCGTCCCGTAAGTGATAATTTGGGCAATTCTTCGTTCACCGTATTTTTGGGCGACGTATTGAATCACCTTATCCCTGCCCAAATCATCAAAATCAATATCCACATCGGGCATACTCAATCGTTCCAGATTCAGAAACCTTTCAAAAAGCAGGTCGTATTTGACAGGGTCAACGTTGGTGATACCCACACAATATGCAACCAGACTTCCAGCAGCAGAACCCCTTCCTGGGCCCACCCAAACATTCATTTCCCTTGCAGCGGCAGTAACGTCTTGAACAATTAAAAAATACCCCGCAAATTTACTTTCTGTAATGACTGAAAGTTCAAAGTCTAGGCGTTCTTTTATATACTCAGGAACAACGCCACCATAGCGCTTTTTACATCCATCATACGCAATGTGTTTTAGGTATACATTTTGGTCATCGAATCCGCTTGGCAAAACATAATTGGGCAGAACAATGTCACGGGTCAATTTGGGCGGGACAATCGTAGAAATTAGACGATTGGTATTGTCGATTGCTTCGGGTAGGTCCTCAAAGAGTTTACCCATTTCGGCCTGTGTTTTAAAATAAAATTCATCGTTTGCAAAAGCCCATCGAAAACCCCTTCCACTTTCCTCATTTGTAGCTTTAGGGGTTGATTGAAATTCGCCCGTATTGATGCACAATAAAATATCGTGGGCATTTGCATCTTTTTTATCAATGTAATGAGAATCATTGGTAGCGATGATGGGCACATCGTATTTTTTACCCCATTTAATCAGAATTTGGTTTATGTCTTCTTGGGAGATTCCGGTTCCATTTATATTTTGAATGTTGTGACGCTGCAATTCTATGTAAAAATCATCGCCGAATATTCTGTGCCATTGTTTAAAAACCTTTTCTGCTTCTTCTTCTCCTTTGCTGAGAATAGTTTGTGGAACTTGCGCGCCAATGCAACAAGTTGTTGCAATGAGCCCCTCACTATACTGCTCTATCAGGGCACAATCAACCCGTGGATATTTACTGTACATCCCTTCTAAATAACCCAAAGAACACAATTTGCTGAGATTGGAATACCCCTTCTGGTTTTTAGCCAATAAAAGTTGATGGTAGCGTTTGTCTTTGTTAAGTAAAGTAAATGATTTCTGAAACCGGTCTTCAACCACATAAAATTCACAACCTATAATCGGCAACATCCCTTCGTCTGTAACAGCTCGGTAAAACTCAAAGGCGCCAAACATATTGCCATGGTCGGTAATGGCCATCGCTGGCATACCATCTGCTTTGGCTTTTTTTACCAGACTTTTTATGCTTGCCGCCCCGTCGAGCAAAGAATATTGTGTATGGACGTGGAGGTGAGAAAAGGTTGGCATAATAAATCTAAACAAAGGTAAAATAAATCCAAAAACCTCCGATTAATGTGGACAATTCGGCAAAACTCTGCAAGCACGAATTGTTTCACTACTGATTTCAATTGGCGTAAATTTGTATTGTGTATTTGTCGCGGCTTCAACTGTTTAATTTCAAAAACCACTCCGAACTTTCACTCAATTATTGTGATGGAATAAATACCATAACTGGGGCTAATGGCATTGGGAAAACAAATATTTTAGATGCAGTTCATTATTTGGCCAATGCAAAGAGTTACTTTAATGGCGTTGACAGTCAAATTATTCAACACAACAAAGAATTTTTCTCAATCAAGGGTGTTTTTGAAAATGACCCAGCAACTGAGATTTTGGTTCAGTTTGAAACAGGAAAAAAAACCCTCAAAAAAAATAATAAGCCCTATAAACGATTGATAGACCATATAGGACTGATTCAAACTGTTTTTATAACCCCTTATGATATCGAATTGGTGTTGGGAGGTTCGGAAGAACGAAGAAAATTTATCGATTTAACCCTCTGCCAAATTGATAAGAGTTATCTTCACAATTTAAGTATTTACAAAAAGACACTCGATCATAGAAATGCCCTATTAAAAGGGCTGCAAGGAAATTCCGTAGACCCAGATTTATTGGATAGTTTCGATGCCAAATTGATTCCTGCAGGGAATTTTATTTACCACCAGAGAAAATTATTTGTAGACAAACTCATGCAATTTTTTACCCCAGTTTATAATTTTCTAAGCCAAAGCAATGAAAACCCCGTTATTTCTTTTGAAAGCCAATTAAACAATGATGACTTTGAAGCGTTATTGCACAATTCACACCGTGGCGATATTGCTGCCCAACGAAGTTCTACCGGAATCCATAAAGATGACTTGGTTTTTGAATTGGATCATTACTCACTCAAAAAATATGGTTCTCAAGGTCAAATAAAAAGTTTTATCATCGCCTTAAAATTGGCGCAATACCAATTTTTTCAGTTACTTACCCAAAAAAACCCCATTCTCTTGCTAGACGACATATTTGAAAAAATTGATATTCATCGAGCCCAACGACTTATATCTCTTATCAGCGATTCAGGTTATGGCCAAATAATCATCACAGATACCCATGCCAGTCGGGTTGATACTCATTTTAAAGACTTGGATTCGAATACTGTTCATCACCAATTGTAGTGTCTGATTTACATAAACAAACCAACCAATAGGTCGATATCATGGCACTTAATACCAAACTTGTCGGCCAAGTTTTTGTTGCATAAATTTCCTCGATACAAATATGTGCCTTTTCGAATACCCGATTTCAAACGCAAAAATTCTCCGTATCCGTTTATTTCAGCCATTTCAGTCAGAATGGGTGTAAATACATTGCTGAGAGCATAACTGGCTGTCCTACTCACCCTGGATGCTATATTGGGAACACAATAATGAAACACACCATGTTTTTTAAACACTGGTTTTTCATGATTTGTCAACTCACTGGTTTCAAAATTGCCGCCGCTATCAATTGCAACATCTATAAGAACACTATTTGTGCGCATTCCCAAGACCATATCTTCGCTCACCACAATGGGGCTTCTGACAGTTTTGCCCGACAAAGCACCAATCACAACATCAGCACTAAGGATTGCCTTTTTTAATACCATGGGTTGAATGGTGCTGGTGTATAAATGAAATCCGAATGATTTCTGAATGCGTCGTAAACGATACATATTGTTGTCAAATACTTTAACATTCGCGCCCAATCCCAACGCTGCTTTCGCCGCAAATTCTGCAACGGCACCTGCTCCTATGATTACAACTTGGGTTGGAGGAACACCCGCAACCCCCCCCAAAAGTTCTCCTTTGCCCGAATGAAAATTATTGAGGTATTCTGAAGCAATTAATACGCTGGCGGTTCCAGCAATCTCACTCATTGCGCGAATAATTGGTCTGGTTCCGGCGTCATCTTCCAAAAATTCATACGCAATGGCATTGATTTTTTTATCCATCAACTTTCGCAATAAAACCGAATCCAACTGATTGATTTGCAATGCAGAAATAAGCAATTGGCCGGGCTTCATTAACTCCACCTCAGAGAGCGTGGGTGGATCAATCTTTAAAATAGTATCACACGCGTAAACTTCTTTGTTGTTTGAAACGATGCTTGCACCCGCTTCGCTGTATTGCATATCACTAAAATTTGCCTTTAATCCCGCATTGGACTCTAAAACTATTTTGTGTCCATTTGAAACAAAATAGGCAACTGCAAATGGAGATAATGGAACCCTGTTTTCTTGAAAAGTCACTTCTTTGGGTATTCCAATACTAAGAGAACCAGAATTTTTTTTAATCCCCACAGCCTGTGTCAAGGTTTGAGATTCAGTTTCTTGAGATTCAATTTCTTTTGACAAAGCCACGGTGTGTATAGTATTTAGTAATTCCTAACAAAGATTGGGCTTCACCTGAAACAACAACCTAGTTTTACACAAATATACACAATTGTTCGATAGTCAAAATCGTGGCTTAGTCTTTGTACAATAGGTTAGAAATTGTGTCTTTACTATTTTTGAAAATGTTGGCAAACAAATATCATATATCTTTTTTAATTGTGATTGCTACAATAGGCAATGCTTTTTCACAGGCTCCATTAAATCCCTATGGCACAAACAATATCCGTCGTATTGATAGCCTCACACAGATACTCTTAAGCACAATTCCATCACATTCACCCGTATCTTTTAAAGATCTCAAATACGAAAATACCAAAGAGTTCGAAGACAAAATGAAGCAGTTGGGCAGCACTATTCCTTTCGAATACAATCGCTTGGTCGAACAACATATCCGATACTTTATGGGTTATGGCAATGCATATTTCAATCAAATTCACGAACGCATGAAATTGTATTTCCCAATTTTTGAATCTATTCTCGACAAAAATGGACTGCCAACAGAACTTAAATACATTTCTGTTATTGAATCAAATTTAAACCCCAGTGCTGTTTCTTGGTGTGGTGCTACCGGCTTGTGGCAATTTATGCCCAATACTGGAAAACTAATGGGAATGCGCATTGGATTTCCCTGTGACGACCGAAAAAGTATACTTTCTAGTACCCAAAAAGCCTGCGAATATTTTACCAACTCACAATCTATTTTCAATAACTGGCTCTTAAGTATTGCATCCTATAACTGTGGTCCAGGCAATGTTCAAAAAGCCATCAAACGCTCGGGTGGAAAAACAGATTTCTGGGAGATTTTGCCCTTTTTACCAAAAGAAACACAAAACTATGTCCCCAAATTTATAGCCGTTGCGTATGTCCTGAATTTTACAGAAAAAGGAAATAATGAATTCTTCAACAAACAAACTACCATCTTGGCGCCCACCAAAATTGATTCAACACTGCATCTTGGGAAAGTTTCTGAATACTTGGGTAGCCAGTACGATTTACTTGCTCTAAACCAAGAACTCTTGAATAAAAATACCGGCCTGGCAAACAACAACATTATTCTGATGCCCTACCCTTCAAGTATGAAATTTATTGATGAATTTGACAGTGCCAATGTCCATTCTCATTTTACAGACATCCCAAACCCTGGCAATTACAGATCTCCTTATTCGTATCCTAAAACCACTGTTCATGGCTCTAAACATTCGCATCCAAAAGGCCACAGGTCTATTCATACCGTCAAAAAAGGCCAAAACCTGGGTGCTATTGCTCGGATGTATGGCGTAAGTGTGGGCCAATTAAAAGCATATAACCATCTTCGTTCTGATAAATTACAAATTGGTCAACGTCTGATTACCAAAAAGAAATAATTTTACTTCATCTATCGTCATATTTTGGTTATATATTGATTGTCATTTGATTGGTTTAACAATCTACCCACTAGAAAAATCGATCGAAACAACTATATGAATCTCATAGTATTTGCCTCTCATAATGGATCCAATGCAGAAAATATAGCCCATTATTTCAAAGACAGTATTGTTAATGTAGTAGCGATTTTAACCAATAACCATAATGCAGGTGTTTTGGAACGCGCAAAAAAATTGGGTATCCCTGCTGTGGTTTTTAACAAAAATGAATGGGAAACTGGTGATCGTATTGACGGAATTATCGATGCCTATAGGCCCGATCTAATTGTTTTGGCAGGTTTTCTTTGGAAGTTTCCCTCCCGAATACTTCACAAATATCCCACGATCAACATTCATCCTGCGCTGCTTCCAAAATACGGAGGCAAAGGAATGTATGGACGTCACATTCATGAGGAAATAATTCGTAAAAAAGAAACTGAATCGGGAATAACCATTCATTGGGTAAACGAATACTACGATGAAGGAAAACAAATATTTCAGGCCACTTGCACTGTAGATTCTGGTGAAACCCCAGCATCGCTTGCAAAAAAAATATCTCTTTTAGAATTTGAGCATTTCCCCCGTATTATTGAATCCTTATTGATTAACTCCTAACCATGCAGTCCAAAAATATTGAAACGCTTGCCCTACATGCAGGGATCGAACCCGACCCAAGCACAGGTGCTATCATGACTCCAATCTACCAAACCAGCACTTACGTCCAATCGGCTCCGGGAGATCACAAAGGATATGAATATGGTCGTACACAAAATCCAACACGCCATGCCCTTCAACAAAACCTGGCAGCAATAGAATTTACAACTTTTGGATTGTGTTTTAGTACTGGAATGGCGGCAATTGACGCCTGTATAAAACTACTTGCTCCTGGCGATGAAGTGGTTTCAACCAATGACTTATACGGAGGTACATACCGCATATTTACCAAAATTTTTGAACCCTTTGGCATTAAGTTCTCCTTTGTTGACATGTCCGATGAGTCTATCGTTAGGGCGGCAATTACCAAAAAAACAAAAATGATTTGGGTTGAAACGCCCACCAACCCGCTTTTGCGTATCATCGACATTCAAGGTATGGTTTCCATTGCCCACGAAAATCAATGCATTGCGGTGGTCGATAATACATTTGCTTCTCCCTATTTGCAGAATCCCGCAAAAATGGGCGCAGATATCGTAATGCATTCAGCAACAAAGTATATAAACGGTCACAGCGATGTTGTTATGGGTGTTTTGTGTACATCCGACCCAAGGCTATGGGAACAATTGTCTTTCATACAAAATGCCTGTGGGGCAACTCCGGGTCCCATGGATTGTTTTCTTACACTACGGGGCATTAAAACCCTTCATATTCGAATGCAAAGACATTGTGAAAATGGTTCTAAAATTGCCCATTGGCTAAAAAACCATTCCAAAGTTGGGGAGGTTTATTGGCCGGGATTCGAAACCCATCCCAACCACGCTGTTGCAAAAAAACAAATGCGGGATTTTGGAGGTATGATCTCTTTTACGCTTAAAGATGATGCAATAGAAAAAGCCTTGATTTTTCTGAGTGCAACCAAATTATTCGCCTTGGCTGAAAGTTTAGGAGGTGTAGAAAGTTTAATCGGTCACCCTGCAAGTATGACACATGCTAGTATTCCGAAAACAGAACGAGAATCCAATGGATTAAAAGATAGTTTAATTCGCCTCAGCGTTGGCATCGAACATGTCGATGATTTGATTGCCGATTTGGAACGCGCGTTTGCATTGGTCTAAAGATGATCGAAAGCGAAATATCAGAATTGCTTTTTTATTGGGCGAAAGAAGTTGAACAAAACCAATTTGCAAAGGATGATCCTGTTCAAATTCCCCGACAATATTCTCGAAAAGAAGACGTAGAAATTTCGGGTTTTTTTACAGCCATTATGGCGTGGGGACAGCGAAAAACAATTATTAATAAATCCCGAGAACTAATGCAGTTATTCGATAATGCACCCCACGATTTTATCATTAACCATACTGCATCTGATTTGGCAAGATTGAATACATTTAAACACCGCACCCTTACCCATATTGACGTAATATCATTGATTCAATTTTTTCAATCGCATTATATCGAACACAAATCGCTGGAAACTGCTTTTTTTTCTGATTCTGTTGTTCTGGAAAAATCTGATTTTGTCTACTACGCGTTGGCGCATTTTTCAGATAAATTTGCCAATTCTCCCCACCCACGAAGAACCGAAAAGCATATTTCGTCTCCTAAAAAAAACAGTGCATGCAAAAGGCTAAACCTGTATTTGCGCTGGATGATCAGAAAAAATTCACCTGTAGATTTTGGCATATGGAATCGAATAGGGCCAGAGCACCTTATGTGTCCGCTAGACCTTCATGTTCAAAGAGTTGCATTGGAGTTGGGTATACTTGCCAGAGCCACTGCCGATTGGAAAGCTTGTGTTGAATTGACAAATTATTTAAAAAAAATATATCCTCAAGACCCAGTTTATTTTGACTATGCTCTGTTTGGTATTGGTGTACTGAGACAAAAATAAATTTTCTTTCAACCCGACTAATTTTAGTAATTTTGCAGAATAAATATTCACAAAAATGTCAGAAAAATTTACAAGCAGCAACTTTAATGAAATCGTATTGCAATCAGACAAACCGGTCCTGGTTGATTTTTGGGCTGAGTGGTGCGGTCCTTGCCGGATGATTGGGCCCATTGTTGATGAATTGGCCAAAGATTATGATGGAAAAGCTGTCGTCGGAAAATTAAACGTGGATGAAAATCCAGAGATCTCTTCAAATTATAGTGTTCGGAGTATCCCCACGCTGTTAGTATTTAAAAACGGCCAACTTGTAGATAAAATTGTAGGCGCAGTTTCAAAACAAACCATTGCCTCAAAAATTGAGGCACAGTTATAAAGTAATCTCGTTCAAAAGATTGTCTACAATCTAAACCTCGTTCATCAATGTTGTTAGAGGAAGTTCAATTCTTTGCCAATTTTCAACTATTGGCCAACAAAGCCAAAGAAGGATTTATGGCTGGATTACACAGAAGTCCTTTTCGGGGTTTTTCGGTAGAATTTGCCGAGCATCGGCCTTACAATCCAGGTGAAAGTAGCAAACACTTGGATTGGAAACTTTTGGCTAGAACCGATAAGAAATATACCAAACAATTTAATGAAGAAACGAATTTAAAAGCCCAAATTTGGATTGATACTTCCAATAGTATGCGCTATCCAAGTATCGGTGAATTGAAATTGAAATTCTCTGCCTTGGCAGCTGCCGTTATTGCCTCTATTTTACAAAAACAAAAGGATAGCTTTGCGTTGGGTTTTTACAACGAAAAAGGGTTTCACCATCGAAGCCCAATCAAAAGCACTCCCTCCCACTGCCAACAAGCCATTGTCAATTTGCTACCCCTTTGGGAAAGCAAGTCAATTCCTGTTCCTGAGACCTATTTCAGCCTTGAAGAAGTTGCAATTCAAGTAAGTCGCAGGAGTTTGGTTCTTGTATTTACGGATTTAATCTGGCATCCTTCAGAACATGAATCCGAAGCATTGTTTTGGAAAACATTGGCGCAATTGCGATTTCATAAATGTGAAATTGTATTGTTTCATATTTCACACCAAGTGCATGAATTGTCTTTAGACTTGGGAAATAGACCCCTGAAATTTATTGATCTTGAGACCCAAGAAACTATAAAATTGCAGCCCGATGAAATTCAAGGCTTCTATCAAAAACAAGTGTTGTCTCAGCAAAAAGAGATTGAAGAACATTGCCTTCAACTGGGTATAGATTATTGTCTTTCAGATGTATCTGAACCTTTGGAGAAACTGTTAAACGCATTTTTTATCAAGCGAATCCGAATGATGTAATTTGTGTAGACAAGTCAAAGTAATTCATTGACACGATACTGTAATTTATTACAGCAATTTTCACAACCATCTGGGAAATCCAACAATCAGGGGCAATTGACTTACCTTAGATTCTGGGTTGTTTAGGAATTTGACAATGAATCTTTAAATACTAGAAATAACCGCACTGCTGAATCGATTCGTTAGCTTTTACGGTCGAATACAAGTCGTTGGGGATTGTATTGACCCGTTAAAACTCCATTCCAACCCAATATCCCATTAACCCACACTTTTTGAGGGGTATAAGCAAAAACATGATTTTCAAAGGGCGACCAAGCACATTTTTGTAGCAGTGTATCCCTGGAAACCGCTGTAGAATTTTTTCCCAAAAGAACCAAATCAGCGGCAAAACCTTCACGAATAAAGCCTCTTTTTTCAACTTGGAAGCAGATTGCTGGGTTGTGACACATTTTTTCCACCAAGGTTTCGATTTGCATGGCACCGGAAACAACATAATCCATCATTAAACTCAATGAGTGTTGAACCAGTGGAAGGCCAGATGGACTTTGGGTATACAGTTTTTGCTTCTCAACAAGAGTGTGGGGTGCATGGTCAGTTGCAATAATATCAAGGCGATTGTCTAACAGTGCTTTCCAAAGCCCTTTTTGGTCTTCTAAGGTCTTAATTGCTGGATTACATTTAATCAAATTTCCCAAACGGGCGTAATCATTGTCGGTAAAATGCAAATAATGGACGCATACCTCTGCCGTAATCCGCTTGTCCTTGAGGGGTATGTCGTTCCTAAACAAATGGGTTTCTATTTCAGAGCTAATGTGCAAGATATGCAAACGAGAATCGTATTTTTTTGCCAATTCAATTGCGGATGAAGATGACATTATACAGGCTTGCGCATCTCGAATGATTGGATGTTGGTTGGCCGGGATTTGACCAGAAAACAATTCAAATGCGGCATCAAACCTTTGTTTTACGCGTTCTTCGGATTCACAATGGGTAGCGATTAGAATGGGCGAAACATCGAATATAGACGCTAATGCTTTTTGATTGTCTACGAGCATATCACCTGTGCTACTCCCCATAAAAATCTTCACTCCACACACCGTTCTTGGATTCACAGACTTGATTTCTTCAGCATTATTATTGGTTGCGCCCAGGTAAAAAGAATAGTTAACAGCCGATTTAACAGATCCAAGCTTGTATTTTTCCTCAAGAATAGCATTTGTGACGGTTTGGGGAAATACATTGGGCATCTCCATAAATGAAGTTACGCCACCCGCCAAGGCAGCCCTACTTTCGGTATAAATATCCCCCTTATGGGTAAAACCCGGTTCACGAAAATGAACTTGATCATCAATAATACCCGGTAGTAAATAATTTCCATCAGCTTCAATTACTGAAACACCTTGGGAATCTGAAATGCTTCGATCAACACGGGCAATCAGACCATTTTCTATGAGCAAATCACCCGAGAAAACCTTGGAATCACTCACAATTCTGGCGTTTTTTATGAGTTGGGCAGGCATGGGGAATTTTTTGTAAAATTACATCAATTATGCCACAACACCAGCCTGATTTCAACCCACTAAGATAAAAAATTGGGAGCTGAATCCATTAAAGAGAATACAAACCAAGTCTTTTAATGAAAAAACCTTTACATGCAGACTAAAACCTTAATTTGCCTGTGGGATTGAACTGGGTGAGTTCGTCTCAATGAACATATACTATTTATTTAAGATATAAAAAACACCAAACGGACCGAAATAATGAAATTGAAACACGTATTGAAGGCTATTTTGAGAGAATCTATTTAAACGAGCTACCGCAACAAGGTGAAATTTCCCTGCATACTGCGCTTCTCGTTGTCACAGCCAATCCAATAGGCAATAAAAACATAAACCCCCTCGGGTGCAGGCTTCCCATTGATATTGCCATCCCAATTTAAATCTGGATGATTGTAGTCTGCCACTTTTTCACCCCAACGATTGAAAAGCTTAACATTGTAAAACGACCCTTTTACCTGATACTGATTCAAAGGATAGCGGTCATTGCGCCCATCATCATTGGGTGTAAATGCTGTGGGCATGAATATAGTTGAGGGCAATAAATCTTTTCTTTTTATCAAATTTAGGGTATCGTAGGAAACACAACCTTCAAAATCTTTCACGCGAACCCAATACTGTCCTGAATCGTAAGCGATAATCTTCTGCTTGTTTGAACCTGTATTCCAAATATAGGAACTCATTCCAGGTCCAGCATCCAATATAGGCTTTTCGGACAAACACAAAGCGGTGTCTGCACCCAAATCAAGCAAAGGGTTGGGAAATAATAAAACATTAATTGAATCTTTTTCGGGACAATCTTTAGAATTTAATAATGAAACAACCAATTTTCCAGGCTGAAACAAACGGTAAGAAATACCACTGTTTTCATTGTTCCAAATAATGCGTTTGGCGTTGGGTAATGATATAGACAATAGCGTATCAATTTTATTGCAGAAGCGTAAATCTTTACCCAATTTGAATTCGTTGGGGTAATTCAAAAGCGTAAATGTATCGCGATTGGAGCACAACCCCATGGTTACTTTTACGGAATATATGCCTGGAATTTTTATATCGCAGTATTGATTTATTTCTCCAGTACTCCATGAGGTGAAAAATTTAGGGGCTGGGTTTTTTGAATCGAATCGAACGGATATACCCGGGCAAACACTGGTGTCATTTATGACAACCTTTACAGGAGAAAATTGAGAAATAATTACAGAATCTCTCGAAAAACAGCCGTTGTTTGTTTCACCCAATACGTAAAACTTAAACGATTTGTCAACCATAATTTTTTGCGAAGTTTCCCCAGTAGACCAGGTGTATTTTTTCATTCCCGGATCGGCTCCAATAGGATGTGAAAATCTCTCGTCATGGCAAAAAACGGTGTCGCCATAGGCCCTTACCTTGTTTTTATCAACCACTATTTTCATTGAGTCGCGCCAAAAACAAATTTTTGAATATACATCCAAATAAACCCAACCTTCAGCCCCAGTTTCAATAGACTTGGTTTTTTCACCTGTACTCCATTTATAGGCTTCTGCAATAATATTTGAAGTGAGCGTAACCTTGAATCCTGGGCAAATAATGGTATCGGCTGGCAATTTAGGCTTCAAGGTTTCAACCACTATAACCGTGGCAACAAAACTGTCCACACACTTGTTTTTATAGGCAAGTAATTTCACTTTAAACACACCCGCACGGGGAAAAGTAAACGTGGGACTGGCCATGTTGGATGTGTCGTTCTTTACACTATCAATTCCAAAATCCCAATGATACCTTTGTGCGCTGGTACTTCTATTTTGAAATTTATAACTAAACCCACAAATAAAAGTTGGAACAAAATATGATGCCACGACATCAATTACACAACTTTGCACATTAAATTGATAATCTCGTCGGGTTATAGATATCAAAACCCCGCCACGGTATTCCTTGACCAGAATTCCCACGACAAACTGGCCAATTTTTGTTGGAGTAAGGGTTAAATATCCTGTTTTGCTGTCAATTTTTAAATACGGATTTCCATTGATTTGATTGGTATCTTCATATCCTGTGCCCCACAGTATCTGAGAAAATGGTGGGGTTTGCAAATTTCCATTCGCACCTTGATCGGGCCTTGGATTACTGGTATTGCCTCCTGTAAAAGGTCTGTATAATTCATATTCAAGACTATCTCCGTCTGGGTCTGTGGCGCTGTGATCAAATTTTAACGGGGTATTGGTACACAAAAAATTGGGGGGTAATTCTTTGAAAAATGCCGAATTATTTTCTTTTTTGTTTGACAAAATTCTAGAATCGGGTATTTGTATCCAGTAGTTGGCACCTGTACCTCCTGGATCTATCAAATTAGAAATCGACCCGTTTCTACAACAACGCTGAAAAGAAATATAATATCCACCCGTAATGGGAGGAAGAGAAAATGTCATCTCATACCAATATTGATCAACACAAGCGTTAGGGGCGACAACAATACAGTTATAATTCGTTTTGACAACCCGTTTTGGACCTTGTCGGGAAATGAGTTTGGGGTATCCACTCACAAGATTTCGGGTTCGGCCATTAAAAACACCAATATAGGCCGTACCATCAGAAGAAATCGCTGAGGGATTGCCATTGAGGCAATCAAAATACACATCGTAACGGATCGAATATTGGTTGTTTCCCAAATATTTATATTTCACATCTCCACCAACAATGTGCGTTGCCTTCAGGGAAAAAGCAAAAAATAGGCATCCAAAGAAAATAAAACTATATATTTTCACCAATACAAATTTAACCAAATAAGAAGAAAAGAGTTTAAATCCAATAAATAAACTGCTATCAACTTAAAAACAAAACCATGTCGCTTGGGTCATCGTTGTTAAAAGAAACGTGCTCTTGCAGTGTAGTGGCAATTGAGACTCCAACAAAATTGGCATGTATTGGATAATTTCGGTGCTCTCTTAAGGCCAAAAATGCCGTCCGGATTGTTTCAAATCCATGTTCGTACAAATCCACCAACACCTGCATCGTGGTATTGCCAGAATGAATTACATCATCAACTATAATTACAGGGGTTGTTAAATCAAGCATATTGGGTTTAACTCCCACCCACCGAAAATCATCGGATGCATGTACATTCCCCAAAGAAATTGTACATTCAGGCAATATTCGGTCAAGCTCGCGGTTTAATTCAAGAGCAATGGCCATGCCCCGTGTATTTATGGCAACAAAATACAAATCACTTGCGTCGGCAAAAGATTCGGCAATTTCATATGCCATCCTCTGGAATATTAAACGAATTTCATCGTGTGATTTTAAAATCGTTCTGTCAGACATTATTGGATGTAAAAATACATTGGCGACTTTATATCTCCTCTATGCATTCAAAATTTTTGCGCAAACGACTGAGATATTTGTGTTTTTGAAACCACACTAAGAGATCTATTCTGTTGGGTATTACTTGCGATTTTAATCTATCTAATACTTCTTCTGACTCTTTTTCAGCTGCAATTAACAGCAATTCTGGAATCGGTTTTGGTATAGGGGGAGGCTGAAAATCAAATTGTGGTGCCCCTTTATTTGTTCCCAATTTCGTAATTTCATCGTTCAAATCCATCATTTCCATCAAAAAATCTTCTGGTAATACATTCTGATTGATGTTTTCAAAACCCATGGCTAGCATATACGCCGCAACAAGGCCTTCATCAGTACGGAGCGATTCATAATGCGCATTGGCCATTGATGCCTTGGTCTCAGAAATTGAGTCTACCCCTATGATATTTGGATGTGCGCTGCGTTGAATTGTTAAAAAAATTTGACGAAGAACTTTTCTATCGATGTTAATGCTGGGAACAAGACCAAAAAATACAAAAGGATTATTCATGTTAAATCCCCAAAGCGCGGGCAATGTCTACCCAGAAAGTAAATGCAACAAGAGAAAGCAAAAGAACAATTCCAATGACTTGTCCAACATACAAGACCTTTTCAGAAACGGGTCTACCGCTGATAATTTCGTATAACAAAAACATAGAATGGCCCCCATCCAGTGCAGGAATCGGCAACATATTAAAGAAAGCCAATACCAGGCTAAGCATGGCAGTCAATGTCCAAAAATTTACCCAATCCCATTTACTCCCAAACATTTGGGCAATTCCAACCGGGCCAGCCAAGGATTTTGAAGCATCCATTTTACCAGTGGCAACCTTTCCGAGTGCTTTGGCATTGGCTGAAATCAAGCCAAATGAACGAGACACACCCAGATTGACAGATTCTCCAAGACTGTAGTTAATCTTCTTTTCAAGCTTTTCTATACCATAAAACTCGGGTTGAAATCCCAATGTTCCATCGTCATAGATACTTGCCATGGTTTTTGATTGCTTTCCATCTGAGGACTTGGTACCAAGTTTCACAGTCTGTCCAGATTTGTTTAGAAGTAGCTCTTTGAATTCATAAAAAGACAAATTAGAATCATTGTCAATCGTGACAATTTCGTCTCCTTGCTCCAGCCCGGCCTTGTCAGCATTGCTCCCACCAACAACTTTTCCAATCTTGAATCGAAGTCTGGGAGCAAAAAAGGGCAAATCAGATTTTTTTGACAGCAATGCCTCGAAATTTTTTGGCATGCGTAAAATTGTGTCGTGGTATGATGCAATAATGGATGTGGGGTTTGTGGTAATTGCATTCTTACTGCTGTTTTCAGTTAAACCAACCTCATTCCCCCGAAGATGTGGGGGGGGAATTGTCAAACGCGCAATCGAAACCTCTTTGTTATCTTGCATCAAGAATGATGGATTAAAAAAATCCAAGAATAAATTATCAACCGGTTTTTTGTTTAAGGCAGAAATTTTATCACCGACTTGAAAGCCCACAGAACGCGCAACTGGACTGGCATAAATACCCCCCATGGCATTGATAGCAGAATTTGGGATGTACCGCTCACCTTGGGTAAATGTGAGAACTATCATAATTGTAATGCCCAATATGAGGTTTACGAATACACCACCAACCATCACAATCAATCTTTGCCAAGCAGGTTTGCTTCGAAACTCCCAGGGCTGCGCTGGCGATTTTAATTGATTGGTGTCTAAACTTTCATCAATCATTCCTGCTATTTTAACATATCCACCCAACGGAAGCCAACCGATTCCATATTCTGTATCCCCTCTTTTAAACTTAAAAAACTTGAATCCCCAGGCATCAAAAAACAAATAAAATTTTTCAACGCGAATTCCGAATGCGCGTGCAGCCCAGAAATGCCCAAATTCATGGAGTGTTACCAGTATAGAAAGTGCTAAAATAAACTGGGCAACTGTAATAAATGTATTCATTATATTTTTTTGGCAAAGATAGTTATTAGATTGATAAGGGTATTTAATATCGATTAATTCTGTGTTCTAGCGCCCCATCAATTTATACATGGAATAGTGCGGCAACCCAACCTCTTCGAATTCATCGCCCTCGATGTGATAATTTAATGACAAATAAAACGGAATTGCCGACTGTCGGGCATGCAATACCATCATTGTTTTCCCACAGTCAATTGCGATTTTTTCTGCATAGGCCACCATTTTTTTCCCCACCCCCTTGCCTTGCCAATCATCAAGAACGGCAACCTGTCTCATTTTAAAACCAACCCTATAATCCGTCAAAATCAAGCACCCAACCACCCATTCTCCACATTTAACCACAATATGAATATCATTTTTCTCTGCATCAAACCCATTTGAATCAAAAAACATTCCCAATGGGCGTCTTAAAACCCCATACCTCAGCGCCAGAGATTGGCAATAATTAAAACTGCCCCACGCGATAATTTCAGGTTCAGATATTGTTGGTGTAATCATATTAACCAAAATAGTACTTAGAATACAAATACTCAGAATACAAATATACCAAAGTAGCCCACTTGAATAATTAATCATCTTGGTATATGGCTTGTGAATAAAGATCGTTAGGTTGTAGAAGTAATCTTACCAAATCTATAATGGGGGTTCTATCTTTGTATGTATTATGACACAACACCGAATAGAAATAGACACTATGGGCGAAGTTCAAGTTCCTGCCAATGCCTTGTGGGGGGCCCAAACAGAGCGAAGCAGAACCAATTTTAAGATTGGTACGGCAGGCAGTATGCCAATAGAAATACTTCGTGCTTTTGGGGTATTAAAAAAGAGTGCTGCCAAAACCAACCGGGATTTGGGTGTTCTTTCGGACGATAAATGTGCATTGATTTGTACGGTATGTGATGAAATTATTGCTGGAAAACTAGACAATGAATTTCCATTGGTGATCTGGCAAACAGGTAGCGGCACTCAAAGCAATATGAATGTAAACGAAGTAATTGCCAACCGTGCACACCAGCTTGGTGGGGGAAATTTGGATGATGCTATCAAAACTCTTCACCCCAATGACGATGTTAACAAAAGCCAAAGTAGCAATGATACGTTTCCTACCGCAATGAGTATTGCCGTGTTTAAACAAGTCATCGATTATACCCTACCAGGAATTCAGGCACTTAAAACTACCTTAAAGCACAAGTCTCGTGAATTTGAGGCCATAGTAAAAATTGGCAGGACGCATTTTATGGATGCAACACCTCTAACATTGGGTCAGGAGTTCAGTGCATATGTTCAACAACTAGAAAACGGAGTAAACGCCATCAAGCGTTCACTTCCTTCGGTGGCAGAATTGGCTTTGGGTGGAACTGCTGTTGGAACTGGTCTCAATACCCCAAAAGGGTATGCCGAATTGGTAGCGCAATACATTGCAAAGGAGACAGGATTGCCATTTATTACTGCACCCAATAAATTTGAAGCCCTTTCCGCCCATGATGCGATGGTGGAATTACACGGCGCAATTAAACGCACTGCTGTGAGTTGTTTTAAAATTGCCAATGACATTCGTATGCTCAGCTCTGGGCCACGAAGTGGAATCGGTGAACTATCAATCCCAGAAAATGAGCCGGGAAGTTCAATCATGCCAGGAAAAGTAAACCCTACACAATCCGAAGCCTTGACCATGGTTTGTGCCCAAATTTTGGGCAATGACGTCGCCATTTCGTTTGCTGCATCACAAGGTCATTTTGAGCTCAATGTTTTTAAACCGGTTATTGCCGTGAATATGCTTCAAAGTGCACGACTACTGGGCCAGGCTTGTCTGAGTTTCAATGATAATTGTGCTGTTGGAATTATTCCCAACTTAAACAATATACAACGTTTGGTCGACCAAAGTTTAATGTTGGTAACCGCTTTGAATCCCCATATTGGGTATGAAAATGCTGCAAAAATTGCCAAAAAAGCACATAAAGAAAATATTACGTTAAAAGACGCTGCCTTATCTTTAGGGCTGGTCAGCGAAGCACAATTTAATGAATGGGTTAAACCTGAAATGATGGTTGGCAATCCAAAAAATGTGATAAAATAATCTATGTTTTTGCACTCCAAAGAAAGAAAACTTTCACTTCTTCAGCCCGCGATTATGGGCATTCTCAATTGCACACCAGATTCTTTTTTGAAAGAAAGTCGCGTTCAATCGTCTCAACATGCACTCGATATTGTTGGCAAAATGATAGAGGAAGGTGCCGCTATTATTGACATTGGGGGTCAAAGTACACGCCCAGGCAGTAATCGCATTGGTTTTGGTGAAGAATTAGACCGCGTTGCACCCATTGTAAAAATTATCCGTAAAGCATTTCCTGAGATTTGGCTCTCCGTCGATACGTATCACAGTTCCGTAGCCCTCGCTTGTATTGGTTTGGGTATTGACATCATCAATGACATTGCTGCTGCAGACAATGATCCAAAAATGTTTAGAACTGTTTATGACAATCAAGTTGCGTACGTGGCCATGCATAAAAAAGGGACTCCCGAAACCATGCAAGATGATCCTCAATATCAAGACTTACTGGCAGAAATATTGGAGTTCTTTACCCACAAAAAAAATGAATATAAAAAAGCAAATTTTGCAAACTGGGTGATTGATCCAGGATTTGGATTTGGTAAAACTACCGAACAAAATTTTGAATTGTTAAAGCAATTGCAGAAATTTAAACAATTCAACAAACCTATTTTGGTGGGAATATCCCGCAAGGGAATGGTCTGGAGAACAATCAATGGCCGTCCTGAAACTGCACTAAATGGAAGTACCGCCCTGCACATGGCCGCCCTAGATCGGGGCGCCAATATATTGCGGGTTCATGATGTAGCCGAAGCGAGAGAATGCGTTCTTCTCCACCAAGCATTGAAAGCATGAATTTTTGTTTCGGACGATTCCGTTTTGACCAATACAAAATGGCACCCCAAACAATTACTTTGTAAATTTAACTGATTTCGATTTCTCGTTGTAACTTCGCAGTATGTCTGGAATGATTGCCCCTTCTATACTTTCTGCCGATTTCGGTAAATTGAATGCAGAAATTGAGATGATTAATCTTAGTCAGGCCCATTGGTTTCATGTGGACGTAATGGATGGCGTGTTTGTGCCCAATATTTCTTTTGGCTTTCCAGTAATGAAAACCCTTCAGTCAAAAGCTACGAAGCCCCTCGACGTTCATTTGATGATTGTTGATCCAGACCGATATACAGCGGCATTTGCCGATGCGGGTGCCCATGTTTTGACCGTCCACGCCGAAGCTTGCACGCACTTACACCGCAGCCTGTCCAATATCAGAAACCACAATATGAAAGCTGGTGTCGCCATTAATCCGCATACTCCCGTTGAATCGTTGAGAGAAATTCTGAATCTCTGCGATTTGGTGTGTGTGATGAGTGTAAATCCTGGATTTGGTGGTCAATCATTCATAGAGCATACTTATGCAAAAGTTAAAGCATTGAAAAAAATGATTGTAGAAGCAAAAACATCCACCCTTATTGAAATTGATGGGGGTGTATCATTGTCCAATGCGAAGGCATTGTTGGATGCAGGAGCTGATGTTTTGGTGGCTGGAAATACTGTTTTTGGATCGCCCAATCCAAGCCAAACCATTCTTGATTTAACATTAATTGCACAATAAGATACCTGCAATTGCGTTTAATTATTGCGTGAAAAAATATCTACTGCTTGTATTGTTTGTCTTGGTAAACCATACCATTATTTTTTCTCAGCAATTGTCTCGGGGTAGGTTGCTCAACAAAAATGGGAAACCCGCTATCGATGCAAATATCAGGCTATCAGATGATGCGCAAATTGGAAAAACTGACTCTTTGGGTTATTTCATAACATCCGAGAAATTGTTTCCGGGCGACGTCATTTTTGCCTACCAAAAGGGAGAAAAAATATCAGGCCACAAATGGCAGGATTCGCCCGGATTTGATTTGCTATGGGTTGGCGAGGGATTGGATTTAATTGGAGAGGTGCGCATAGGCATTTCTCAGGGCGGTCCTTTTTTAGAAGAACTCAAGCCCAAGAAAATACAGCTAAATCCCTCAATTGGAGGTGGAATTGAGTCCTTGGTCAAAACATTGATTGGGGCATCTTCCGGAAATGAACTTTCTTCTCAATACACAGTACGGGGTGGAAATTACGACGAAAATCTAATCTACGTAAATGACATTGAAATTATGAGACCCCAACTCATCAGCAGTGGCCAACAAGAAGGACTTAGTTTTATCAATACCGATCTAGTTCAATCTATAAAATTTAGTGCCGGAGGTTTTGGAGCACAATATGGCGATAAAATGAGTTCGGTTCTGGATGTTTCATACTTTCAACCCGATTCTTTTCGTGGCGCTTGTTCTCTGGGAACCATGATGAATAATGCAATGGTGTCTGGCAAGAAAAATAATTTGTCGGGATTCATTGGTATCCGAAATTTCAACAATTCATTGCTCACGCAATCCTTGAATGTGCAAGGAAATTATTCGATGCGTTTTACCGATATTCAATCATTAATTACGTATTCATTTAACCGAAAATTGTCTTTAGACTTCTTGGGAAACTTTGCCCACAACAATTACACCCTCAATCCAACCAGCAGAACCACTACTTTTGGAACCGTACAAAATGCCTATCAATTGGATGTGGGAATGGATGGACAAGAATCCTTGAAATACCGCTATATTTTGGGTTCATTTACCCTGCGATACAAACCTTCCGTAGCCAACGAATTTAAATGGATGATCAACCACACAAACATCCAGGAGCAAGAAGTTTTTGATGTAGAGGGTGCCTATTATCTCAATCAACTCGACCGAGATTTGGGTTCAAAAACCTACGGAAAGCGATTAAAAACATTGGGCTATGGATATTATATAGACCACGGTCGCAATAAAATGGAATCTGGAATTACCCAATTAGCGCATTTGGGAAAACTGGGTAAATCGACTGACAAATTTTCATGGCAATATGGAGTCCGGGTAAACCGAGAAACCATCAATGATAAAATTCTTGAATGGCTTTACAATGATAGCGCAGAATACAATATCGCCCCTTTCGGAAAAATGGAAGACAGTATTCTATTCGACAATTATACCTCCGCCAACAACACCATTTCATCGTGGCGAGGAAAAGCCTATTTGACTTTCCTTTTGCGTCTCAATAAAAGCCAACAATTGTGGCTTGCCTCAGGTATTCGCGTAAACTATTCTTCTCTAAACCAAGAATTTATTGCAATGCCCCGCATGAGCATTGGCTGGGAACCCCATAAAAATTTTAATGCCCGTCAACGAATTGATTCATTAAAAAAACCCGACTTGCTTTTTAAGTTTGCATTGGGTTCATATCATCAGCCTTCATTTTATCGGGAAATGCGAAATTTTGAAGGCAGGGTAAATGAAAATCTGTTATCACAAAAAAGTTGGCATGCATTGCTCGGATTCGAGCGTTTGTTTTTTTCTGGAAGTAGAAAATTTAAATATACTGCCGAAGCGTATTACAAACATTACGATGCGCTTGTCCCCTATTTATTTGACAATATTCGCATTCGGTATTATGGAAATAATAGTGCCAAAGGATATGCCTGGGGTATAGACCAACGCATTTATGGCGAGTTTACAAAAGGCCTAGAAAGCTGGTTTACTTTGGGAATTATGCAAAGCAAAGAACAAATTGAGTATGTTAGCGCAAATACTGGAAAGCCCACAACTTCAGACTATTTAAGAAGACCAACAGATCGCCGGCTTAATTTGGGGGCTATTTTCCAAGACCAGATGCCCAACAATCCGAGTTTAAGGGTTAATCTCAGTCTGAATATCGGAACAGGCATACCCTATTACTTGGATGGCGATGCACGTTATTCCAATACCCCCAATGTAATTTCACCCTATCGAAGGGTAGATATTGGATTTAGCAAATTGTTTGACGCAAAAAAAAATACCGTGATCGACAAATTGGGTTTGACCCAAGCATGGTTAAGTTTGGATATTTTCAACATATTGGCCATCAACAATGTGATTGGTTATAGTTGGGTTAAAGACCTACAAAATAATCGATACGGGGTACCTGATTATCTTACAGGTCGCCGAATCAATCTTCGGTTATTTGCTAGCTTTTAAAAAACTTTATCCACTGTTCACAAATCAAAATCGATTGTTACCCTTTCTCTAGATTTTAAGGAGACACTTTGAACCTGTAAAACTTCATCTTTCTTACCCTCAAATCTGACGAATGATTTTTATCGCTTAACAGTTTCGCTTAAATTTGTATATTAATCCATGAAAACATTTTTTAAGTACTTCCTTACCCTACTGAGTGGCTTTGCCCTTGGAATCATAACCATCGCCCTGGTTTTAATTTTTTTCATCTCAAGCATTGGTGGTTCTTTCGATAAAGATTCTTCGCAAGAGCCAGAAGAATCTACCATGCTCAAACTTGTTTTAAGCGGTGATGTTGCTGAAAGAAATCCCAATAGCCCACTAGATGAATTTTTTTTACTTACAAGCAATGCTGAAATTTCTATCGGGCTTAATGAAATAACCAGTGGTTTCAAATTGGCTGGTCGAGACACAAAAATAAAAGGCGTTTACTTGGATTGCGGTAATTATTTAGGCGGTATGGCAGCGGCTGAGGAAATTCGAAATGCAATTATCGATTTCCAAAAAACAGGCAAAATGGTGATAGCATATAGTGGTATTTACTCTGAACTTGGCTATTACATTGCCTCTGCATGCAACAAGGTTATCTTAAATCCGCGCGGTATGTTAGAGTTTGATGGGATTTCTGCAAAATTTGTGATGTATAAAGGATTGTTTGATAAAATGGGCATCGACTTTCAGGTTTTTCGCGCCGGAAAATATAAAAGTGCCGTTGAGCCTTTCATCCAAAATGCACTGTCAGAAGAAAACCGATTACAGGTTAACCAATATATTTCTTCTCTTTACAAATATCAAATTGGAAATATTGCCACCAGTAGAAATTTGAATCCCGACAGTGTCTGGTGGATGGCCATGAATGCCACTGCGCAAATGCCAGCAGATGGGTTGCGATTAAAATTAATTGACAACTTAGAATATGAGCGCGAAGCAAAAGCATTGGCGGTAAAAACCTGCTCTATTAAACAGGGTAGCGAACATTGGTTTCCATTTTCGAAGTATGCCAAAGACGCTGATCCTTATGAATATAGTGAAAATAAAATTGCCGTTATTTATGCTGTAGGAGAAATTTTACCAGGCAAACAAAATCCTTTTGAACAAATAGGCAGCACCTCTTTTATTTCAACTTTGGATGAAGCAAAGAATGACCCCTCTATTAAAGCGATTGTAATTCGAATTAATTCTCCGGGTGGAAGTGCCTATGCCAGCGATGAAATTGCCCATGAAATTATCGCTTGTAAAAAAATAAAACCCGTAATTGTTTCTTTTGGAAATGTTTCCGCCAGCGGAGGATATTATATGGGTTGTGTTGCCGATAGTATTTTTGCACTTCCCAATACCATTACAGGTTCAATTGGTGTTTTTGCCCTAATTCCCAATACACAAGATTTGTTTGGCAAAAAAATGGGAATGAATTACGAAACTGTAGAATTGGGTAAATTTTCTGCTGGATGGAGGCCGGATCGAAAATTTGGATCTGAAGAACAGGCATTTTTGCAGAAAAGCATTGTAATGATTTACGATGACTTTATTGGGACAGTTGCCAGTGGACGCAAGATGAGTAAAGAACGGGTTGCTGCCTTGGCTGAAGGTCGGGTATATGCTGCCAACGATGCATTGGCTTTAAACTTAATTGATGGATATGGTGGTTTGGATAGGGCCAT
The DNA here is from genome assembly GCA_005798825.1 of Bacteroidota bacterium. GTDB lineage: Bacteria > Bacteroidota > Bacteroidia > NS11-12g > UBA955 > UBA955. Next base: position 225,247 of record SYIL01000004.1, read on the forward strand.
TCTTTCAGCTGCGCGTAAATCAAAAATAACAGATTATCGCGTCGTCGAATTACCCAAATCATTGGATTTTTTAAGCCAAATTTTAGAATCCAACGAACTTCAAAATACCAAACTCAATACTTTGGCTAAAACCACTGGTTTGTCCAGACAATCAATAAAAGAATTAGACCTATTGGTGAATTTACAAGGACCCCAATACTTGCTTCCTTGGTCTACAAATATGCATTGATTATCGGATTGTTCAAAAAATTTGGAAACCAATAACACAAAAATAGTTTCCTTAGTTTCCAAATTGCATTATCTTTGCTGCGTTTTATGGAACTTCCTTTAAAAATATCACTTATAGCGGAAGGGTTATTCAACCGTTTCGGTATTAAAAGCATTTCCATGGATGATGTGTCTAAAGAACTTGGGATATCAAAAAAAACACTCTATAAATATTTTAAAGACAAAGACAGCATGGTTCATAGTATCGTTGAATCTCATGTGTTTGAAAATGAAAAATCCATTTTACATATAATCACAAGCGAAAACAATCCGATTAACCAATTTTACAAAATTGCCAAGCATGTGATTAACAATCCGCGGAAAATGAATCCAGCGATGATAAACGATCTCAAAAAATACCATTCGGCCAGTTTTGCGCTGTTTGAGACGCATCAAAGCACAAATATATTAAATCACCTTAAAGAAAACATTTTCAGCGGCCAACGCTTGGGACTATTTCGCAAGCAAATAAACGCTGAGGTAATTGCCCATGTTTTTGCAATGGTCTCTTTTAGTGTGTTTGAAAATTTGACATTGAACAATCTGGATATCTCCCAAAATGATATTTTTATGGAAGTTACGCAATATCATCTCAGGGCCATCGCTACCGATCAAGGAATCATAGAAATAGACTCAATTAACTGGAAAAATTATAACCCCGAACAATGAAAAGGACATATTTACTTACTTCACTTTTGTGCACCGTTTTTGTTATTTCAGCACAATCACCCATTAGGATTGGATTAAATGAAGCCCTGTTTTATGCTGATCAACACAATACAAATTTCAAAAATGCGAAATTGGATATTGACATTGCCAAAGAAACCATCAAACAAACCGCCTCCTATGGTTTACCACAAATTTCACTTTCTGCAAACTATCAGCATTTTTTAAAAATTCCAGGGAATTGGTCCAAGAACATGTTCGATAAAAGCCCAGGTGCAAAAGAATTTGTGTTTTTTCAATTTCAGCAAGAATATCAAAGTTCGGCCTCCTTAAGCGTCAGTCAACTCCTATTTGACGGCACATACCTTGTTGGTTTACAAGCAACAAAAGCCTTTTTAAAACTTAACGAACTGATGAAATTAAAAACGCAAACAGACATGCATCTCGCGGTTTCTAAATCTTATCTGACAGCACTTTCTACCCAAAAAAATTTGCGTTTAATCGATGCAAATATCCTATTGCTCGCAAAAAATAGACAAGATATTGTAGAATTATACAAAGAAGGATTTGCAGAAAGCATAGATGTTGATCGTCTAACATTGGCTTTAAATAACTTAAGTCTACAACGCGATCGTCTTGAAAATTCAATCGAGATTTCAAAAAATGCCCTAAAAATTCAAATGGGCATGCCCGTAGAGTCCTTTATTGAACTAACAGATAGTATAGAGAATCTCGAAGAATTATTGCTTGTCGAAGAATCAAACCTAGGTGCCTTTAGCCCAAATAATCGTATTGAACACAAACTATTAGATCAAAGCATTCTCTTAAATAATTTGGATAAAAAAAGATTTAAGGCGAGTGCATTGCCAAGCTTTTTAGCATTTTATCAATTCCAGAAAAATACAAGCCGTTCAGATTTCAATTTCTTTCAAGGGAATTTACCAGAAAACAACAATTGGGTTCCTTTCTCATTGTATGGTGCAAGTGTTAAACTTCCAATTTTTGCAGGAGGCTTAACCCGTTCCAAAATCAAAGAAATTGATGTAAAACTGAACAAGACAAAAAACGAAATGGAGAACTTTGACAGATTTGCAATTTTGGATTATAACAATGCAAAACAATCATACGGATTAGCACTAAAAATTGTGGTAAATCAAAAAGAAAATATGGCATTAGCCCAAAGAATTTTTGACAAATCAACGATAAAATACAAAGAGGGTGTTGGAAGCACGCTCGAAGTAATACAAGCCCAAACAGAATTGCAATCAGCATTTAACAATTATATGAATGCCCTTAATGATCTCGTATTGGCGAAAATTGATTACCGCAATGCCTGCGGAAAAACTTTAAACTAGAAAACAAATAATGAAACCCAATATACTAAAAATAATATTCATCACTGGCTTGATTGCGGGTGCATGCGCATCAAACAACGATAAATCAAACGAAGGTAAGAAAACCAAATTAGAAGCGTTGAGAAAAGAAATTTCTGTATTAGAGGCCGAGGCGATTGCTTTGGAAAAAGAAATAAATTCCGCTGCAAATCCCAAAGGTAAAGGAAAATTGGTTGAATGCGTGTCGATGAAAAAGGGTGGGTTCAAAAGCTATATCCTCATCGAAGGCAATGTAGACGCGAATGAAAGCACAATCGCCACCCCAAAAATACCAGGGACCATTCTTTTCATTGGTGTTGTCCCTGGCCAAAGAGTAAGTGCTGGTCAAGTGTTGGCAAATTTAGACAATACAACCATGAAGCAGAGCAAGATTGAACTTCAACAAAAACTCAATTTCTTGGTTACATTGTTTGAAAAACAAAAGCGATTGTGGGAAAAAGGTGTGGGAACTGAAATACAGTATTTAACGGCACTTAACCAGAAAGAAGGTCTAGAAAAAAGTCTCAATACCCTGAATGCACAAATGGATATGTATACGATAAAAGCCCCTATTTCGGGAACCGTGGAAAGTTTGGATGTAAAAATTGGGCAAGCTGTTGCGCCGGGAATGCCCTTGTTTAGAGTTGTAAACCTCAGTAAAATAAAAATCAAAGCAGATGTATCAGAATCATATTCTCAAAAAATCCATACAGGTGACCCTGTAATTGTTTTTTTACCTGATTTAAACATTGATATAACAACTCGTATTCAATTTGCTGCTAAGTATATAGATCCTTTAAATCGAACCTTTCGAATTGAAGCCAGTTTGCCAAACCTTGAAAATATCAAACCCAATATGATTGGCAAATTGAAGATTATTGATTATGAAAACAAGCAAGCACTAACTGTGAATACAAACTGTATCCAGAGTACCGAGGCGGGTTCATTTGTTGTGGTGGCAAATAAGAAGAATGGCCAATATGTCGCCAAACGACACAGTGTAAAATTGGGTAGAAATAGTGATGGTATTACTGAAATACTAGAGGGTTTAAGCGAACAAGATAGCGTTATTACTACAGGGTATGAAGACCTAATCGACGATCAAATAATTTCTGTGTCGAAATCCAACCTACATTAATCGACAAAGGATGAGCAAATTCAATTTTAAGGAGTTTAAGCCAACAAGCTGGAGTATTAACAATAAAACCAGCATTTATATTTTAGCACTATTTATCAGTTTAGCTGGGATTTATTCATACAATACCCTACCCAAAGAACAATTCCCGGATATCGTTATTCCTACGATAATCGTTCAAACTGTATATCCCGGATCTTCACCCAAAGACATCGAAAACCTCATAACAAAACCCATAGAGAATAAAATAAAGTCTATCAGTGGCGTTAAAAAACTCAGTAGCAATTCCATTCAGGATTTTAGTATCATAACCGTTGAATTTGATACTGATGTCAAAGTTGATTTGGCCAAACAAAAAGTAAAAGACCAAGTGGACAAGGCAAAAAGTGAACTTCCTAACGATTTAAAAACCGATCCTGGTGTACAAGAAATTAATTTTTCGGACAACCCTGTAATGTTTATCAACATCAGTGGTGATTTAGACTTGCAATCATTAAAGCGTTATGCTGAAATGGCCAAAGAACGAATAGAAAGTTTGCCCGCAATCACACGTGTTGACATAGTGGGCGCTTTGGATAGAGAATTACAAGTTAACCTTGACCTGGCTGTTATGGGCAGTGCCGGCCTTACCATAGAAGATGTCACACGCGCCATTCAGTATGAGAATATGCGTATTTCTGGAGGCAATATCGATGTGGACAAGATGCAACGTTCATTGAGTGTGAGCGGAGAATTTAAAACAAAAGAAGAATTAGAAAACATCGCCATTCGTACTTCTCCAGGTGCGACCATATACCTCAGAGATGTGGCAGAGATCGTTGATGGATTCAAGGAAAAAGAAAGCTATGCTCGTTTGGAAGGAAAAAATGTAATCACCTTAAATGTTGTGAAACGGGCAGGCGAAAACCTAATTCAAACCAGTGATAAATGCCATTCAATCATCGAAGAATTGCAAAAAAATGGCTCTTATCCCCAAAAGATGGATATTGTTTTCACCGGCGATCAATCGGTAAAAACCCGGAGCACTGTCCACGACCTTATCAACACAATCATCATTGGATTTATTTTGGTAACCCTGATTCTCATGTTTTTTATGGGTGCTAAAAATGCAATATTTGTTGGATTGTCTGTTCCGCTTAGTTGTTTTATTGCTTTTTTAATCATGCCAAGCATTGGTTTCAGCCTAAATATGATTGTGCTATTCTCTTTTTTATTGGCATTGGGAATAGTGGTTGACGATGCCATCGTTGTTATCGAAAATACCCACAGAATATTTCACAAAGAGCGATTGCCGATTGCCGTTGCAGCAAAAAAAGCGGCTGGAGAAGTTTTTTTACCCGTCTTGTCTGGAACGCTTACAACCCTATCCCCTTTTATTCCTTTGGCATTTTGGAAAGGTATTGTTGGCAAGTTTATGTTTTTTTTACCCGTAACGTTGATTATAACTTTATTGGCTTCTTTATTGGTAGCGTATATAATCAATCCTGTTTTTGCAGTAGATTTTATGGATGACGAAAATGCTCCATTAGACAAAGCGAAGGAATCTAAATCATTCAGGCGAACCAGCATTGTATTGGGTATGCTTTCTGTATTTGGCTATATAGCAGGTGGTTTTGGAATGGGGAATCTATTTGTTACTTTTTATGGAGTATACCTCCTACACCACTTCTGGCTCAGGCATATAATTGTGCGTTTCCAAACAAAATTATGGCCCAACGTACAAAATAAATACAGCGCGTTAATTTCTTGGTTATTGGTAGGCAAACGCCCAATCTATACAATTTTAGCTACGCTTGCTTTGTTGATTTTTTCATTTGTTATAACCGCTATTCGCAAACCAGGCATCATTTTCTTTCCGCAAGCAAATCCAAACTTCACCTATGTTTACCTCACACTTCCCAAAGGGTTTTCGGCCAAACATACCGACAGCATTTTAAAAATTGTCGAAAAAAGGGTATTTATTTCCTTGGGTAAAAACAATCCTTTGGTTGAGAGTGTAATCTCAAATGTCGCTGTTGGGGCTACCGATCCACAAAGTGGTGATAGAACTATTGCTGGAAACAAAGGAAAAATAACAGTGGCATTCGTAAATTTTGAACAACGAAATGGCCAAAGCACCGCAGCATTGTTGAAAAAAATTCGAGTAGGAATTGGAACAATTCCTGGGGCAGAAATCGTTGTTGAACAAGAAAGTAATGGTCCTCCAGTTGGAAAAGCCATCAATATAGAAATACGTGGTGACGAATTTGAAGACCTGGTTACAACAGCGAGTCAACTGAAAAAATACCTCGATAACAAGCACATTGCGGGGATTGAAGAATTAAAATCGGATTTTGTTAGTTCAAAACCTGAGATATTAATCAAAATAGACCGCGAACGTGCAAACCGTTTTGGTATCAGTACTGCCCAAATTGGGATGACTCTCCGCAATAGCATTTATGGCAATGAAGCAAGTAAATTCAAAGACAAGAATGATGACTACCCAATTGTAGTAAGGCTGAAAAAAACTGATGCCAACAACCTAGATGCATTGTTAAATATGAAAATCGTATATAGAGATATGGCCATGGGTGGTTTAATCAGACAAATACCACTTTCATCGGTCGCCACTGCTGAATATTCTAATACCTATGGTGGAATTAACCGAATCAACCAAAAACGAGTAATCACTCTTGGAAGTAATGTTCTCCCTGATTATGCCCCCAATGAAGTTGTTTCAGAAGTTCAAGCAGGGATTGATAATTTCACCGGATCAAATAAAGTTCAGATTGTTATGACTGGCGAACAAGAGAAACAAAAGGAAACCGGAAGTTTTCTTGGAATGGCAATGCTCGCAAGTATTGGCCTAATAATTATCATTTTGGTTACCCAATTTAATTCTATCAGCAAACCAATCATTATTTTAAGTGAAATATTCTTGTCTGTCATTGGTGTATTGCTGGGATTTGCCATTTTTGATATGGATTTTTCTATCGTCATGACCGGAATTGGCATCGTAGCATTGGTGGGTATCGTGGTAAGAAACGGTATCCTTTTGGTTGAATTTACCGATTTATTGCGCGAACAAGGTGCAACCCTGAAAGATGCGATCTCAGAAGCCGGCAAAACACGTATGACACCTGTTTTATTAACTGCATCTGCCACAATATTGGGTTTGGTTCCCTTGGCTGTCGGTTTTAATATCGATTTTGAGAAATTGTTTACCGAATTAAATCCAGCTATTTATTTGGGGGGTGATAATGTTGCCTTTTGGGGACCACTCAGTTGGACAATGATTTTTGGATTGGGTTTCGCTACTTTTCTTACCCTGATTTTGGTGCCTTGTATGTATTACCTGAATGAGCGGTTCAAATCGCGGGTATATGGGTATATGGGCAAATCCTACAATCCGGATAAGATTGCAAAAAAAGAATCAGCCCATGCTCAGCATTAACAGGAGTTCAATTCTCAATTAAGCGTAAAATTGTTCTTTTGGCGCATTAGACCTCTTGTCCAAAGCTCTGCAGTATATTTTCCCTTTGATAGTTTAACTGTAACAACCCCTTTTTCTGGAAAATTCCATTTTGCTTTTTGTAAAGCACCATCAAAATTTATGGTTTGCTTTAAACTCATAACCTTTGACTTGTCGGCCAAACGCGCATTGGTAGTTGACAAAACTCCCCCATTGGGATCGATAATTCGTATCAAAACTTCTTCTTCAACGGGTTGCGTAACCATTGCATTTTCCAAAACATCAAACATTACACGAATTTTTTCAATACTAGAGGCCTTAAAAGTTTCCGTCATAATTCCTTTTTTATCAAATAAGCCAACAACCAATAATGCACCAAATTGAGGTCTTGCACCCTTTTCCAATCTATCTCTAAAATCGACATTTTCGGCTTCTAGAGTTGCACTTTTCTCTTTTTCTGCATTTAGCGTCATTACAAACTCATTCTTTTCATTGGTTAATACTTCGATTTGGGCCATCAATTCTGTAACCTTAAGGGTCAGTGTTTCCAATTGCGAACGCAGTTCATCCAAATTCCCAAAATCTTTGGACGAGCTTTTAGCATTTGAGGGGGATACTTTTTTGGATTTTTTGGATGAGTTTTTGGCTAACTCAGAAGATTCAGCATTGTTATTAACCTTATTTGAGACACGTCTTTTTTGCCCATTCATGTCTGAATTGCCACTTGTTGCATTGTTGCCGTCATAATCAACATTAACACCGCTTGCAAGTTCACGGCGCAAACGGTAAATCTCTTGAAAGGCCTGAATTACGCGAGGATTCTTATCACCCTCCAGCTCTTCTATTTTCAATACCAATGTTTGATTTTCGTTTTGAAAGGTCTGAATAACCAATTGCAAAGAGTCTTCCATACTATTCAACTTTATTTGCAACATTTCTTTGGCATTCATAATAGCAACTTTATCTTGTAGATCTTTATCGCTCTTTAGTTTGTTAAGGTACAAATATGTGTTGCTACCTAGAGAACCCAACAGAAGAACAACCAATGCAATTGTCAATACATTTTTATTCATAATCGCGAAATTATGAGCAACATGGTTTAAGATATTAACAACTTTTGAGCAATTTGAGTTTACAATAAAATTTGCTAGTGAATAAAAGTATTCAAGGCCAAAAACGACATATTAATTGCAATTAGTTTCTGTTTAGGATTGATTAAAAATGTTTGTGGCAAGGTTTGTAATTTTAATTTTTCGGCGACTTCTTTGGAACAAAATCCATGATGCATATGCGTTTCATAACGATTGTTATACCTATACACATACTTCCCGCTTCCGCCATGATTAAGCATTAAAATTTGAAGGGAGTCAGGTAAATTTCGACATAATTGATGCAAGCTTGATGAATCATGAACAAATACGCTATCGTCGGCATTCCAAACAACTATATAGGTATATTTTCCCTTGAAATGGCGAATAGATTGTCTTTGCACGGTTTTTTTGGGGGGGGGGCCTGGCTTGTATACTCCGGTAATACCGCAAAATGTGAGCCTTGGGATTTTTTTGCCAATGAGTAAACTTCGTTTTTTTTCATTGTTTATTTTTAGCATTCTGGCAACTGACAATGTCAATTTTTCTGACTCAGGCAGCACCTTATTGACAACAAATCTTCGACCCAGCCAATCTATGGTAACTCCAACGTTGTACTTAGTTGCATTGGTAGTATTGAATTCACCAAAACGATTGGATACCATTATAATGTCCACCCCCACATCATTGTATCTGCCATTGGCATTTACATCTTTTACAGCCCAATACAGGGTGTCATTTTCGGTTACCTGCATACCAAACCAAATGGCCAATCTTCGTTCGCGAAAAGATTGTTTCATTCCAGCAAATTCCCTTTTCCCTTGAATGAGTCCAATGGCCTTTGCATACATATTTTGGCATGATTCCAGCTCCTTCTCACGAAACAAATTAAGTTGAATCACAAGACCAAAGGGAAATAGGTCTAGCTTCAGAAATGAATTGTTAAGATTCAATGACTGTGGCTCCCCGTCATCGGTTAAATCAAGATTGTGGTTCATATCTACCCAAACCTGCAAACCATTAATTGTATTTGTATTGCCAACTACAACCAATGTGTGGTTTGGAAAATTGCCATTCCCATGATGATGATTTACAAAACCGTAGGTGATTGTTCCAGTAACGTCGTTTGCGTATCGGGGAGGAATTATTTTGAAAGTTTTCAATGCCATACCCGGGTAATCGGCTGCCATGTCAATGGGTTGTATCACCGAATCGGCTTTCAAACGAAACATCCATAACAAAATCAGCTGCCTTTGCTCATTGTCAGAACCACGGTATGGGAGTTCGACACGAGTGTTGTTTGACAAATTTTTATACTGTATTTCTTGCCCGTAAACAGTCCCACCAACAAAAGAAAATACCAATATACAAAACGTAGCTACAAGACTTTTCTGCTGCAAAGCCATAAGTGTTAATTTTTTGAAATATCCATTTAGAATCATTTCGCGCAATTGCGTAAAATGATAAAAATAATTGCAATGAAAAAAATTAAAATTGAAATACGATTCATACCGTGCATGACTCGTAAATTAAAGTTTCCCTTACTGCCCTCTTGCTTTTTAAAGCTCAAATACGAAAGAATTTTTTTGAAAATCATCTTATCAAAAGTACAAAAAATAGCGTTTAATCAATTGCTTCTGGCAATTTTAGTTTGAGAACTGCATCAATATCAATGGGGTGCTTCACCTTGGTTTTTGTAAGGGCAAAATCTAATACTTCAAGCATATTATTGATGTAAGAAAATTCCAATCCATCCAAATATTGGGAAGGAATATCCATTACGTCCTTTCGATTCTGTTCACACAAGATTATTTGTTGGATTCCGGCACGTTTGGCAGCGAGTAATTTCTCTTTGATTCCCCCTACTGGCAAAACTTTACCCCTCAGGGTAATTTCGCCTGTCATAGCAATTTTGTTCTTCACCTTATTTTGGGTAAATAAAGATGCGAGAGATGTTAGAATCGCAATGCCAGCAGAAGGACCATCTTTAGGTATTGACCCAGCTGGAAAATGAACATGAATATCCCAAAAATCAAAAACTTTGTTGTCGATACCAAGGTATTCTGAGTGGGCTTTCAAATATGACTTGGCCAACATCACACTTTCTTTCATTACATCTCCCAACTGGCCAGTAATTTGAAGCAATCCCTTTCCACGAGAAAGTTTACTTTCTACAAACAAAACCGAGCCGCCCATTGGACTCCAAGCCAGGCCTGACACAACACCCGCTGTTTCGTTGTTCTCGTACATTTCTGGTTCTAATTTTTCATAGCCCAAAATCTTTTCAATTTCATTGATGGATATCTGTTTTACCACCGCTTCATCCAAGGCAATGGTTTTGGCTGTAAAGCGGGCCAATGCGGCAATTCTTTTATCCAAAGAGCGAACGCCACTCTCTCGTGTATACTGTTCAATAATCAATTCCAATGCTTTGTCTGAGACTTTAAACTGGCTGGCTTTTAATCCGTGAGCCTTGCGTTGCTTGGGCACCAAATATTTTTTTCCAATTTGGATTTTTTCTTCGATGCTATACCCGTGAATTTCTATAATTTCCATACGGTCTAATAAAGCGGGTTGAATTGTATCCAAATTGTTTGCGGTTGCTACAAATAAAACTTTACTCAGATCGTAGTCATACTCTAAATAATTATCATAAAATGTAGAATTTTGCTCTGGATCAAGTACTTCTAATAAAGCGCTGCTTGGATCACCCCTAAAATCCCTGCCCAGTTTATCAATTTCATCCAGAACATATACTGGATTCGATGTGCCCGATTTTTTTAAATTTTGTAAAATTCTTCCGGGCATCGCACCAATATATGTTTTACGATGTCCCCTAATCTCAGATTCATCGTGTAATCCACCTAAACTCATACGCACATATTTGCGATCCAATGCCCTGGCGATACTTTTTCCCAAACTCGTTTTTCCAACACCTGGAGGACCGTAAAGACAGATAATAGGCGAACGCATATCTCCCTTCAATTTTAAAACAGCCAAGTATTCCAAAATTCGTTTTTTAACCTTTTCAAGTCCAAAATGGTCCTCATCAAATACCTTGGAGGCGCGTCTTATATCAAAATTGTCTTTAGAATAAAAATTCCAAGGCAAGTCAAGCATTAGTTGAACATAATTTAATCCCACAGAATAATCGGGTGAAGCAGGATTGACCCGCATCAAGCGATCAAGTTCTTTGTTAAAATGCTGCCGAACTTCTTTTGACCACGATTTAAGAATCCCTTTTTCGCGAAGATTTTGAACTTCCTTGTCGGGACTATCCCCTCCCAATTCTTCTTGAATCGCACGGATTTGTTGTTGCAAAAAATATTCTTTCTGCTGTTTGTCCATATCCGTTCTTACCTTATTTTGAATTTGGTCTTTTAACTCAAGCATTTGAAGTTCTTGGGTGACGTGTTTTAAAACCAGGTTGGCACGAAGCTTAGGATCCAAGGTTTCAAGAAGCGTTTGTTTGTCATTTTGTGCTATGTTGAGGTTGCTCGACACAAAATGTATCAAGAACACTTTTGAATCAATATTGCGAAGGGCCACTGATGCTTCACTGGGAATTTGGGGCGACAGATTGATAATATTGTGTGAAATATCTCGAATTGAATCTGTAATGGCTGTATATTCTTTGTCTAACTTGAATGAAATGTCGGGAAGAGGCGAAACTTTGGCCCTAAAATAGGGGTCTGTTTGGGTGTATTCTAGAATTTTGATTCTTCGCTTTCCTTGTAAAATTACCGTTGAACTCCCATCGGGCATTCGCATCATACGGATGATTTGGGCCAAGGTTCCTACACTATACAAATCATCAACGGTAGGATCTTCTACATTGGGATTTTTTTGCGCAACAACTGCGATAATTTTATCTTTTTTATTTGAATCTCTTATGAGCCGTATGCTTTTATCTCGGCCAACAGTTATCGGGAAAATAACACCTGGATAAAGAACAGTGTTGCGCATTGTCAATACTGATAATTCTTCCGGAACAGTTAATTTATTGCTTTCCTCTTCTTCTTGTTTCGAAAATAAGGGCAGAAATTCCGGTGCATCTTCAAATCCTTCAGAATCCTGATCGTTGTTAAAAAATGCTTCTTTAATTTTAAACATTATTACGTAATTATCAATGCTTATGCCAAAATCTTTCAATGCGACAAAACGATATACCAACAATACGTGTTATGACAATTTGTCGCTAAATACAATTGCCAATGAGATGATAAACAATTGTATCGGTTTTTAGTTTACGATGCGCCCAATATAAAATAAAAATATTCGGAAGTTAAAGCCGTGTTTGGAAATTCAAATTTTTTGAACAAACTTGCATTAAAAATATTATGAAACTAAAACATATTTTATTTGCTCTCGTTTGCCCATTGGTTACTTTTTTGGGTTCTTGTGGCTCTGAGACCAAGCCCAAGCCTACAATTTCACTGGTTGCCGGAACCAAATATGTTAGTGCGAGTATATCGGTAATGAGCGACTCCATGCTTACCTTCTCAATAAAAACTGTTGCTGGCTCTGACAATATGGCCAATATTAGTGCATCTTATTCTCTCAATGGTGGTGGTGCAAAAACCTTTTTTGATAGCAGCGTTGCGGGAAAAGAAGTTGTATGCATCGCTAAAAACAGAATTTCTGCTGGGGTAGATGACATTCTTGATTATACCTTCACTGCAACCGATGCCAATGGAGAAAAAGCATCCACTTCTATTAAAATATTGGTAATTCCTCCTACTGCCCCCCTCGCCGGCGTTGCAGGTCAGTTGTTGTACAATGCCAGAAACGTGGGTTTTGACAATGCCTATAATTTGAATACTTCTATCGCATTTAAAGGTACAAATGCGAATTTTGCAGTTAGCGACATTTTAGACAAAACAGCTTCAGGAGCCGAACAATTTGCGAAGACTTGGGGATCTGGCAATCAATCTAAGTTCGTTCGTGTTACGTCCAATGATTTTACGAATGCTTCAGCCACAACTTTTTTGTATAATTTATGGAAAGCAAATGGTGCTAAAGCTACACCAGAAATTAGTGCCATTGCCAAAGGAGATATTATTTTGGTCAAATCCGGACAGGCTATCCCATTCAATTTGTACTTGATTAAAATTGTAAATATCCAAGATTTGCCAGCACTTGGAAATCACAACGACTATATCATGTTCGACTATAAAATGATTGATTAATTTAACATCAAATTCTTATTTGCAAAAACCCCGCGAATGCGGGGTTTTTTGTTAATTATCGCATCAAAATATTGCCTTATTTTGTAAACCTTGAAAAAAATAGCGGTTTTTACTTCTGGCGGAGACGCCCCCGGCATGAATGCATGTATACGGGCTGTAATTCGGGCATGTGCCCATTACAATGTGACGATTTACGGAATCCATCGCGGATTCCAGGGATTAATCGAAAATGACATTCGCTTGATGGATTCGAGCAGTGTTGCAAATATTATTCAACTGGGTGGTACCATTCTAAAAACTGCCAGAAGCAAAGATTTTATGACCTTTGAAGGAAGACAATTGGCCCATAAAAATCTCATTCAGTGGGGAATTGAAGGATTGATTTGTATCGGTGGCGATGGGACCTATACTGGGGCTATGGTCTTTGAGCAAGAATTTGGTTTGCCGAGTATTGGATGTCCAGGAACCATAGACAATGATTTGTCGGGGACGGATTCCACCATAGGCTACGATACGGCCATTAATACTGCCATGGATGCCATTGATAAAATTCGAGATACTGCTGATGCGCACAACCGTGTATTTTTTATCGAAGTAATGGGAAGACATTCCGGTCATATTGCACTGCATGCAGGTATTGCTGGTGGAGCCGAAGGCATTTTTATACCCGAGAGAAAGGATGAATTTGAAGATATCGTAAAAATGTATAAAAAGAAAATGCGAAAGAAAGAATTTTCTATCTTCATAGTCGCTGAAGGTGATGAAGAAGGATATGCGTATTCAATAGCCAAACGCTTTCAAAACATTTATCCCGAAACCGATTGTAAGGTTGCTGTTTTGGGCCATATTCAACGCGGTGGAAAACCATCAGCCAATGACAGAATACTTGCCTCTCGACTGGGAGCGCACGCTGTAAAAGCCTTGATTGATGGCAAGCGAAACATGGCCGTAGGTGTAATAAACAATCATATTAATTTTGCCGAATTCAAGGATGCAATCGGAAATAAGAAAGATATCGAAGAGAATCTTTGGAATTTAAATACCATTATCACCCGTTAAAACCCTGTAATGCTCACCCACCTGAATGTTAAAAACTATGCCCTCATTAAAGGGTTAGACATTGACTTCAGCTCAGGGTATACAAGTATTACTGGGGAAACAGGGGCAGGAAAAAGTATTTTATTGGGCGCAATTGGCTTAATCATGGGTGATCGTGGTGATAGCACTGCGATTCTCGACCCATCGCAAAAATGCGTCATAGAAGCAATATTTGACATACAGCGACTTTCCTTGACAAAAGATTTTGAAGACCGCGATATCGACTATTCTGACCAGACAATTATTCGAAGAGAATGGCTTTCCAATGGCAAAATGCGGTCTTTTATCAATGATTCTCAGGTTAGCCTACAATCGCTAAAATGGCTGGGAACTCAATTGTTAGAAATTCACTCCCAACATACTGGCCTTCTGGTAACCCAACACGAAGAACAATTAAAACTTGTCGATGCATTCTCAAAATCTTCTGAAATTTTGCTTCAGTACCAACAGAGTTATCATGCGTTCAAAGAGACCGAACAACTCCTATCCGAGAAAAAGATTCATTTTGAAAATCTCAAAAAGGAAAGTGATTACACCACTTTTATTTTGTCTGAATTACGAGAATTTGCACCCCAACTCAACGAAGATGCAGCCCTTGAAACAGAAATTGAATTATTAGAAAAAGCTACCCAACTAGAACAAACCCTTACATCCATAGAATTCGAACTCCAATCGGACGAGCAGTCGATAATTGAAAAATTGGGCCGTATCCGCATTGAACTTAAACCCTTTATTAATTTGTCTCCCAAACTGAATGATTTTTTTGAAAGAATCAATGATTTGTTGATGGAAAGCAAAGAATTATCACACGATTTAACCACTTCTGCAAGTAATTTTGATTCCAACCCCAACAAACTAGAAAGTTTACTCCAACGTTACTCCAAACTTCAACTTTTATTGCGCAAACACAATGTAAATAGTGTTGAAGCCCTTATTCACCGGTGTAATGAATTAGAAAATACCCACCTTGCTGAGCATCATTTAGAAACTGAAATTACTGAAATCGCCGAAAAACTTTCTGGATTACACAAAGAATTAATACACAATGCCTCAATTCTTGGTAGTGTTCGAAGATCAAAAAAAGACCTTCTATCAAACCTAGTGGTCGATCAATTGAAACAATTAGACATGCCTTTTGCCCAAACCGAAATCCAAATAGATTCGATGGGTGAACAATTCAATATCACAGGAAATGACCGCGTTTCGTTTCTTTTTAGTGCGAATAAGGGTCAATCTATGATGCCAATCGAAAAAATTGCCTCGGGAGGAGAAATTTCAAGACTGAATTTCTGTCTAAGAACCATCATTGCAGAGCTTAAGCAATTGCCAACACTAATTTACGATGAAGCAGATACAGGTGTTAGTGGTGAAGTAGCCAGCCGATTGGGGTTTTTAATGCGAAAACAGGGTAAAAAACAGCAAATTTTTGCCATTACCCATTTACCGCAAGTTGCAGCATCTGGAAATCAACAATTATTTGTCTACAAATCAAACGACGAAGCCATAAGCGAAACAAAAATTAAGCATTTGAATAGTACAGAGCGTGGACACGCGTTGGCGGAAATGCTTAGTGGTAAAAACCCTAGCGACGCGGCGCTACTCAATGCCCAGTCTTTATTAAAGATTCAATCCACCTAACTTCTTTTCAATGGCCTCGTATTTTTCATAATTGTGGTCAATCTCGATTGGGTTGTTTTGGGCAGCTGTAGTTGCCAATACGTCACAGCATTCATTTTCCGTAATACCAGAATGTCCTTTAACCCAATGAAAATCGGGCTTTAGAAGCTCATACAGTGGTAGAAATACTTGCCATAGGTCTACATTTTTTATTTTTTTCCACCCTTTTTGTTTCCAAGAAAATACCCATTTTTTATCTATTGCATCAACGACATATTTGCTATCTGTATAGACTAGAATCGACATTTGAGTCTTTTTTATCTGCTTTAATGCCATGATAACTGCCAATAATTCCATGCGGTTATTGGTAGTTCTTCGAAAGCCACCAGAAATTTCTTTACGGTGATGTGCCTGCATTAAAACTGCACCATATCCACCAGGACCTGGATTTCCCAGAGCGGCCCCATCCGTGTATATGATAATTGGCAAAGACATACTACAAATTTACATGTTACGCGTATTTTTGCTGCATGGAAGCCGAAATCATTACCATTGGGGATGAACTATTGATTGGGCAAACCGTCGACACCAACAGCGCTTGGTTGGGAAATGAATTGAGCCTAATTGGAATCACATTAAGCAGAAAAACCAGTATTGCCGACAAAGAATCTGCCATCATTGATGCCATCAAAGAAGCCCATTCACGCGTCAATCTGGTTATTATAACTGGTGGATTGGGTCCAACCAAAGATGATATAACCAAAAAAGCCCTCTGTCGTTACTATGATTGTGACTACCGAATCGACGAATCGGTAATCAAACACCTCGAAAAGATTTTTGCCAATCGTAGCCGTAAACTTTTAGAAAGTAATCTAACCCAATCTAATTTACCTTCAAAGAGTGAAACATTGCTCAACGAAGTTGGAACAGCTCCAGGGATGTGGTTTCACACAAATGACAAATTCCTAATTTCACTTCCTGGGGTCCCAAGCGAAGTCTATCATATTACGAAGGAACGTGTTATTCCCAAACTGTTAGAAACTTTTAAGCTTCCGATTGTTTTACATCGAACATTGGTAACCCTTCAAAAACCAGAAAGCTTGCTGTCTGCAGAACTCGAGGAATTTGAAAACGAATTGCCCCCAAGCATCAGCCTCGCCTACCTGCCAAGTTATAATATGGTAAAACTTCGTTTAACCCAGAAGGTAGAAAAAAAAGAAGCCGTTAGCATTGATCTATACTACAAAAAACTCATCGCTACCATTTCTAAGGATGTGTTTTGCGCTGGTGACAGAGATCCAGCCAGTCATTTGGCTCAATATTTTATAAAGAATCGCCTGCATTTCACAAGTGCCGAAAGTTGCACTGGGGGATTAATTGTCCAACGCTTGATGCAAGAGCCCGGTATTTCTTCTGTCTATTCTGGTTCTATTGTCGCATATTCAAACGAAACCAAAATACGTGAATTGGGTATATCCGCATCTATTATTGAAACCCACGGGGCTGTGAGTGAATCTTGTGCCAGAGCCATGGCAGAATCTGTTCGAAAAAAATTTAATGCAGATATTTCTATTGCCAGCACCGGTATTGCAGGCCCTACCGGTGGTTCATTGGAAAAACCCATCGGTTTAGTTTTTATTGCAATTTGCAATAAAGATATAACGGTTTGTGAATCCTTTAAAATGTTTGGGACCCGAACCCAGATAATGCAAAGAACCACCAATGCATCATTTTGGATGTTGAAAAAACTTCTCGCCATCCCGATAGATTAACTACCCTTTCACAGAGTGTTTTTTCAATACCTTTGTATTACTTCATGTCTGACAAAATACTCATTCTCGATTTTGGATCCCAGTATACGCAATTAATTGCCCGAAGACTTCGCGAGTTATTCGTTTATTGTGAAATTCATCCCTACAACCATATTCCCGTTCTAACTTCAGATATCAAAGGCATAATTTTGTCTGGGAGTCCATGCTCTGTCAATGAAAAAGATGCCCCCACCTTAGATTTAGACTCACTTTTGGCATTTTGTCCAGTTTTGGGAATCTGTTATGGTGCACAATTGCTTGCCAAAGTATACGGAGGTATAGTTTCACGCAGCGATCACCGCGAATATGGCAGGGCAATAATGCAATTGGGAAATTCGAAGAATGACCTTTTCATTGGATTGAATTTGGAAAGTCAAGTTTGGATGAGTCACGGAGATACCATAGCTTCTCTACCACCGAACGCAAGCATTATTGCCCATACAAAATCCATTCCCATTGCAGCTTTTAGTATGCTGGGGAAGTTTCCCGTTTATGGTATACAATTTCACCCAGAGGTATTCCACAGTACACAAGGCGCTGTATTGTTGCAAAACTTTACCCATACAATATGTGGCTGTTTGGGAGATTGGACCCCGAAACATTTTATTGATGAAACCATTCTCTCAATTCGCAATACGGTTGGAAATGATACGGTTATTTTAGGTCTTTCGGGAGGGGTAGATAGTTCGGTTGCTGCACTTTTACTGCACAAAGCCATCGGCAAAAAACTACACTGCATTTTTATTGACAACGGGCTCCTTCGAAAAAATGAATTTGAATCAGTCCAAACAATGTATTCTCAATTGGATCTTAATATTAGGGGTGTAAATGCAACCCAAGAATTTTATTCTGCGTTAAAAGGCTTGACTGATCCAGAAGCAAAAAGAAAGGCCATTGGACGTGTTTTTATCGATGTATTCCAAGTGGAAAGCCTAAAAATTCCAAATGTAAATTGGCTTGCCCAAGGAACTATTTACCCAGATGTAATTGAGAGCGTAAGTGTAAAAGGTCCTTCCGCAACGATCAAAAGTCACCACAATGTGGGAGGACTTCCAGAAAAAATGAACCTCAAAATCATAGAACCCCTAAGAAGTCTTTTCAAAGATGAAGTACGACGGGTTGGAAATGCGCTGGGTTTACCTCAAGAAATACTCAATCGCCACCCATTTCCTGGTCCGGGTCTATCGATTCGTATTCTAGGCGATATTTCTGCCGAAAAAGTACATTTACTGCAAGAAGCCGATTCGATTTATATCCAAAAATTACACGAATACGGTTGGTACGACAAAATTTGGCAAGCCGGAGCTATTTTATTGCCCATAAGGAGTGTAGGGGTAATGGGCGACGAACGCACATATGAACAAGTTATTGCACTCAGGGCCGTATCCAGCACAGACGGAATGACCGCCGACTGGGTTCATCTTCCGCACGAAATTCTATCGGATATTAGCAATACTATAATCAATAAAGTAAAAGGAATTAACCGTGTAGTGTATGATATCAGTTCCAAACCACCGGCAACAATAGAATGGGAATGATCAAAAGTTGGTTTCATGGTGCGATTGTTTTGGCTTTGGGCTTTTGCCCAATCCATCCATCACTTGCGCAAAAAAACAGCATTAAAATTGGTATCGCTTTGCCATTTCATGGGGGTTTGAGCAAGACGAACAAACTAAGTGATGCCATGCTGGACTATTACGCAGGATTCAAAATAGCCATGTCGGAACTTGAATTAGAGGGTTTGAATGCGGAAGTATCTGTTTGGGATACTGAACCAAACGACAGTATTCCATTGAACGAATTGGCCTTAGAATCTATTGTTTCTTCACCAAATTTTGCGAATCGAGATGTCGTTATTGGGCCTGTGTATGGGGAAAATTTCACTGATGTAATTAAAACTATCCATAACAGTTCCACGCCATACCCCAAACTCTGGATTTCTCCTTTAACCTACATAACACCCACTGAAATAAAAGAATCTCATATTGCCGAAAATACCGACTTCAATGAGATAAATACAGATGCAATTCGTTCGTTCTATCCCAATCTTAATTTCTTCATTCCCGACTCTCTTAGATTCAGAGCACTCGCAAACGCAGTGGCCAGCCAGTTTTCTACTTATCGAATATGTTTGATCGTGGATGGTAGTAATCCCAGCAAAGCAAAAAGCACTCTATACAAGTCAATCATTGCTAATACCCATTCCAGCACAGTGAGTATTCACTCATGGATCAATGGAAAACTGACACCTTCGTTGCCTAACCAAGACAGCCTAGTATTGGCTGTTTGTATTGAAAGTGCCAATGAACGTGTTCCATTGGGGAAATTGCTAAAAAACAGGCTGTCTTCATGGATAATCGGGGATTTATCTTGGTTTACAGACAAACATTTTTATCCTGGAATCAACGATGAATTCTGCCTTTTCCCAACCGTAAATTTTATCGATTTTCACAATGTCGACTGTGTAGATTTTACGCGGAATTATTTCAACATCCAGCATTCCGAACCGAGTAAATACGCATTTATCGGATATGATCACGGTATTTTTTTGGCCTATGCCGTTATGGCTTTTGGAAACAATTTTATGGAATCACTTCCCGATGCAACCTATGAAGGATTGATTAGCAATATCAATATAAAATCTGGGATAAACGCGTACTGTAATTTTGGAATTCGATTTATCAAGATTCCCGATGAAACACCCCATTTATTTGAACAGTGATCAACAGCCTCCCCTATTCCTTTTTTAAAAACTGTTCCGACATTTTGCTTAACTATGATGGCAAAATACCTTTTCATCTTTATTTAAAAAAATGCTTTAATGCCCATAAAAATTGGGGTAGTAAAGACAGGAAGCGCTACCGAGATGCAAGCTATGTTTATTGGCGCTTTGCATTTCCAAAAAAGATTTTAGATGCATCAGCTATCATTCAATGGCTTAAGAACCATTATCCCGTTCCGCAATTACCGGTATATAATCCCTACGAACCCTATGAGACTAATCTTTCTGTCGAAATCAACTACAGTTCATTGCAAACTTGGTTTACCACAGAGCCCAATACTTGGATTCGCATCAATCATGGTCATGAAAAGACCGTAAAAAGATTCCTGGAGACCACAGGAATAAAAACAATTGAATCTAAAAAAACATCACTTGCCTTGCCAAGTCAGTCCAATCTTTTCGAATTGATACAGCGTGGCTCTATTTATATTCAGGATATTTCTTCGCAGCAGGCGATGGATTTTGAGAATACTTTGTTGCAAGATGCCTTTTACAAAGGAGCTAGCGTTTGGGATTGTTGTTCAGGATCTGGAGGAAAATCGATTACGCTGGCCCTAAATAATGAAGGCATTGATCTCATTTGCAGCGATATTCGACAATCTATAATAGACAATTTACTGTCGCGATTTACCTTGCTAAAATTAAACCCCCCAGCAATATTTTGTATAGATCTTTCGATTCAAAATGAAGGTTTTACCCCCGTTGACATTGCCATTGCTGACTTACCCTGCAGTGGCAGTGGAACCTGGCGAAGAAATCCAGAGAATATTCATTTTTTTGATTCCAAACGAATTGCTGAATTTTCAAAGCAGCAAATTCTGATGGTTCAAAACATCTTGCCCTACATTAAATCTGGTGGCTTCCTCGTCTACCTCACTTGTTCTGTTTTTAAAGAAGAAAATGAAATCAATGTTGGACAATTGGTAGACAATTTCGGACTTGTATTGATAGATTCTTGTATTGTTGGAGGGCACCCAATAAATGGCGATTATCTATACCGGGCTATTATGCAAAAACCCTTAGTTTGAGTCGTAAGACCACTTAATGTATATGCTACCCCACGTAAATCCACCACCAAAACAACTTAAAATTATATTATCGCCTTTTTTCAGTTGATTTTCCCATTCCCACAGGCATAAGGGAAGTGTAGCAGATGTTGTATTCCCATATTTTTGAATATTAATCATTACCTTACTTTTATCAAGTCCCATGCGTTCGGCTGTTGCATCAATAATACGCATATTGGCTTGGTGCGGAACCAGCCAAGCAATGTCATCCGAAGACAGGTTATTTCGATTCATGATTTCAAAACTCACATCCGCCATTTTAATAACTGCAAATTTGAAAACCGTTTTACCCTCTTGATACACACTGTGCAAACGATTGTCTATGGTTTCATGACTGGGGGGAAGCATTGATCCACCTGCTTTTTGAATCAAAAAATCCTTCCCACTTCCATCTACACGCGTAATAGTATCAATAATACCCTCGAAGTCGTTTGTAGGTTCAAGCAAAACGCAACCCGCACCATCGCCAAACAAAATACAAGTATTGCGGTCTGTATAATCAGTAATAGCACTCATTTTATCAGCGCCTACTACCAAAACTTTTTTGTGGGTTCCGGACTCTATAAATTTAGAACCTGTTACAACTGCAAATAAAAAACCACTGCAAGCTGCACCGATATCATATCCCCATGCATTTGTAGCACCAATTTTTTCAGCAATCACATTCGCAGTTGCTGGAAAAACATAATCTCCAGTGACCGTAGCACAAATAATCAAATCGATTTCTAATGGATCAATTCCTTTTTTAGCGAGCATCGGCAAGATTGCATCTACCGCCATGTCTGATGTGGCTTTCCCAGTTATGTCTAAAATGCGTCGCTCAATGATTCCGGTCCTACTCCGAATCCATTCGTCATTGGTATCAACCATTTTCTCCAAATCAGAATTTGATAATATTGTAGAAGGCACATATCCTCCAACGGCTGTTATAGAAGCCCTAATTTTCATGTATTGAATTTAATGTGTCTGATTGACTTGCAATAAAACGAGCCATTGATTTTTGAATTTTTCCCATTAATTGAGATTTAACAGTTTCGCAGGCGAATTCAATCATTTTTACAAATGTTTTATCTTTTGTAATGCCGTGACCGACAATAACGGGTGCGTTTACACCCAATATCAAGCTACCACCATAATGCTTAAAATTAAACTTTTCTAAATACTCATCGTGAATCCCACGCCTGACAAGATTATAGTATAGCCCTTCACAAACTTTGATGATTAAATTTCCACTAAAGCCGTCACAGACAACAACATCTGCCTTGTCAGAGAAAATATCACGACCCTCGATATTACCAACAAAATGAATTCCTTGTGTTTGAACAAGCAGTTGATGGGTTGATTTGGATAGTAAATTCCCCTTTTCACACTCCTCACCAATATTTAATAATCCTATTTTGGGGGAATCTACTTTATACATCATGGAATACAATAAATTGCCCAACAATGAAAATTTCTCGAGATGTTCAGGTTTACAATCTGCATTGGCACCTACATCCAAAAGAAGACCCGGATTGCCTTGTATACGTGGGATTACAGAAGTTAAACATGGGCGATCCAAACCATCTACAAGTTTAAGATATTGAATAGACCCTACCAACATAGCCCCTGTATTGCCCGCACTCAAAAACGCATCAATTTTCCCTTGTGCCAAATACGAAAATCCTTGAGAAATACTTGAATTGGGTTTCGACAACAATGCTTTAACAGGGTGATCTGACATTTCAATTACATCAGTAGTATCTACAATGGTAAACAAATCCAAACCAATAGACTCCTGTTCACAAATGGCTGTAATATCCTGAAGTGATCCAAATAGAACCAATTCAATCAAAGGCATCAAACTCGATGCGATAAAAGCGCCCTTGACTGCCTCTGATGGGGCATAATCCCCACCCATGGCATCAATACCTATTTTCATCAATTATCGTTACGACCTTTCATGACCTTTTGGCCACGGTACATTCCTGTCTCAAGATTAACACGATGATACAAAGAAACATCACCAGTAATTGGATCTGCAATCAAGGGACGTATTTCAATCTTGTCATGGGTTCGACGCTTATCGCGACGGGTTTTGGATATTTTTCTCTTTGGATGTGCCATTTCCTGGTTTATTTGTTTTTTATTTCTTTGAGTTTATCCCATCTGGAATCTATTTCGTTGGTAGATTCGACAATGAGTGATTGTAATTTTTGTATCATAACTTGATTACAGGGTTTTTCAGTTGATTCGTCACAATTTCGCATAATAGGCAAAGACAAAAAAGATGATTCAAAAACGGTCTTGGCTATGGACAATTCAAATTCATGGGAATTGAGATATATCAGTTCGGTTCCATCATCAGAATATTCATTATCCAATTTATCGTGACTGTCTAAATGCACAAAAAGCCTGTATTTAGAATCAATTTTCAATGGCAAATCAACCAGACAACGATGACATTCAACGGTCATAAATCCGTTCAATCCCAATTGAAGTTGCATTAGGTTAACATTTTTTTCGATGTCCACCGAAACAAATACATCTGCTTTTAAAACATCTATACTGCCTAACTCTGCAAAGAACGATTCATTGATACGAAACTTCAAAGAGTGTTTGCCAGCTTTAAACTTGACAAACTCTATTAGAAGATCTTCCGCTTTATCAAACATAAATCAAAAACGAATTGCAAATTTACAAAATTTTACTCACATTTTTATACCTTAGTCAAAAAACCAATATCGCACAAAAAAACCGGCGATGCCGGTTTTTTTAAAAAAATCATTTAGAAAGCATCGATCAATACTCCCATAAATCATGTTCAAAAATAAATAAATCGTTTTTAACCTCTTCAGCACGCAACAAGCTTCCCAAAGGATCCTGCTTATATTCAGGCTTTTGATAGATATATCGATCGTCCATTTCAGATATTTTGACAATATAACTGTCGAACAAACGGTGGTGATTGATGTGTTGATCCCAGTTCAAACGCATCGCATCATTGTATCTATTGAATACTTCAGATTTGGCTAATGTAGGACGGCAATCATCCATTTTCAACCAAAATGGTTTAACATCATAAGACTGACCCATGATCATTTTGGGTTGAATTGGAGCGATACCAATGATAATCGGCTTGAATTCACCATGTTTATAGTCAAAAACCCAATCTTCCATTATTTCAAACTTCTGAATCAAATCCCATCTAAAATACTCAGGGAATGACGTATCAACCATATCCGATGGATCATCTGATCCAGGGCGTTGTTTGGAGGTTGTGATAATTTCAGAAGTAATACGAATTATATCTTCGGGTGTAATGATACGATTAAAAGAATCGGTAGCGTATGCACGTAACAAACCTTTGGTTCCAAATTCCCATAAAACCTGAGAGATTGGATTTTTGGGCCATGTCCAAGAACGATTCATTTTCTGACGTAAATCTATAACACGCCACACACGTTTACGAAATTTAACATCCGCATTGCGAATGTAAGGGCGCGGCATAACAATACCCTGTAAATTACGAATATTGGTATCATGGTTCACATATTCAGGCTCGTAATGAGGAACCATAGGGTCGTCATAATGGGTTCCAATCTTTGGAATTACAATTTCAACTTCTTTTTTAGGTTCACCTATACCTGGGGAAGGTGAATCCCCTTTACCATCTTTGGTTGCAGGTTCAGGTGAAGAACCCCAACCTCCACCACCCCATTCTTGGGCTTGTAATCCGGCTGATGTAAATAATGCTAGAGTAAATAAAATGCCTTTCATAATTGTATCTATTATTGAACTGAGCCGCCCACGTTATCGAGAAATTTACTAACTTTATCTGGCCCAATTACTTTAATTTGGTCAAACTGAATCAAATCACCAGGACCTAACATTTTTAAGTAATTTTGGATGGGTGCCAATGATGCGCCATTTACTGTTAAAATCTTAGGGCCGTTGGTTCGGCGTCCAATACAAGTAAAACGATAAGACAACACGTCATATTTTACACCATCATAAACAAAATTGTCTAACGCCGCCACGCCGTTGGCTTGGACTTTCAACGCAGACAATGAAATGGGTCCACTAAAACCAACACTACCGGCTTTAAATACAGGACGTGGCACGTTGCGAATTTTAAATTTCTTTGATCCCATGGATACGGTTCTACCGTCTGGCAATTTTGCAGTTACGTTTATAAAGCACTCGTTTCCATTCCGAACCGGAGTAATTGCATTGTAAGAACCTGGCTTCGATATTCTCAAAGAAACACCCCCACCCGTTACAGAAACATTGACATTTTTGGGATCGACACCGCCAACAGACACTGAAATGGGATTGGGTAATCCAACATATATAACATTCAACTCATCTGCAGAAATAGCTGCTTGGGGAGCAAACACGCTGTACTCAGCTTCAGTTTCGTAATTATCACTACCATCACCATTTGGCTTGGGTACTTGAATTCCCACCTTGTATTTATTAGTCCCGGGTGAATTAGAGGTTACCTTATATTTTCCAATCCCATCTAAAACTTCGATAGGACGACCGTTAACAGACACAATCATTTGGGCTTTGGAGTTATAAGCAGCCAACAGAATATTGGCTTCATACATTTGATTTGTTAATACCGCACTGGTAGGAGCTGAAACAACGGGAATCAGTTTGTCAAATTTGTAATCGGCAGCATTAACAGATTTCGCCAATGCTTCCAATACTTCCGCTTCCATTGAACGTGAATCATTTTCTATCTTACTCAACATAGCAAAAACACCCGCCAAGGGAGAATGCTCCAAATACATAGAAACCCAGCTATTTTTTTCACCTTCAGAATCTATAGCATCCTCTGC
>SYIL01000023.1 GCA_005798825.1 Bacteroidota bacterium
AATTACGTAGCCTTTACGTTTTTTATCGGGACCATGGCCATGATGGCCGCATCAGTTTTCTTCTTTTTTGAATTAAACAACACAAAACCAGAATGGAGAACTTCTATTCTTGTCTCTGGTTTGATCACTTTTATTGCAGCAGTGCATTATTACTACATGAGAGATTATAATCTTAGTACTAGTGAATCTCCAATTTTCTTTAGGTATGTGGATTGGATTCTTACTGTTCCATTAATGTGCGTTGAGTTTTATTTGATTACCAAAAAGGCAGGAGCCAAGATAAACTTGCTATGGAAATTAATTTTAGCTTCTATAATTATGTTAGTAGCCGGTTATTGGGGAGAGGCAGCTGATAAACCCCATGCAGCAATGTGGGGATTGTTTTCAGGTTTAGCTTATTTCTATATTGTATATGAAGTTTGGATGGGTGATGTTGCAAAACTATCAAAAGCCAGTTCCCCTTCAGTACAAAAAGCTGTGAATTCATTACTGAAATTCGTAGTTATCGGATGGGCTATTTATCCAATCGGATATATGGTTGGAACTGCTAGTGATCAGTGGTATGCTTTCATGGGTAATCTAAATTTGGATATGGACATCATTTACAACATCGGCGATGCTGTAAATAAAATTGGTTTTGGTCTTGTAATTTATGCATTAAGTAGAAGCGAAGACTAAGATTTTTAATATTTTAATCCAAAGGAGTTTCTCTCATAATGAGAGGAACTCCTTTTTTTTATATAAAAACCAATTTCCCATGTGGCCACATATCCACAAGAAATAGTGGCTTTTTCACAGTCTGTTTTTTACTGCATTGATTCACGAATTGGGGGTCATCAAACAATCCTTTATCTGCATCGCTACTGCTATTGATTGGGCAAAAGAAATTTAAGATTCCCAAGCCAAACAAACCCCCCAAACTCCAGGATTTCTTTTATCCGAAATACGAATAATTTCAAAATACCACACCTGAGATAGTGTTCAGCATTATTCCAAAGGGTATTTTTGCACCTACAATGTAATTTTGTCCGTCTTGCATTGCACCTTATCATGAACAAAACTCCCCATTTGCTCTTGGGTTCCAGTTCGCCTCGTAGACATCAAATTTTCCGAGATGCAGGCCTTAATTTTGACCTTGTAAAAATAGATTCCCCGGAAGATTTCTCATCCCATTTGCTACCTTCAGAAATTTGTGAATTACTCGCAATACAAAAATCAGACTACTACTTGCTACCCATTAAATCATCAATTCTGGTGACTGCCGATACAATTGTTTATGTAAATGGGAAAATACTCAATAAACCCAATGATCGGAATGAGGCATTTTCGATGCTCAATGAATTAAGTGGTATTACCCACAAAGTTTACACTGGTGTTTGCCTGAGAAATGATGACAAAAAATATGTATTTCACGACTGTACCGCCGTTACTTTTTATCCCCTAACCGCAGACCAGATTTACCATTATATAGACACATTTTGCCCATATGACAAAGCAGGATCATACGGTGTTCAGGATTGGATGGGCTATGTTGGTGTGAAAAATATTGATGGTTGTTTTTACAATGTGATGGGTTTCCCGATGGCAAAATTTTACAGAGCGCTATCAGCTTTTTAGTTTTTCATTTTCTTCGCAAGATTCATTGCATTGTTGGCATTGAGCAAGCCCCCCGTTTTACTCAAAGCTTTAAAAGGCACATTGCTTAACTGAGAACCTGGCAAACGCACTTTATTGGTGACAGACAATACACTGCCTTCCAGCACTTGTTTTACTTGTTCGGCAGTAAACGTTGGAAAACGACTCCAAACCAAAGCAGCTGTTCCAGCACAAACGGGCGAAGCCATACTTGTGCCGTCAAAATAGGCATATTCATTGTTGGGAATACTGCTGTAAATGGACTGTCCTGGTGCAAATAAATCGACATTCACCAAACCGTAATTGCTAAAATTTGTAGCCAATTTCTTCCTTTGTGGTTGTGAAGCACCTACCTCAATCCAGTTTGAGGCAACTTCATTTCTTCCCAATGAATCATTGGGGTAATTTGCAATTAGATCATTATTTTCGGCATTATTACCGGCTGCGTGAACCAACAGAACTCCATGATCTTTGGCATACAACACAGCTTCATTAACCACATCTTTATCCCATGAAAACCCTTTTCCAAAACTCATATTAATAACTTTTGCACCATTGTCTACAGCATAGCGTATGCCATTGGCAACATCTTTGTCTCGCTCGTCTCCATCGGGAACAACTCGAATCGGCATAATTCGCACATGATCAGCAATACCATCCAGTCCAATTCCATTTCCACGAACAGCCCCAATAATACCCGAAACATGCGTTCCATGAGAAGCGTCGGGTCCGGAAACATTGTTATTTCCATACCCGAATTCGTGGGAATTATTATAATCATCTCCCACAATCAAGCGCGGATTATACGACAAATTATATTGGTATTTTACCGAAGACTCCATTTGGTGATGGTCTTGATCCAACATTGTCAAAAATGTTTTATACCCATACAATCCGACGAGCATAGAGATATAATTCTTCTTCTTTTCATCTTCTTTGTCTACAACAATCGCTTTGATTTCATTGCCTTTGGGCTCTTCTTTCCCCGTTTTTACAGCATAGTCTTTTAAAGTCTTTTGTAATTCCTCTATGCCTTCAAATTGTGTTTTATTGGACTCGATTTTCGACTCAATTTCAGATTTGAGCGTAATGTAAAGCGTATATTCTGCCGTATTGTTTTTGTTTTCATCTTCGGCATCCACGTCTTTATACTTTTCGGCAAGTTTCATATAAATCCGCACTTTTTCGAGCTGATCGTATTGAACCATCCCCCCATTTGCACCGCCAATAAAATTCCAACCCACCGTATCATCTACATAACCATTTTTGTCATCATCTATATTGTTGAACGGGATTTCACCGGGATTGTGCCAAATTACCTCTCTTAAATCAGGATGAGCGATATCTACACCCCCGTCGATAACAGCTACTACAATTTTAGTTGAAGGCCTCGCTGCAGCAGAATTTTGATAGGCTTTGTCAAGCGCAATTCCCATATTTTTCTTTTTTGGCGATTCATGGTACCAATTTTTTGCCGGGAGTTTCTGAGCCCAGACACCATTGCCCATTCCAAGGCATACAAACATTAATACTGCATTTTTCATTCCTTTATTTATATATTCTAATTTCATGGTATTGTGTTTATTTTTTTCGTCTGCAAATTACCAAAATACTGACGGCTTTGAATGTTATTGAGGTTGTATCCCCAAAAAAAATCCATCGCCGCAAAAATTTTTGAAAGGGTTTCCAACGAATTACATCCATTGGCGCCGTAATTAAATGTGTTTCTATTATTTCAAAATCATGCTTTTCAAGGAGTTGACAAATACGTCTTTTGGTATAAATTCTTGCGTTAGCCCAACGCTCATGCAATGGCCTTGGCAACCAACTAAAAAATGGGACACGATTCCACGGCAAATAAGGTAATTTGGCACCATGGGTTTCAAAAATCCACCATTTATTCGGAACAGATATTGCCGCTATTCCTCCAATTTTTAGTGATTTAACATAATTTGCCACGCCATCTTCGGAGGGAAGGTGCTCAATTACTTCAAAACTAATCAATCGATCGGCCAATGGCTCGTAGGGTTTTTTCATGATATCCCAAACCAAAAAATGCGCATTGTCTGCATTTTGGTCCTGTTTTAATTTGGAAAAATCAGCAGCATGAATATTGGCGTACTCGAGCCCTAATGCTCCACAAAATTCACCAGCCAAAGGAATAATTGTGTTTCCATTACCACAACCAATCTCTACAATATTGGCATTCTTATCTAAAAACCCCTTGTGATTTCGCAATACGTTTAGTCGTCTTTGAACCAATAAATCAGAAGAATCTGCGGGCCTTCCAAGATAATGATTCGACTCAAATAATGATTTATCTACACGTGCTGTATTGGCCATAAAGGTTTTCTATAAATTTAACTGCCTCTTTCCTAGTAAATGAACATTGAATAAGAATCTCCGCATCAGTATCCATCCGTGAGCCAAAAAATTGGGTAGGATACCATACTGTCTTTGAAGAACCAAATACCTTTCTTTCCATGCTTTCCGGGTATGTTGTGTACTGCTCCCTCCAAGCTCAAAATCACTAATTACAAAATTTACCCTACACGATTCTCCTTGCATTCTTTTTAAAATTCGTATGATCCAATCTATATCAGATGCCTGTTTGTATTGTAAATCAAACGTGTCACAGAGTATGCGTTTTGCCAAAAAACTTTGGTGGCAGATATTCATTCCAAAACGAAAACTGTTGCCATCCAATTTTTGGGGGAATGGCTGTGGTTTGCATTGGGAAATTAGGCCAATACAAACACCATTTTGATTTACAAATTGTGTATCTCCAAAAATAACATCCGGGTGCGCTTTACCCTGCTTGACATATTTATTGATTTCATCCAGTATTTTTTCAACAACATCGTGGCCATGAATACTATCTCCAGCATTCATAAACCAAACGTATTCTCCACTACAAAGGTTCAAACCTTTATTCATGGCATCATAAATACCTTTGTCTGGCTCAATCACCAGATGGTCTATTGATTTGCCCAATCCCTGCAAAAAATCAATACTTCCATCTGAACTGCCTCCATCGATAACAACCCATTCCACCAAACTCCGCTTTGTTTGGGCCAAAATTGATTCTGCGGTTTTCTTTAATCCTTCGCAGTGATTAAAATGAATGCTGACAATTGAAATCGGCTTTGACAAAAGATAGGGGCTGGGCATCAAACTAGATGGGATTTTATTATTATCTACATTCAACTGATTCCCGAGGAATTGCCAATATTTTTCGACTTTTTGTCAGTTCCATCCAAATCATCTTCTTTTTTGAAAGCACTCACCACCAAACTACCCGCCATCAACAGCAAAATTATACCAGAAGAAGCCCACTCAATATTGAGGTATACACTGCGATCGGCAGGTTTGTAAACCCAGCTTATAACATGATTCCCTGCAGGAATTTCGACACCCCGCAAGATGTAATTGACCCGCAAAGATTTGGCTTCCTTCCCATCGATGTATACCCGCCAAGAACCATTTTTTTCGTTGTAGTATATTTCACTGAATACGGCCAATCCTTTACCCAAATTCTTACTTTGGTAACAGATGCTGTCGTTGGAATAAAAATTTCTAACAATCTTTGAAGAACTGTCTGTGGTAAACAATTTCGATGAAATTTCCTTCTTCATGTCGGTCTCAACAATGACATTTCTGTCTAAATTCTTTGTGTTAATGTCAAGGAGTGCCTGCTTTGCTGAAGGGGATTCGCAGACAGAGTCCACAAACCATGCTGCACCCATGGCAGAATAACGTGGTGCAACTATTTCTGATTTCCCATCTTGTGAAATACCTATAATATAACCACAATTTAACATGTCAAGCGCATGATTGTTCATTAAATCGCCATTGCCCGTTGCGGTTGAACCACTACTGGCAATACAATATGAAATAACATCTTGGTACCGACTCATTTTTGCTGGATGGTAACCGCCGATATTGCGGTGAAATGCTCCTGCGGTATTGTCGTTGAATGTGCCATTAATACCTCTGCGATAATCAATAACGCGTTTTCCATCTGTATTATTGGCTATAATTTGGTTGTCTACAGAACTTGGCAATATGGCTTCCTCTGTATCTTTGTATTCCCAATTCTTGTACCCATCTGACTCAACCAATACATCGTCATTCACCAATACATCGTCATTCAAATATCGATTTGCTACTCCCATCATATCAAAAGAAACGAGGCCAATTACGAGCACCCCCACTAATATTGATGCACCAAAAGCATTTGCTGTTGCTTGTTTTTTCAAAACAAGATATACCAAACCAAGCAAACCACCCATAAACATTATACTGCGATAGATATCATTCCAGACTAAGGAACTGCGTAGATCTTTGATTTTATTGAGTGTTTCCCGGCCACCTTGCTCAACAATTTTTTTATCTGTTTCTAAAGCAGAAAAATCAGAAAAAACCGAGCATACAATAGCCAATCCAATAAATGACGCCACAATAATAGCAGTGTATACAACAATATTTTTCTTTCCCTTATCAGAAATTTCATCACCATACACCAATACAATAAATCGGTGAATTCCCATTAAGCCGATCATCGGAATTACTACCTGTGCAATAACCAATGCCATCATCGGTGTTCTGAATTTGTTGTAATAGGGAAGGTTATTAAATAAAAATTCATTGATAAAAAAGTTGCGACCAAGACCCAACAATATTGAAACCAACAGCGTAACAAAACCGAAAATGGCCCACCAATAATTGAGTTTAGCAAATGTATCGGAAGGCTTTTCTCTCACCCAAACCAAGGCTACTACCATGCCCAATATGAATAAAAAAATCAGGGTTGCTCCCATATAAACTGGTCCGCTGGTAAACTGTAAGTCTCCAAAATACAAGGGTAAAGGTCTATCACCAAAATCCTCATCTTTTACATATTCGGCCGTACTACCTCCTTTAAATCCAGGAACCAAGAGGGTAAACGTTTCATCAACCCCATAACTCCAAGAAAATGCATACCCAATATCCAATCCTTGTTTCGCAACCTGACTGCCTTTCTGGCTATTGTCTGATTCTACTGCCGATCCACCCCGCATCGTTGATTTTGCATATTCATTTGTATCGGACAATTTTCCAATACAAGTCAAAACTGACAATCCCATCGCAAATACTGCAATTCCTGTCGTTATTCCCGCATGTCTAAACGATTTGTTTTTAATTGCCGAAACCCATTCAACCATAAAATACAAGCCAACCATTATACCTGCATAGTAGGCTATTTGGTAGTGAAAATAGTTAACGACCATTCCAAAGAAAAGAGCCGTAATTGCCGCACCCAAAAGATATTTTTTTCTACTCAACAGCACCAATCCGGCAAGTACACCTGGCATAGCTCCCATAGCCAATACCTTGGTTATGTGCCCCGCTTCGTAACTCGATATACTGAAAGTCATAAAGGCGTATCCAATGGCGGCGGCGGCGGCGAATAATTGATCCACTTTGAGCGATAGCAACAATATAAACATGCTAAGCATGGCAACAAATAAAAAATTATAGGGTGTTTTAACCCCTCCGAATAATTCGATTACCTTGAATTTAAGCAATAGGCTCGATTGCTCAACCCCCGTAATTAAACCAGAAGGCATTCCTGAAAATAGTCGGTCGTTCCAATTGGGTAATTGGCCAGTCGTTTCTTTAACCCCTTCAGCAGCGTAACGCATCAAACGTACCTGTTGCATATCACCTTGCTTTAACACCATCCCTTGCTCCGGAGGGGCAAGAAATAAAATGGTCAAACACCAAAAACCCAGGACGAAAACTATAAAAAAAACTGCTTGCTTGAGAAAATTCTGATTTATATTCATGGGTTTGTTGGGCGAATTTCAGCAATTTGGATTAAAACATAGATAGTATCTTGTAAAAATTTTGTCGTGGATTCGGAATTTGTTATTTACAGCGTACTCATCTGGTCCAATTCCTTTATCACTGAATTAGGCCACCACCATGCAATTGCTGGCCAAACCTAATTCTGGATTATATCAATGACTACAGGCCTGTAGAATGGGTTAAATTTGGTGGCTTTAGAATGCATTGAAAATGAGAAACGAAAAACCGTATAGAAAAAACCTACTGATTTCCAATCACATGAAAATGTAAGTCTTTTAATAGATAAGTGTATTTTTGTAACCATGCAAAGAGATACCCTAATTTTCGATTTAATCCAACAAGAATTGCAACGACAAACTGAAGGAATCGAACTCATTGCCAGTGAAAATTTTGTCAGTAAACAGGTAATGGAAGCAGCGGGTTCTGTTCTCACCAATAAATATGCCGAAGGGTTGCCCAACAAACGGTATTACGGAGGCTGCGGTGTGGTTGATCAAATTGAACAATTGGCAATCGACCGCTTGAAGGAATTGTTTACGTGTGATTGGGCCAATGTTCAACCCCATTCGGGAGCCCAAGCCAATGCAGCTGTAATGTTGGGTGTTTTAAAGCCCGGTGATAAAATTTTGGGCTTTGATTTAAGTCATGGAGGCCATTTAACACACGGAAGTCTGGTTAACTTTTCAGGTAAATTGTATACCCCCAGTTTTTATGGGGTAGAAGAAGATAGCGGATTGATAAACTGGAATAGGGTAGAAGAAATTGCCCGCCGCGAAAAACCCAAATTGTTAATTTGCGGCGCCAGTAGTTATTCTCGCGACTGGGATTATGCCAGGCTAAGGGCAATTGCAGATTCGGTGGGTGCTCTTTTGTTGGCAGATATTTCTCACCCTTCAGGACTAATAGCCAAAGGTCTCTTAAACAATCCCATACCCCATTGTCATATTGTAACAAGCACTACACACAAAACATTGCGGGGTCCGCGGGGTGGTATTATTATGATGGGAAAAGATTTTGCCAATCCATGGGGAGAAAAAAATGCCAAAGGGGAGATTAAAATGATGAGTGCAGTATTGGACGGTGCGGTATTCCCAGGAACCCAAGGGGGGCCTTTAGAACACATTATTGCTGCTAAAGCCATTGCTTTTGGCGAAGCATTAACACAAGAGTTCGAACGCTATGGAAAACAAGTGATTGCAAACGCCCAAGCACTTTCAAGATCAATGATTAATCGTGGATATTCGATTATTTCAGGAGGTACAAACAATCATTTAATGCTCATTGATTTGAGGAGCAAAGGCAATGAATTTACGGGGAAATTGGCCGAAAACACCCTGGTAAAGTGTGACATTACCATTAATAAAAATACCGTTCCTTTCGAAACTAGGAGTCCTTTTGTTACATCGGGAATGCGTTTGGGGACAGCTGCAATAACAACCCGTGGATTAAAAGAAAACCAAATGGATACCATCGCTGACTTAATTGACAAGGCCTTGATGAGCCACAACAACGATTTACGTTTGTCTGGGATTAAAAAAGAGGTTCGCGCACTAATGTCTCAATTCCCACTGTACAATTAAGATCTGATTTGCCTTGTTTTCTGATACCAATCTATTATTTCTCGACGAAAAAGTAAATACCCAGCCAAAACAAAGTACAAGGCTGTGGAGATTACCAAACCATTGATTGATTTTAATCCGAGCCAATTTTCAACCAAAATAAAGGAAAATAGACCAATAAAAACCAGATACGCTAAGGTTTTACAATGCAATTTATTCCATACAAATCCTGCAGTTCTTTGCGTTTTTACGATACTAGCCAATGCAAAAACAAACTGTGTTAAAACGCAACCCACAGCGGCAGCCAAGGCTCCAAACCTAGGAATTGCAATGGCATTCACTACTACATTCAGAACCACACAACCCAACGACAATATAGCCAACCAGCGAACATACCCTGCAGCCGTCAAATACGTTCCAAATACATGAACTGTGGCCATGGGTATAAAAGCGATCATCAACACCTTAAATATCTGTGATGTGGTTCGAATTTCATCTTCAATACGGGACGCTTTGTGATACATTAACTGCATTAAAGAAACGTCAAAAAACCAAGCAGCCAATGCTGCCGCAAATGCCACCCATATCACCAAGCGGAAACCCGTCCATATCAGCCTAGTATTGTCTTCTTTAAAGGTAATTCGACTCGTAAATTGTGGCAGTAATTGGGTACTTAGCAAGGTGCTAAAAATCAAAGCTGCATCGAGTAAGCGGTATCCCTTTGCGTACAAACCCACCTGATAAAAACCATTGTCAGCTCCAGGAAAAAAATTATTTTCAGGTGAAAAACTTCGAATCATTTGAATGTCTATGCGCGTAAATACGCTCATAGAAAAAGCCATCAGAGCAAACCAAGCAATTTTTTGAAGCCATTGCTTGTAGGATTCTGTTTGGAATTGATTGGTTAATGTAGAAAAATTCTTTGTCGATAGCCCAGAATTGTCAATACTGGGGTTTGAATTGTCAATACTGGGGTTTAAGTTATTGGATACAAAGGTTTGGAGTTTGACAACACTCAGGGGGTTTTGTTTCCAAAACACTAAAATGCACCCAAGCAGAACTGCACCTGCATAACCTGCAAACTGGGCCAGCAAAAACAACCGAATTCCACCAATCTCCACAAAAAGCTCTGGCAGAAATACCAAGAAAAGTGAACAGGTTATGAGTGCCACCAAGCGATCTGAAACACTAAGCCAACTATCGGAAATAAAACGCTGCCTACCTTGGAGAATTGCCCGTAAAAGCATGACGATTGATGCCAATACTTGGTTTAGAACTACCCAAGCCAATAACTCAAGGGTGAGAGAAAAATACCAGCCTACAATACCTACTAGCAGAACGTACAATGTTCCCAAATACAAACGCAATCGTAGAATTCTCTTTAAATGAATCAAACGTCCAGAAGAAGCAATTTCTTTCGATATGTATGTGTTGAGTCCTGCATCTAATAATACTGCAAACAATACACCCAAATTAAACAATACACCATATTGTCCATACCAAACATCTCCCAAACGCATTTGCATTTCACGTTCTATCCCCAAAATCCACAGTGGCTTTACCAACCAATTCAGAAGCTGAAGCCAAACCAAATTTTTAAGAAATACGCGCTGCATGGGCAAATATTCGCAAACAAAAATAAGGTCTGCTGTTTTGCGAAGATACGGGAAAAATTTACGGATTTGGGCGTATGCATTGCGTTTTCATTCACCCTTCCAAGCTGCCAACGAACCAATATTTTGTGTATTATCTTTGCAACTGTGCACAATCTTGAACCGCATTTCGCATGGCTAAATCTATATTCTGCTTCACAAGATGAGCGTTCCCCATTTTATGAACGATCCTATAATGAATTCTTTTTTGACAAAACTGTTTACAACTATTTTATACATCCCCAATGGGATAATTTTGGCTCCAATACCCTGTATATCAAAATTTTATTTGCTGATTATCAATCACGATTCGCCATCATCGAAATGATCGGTGAATGGAACGATGCACTCTATAATGATATCATGATGCTCAAACGTGAAGTACTGGAAATATTAGGAAAAGAAGGAATTAACAAGTATATTCTTGTGGGCGAAAATGTTATGAATTTTCATGCTTCCGACGACAGTTACTACGAAGAATGGTTTCAGGATGTAGAAGACGGATGGATTACTTTGCTCAATTTCAGACAGCATGTAATCGATGAATTTCGCCGAGAACGTATCGATTACTACATAAACTTTGGGGGTGAATTAGATGATATTGCATGGCGCAAACAATCGCCAAGAGATCTTTTTGGAATGGTAGATGGAATTTTAAGCCGCAGATTACAATAATACTTTGGGTATACTGATAAACGAAAAGTATCAAAAAAAGAATTGCACACCCGCACAATGTCACCAAAATCGACTTGTCTGTTACTATGGGATTAACCTTCCCTAAAACAGGGATAAAATATGAAAACATTGAGGATTTTAAACTGTTATACTTATAAATAGTACCCAGTATCAAACATCAACAACCAATGAATCAACATATCGAAAAAATTAGAAACTCCATAGCTCCTTTAAGAGAAGAAATAATCAATCATAAGGTTTATTCTGCCATCAAAGACATAGACGATTTAAGGTTGTTTATGCACTATCATGTTTATGCCGTTTGGGACTTTATGTCTTTGCTAAAAACACTTCAAAATAACTTGACATGTACTGTCGTTCCATGGTTTCCAAAAGGCTCCGCAGACACTCGATACTTGATCAACGAAATAGTTGTTGGCGAAGAATCCGATATTGATTTAAGTGGTATAAGAAAAAGTCACTTTGAATTATACTTAGATGCAATGAAACAATGTGGTGCTGACACATCTCATATTAAAAATTTTATAACTACACTAAAAAATACAGGCGACTTCAAATCAGCATTTGTTTCCTCTGGGACTCCAAAAGAAGCATCAGATTTTGTGGACTTTACCTTCGACATTATTGGCAGTAACAAATATTATTTGCAATCAGCAATATTCACATTTGGACGTGAAGATCTTATCCCGGGTATGTTTATTTCAATTGTCAACGACATTCATAAAAATTTCCCCGGTAGCATCTCCATTTTCAAGTATTACCTCGAAAGACATATAGAAGTTGACGGTGACCACCACAGCCATCTTGCCTTACAAATGACATCAAACCTTTGTGGTGAAAACGAGCAATTCTGGCAAGAAGCAGAACAAGCAACCATTGAATCTCTGAAAAAACGTATTGCACTTTGGAATGGCGCCTACAATCAAATCACAAACAGGGCCACTGCCCATAAAAGCATGTCCCTGACAACCGAAGGATAAGGGCAGTGAAAAGTTAAATCGTGGAGTTTAACCATTCAATTTCAAACTGAAAAAAAATAAGAAACACCATGGGCCGCGATACGTTCGGATCGATTACAATTTCAACAACTGCGGTTTAACACTTTCATGGGGTAAATCCTTTCCTTTGAAAACCTTTTTTTGGGCATCAAATACCCTTAAAAATTATAAAAAAAGCAATGCGGCCGCTTTGCGGATTTCCCCGTTGGCAATTAAACTTTTTGCCACTGAATGCTTTGTGCCTTCAACCAAAATGGTTTTTGCTTCATCCATTTCTTCCTTGCTTGGCCTTTCTAAAAGCCCTGCCAATTTCCCCAAATCATTTGCACTTAATACCTTGCTTTGAATAACATGGTTTGGCAAAGCGTCATACCCGAGGGTTTTTGTCATCGGTTGGTCTAATTGAAACATGTTTTCAGCACCCGTTTTGCAATACCATGAACCCACCATACGGCCCACCAATAACATTTTAAAAGGATCAATGATGCCGTCTTCGCCCAGTACTTCTTTCTGAATATGGATGCGCAATACCTGCGCCATAATCAATTTCCCAGATCCACCAATATCGCCAAATTCCTTGATATCAATAACTTTACATTCCATTTGAACAGGTGATTCGGCCACGCGCAAGGGCCTAACTAAATCCGAAGAAATACCCGTAAAACCTGCTTTTTCAAACTCGCTCACGCCATGTTCCCAGGGAGCTGCGGTAACATTCATTTGCTCAACCATATCTTGCGTTACAACATTCACGACCACTTCTCGCACAGCTTTTGCATTTAAAAATGTTTGTTTGGGGATACCGTCCCGGCCACTGTTGTTGGGGGAAAATACTACAACTGGTGGATTAACACTAACCACATTAAAAAAACTGAACGGTGCCAAGTTGGGTCTGCCATCTACATCTACGGTACTGGCAAAACAAATGGGACGCGGACCCACACTACCCAATAAATACTGATGCAATTGCCTTAAAGGGGTATTCTCTGGATCAATGATAATGTGCTGTTGATTCATCAATATGGTGTTGGATGGTTATGAACTCCTCACTTCAAAATTAGTTTTAAAGTGGCATTTAATTCGCACATTTAAAAAATAGTGATTTGTAAAAAACCACAATTAAAGGGAATGACCCATTTTCATTTTCTTGGTATTGAGATATTTTGAATTGTGTGGGTTTGAGGTCACCAAAAGGGGAATATTTTCTACAATTTCTAATCCATAACCCATCAATCCTGTTCTTTTCTTGGGATTATTGCTCATTAAACGTATTCGTTCAACTCCTAAATCACGAATAATTTGGGCTCCCACACCATAATCACGTTCATCCATATCAAAGCCCAATTTTTCATTGGCCTCCACAGTATCCAAACCTTCCTCTTGCAATTTATAAGACCTCAATTTGTTCAGTAACCCAATGCCTCGACCTTCCTGGTTCATATAGACAACCAAGCCTTTTCCTTCAGATTCTATCAATTCCATGGCTTTTTGCAATTGTTCCCCGCAATCACACCTGCAACTTCCAAAAATATCGCCAGTAAGACAACTGCTGTGAACGCGCACAAGAACTGCTTCACCTGGTTTCCAAGTTCCTTTAATGAGAGCCAAATGCTCTTGCCCAGTATCTTTTTGGCGATAGGCCACCAAATCAAAATCACCCCATTTTGTGGGCAATTGAACAACAATTTCTCTTTGAATAAGGGACTCGTTTTTGAGACGATATGCAATTAAATCCTCAATCGATATGATTTTGAGCGATAACTCTTTGGCGATTTGCAATAAATCATTGAGACGAGCCATTTCACCATCCTCTTTCAAAATTTCCACAATACAACCTGCGGGTTCGAAACCTGCCAATACCGACAAGTCTATCGCAGCTTCGGTATGGCCAGCCCGACGCAATACCCCTCCACTTTTAGCAACCAAGGGAAAAATATGTCCTGGTTTACCCAATTCAATGGGTTGGGTATTGGGATTAATTAAGGCTAGAATGGTTTTGGATCGGTCAGAAGCACTGATACCTGTTGTGCAACCATAGCCGAGCAAATCTACAGATACCGTAAACGCCGTTTCGTGGGTTGCTGTATTCTTATTTACCATCATTTCTATTCCAAGTGTTTGACAGCGTTCTTCGGGCAATGGAACACAAATGAGACCCCTTCCTTTTGTGGCCATGAAATTTACGAGTTCAGGAGTCATATTTCTTGCTGCAGTTAGAAAATCGCCTTCATTTTCTCGATGGCTATCATCTACAACAATCACAACTCTACCCGCTTGAATTTCTGTAATCGCTTCTTCGATTGTATTGAGAAAAATTCTACTGTTCTTATGCTCCGAATCCTTTACTTTTTTCATTGAATTGCAAAGTTATGAAGGTTTTATGACACGAAAACAATTGCAATCCATTTATGTTTAATTATTATTGAGTTAAGATTAGCCCCAATGTTACCCTCTAAAAAAGATATAAAAGCTTTCTGCTTGGTCTCCCTTGAGGACATGATAATTGAATTTAGCGCATCTATCAAAGAAATTCAACTGGGCATGTTTGAAGAAACAAAAAGTTCTGTGGGTGATAAATTTGAGACTACCCGCACCCAATATCAGCGAGAAATAGAACGCTTAACGATTCAATTGGCCAACTCCCACACAACTAAAATACGTATTCTTTCGATGGGTGATAGCGAATCTATAGCGGTTGGAGAAGGTTCGCTTATTCAACTCAAATCTGGTGCCAACAGTCTCATGATTTATCTTGCTGCAGCGATGGGAACACTAATATTCAATGGTCATCCTTTGCATGTTATTTCAATACAATCGCCTCTTGGAACCGCCTTAATGGGCAAAAAAAAGGGAGACTCATTCAAATTCAACTCAATCAATTATTCTATTGAAGAATTACAATAATTAATCCTTTAAGATCATCCTAAGTTTATTCAGTACCTTGTCTGCATTGGGCAACATCTCAGCTTCCAAAGTGATGTTAAGCGGAACAGCAGGCAAATCAAGACTTCCCATTGTATAGATAGGGGCATCCATATACTCAAAACACTGTTGAGAAATCCGACCTGCCAGTGACTCGGCAAAGCTATTAAGAAGGGTTTCTTCTGTCAATATCAATACTTTTCCATGCGTCTTAACCATGTCTACCACAGAACTTTCATCGAAAGGGGCAAGGGT
>SYIL01000005.1 GCA_005798825.1 Bacteroidota bacterium
AGGGCTGCAAAACTAATTGTTTTTTATCATTCAATCGTGCCAGGTAGTAAATTTGTTCTGTGTTGAGAACCAAACTGCCAAAACAACCGGCATCCATATTCACAGTGATGTCTTCTCTGGCCCAAGAAAACAATGCAATTAACTTATCACAAGGATTTCCTGAATTTAATCCTCCAATGGCTTTGCTTGAGAAAGTGAAGGAAGCCTTAGAGGGGGGTAAAAACCAATATGCTCCGATGCCTGGTATTCTTTCCTTAAGAGAAGTATTGTCATTGAGAATGAGCCAATGGAGGGGGTTTCAAGCCAATCCGAATACTGAAATAACCATCGTTCCTGGAGCAACAGCCGGATTATTTGTTTGTATTCAAGCACTGATTCATCCCGGAGATGAGGTGATACTTTTTGATCCTTCCTACGACAGTTATGCTCCTTCAGTTATTTTGGCGGGTGGAAGGCCAATTCGCATTGCATTAAATCCCACAGATTTTTCAATGCCTTGGGACCGTATCGAAGAACAAATCAATTCCAATACCAAACTGATTCTTATCAATACGCCGCATAATCCCACGGGCCGCATTTTCACTCTAGAGGATTGGAACCAATTGGCGAATTTACTTTCGAATTCAGATGCGGTGGTATTGAGTGATGAAGTATATGAACACATGGTTTTTGAGCCCTGCAAGCATATCTCTGTTCTCGAAATTCCCGGTCTTTCCGATCGCTGCATCGCTATTTCTTCGTTTGGTAAAACATTTCATGCAACCGGGTGGAAATTGGGTTATATCTGTGCCCCAGAAACCATTACCACAGAAATTCGCAAATTGTATCAATTTATCGCGTTTTCTGCCAATACCCCTTTGCAATGGGCTGCCGCTGAGTTTATGTGTGAATACCCTGATTATGAATCGTCGGTAAGAACGCTTTTGCAAGAAAAACGAGAT
Source organism: Bacteroidota bacterium (assembly GCA_005798825.1). Lineage (GTDB taxonomy): Bacteria > Bacteroidota > Bacteroidia > NS11-12g > UBA955 > UBA955. The sequence continues at coordinate 942 of SYIL01000005.1, forward strand.
ATATTTGCCAATGCCATGCGCAATTCCAGATTCACCCTGTTACCCTGCCAGGGAGCATATTTTCAAATTGTTGAATACAGTAGGATTTCAGCGTTAAACGATATGGATTTTGCCAAAGAAATTACCCTAAAGCACAAAGTGGCTGGAATACCCGTGAGTGCCTTTTATCAATCATCTCCACCCAGTCAAAATTTGCTGCGGTTTTGTTTTGCCAAACACGCCGATACATTGCTTAAAAGTGCAGAAATATTATGCAGGCTTTAACGGTATACTTGGTTCAAACCCATATTGAATGGGAAAACCCAAAGGCAAACCTTGCCCGATTGGAAGTGGCTATTTCTCAAACACTTCCCAATAGTCTTGTCGTTTTGCCCGAAATGTTTTCCACTGGATTTACCATGAACCCCGCTTTATATGCTGAGTCAATGCAGGGTGAATCCTTGCAGTGGATGCGAACACTTAGTCATGATCGAATGATATGTGGGAGCCTTTCCATTCAAGAAGATGGTCACTATTTCAATCGTTTTTTTGCTGTATACAAGGGGGAAATTTATGGGCAGTATGACAAGAAATACCTTTTTTCATTTGGCAACGAGCCAATGCATTATACCGCAGGAGATCGAAACTGCATATTCGAATTCAATGGGTGGCGCATTGCCCCTTTTATTTGTTTTGATCTGCGCTTTCCAGAATCAATGCGCGATACCATGTTGAATCATTCACAAGATAAGATACCCCATATTTTGTTATTTGTCGCCAATTGGCCTATTTCTCGGGTCGGGGCATGGGATGCATTGCTTGTTGCAAGAGCAATAGAAAATCAAACATACACCTTGGGGGTTAATCGTTTGGGCATTGATGGCAAAGGCATTGCTCACAATGGTCACTCTCAAGCAATTGATTTTTCTGGGTTGTATGTATGTGAGCCTTTTGAAACAGAGGGTGTATCTAAGATAGTATTGGAAATGGAGCCCTTATCGCAGTTTCGATCCAAATTTCCTTTTTTAAATGATGCTTACCACAAATAGTAGAGACCAAGGGTTCGGTCTTTTCTGCACTTGAAGGGGTTTGATTTGATTCAGTCTCAGACCATTCTGGTGCTATCCGAAAACCCCAGGGCCCAGAATACCATCAACACCCAATCGAGTTCCTCTAAGAGTTGCCAGAGAATTACAAATCTTTGAATAATGCTTGCCCAGGCAAACTGGTTCTTAGTATTTTTTGCGAGATTTCATTTTTCTTCAAGTAATAACCTTAAAAATGGGATTTTTATATTTTGGAAAGCCATTTGACGATTAAAAATTATCGGTCAAAACACGTAGCTTCGCAAGTATGAATAATGATCAATTTAAGGATTTAAAAGGCCGTGTAGAGGCTTTGAGGAGGTATCTTTGACGTCGATAGAAAACTGGTCGAAATAGCCGATCAAGAGGAGCAAACCCTCGATCCTAATTTCTGGGAAGACCCAAAGAAAGCAGAAGGGCATCTCAAAAAAATTATTGATAAAAAAACCTGGACGGATGCATTTGGTTCTATTGCTTCGTCTTTAGACGATATTCAAGTATTGGTTGAATTTCAAGAAATCGGGGAGGCCACATCCGAAGAAGTTCATAGCCACTTTCTTAAGCTTGTTCAAGGGGTTGAGGATCTAGAGTTTAAAAATATGCTCCAAAACGAAGAAGACCACTTGGGTTGTGTGTTGGAGATAAATGCGGGCGCGGGCGGAACAGAAAGTTGCGATTGGGCAGAAATGTTGCACCGAATGTATGCCATGTGGGGAGAGAAAAATAAATTTACCCTCACAGAACTAGACAAACAGGATGGTGAGGTGGCAGGTGTCAAAAGTGTTTCCATTGAGTTTCGGGGTGAGTTTGCTTTTGGTTTTTTGAAAGGCGAAAATGGGGTACACCGAATGGTTCGGATTTCCCCTTTTGATTCCAATGCGCGTCGCCATACTTCCTTTGTAAGTGTCTATGTTTATCCTTTGGTTGATGATACGATACACATTGAAATTAAGCCCCAAGATGTGGAGTTGCATACCAGCAGATCGGGGGGAGCAGGTGGCCAAAATGTGAATAAGGTAGAAACAAAAGTTCAATTGACCCACATACCTACGGGGATCGTGGTGGTTTGTCAAGTAGATAGAAGTCAGCTTGGAAACAGAGAACGTGCAATGCAAATGCTTAAATCAAGACTTTACGAGCTAGAACTATCCAAACGCAATGCTGCGCGTGCAGAAATAGAGGATAGCAAAATGAAAATCGAATGGGGCTCCCAGATTAGAAATTATGTTTTTCATCCATATAAATTGGTAAAAGATGTAAGAACCGGCGAAGAAACGAGCAATGTTGCTGCGGTGATGGATGGCGATTTATGGCCTTTTATCAAAAGTTATCTTTTGGCTGCCAGTGGAGGAGAACTTAAAAAGTAATAGAATTTAATGCCGCAGCGTATGTTGTCAAACATCTCTTGCGGGCAAAGGCATGATCTACCATGGGTTGGGGATATTGAGAACCAAACACTTCAGGAACCCATTCTTTGATATAATCCCATTGCTTGTCAAATTTTTCTGTTTGTAATGTCGGATTAAATACCCGAAAATAGGGAGCAGCATCCACGCCAGAGCCGGCGGCCCATTGCCATCCACCATTGTTGCTCGCCAAATCAAAATCCAGAAGTTTTTCTGCAAAATAGGCCTCTCCCCAACGCCAATCAATCAAGAGGTGCTTGCAGAGAAAACTCGCAACAATCATTCGAACACGATTGTGCATAAATCCTGTTTTGTTTAGCTCACGCATTCCTGCATCAACGATGGGATAACCTGTAAGACCATTTTTCCATTTTTCAAAATCACCTTCGTCGTTTTTCCACTCAATACGGCCATATTTGGGTTTGAAAGCACCGTGTTTCACATGGGGAAAATGCCATAAAATTTGCTGGTAAAAGTCTCGCCAAATTAGTTCATTTACAAAAATTGTGCTCAATGGGATCGCCGATGATAGTTCTTGACGAATACTCAGGGTTCCAAATCGAAAATGAATCCCCAATTTGCTTGTGCCGCGAATCGCTGGAAAATTTCTTTTTTCCTGATAATCGCGCAGTGTTTTTTGTGCCACGTGTCGATCGGGGTATATGAAATCGAAGGAATTAAACCCCATTAAAGCCAATGTAGGAATTGATTCAGCTATAAATTTATCCATATTCTGTAAATAATCTTCAGACGGATAGTGTTGTATCGGATTCTGTTCCAAGTGTGCGCGCCATGATCTACTGTAGGGAGTGAAAACGGTATAGGGTGTTCCATCCGATTTCACAACTTCATCCTTTTCGAATACACAGTGGTCTTTAAACGATTCGAAACAAACTCCAACAGATTGGCACAGCTGTTTTACCTGATCATCTCGACCGACACCATATTCTTCGTAGTCATGGTTACAATACAATGCTCCAACGTCTTTTTTTTTGAGTCGCTCACGCCACAAAAGAATTGGGTCTCCATACCAAACCTCGATGTCGCTCCACATCTCAGAATCTTGATTTCCCTGAAGGATTTTTTTCAAATGAACAATTTCTTGGTGAATGAATTGCACCCTGGCATCGTTTGGATTCTCAAGTTTATGGAGGATATTGGTATCAAATATAAATACACAGCGCACACGATTGTATTGGTTCAAAGCTTTGAAAAGACCATGATTGTCGAATAGACGCAAGTCTCGCCGCATCCAAAAATAGTGTATGGGTTGGTTGTTCATGTTTTTGGATTTTTTGAAAGATGGTCTAAGGATTTTTCAATGGTATCGTATTGAAAACAAAATCCGGTGTCTAATAGTTTTTTTGCACTTATATTTTGGTTGGTTAAGGCGATAAGGGTTTTTTCTCCCCAAAAGCACCGGAGCAGCCATCCGGGTAGAGTGGGACGCCATTTCATTCCGATAGCGTGGATAATTTTCTGGACTAAAAGGGACATTGCGTTTAAAATCCAATAATGGATAAAAGAGGTGTTTAATTTTTTGGGAAATCGCTCATATGCTAAGCCAAATTGTGCTTGAGAGCAAGGTGTTGGAGCAACTGCATTGTATATTCCTGGCGGAATTGTGTTTTCAATTAAACCACCAAAAATTGCGCAAAGGTCATTAATATGAATCCAACTCCACAGAGCATTTTTATTTCCGACGCTTCCAATCATTCCACTGAGATAAAATTGAGATGCACTGGCGTTGATAATTTTGCTTTGGTTGGACAATACCAAACCTGTTCGAACAATACTGATTTTCGATGAGGGTAAATGTGCAATATGCAGTGCATTTTCCCAGGCAAGACACACTTCGGCCAGAAACCCTGATCCATTGAGGGAAGTTTCTATTTGAGGACTGCAGCAGGGATCGGAATAATATCCTATACCACTCATGGAAATAATGTGTTTGGGAGGATGTTCTAATGCTTTGCATGCCAAAACAAGGGCTTCTGTAGATTTTGTGCGGCTTTGTAAAATTTCTTGTTTATGTTTTTTTGTCCAACGATCAGAGATTTTTGCACCCGCCAGATGCACCACCACATCTGCATTTGATAGTTCGTGATGATTTTCCCAAAAATGTTTTTTTTCAACCACAGAAACATTTTTTTGCTTCGTAGTGTTATACTTGGAACGAATTAATAAAGAAACATCGTGTCCTTTTGTTCGTAGCTGTTCTAAAAGACAAGTTCCAATCAATCCTGAGCCCCCTGTTACGATAATTTTCATAAATTATGGAAGAAACTGTAAAATCAAACAATTTAATATCTAACAAACGAACGGAGAAAAAGTCAAAAAAAGATTACCGGGAAAAATATTTTATCAATGATGTAGAAAAAATTACGGGCATCAAGGCATTTACATTGCGAATTTGGGAACAACGGTACAATATAATTACGCCAAAACGAACCGAAACCAATATCAGGTATTACGATGACAAAGATATCAAATACTTGATCAATGTATCCATGCTCAATGCCAATGGCATAAAAATTAGCAAAATTGCTGTAATGACGCATCAAGAAGTACAAGATAATGTGTTGCTTTTTTCCCAAAACAATTTGACCCATCAACACCAAACCAATGCATTGTCCATTGCCATGTTTGATTTTGATGAACAAGAATTCAATAAAATACTGTCAATGTGTGTGCTTAATTTTGGGATGGAGAAAACGATAATAGAAATTATCTTTCCTTATTTGCAACATATTGGAATATTGTGGTTGGGAGGTTCTATTCATCTTGCGCACGAACATTTTGTAACCAATATTATCAAACAGCGATTGTATGTAGCTGTTGACCAGCTCCCGGTATTTTACAAACCTGGGGCCAAACATTATTTGTTGTTTTTGCCCAGCGGTGAAACTCATGATTTAAGTTTATTGTTTGCCTCTTTCATATTAAAGTCTCGTGGACAAAAAGTAACTTTTTTGGGGTCTTCAACACCGCTTGATGATTTAAATAAAGTCCACAAGTTGGTATCTCCCGATGTGCTGTTTTGTTCTATAACCAATGCAAACAATAATTTTCCTGTCGATGTGTATATCAACATGCTCAGCCGCAATTGGCCCGACTCTCAAATCCTAATAACAGGTGGGCAGGTTGTTAAGCGCCGTGACCTGACCCTAGCAGCCAATTGTGCGGTCATTGAAAATCCGGAAGCGTTTTTTCGGTTTGTGGACGCAAATTGAACCCATTGATATCCAAATCAACCGGCAAGACTGATTTTTCAACCAAGTAGTTTGCCATCATTGGCGACAACCAACTGCATAGGCTTACACCTTTGCTTCCCAACCCGTTGTATACAAATAAATTATTGTAGTTGGGGTGTTGGCCCAAATAAGGGCGTCTATTTTGTATTGTTGGTCTTATGCCCCGTTTGTGTTGCAACAGTGTAACGGGCAATCCAGTTATTTCTTTTGCACAGAGAATCAGCGCTTCAGCCTCGATGGAAAGGTCTTCATTATTGGTCTCAACTTTCAAAAAATTGTTGCCCAATAAAAATTGAAAGGGCTCTCTTGTAGGAATCAGCCAAGCCTTTTTTTTATACATAAATGCAGCGTCAAGGCCTGGAATAGTTACAGTAAGAACATCTCCGACCGTGGGGTCGAAAAATAGCTTGTTGAACCATGGATTCTTGCCAATGCCCATACCTTCACAAAAAACTACTTTCTTCGCTTCTATGTTCTTGTAACACCAATGATTTTCTGAATTGCAGCGTAATGCATTGTGAATAAATTCTTCCGCACAAAAAGATTTCAATGCCATGAATCGGTGTTGTGCCGCCAATAAAAATCGCTGAACATCGAGTCTTCCACAGTGGTTTACTTTTGTAATATAGGGGTGGCGATCAAGAACTAGTTGGGGGCATTGAAAATTGGATATTTCCAATAATTCAGTCAACTCAAGGCTCAATGCACGTCTTTCCCACTGTTTATTTTCATTTGAATTGGCATGCATCACCAGATAAGGGTAGCGAGATATAAAACGTTCTTCAAATTCTTTTTCCCATTGTTTGTAATAATCAAATACTGCAGGAAAAAGTTGATCGTATTGCCATGTTTTGCGAATGCCTTTTGAAATAATCGGGTTTATTAGACCTGCAGCAATGCGGCTGCTGCTATTTGGTTCCTGGTTATCAATCAGGTGAATGGTGACACCTTGTGCGAGTAATTCTAGTGCCAAAGTACTTCCAGTGATTCCTGCTCCAACAATCAATACATCTACTTTCTTGGAGTCTGCCATATTTTGCAATAAATTGCTGCGAAATTAAACCATGCAAAGCAAAGCCATTCTATCGGGATGTTCTTTTTTCCTTCTTTTTTGTTGTTCCTTGCAGGGACAATTGTTGCAAAAAAGGGTGGTTGATCCAACAAATTTTTCGCCCAATTCTTTTTATTGGACTCCTTCTGCAAGCCTTTTTTTTTGTCAAATTGATGGAGATCAGGCTTCGGGATTTAACAAACTGGGTTTTCAATTTGCGGTGATTACAGGGTATAGATTAAAATCCAGAAATATAGATGCATTGGAATTGTCGATGGGTATTGCCGAAAGAGGGAGTAGGCGGTTTTTTAATGCCCAGACGCTTGAATCGGCATTTCATATTCGTGCCAAACAAATAGAACTACAAATTGCAGGCGTCAAACGGTTTGGATCTGTAGAAGCTATAGTGGGATTAAGGCCTACAATGTTGTTAAAAATTCAAGAAGCTGAGGGTGTCAATCCAGGCATTGCCGATGATTTTTCCCGATTTGGATGTTTGGCTTCAATGGGTGTGGGATGGAAGCTTTCAGAAAAGGTTTCTTGTAGGCTTAGTTTGGATTATAGCATGTATTCCATTCTTCAACAAAAAATGGTCTTCCGTTTTTTCAATAACAGTGGTGCATTTCATAGTGGATTGGGCGTAACGCTGAATTACATACCATAAACAATTTCGGTGCTGATGGTCATTGTTTATTCAGTCGACAATTCTTCATGGTTTTTCTGGTTCACCTGCTGTAAATACTCCTTTTGTTCAAAACTGTTTAGGGTTGGGTTTTAACAACTAGCCATTGAAATTTACTTGTTTTGGAAAGCATTGGCTCATTGAGAGTTTTAAGTGTACATTAGCTGAAGGGGTAGTGGTAATGTTCGACAAACCGTGGCCGATAGAAATTACACCGAGATTGAAAGGGGGAGGGTAAAAATCAAAAAAGCCCCCTCCTTGGAGTGGGCTTTTTTGGGGTATTGCATCAAGATTTACTTTGTTCTTAGCTCTTTGATTCGGGCGGCCTTACCGATTTGGGCACGAAGATAAAATATGCGCGCACGTCGAACCAAGCCTTTTCGGTTAATTTCAATTTTATCAATAAAAGGTGAATGTAATGGGAAGATTCGCTCAACACCTACACCGTTTGAGATTTTTCGAACAGTGAAAGTTTCATCAATACCAGCATTTCGACGCTGAATCACATCGCCTTGGAACTGCTGAATACGTTCCTTCACACCTTCTCTAATTTTATAAAAAACGGTAATACGATCTCCCGACTTAAAGTTGGGTAAATCGGTTCTTAAATATTCGGATGCGATACTATTAACAATGATATTCATGATTATAATACTAATTGGGGTGCAAAAGTACGCATTGTTTCGAACTTCTGCAAAGAGATTGTTCAAATTTTCCTTTGACTGACCAAAAATAGCAATGGGGAATAAATTGTGTTAAACTTTTTAAAACTTCATTGTGTCTAATGGTAAATTTTTACCTATTTCGCACAATAATCTACCCGCACGCAAGAGCATGAATATTCAGACCCCTATTGTAAATGAAAAAAACGATGTAAGCCGATTGACTTTGTTGTCTGAAGATGCGTTAGCGAATGAGCTTTTAAGGGATAAGCCGTCGCGCTTGTTGTTTGCAGAAATTGTCAGGCGTTATCAGAAGCAGATATATTATCATGTTCGAAATTTATTGGTAAGTCATGATGATGCAGATGACGCTACCCAAAACACCCTGATAAAGATTTGGCAACATGCAGACCAATTTAAGGGAGAAAGCAAATTAAGAACTTGGATTTACCGCATAGCAACCAATGAAGCCATTAATTTATTGCGAAAACGAAAGCCATCGATAGATTTTAATGAGGCTCAGCCAGAAATGGCAGATTTGATCACATCAGATGTTTATCTATCGGGGGATGATATTGCCCTCAAACTGCAAAAAGCGATTTGCTACTTACCGTTCAAACAAAAATTGGTTTTTTCTCTTCGCTATTTTGAAGACCTTTCATACGAAGAGATTGCAGACCTCACTACGACTTCTGAGAGTGCTTTGCGTGCATCCTATCACCATGCGGTTAAAAAATTGGAGATTTATTTGGGCGTTCTGGGTTAAACGTTTGAAGCAATGATACGTCAAAGAACAATCACAGTCAAGAAATCATGGATTTAGAAAACGACAAAATCGAAAGTGCTTTTCAGGCTCCAGATGCCTATTTTTCAGCATTGGAAACTCGGATTTTGCAACAATTGGATTTAATTCAATCTGAGGTTGTAGAAGAAAAAATAACCAATCCTCCGGTTTTACAGCCTATCGATCCACCAGCCAAGGGTATCGATACGGAAGGCGTGCAAAAACGTGCCCGTAAACAAGATCCCATTACTTCGCGCAGCAATGCTGTCAACAAAGAACTTCAAAATATTGGCACGTTTGAAATACCAGCATTAACATTTACTACCAACGAAAATCCTGAGTGGGTTAATTTAACTGCGATTTCAGAGTTGCCCAATGATATAAATGTTGCAGATATTCAAAAAATAACCTTTGAACAGCCCACAGTGGCTCCCGTTAAAGCTGAAGAAGTCGTTTCGGAACCATCACCAATACAAGTTGGATTATTCCAACCGGCTCCCATTCTAGAACCTTCTGATACTGTACCTAAATCAAACGACAATGCAAATCATGTCTTGTCTGTTTCAGATGAAGTCATAACAGAAGATTTTTCGAATAATGCGACGAAAATTGATGTTGATGGTGGATTGGCAGTAAAAAACGAGCCAAGCATTCTTGTTCACCGTGTTCCAGAACTTACTCCCCTTGAAGCTCCGGTTGCGGAGGACCTAAAAATTGAAGAGAACGCTGATATTGAGGCTGCTTATGCAGCTTACCTGGAGGCTGAAATGAATGAGCCCTCTGATACTGTTAAATCTTCAGTTATTCCAGAACATCAACCACAGGGTGTTTTAGAAGAAGAAAAAACAGAAGATCCCCCCATGGCATTTGCACCCATTGCAGGTCGTCAGCATGAATCCTCAACTCCTGGTTGGTTGGGAATTGCGGCTTCATTTGCAGCCATTGTTGCAGCGTATTTTATATGGAATGCGATTCAACCCCCTCAAAAAGAGCAAACTGCCGAAGTAACGCTCCAACAAACAGAACAATCACAAATCGTCAAGCCCTCAGTTTCTCAGCTACCGGTCGCATCTTTGCCTGTGTCTACACTATTGCTAGAATCAATCATTCGTGATGAACTGCCTGCAAATACAGAAAAGGCCAGGGTATTCAGCCTGGTGGATGCCCAGAAGCTTCCTGAGGAAAAACGACAGGCAATGGGTGAATTAGAGGATTCCAATTTGTCTGTTTTCGATATGGAAGACGAATTATTTGAAGATTTAGATTTAGAAACATTATGAAATTGATACAGTATTCCACGCTTTGTTTATTAGCATTCACCTCCTTTATTGGAGCCATTGCTCAAAATGCCAACAATTCCAATTCGCCAGACAAAAAAGATAGTTTGCGATCAGTCAAAGTAAAAGGATTGCGCAAGTATCGTGAGGGTCTATTTGTCGAGAAATTGCATTTAAGTGATGCCGAAAAAACAAAATTTTTTCTGGTCTATGACGAGTACCAACTCAAGTTGAGAGAGGCTAAAGTTTTGTTTCGGGTCAACTGGAAAGACAAAGAAATGTCTTCACTTAGCGAAGCAGATGCCGAAAAATATTTCAATGATGCCATTGGTTTGCGCAAAACAGAAGTGCAGCTTATGGAGGTCTATACAAAGAAACTTAAGCCTGTCATTGGTATGAGTCGTGCCCTGCAGCTTCCTAAGATCGAACGAGAAATTAAAAAAGAGATGATTGCAAAGGCGCGGGGGATTCGTAAAAACAAAGATAATGTGATTGAAAATACTGCGAAAAAGAAGGAGGGTAAAAAAAAGCGTATTGAACCCAAAATTACTCCACCTGCGGTTGGGCCTGTTCAAGAAAACCCATAATTTAACAAACATATTATTTTGCTTTGAGGGGTATTGGTTGTATTATTGCCAAAACAATCAAAATATTATACCAAATAAATCAATATGAACACTTCAAATTCTTCTACTAGTGCCAATAAATGGATGTCCTATTTTTCGGGACTTGCTATTTTGTTTGCCGTTGCAGCGGGTTACTTAATTTATATTTTACTCCTTGGAAATTCTGCAAATTTCGAAGGTGGAGATGTAGAAAAGGGGCATCCTCTTGGCCTACTCGGTATTATATATCGAGGGGGGATTGCAATTGTTCCTTTGCTAATAGGTGTAAACATTACTGTTATTTTAATTTCAATAGAGCGGTTTTTAACACTGACCACTGCTTCAGGAAAGGGTAACGCAACACAATTTGTTAAAAATATACAAGATAAGTTAACCAATAACGATATCGAAGGGGCAATCTCAGCCTGCGATTCGCAGCGAGGCTCACTGGCAAATGTTGTTCGTAGCGGTCTGAGCAGATACCAGGTTGTTTCTGGCAAATCAGACCTGTCTCGAGATGAGAAAAAAGCAGCCATCGAAAAAGAATTAGAAGAAGCAACAAGTCTCGAATTGCCGATGTTGTCAAAGAATCTGGTAATTATTTCGACCTGTGCCTCTATTGGAACACTGATTGGTTTGATTGGAACGGTTTTCGGAATGATACGGGCATTTGCTGCATTGGCAAACTCAGGAGCACCGGATACGTCTGCGCTGGCCACCGGTATTTCAGAAGCCCTGGTGAATACTGCATTTGGTATTATTGGGTCAACCCTTGCAATTGTGAGTTACAATTATTATTCAAACCGCATTGATTCAATGACTCATAGCATGGATGAGGCTGGATATTCAATCATTTCAAACTTTCAAGCCAAACACGCTTAATTAATGTGCTTCTTCTTATATATATACTTGTAGGTTAATCAAATATGCCAAAAGTTAGCATGCCACGCTCTACGCCATCATTGGATATGACTCCAATGGTAGATTTGGCATTTTTATTGGTGACATTTTTTATGCTGACGGCAAGTTTTCGTTCACCCGAGCCAGTATTTGTTGATCCACCGACTTCTACCACAGATGTCCAAATACCCAAACAAGTGTTTTTAGTAACTGTAGATGAGACGGGCAAGGTTTTTATCGACCTGACAAACCCAGCCGTAAAAGAATTGGTTCTGAAAGACATGATGAATTCATTTAAGGTGGACATGAATGATCAAAGTATTAAAAAGTTTTCAGGAGCAGGTCCGATAGGTCTTTCCATGCAAGCAATCCCCCCCTTTTTGGCATTAGAATCTTCCAAACGTGAAAAAATTCAACAAGGAGGCATTCCGTACGATACTGTAGACATCAAAAAAAGTCAATTGTATCTCTGGGCTTACAATGCACGCTTGCGTGCCCACGAAGACTTTACCCAGCGAAAACTTTTGGCTGAAGAACGCGGGCTTCCTTTTGATAAAGAAAACTACATTCAGTTTGCAATAAAAGCAGACGGTAGAACAAAATACGATGTGTTAAAGCACGTTATTCAAGTATTCAGAGAAGCCAAAGTAAAGAATTTTCAAATGATTACGGGTCTTGAATCTAAGCCCATCGACTGAACAGGAAAAAGTTATGTCAGAAATACAATCAGTCGGCAACAGTGAAAAGGGTGGCAAAAAAAGAGCCAAAAAGCAGAGTACGCGCGTAGACATGACCCCCTTGGTAGATTTGGCGTTTTTATTGCTTACCTTTTTCGTTTTAACTTCAACCTTTTCCCAGCCCAAAGTATTGAGAATGATATTTCCAGAAAAGTTGGATGACAAAAATAAAGATATCAAACAACCAGAAGTCAAAGACGGGTTAACCATTTTGCTCACGGGGAATGATAAAATCTTTTGGTATCGGGGTGCATTGAATGCCAAAACCGTTTTGGAAGAAACCGATTACACCAAGAAAGGTTTGCGTAAGGTTTTGGTAGAAAACAATCTCCCACTGCTTACCCAACTGAGAGCATTTGAAAAAGAACTCAACAAAATTGATGGAAAGGATTCGGCCAAGCGAAACCTTATTGACAAAAAAGTAAAAGAAGCCCAAAGTGATTCAAAATTGGTTGTATTGCTTAAAAATGACGATAAAGCCACCTATCGCAATGTGATTGATGTAATGGATGAGTTTATGATAACCCAGATTGCCAAATATTTTGCTGTTGACGAAGGAATGGCTGATCTTGAAAAGAAACTCATCTCCCAAAAAATAAAAATCTAAGCGAGATGGCAGAAATCAATATCAATAATTGGGAACAACCCGAATCACCGGCTCGAATAGAATTGGTATTTGCTGATCGTTTCAAAGAATATGGTGCCTACGAGGTTCGCAGTAAGTTTAGAAAAAATCAATTTGTAGCAACAATGTGGGCGCTTGGAATTGCGATTTTAGCTTCCTCATTGCCTGTTATATCCAATTATTTTTTTGCCGACAATATTGAAACTTTGACCGTTCTTAAGGTTACAAATCTTGACGATGTAAAGGCGCCAGATGAGAAAAAGGAGCCTGAACCGCCACCACCAAAAATTCCGGAGCCTCCTGTCGCTACCCAACAATACGTAGTTCCAAAAATCAACCCCGAAACCACCCAGGAAGATGTTATTATTCCTCCTGATGAGATTACAAATACCGGAAAGGAGACCAAAGAGGGTTCCGAAGTTTTTGACGCCCCAGATTTAAATGATGGCTCTGGCCCCTTGGTAGGCAATTCTGAGCCTGCAACCAATGTACAGGTTAAAGCGAAATACCCCGGTGGAGAAGAGGCTTTCCGCGAATATGTTGCCAATGCTTTTCAATATCCTGTTCGATGTCAAGATGAGGGTATCAACGGTTCTGTCGTTCTTCGTTTTGCAGTTGATGAAACCGGAAGAATATCCCGTATTCAAGCCATTGAGCAAACAAAAAGCTGTCCGGAATTTACCGATGAAGCCATTCGCGTATTGAAAAAATCTCCACGCTGGATTCCTGGACAAAACAATGGGGTATTTTTGAA
>SYIL01000024.1 GCA_005798825.1 Bacteroidota bacterium
CCATCACGCGCATCCCCAGATCCGGGTGAACGCGAATCCCATTCACCACCTCGCCATCACGCGCATCCCCAGATCCGGGTGAACGCGAATCCCATTCACCACCTCGCCATCCCGCTCACCCCAGATCCCGGTCTAATCGTATCGAGGGTGCAAAATTACAAAGAAAAAAGCGGAAAACCTTGTCGGTTTGCTTATTTGCTCCAAGGATAAAATCGTGCAAGGTTGTAAATTTATACATCAAAGTAAAAACTCTATTCAAAAATTTAAAAATTGTGATTTTCGCAATCAATAAACAAGCTTTTATTAGGATATTGCAACGGCTAAACAATTTCATATGTCCATACTTCGATTGCTATCATGAATAATACGTTGTACAAGTTTCGAGATATAAAAACCTACTCTAATATTGAGTGGCTTGCAAACAATGCCAAAAAATATCGCAGTGTCTTTGAGTTACAAGAAGTAGGCTATATCTATTGCGAAGTATCATTATTCAATAAACAATTTGATACAGATTCATGGCAACTTCAACTCAGAATTCGTTGTGTAGATGAAGAAAATAATGAAATTTGTTGTTTGAATTGTGACCGACTGGTCCATCCTGATGAGCCCATCTTGTTTATTCGAGAAGGATGGGGAGTTAAGACCCAAGGAGCATATTGGAAAGAGGGCATTTACAAGTGGGAAATTTATATTTCAGATGAATTGTTGACCTCTAAAATTTTCTATATCCAGAATGTGGGATTAATCAGAAATTCGATCAATCCGTATTTCAACATTGATACCGTAAAGTTGTATGAAAGCAATTCAACAGACCTGATCTTATCAGATCGAAAATATTACACGGTTTTCAATGCTGGTTCTACACGTTACGTATGGATCGAATTGAATTTCAATAACCGTACACGAAAAAGCAAAGACATTGCGATTGAATTACTGTTTAATTTTAGAACCGAAAGCGGATATCTGAAAGGCAGTGTTTCAAAGATTTTCTTTGTTAAGCCCGAAGACAGTGAATTTTCTGTTTCAATCGGTTGGGGAAGTGATGTTTCCAATACATGGAGTCGGGGCGATTATTATGTGGAGATTGTTTTCATGGATACACTTTTGGTTCAAGCTAACTATCAAATTGGTGATGATTTTGTTGCAGCAAACGAAGATGATTTTTTACCAGTAAACCAAAATGTGTATATCCATCTCGACGACACAGAAAAAGAAGATACAGATATCAACGGCATGGAAAACGAGTCTTCCTCTGAAGGTATTGAGTCAAAAATGTTAGAACTTGACGGACTCATCGGATTAGATTCTATCAAAAATAAAATTCGTGAATATTCAGATTATTTGCGATTTGTAGCTTTACGCCGCGATAAAGGATTTGCAGAAACTGATAAAATTAACCTTCATGCAGTGTTTAAAGGAAATCCAGGAACAGGGAAAACCACAGTTGCCCGACTGTTGGGTAAAATTTACAAAGAAATGGGATTGCTGAAGAAAGGGCATGTAATTGAGGTAGATCGCAGTGATCTGGTGGCCGAATATATTGGACAAACAGCACCAAAAACCAAAGAATCGATCAAAAAAGCCAAGGATGGTATACTGTTTATAGATGAAGCTTATTCATTGTCAAGACACGATGAGGAGAATAAAGATTTTGGCAAAGAGGCAATAGAAATTTTATTAAAAGAACTGAGTGATTCCTCTGATATTGCCATTATCGTAGCAGGTTATCCCCTGGAAATGGATGGATTTCTCGAATCTAACCCGGGTTTGAAGTCTCGCTTTATTATGCAATATGATTTTCCCGATTATACCCCCCAAGAATTGGTAAAAATTGCTGAATTTGCGGCTGAGAAACGATCCGTTAAATTTGATAAGAACGCAAAAATTGTTTTCCAAAAACACCTTACAGACAAATACCGAGACAGAGACAAATTTTTTGGGAATGCCCGTTTGGTCAATTCAATGGTTGATGAGGCAAAAATGAATTTGGGTTTGAGAATAATGAAGAATGAGCATCCAGAAACATTTGATGCCGAAGTACTTTCAACCATAACAGAGGCGGATTTTAAGCGAATATTCAATTTACACGATGGGATATTACCGGATATTCCTATAGACGAAGAGTTGTTGAGGGACTCTATGTTGAAGTTGCGCAGCATGATAGGCCTTGAACAAGTGAAGCATGATATCGAGGATGTGGTCAAGTTGGTCAGGTATTATAAAAGTCTTGGAAAAGATGTCCGCAAGGTTTTTTCTATGCACAGTGTCTTTAGTGGCAATCCTGGAACGGGAAAAACAACTGTAGCGCGCATTTTGGCTCAGATTTATAAGGCGCTGGGCATTCTCGAACGTGGACATTTGGTTGAATGCGATCGGCAGGGAATGGTTGGTGGTTTTGTTGGCCAAACGGCATTAAAAACTTCAGAATTAATAAACAAAGCCATGGGAGGAGTATTGTTTATAGATGAAGCATACAGTTTGAGTGACGGGGGTGGAAACGATTTTGGTAGAGAAGCCATCGAAACATTGCTGAAAAGAATGGAAGACCAGCGTGGAGAATTTATTGTTATTGCAGCGGGATATACCCAGAATATGGATCGTTTTATTGAATCTAACCCCGGCCTTAAAAGTCGTTTTGATCGGGTAATGGATTTTATAGATTTCAATTCCGACGATTTGTTTACAATTGCATTGAACCAATTGCAGAGCCATGCTATTCGCCCCAATTCGAAAGCGGTAGTTCACCTAAAAGCATATATTGAGTATTTGTATAAAACCCGTGATAAGTATTTTGGAAATGGTCGTGCCATCAGAAAGTTGGTCGAAGAAGCGATTAGAAACCAGAATTTGCGTTTAAGCGAATTGCCCAAGTCTAAATATACCAAGAAAGCCGTTGAAACTTTAACATATGAAGATGTTGAAGAGTTCAGTATCGAAATCATACCCAATATAGCCAGCGGAGGCATTGGATTTAAAATTTGATTTTCCCCATCATAAATTTGAATGGGTTGGTACAACCACAAAATTTTAAGGGGGTATGGTTTTTATTGCCAAGTATTGTGCCGAAGGGCATGGCTAAATAAAAACATTTGGGCTTTGAGGGTAGAATTCATCCAATCAAATTGCGCTCCACTGGGAATCAGTTTCTCGGCTTTATTGCGATTCCGGATTTGTTTGTGATAATACAAAAGTTTGCCATTCTCGTCTAATCCTAGAACATAAGGGTATTGAACAAGGGTATACAAGTTTTTATCGAAGTGCGTTGAGTATCCCAAGTAAGTAGAGTCTAAAGCGCTTCTTCCGAAGCCAAAACGGGGATTGTCTGACCCCAATAGTTGCCATAGGGTAGGGATTATGTCGCACTGTGAAATTGATTTATGCAGAATCGATTTGTGAAGTGACTTGGGCAAAAGATGTCCAGGAGAATAAAACAACAAAGGAATTTCATAATGGCCACTTTGGCTGTAAAAGTATTCTGAATCTGAATGGCTGGTATGGTCGCCAGTAATAACAAAAATCGTATTGTCAAACCAATTGCTTTTAGAAGCGCTTGCAAAAAATTGTTGAAGTGCAATATCTGTATAGGCAATGCTGTGTTGAATGGTTTCTTTTTTTCCTGGAAGACCATTGGCATACTCTGAAGGAATGGTATAGGGATGGTGAGATGACAAGGTAAAAATTCCTGTAAAAAATGGTTTTGTCATTGTGTCCAAACAGTGCGAAACATGCTTCAAATAAGGGGCATCAAAAATTCCCCAATTTCCATCAAAATCGTTTTTAGTGTTTGGATATTCATCAATGCCGTGGTATGTCGCCAATCCGTTCTGCAGCAAGAAAGACCTAAAACCCATCGTACCATTGTTGGCTCCGTGAAAAAAAGCGGTTTTATAGCCTTGGTCTTGAGCCAATCCAAAGGCATTGCGCATTAAATTATTGCTGTATGCCGAATTGATATAAAACTCAGACATTAAATTGGGTATTCCACAAAAAATACTGGGAACCATTTCAATACTCTTGGTTCCATTGGCAAAACAATATGGGAAATAAAGCGATTTTTCTGCAAGGGTATTTAGGTAAGGAGTATATGGGTTTCCATTTCCAAAACCTGTATAATCTCTTGCCAAACTTTCTACTACAAGAATGACTATATTCGGCTTAGGTTGAAAGATCCCATTTTGCCAATTGCTTGTAGAACGCCCCCCGTAGACAAGGGTTTCTGCTTCCCTTATACCCATAGAAAATTGCAATGTTGGCAAATCAGAACGCTGCCAAGAACCCATCATTTGCAATGGGGTAGAGCTAATGAGCGGCACAATTTCGGGGTATGAAAAGTTTGCTGCATCCACAGATCGGAGGGGTTTTAGTTGCCATCCACCCCGGTATCCCAAAACACCTAACCCACAAGCCATGACAAGCAATAATAGACTTTGCAGGGGTTTATTGCATTGTATAATTTTTGGATATTGTTTTTTTGGAGTCGGGACCAAGCGATAGATTATCAAGGTCGCTATAAATAGACCCAGTAACGACAAAATATTGTTGCTGAGGTAGGGCATTATTTTGTTGCCGTCGTCCCCAATTTGTTGAAACAATTCATATCCACTTCGCTTGCCTGTAATCTTTGAATAACCCGTGTCGATTGCGTTTAATACCAAACAAAGCATGGCAGAAAGTGTAAATAGCCATCGGTTAACCTTTGGGTATTTCTCTCGAAAAGAACCCGCAAAAAGTACCCACAGCCATACTGGAGCAAAAAAGAATGTAGCGACCGGAATATCGAAATAGATTCCCAATACAAAGGCTGTGAGGTAATTTTTTATTCCAATCGCAGGAAGCCAAAAGACATTGGCTACGAACCAAATAAATCTAGAAATGGTTAGTATTGTCAATGCCAATAGTACTTGTTTGCAAAAAGCATTTTGAAAAGCACCTACAATAAGCCGAACGATTGGGCGATTACGCTTCAATTTCATCTTCTGTAGGTTCTGATAATTCGAGTGTTTTAATGGCTTGAATTTCATTACCAGCAATACCCCTGATTGAATTATACATATAATTTGTGTTAAGAAGTACTTTTTCAAGCTGTTTTTCACGCTTTTTCCAATGACCCTGGATAGATCGTTTTTCGGTATTCAAGTCAGATTGCATTTGTGAAAAACCTTCTACAATTCCTTCAACTTGCAACCTAAACTCATTGCTTATTAAATAATTGTATAACATAACCATTTTTTCACCTTTGTTGTCTTGTGATGACAATGCGGTACTGATTTGAATGATACCCTCACGCAATACCAAACTTAATCCCTTAAATTCTTCAAAAGAGCATATCCAAATCCCGTCCACCATACCTACTCGTTCCATACCTTTGGGATAAACCTCAGTTACCAAGACCCCAACATTGCATCCTTTTTCACGGATATCATCTTTAAATTTGTCGATCCACGCACCTCCAAATTCTTTGGTGCGTTTGCTTTCATAATAAATTGTACCACAATTTTGTCGTTGATAAGAGTTGACAGTTTGCAAGCAATCAGCTCCCCTTTCGCCTTTTTTTATTTCTGTAATGGTATCTAATGGAAATTTGGTGGTTAACCATTCTTCTATCCCAAGTTCCTGAACCTCACCCTGTAACTGAACACTTCCCTGTTGTTGCTTTCGCGTCATTTCCTCTGTAAGGGTTTTTTGTACCTCCAATTGTTTTTCGAGTTCTTTGAATTTGAGTTCATTCTTTTCCTGTTCTTGTTTTTTGATTCGTTCACTTTGTTCAAGAAGTTGTTGGCTAAACCTAATCTCTGATTCGGCCTCAATGAGATGTTTAAGCTCCTCTTTTTCACGTTTTACCTTCTCATATTCTGATTGGAATTTGTTATTTTCATTAATTTTCTTGGATTGTTCGTTCAACTCATTTTCCATTGATAAAATTCTTTCTGAATTTTCGAGGTCCAATTTTATTTTCAACTCTCTTTGTAGCACTTCTTTTTCAAGTTTTAGCTGATTGTTGACCGACTCTTTAATAAAATTATCTTGGTCTTGTTGTTGTTCTGCAAATGCTTTCTTTTGAAGAAACAATTCCTCAAATTGGGTTTTCACCTTGGCTGTATCTTCAGACATTTCTTGGGTAAATTGATGTCTGTAATGCTCTTTTAATTGGCTTGAAATAATATCATCAACGTCTATTTCAATCGTACAATTTGGGCATGTTATTTTTTTTGAGGTCATGGTTCTTATAAAATGTAGTAAGCAAATGAGTTATTCACAAAGAAATTAAAATTTCAACATAATCAGTAAAGGTAGTATAAAACCCTTTTTTATTTTAATTCGGAGATAATTGAACCTGCGTTCCAATCTCAATTTTTCAGTGTATCAGATTTTTTTTAAAAGAAATAGTTTGATATTCAGCATTTTATCAATAATTGTATTAATTTTAATTTATTATTTAACATTTAACATTTAACATTCATTACATATTATTACACAAATCAATTACTTCTTCATGAAAAAAGCACTCTTTTTATTAAACATGTTCTTGTTTAGTTATCTCGCCAAAGCCCAATTGCCCGCTATTACCTCTTTTTCACCAGTGAAAGGTCCGATCGGTACAACGATCAAATTAAAAGGCAATAATTTCAACAAAACAGCAGCCAATAATATTGTGTATTTTGGTGCTACCAAAGCGACTGTAAGCAATGCAACAGATACCCTGTTGACGGTTAAAGTCCCAATAGGGGCTACATATTTGCCTATTACAGTGACCAATACTGCAAAAAATTTAATGGCAGCAAGCGCGAAGCCATTTTCTGTTTCCTATACCTGTGGAAATATTTCTTCAACAAGTATGGCTGGGAAGGTTGATTTTACTGCTGGCGGATCTCCATATAATGTGTCTTTGGGAGATATAGATGGCGATGGCAATGCCGATATTGTCTCAACCAATTATACAGGCACTTCTGTTTCAGTATATCGGAATACATCAAAAAGCGGATCAATTACTACAAGTAGTTTTGCGTCCAAAGTAGATTATACTACAGGCTCCAGTTCTGCACCCTCTCCATTTGGACTTGCCTTGGCAGATATAGACGGAGATGGTAAACTTGACATGCTTGTTACAAATTACGTAGACAATTCTGTATCTGTTTTTAGAAACAATGCGAGTAGCGGTTCCATTTCTTCGAGTAGTTTTGATACAAAAGTCGAGTTTTCTACAGGAACCACACCTTCAGACATTGCGATTGCCGATTTAGATTTGGATGGCAAAGTAGATATGGTTGTTTCGGATTTTTCAGATAATACAATATCTGTATACAGAAACATAAGTTCTAGTGGAAGTATATCTACCAGTAGCTTTGATTCAAGAGTGAGTTTTACCACCAATACGAATCCATATAGTATTTCTATTGCCGATGTTGATGGTGATGGTAAACTCGATATCTCTGTGGCCAATAGAAACGGAACATGCGTTTCGGTGTTTAGAAATAATGCTAGTAGTGGGGGTTTTTCGACGAAAAGTTT
Source organism: Bacteroidota bacterium (assembly GCA_005798825.1). Taxonomy (GTDB): domain Bacteria; phylum Bacteroidota; class Bacteroidia; order NS11-12g; family UBA955; genus UBA955. The sequence goes on from SYIL01000024.1 coordinate 7,513, forward strand.
TTCGACCAGTGTAGATTTTTCCACTGGTTCGGGAAGTGAACTCCACAAACTTGTGCATGCCGATTTAGATGGGGATGGTAAATTAGAGATGTGTGTATCTGACTGGAATGGAGGAGTATTTGTATTTAGGAACACCTCCACAAGTGGAAGTATTACCTCAAGTAGTTTTGCATCAAATGTTAATTTTTCTGTTGGATCTATACCCCGCGGGCTTGCATTGGGCGATTTGAATGGCGATGGAAAAGTCGATATTTTGGCTTCTAATTGGAACTCTGGCTCTATATCCGTATTAAGAAACACTTCGAGTAGCGGGACAATAAATTCTGGCAGTTTTGCTTCTGCTGTTGATTATACAGCAGGTGCAAATCCCCGTAGTATTGTCATGGGCGATGTTGATGGTGACGGCAAACCCGACCTTGTTATTACAAATCTTGGTGCGGCAACCATTTCGGTGTATAGAAATCTGAGTGGATTTTCGCCAAATTTTTTGGGTAGCGATACCCAATCTTTTTGTAAATCTGACAGGGTAAATATTGGAAGTACAAAAAAATTCAAAACATATAAATGGAATACGGGAGCCACAACATCAACTATTTCATCAAATATTACCGGTAAATTCTCATTATCTGTCGTAGATTCTAATGGATGTATTGCTTCAGACACAGTATTGGTCTCTATTATCAATGGACAAATTATGCCCCGAGACACGATTAATTGTAATGGCATGTCAGTAACTCTCAGAATCAAAGAAACCGGTACGAGCGCCTCCAATGCCAAATATCCATTAAAA
>SYIL01000025.1 GCA_005798825.1 Bacteroidota bacterium
CATCCTGAGCCAGGATCAAACTCTCCATTGTAAAAGTTTGTTTGATCCGGCTTCCCAAAGTATGTAATTTTTGGGTGGCTTGTTATTCCTTACTCTGTATCTTTCAAAGAACTTTATAAATCAAACCCGAAGGCCGTTTATTTATTATTTTTCCTATTCTAAGTGAATCGGGGTGCAAAAATACAATATCAAATTTGTTAAACCAAGTAAAAAAACAAAAAAGTTTAAACTTGTATTTGTATTGTGAAGATGCAACTCTAAATTCTAGAACAGGGTTGTAAAGATAATGTAATCTGTTATGCTCAATGGGAGAAAAAAAAACATCTTTTCTTGAATGAATATAATAAATCACCTTTATCAGAACGGGTTTCAAAATTACTACATAAATTGACTTTTTCAAGTACTTCTATAAAATAATTTGGCTAGAAATCAAACTGAAGTAATTCAATCCGTTATACTTTGACTTTTTCTTTCCAAAGCAAAGAACCATCCCCATAACTTAAAAAATGATACCCTTTTTCAAGTGCGTGTCTGTATATATTCCGCCATTGTTCACCTACAAATGCCGATACCAGCATTAAAAGAGTTGATTGGGGTTGATGAAAATTTGTAATAAGTCCGTCGCAAATTCGAAATTGAAATCCTTCAACAATGAAAATATAGGTATAGCCGCACAAAATACCACCCTGCAGTTTGCAATAGTCTCGTAAAGATTCTAAAGCCTTAAGTGTATCTATTGTCTTGCCCTGAACCTTGAATGCATCGGCCTTGTAAGGTTCGGCACTTGCTAGGATTCTTGGGTCCTGTCCACGCATTGCCTTAATTCCCAGATAATACAAACTCTCTAATACCCTCATAGAGGTCGTTCCAACGGCTACAACCCTTCCTCCATTAACGAACAACTGTTGAATGACACTGTCTATTAAAGCTACCCCAATTTCAAATCTCTCTCCGTGCATTATGTGTTTGTCGGCAGTATCTGCAGTGATGGGCTTAAATGTCCCAGCACCAACATGAAGGGTTAGAAAAGAAAAAATTACGCCCCTGTCTTCTAATTTGCTTCGCAACGACTGTGTAAAATGAAGTGCCGCCGTAGGGGCTGCTACCGCTCCCATTTTTTTTGCAAAAACTGTCTGGTACCGGTGTGAATCGCTATCCATAATTGGACGATTAATATAGGGCGGCAAAGGAATTTTTCCGAATTGGCTGATGGCTTCTGCCATATTAAACAATGGATTAGGCAAGATGAATTCAACGTGATTTTGCGAACGATCGATCCATCTCACATTCAATCTATCAAAAAACATACTGCCCTTTATTTCATTGTTGGCTGTTGCTCCCACATATGCTTCCATTCCCAATTTAAACTTACGCTTGTTGCCAACCATTACTTCCCAGTGTGTCCAGTTCTCATTGAGCGGATTCAATAGAAAAATTTCTATCGCGTGTCCAGAATCTGTAAACCCCTGCATTCTTGCAGAAATTACTTTTGTATCATTGGCAATCAGTAAATCACCTGGGTTCAGGCATTGCGGTAATTCCGAGAAAATATGGTCTATAATTTGGCCATTTTCCCAAAATAATAATTTTGAAGCATCCCGGGGCTCGCAAGCCTCTAAGGCTATCTTCGTTTTGGGCAATACGTAATGAAATGCAGAGACCTGCAATCCAGGCATGTCGTTCAAGGGTGCATACTGTTTCTTTCCCATACCAAACGATAAAAGCCAAATTAGTTGACCTGGATTTTAACTGACAAATACAAGTCAAGCAATGCCTTAAATGCAAGTGCTCGATGACTAATTTCATTTTTAGCATCAGCATTCATTTCTGCAAAGGTCAGGTCATACCCTTTCGGCTTGAAAATGGAGTCATACCCAAAGCCACCAAATCCCGCTACTGCATCGGTTATAGAACCGAATATTTTTCCTTCAACATATATGGGTTGTTCTAACACCCCGATAATGCACAAAACGGTAATAAAGTATGCTTCCCGATTGGGTACACCACTCAAGTTTGCAAGTACCTTGTCGATATTGGCTTGATGATTAACCGGTATCCCTGCATATCGGGAAGAATAAATGCCAGGTGCATGGTTCAATGCTGCTATACACAAACCGCTGTCATCTGCCACACAAGGCAGTCCTGTAGCCTCCCAAACTGCATTGGCCTTGAGAAATGCATTTTCTTTAAACGTATTTCCTGTTTCTTCGACTTCTTCAAAAAAATCCACTTCGGACAAAGACATTAAAGATATTTTGTCTGCCACAATTTCTTGTGCTTCTTTAATTTTGTGTTGATTGTGGGTACAGAAAACCCATTTGGGAATTGAATACATGTCATTCATCAACTTCAGGGCTGCGCACCGTTCTTTGTTCGATGCGTTTTTCATAATGAGAACCTTTGAAAATTCGGTGGACATACACCCCTGGAATATGAATATCATTGGGTAATAGTTCTCCCGGGGCGAGCAATTCTTCAACCTCTGCAATGGTTATTTTCCCTGCCATAGCCATCATTGGGTTGAAATTACGGGCAGTATCCTTAAATATCAGATTTCCAAAATGGTCTCCTTTCCATGCTTTCACAATGGCAAAATCAGCGTCAAATGCATGTTCCAATAAATATGTTTTCCCATTAAAAATTCGCAACTCTTTCCCTGCAGCTACTTCTGTGCCAACACCCGCAGGTGTGTAAAAAGCGGGTATTCCTGCACCAGCAGAGCGACATCTTTCTGCCAGTGTGCCTTGGGGAATGAGCTCTACTTCCAACTCACCTGATAATAGTTGACGTTCGAATTCGGCATTCTCCCCCACGTAGGAACTAATCATTTTTTTTACTTGTCGACCCCTTAACATAAGGCCAATTCCAAAATCATCAACGCCGGCATTGTTGGAAATACAGGTGAGTTCGCTTATTCCCTTGGCGACAATGGCAGAAATAGAATTTTCAGGTATTCCACACAAACCAAAACCTCCAAGCATTAAAATTGCCCCATCTTGAATATCATAAATTGCAGCATCTGCCGATAAAAATACCTTGTTCATACTCTGCAAAGTTACTGCTGCGATAGTTCTGCCATCAAACCTTTTTCGCACAAGGCAGAACAAATCGGCTCCATTTCTTCGTAGGTACCAGATTTCACTGTGTACTTTCCTTTGTTGTGAACAAACCAAGCACACTGCTCCGCTTGCAAATTCGTATGTCCGCAATACCGAATCAGATTCTCAATGACCCATTCAAAAGTATTGATTGGGTCATTGTGCAAAACAATACACCATGACGAATCAATGATTATTTCTATTTCTGATTGCGACTCCTCTTTTATATCTAATGTGTTCAAAACCATTACAGAGCATCTCTTTTTTTAAAATCAATGGTAAATTTCGATTCTTGGCCAGCCAATAATCGGCTAATATTTTTTCGGTGGGTATAGATAATTGACAATGAAATTCCAATACTAAAAATAATAACACTGGGAAATTGTGAGTAATCAAATACTATTAAGAACAATAGGGGTACTGATATTCCTGCCATCATTGAAGACAAACTAACAAAACCGGAAATAAAGTGTGTGATCAAAAAAACCAACAATGCGCATATCGCAACGCTGTAATCCAGCGCAATCAACATCCCGAATGAAGTAGCAACCCCTTTTCCGCCCTTGAATTTTGAAAATAAAGGAAGTATATGGCCTACAATCGCAAATACACCAAATAATATCTTCAAAAACACAAAGTGATTTTCTGTTGAGGGGGTACTGGCAATGCCCATTACTGAGGTTTGAAAAATACTAATCCCATTGGCCAAATTAACTGCGAGAACTCCTTTGGAAATATCCAAAAAAAGAATCAAGAGACCAGGACCTTTGCCAAGCACCCTGAAGACATTGGTCGCACCTGGATTTCCACTGCCATAATCTCTGACATCAACCGAAAAAAAGAGTTTGCCAATAATCAGTGCATTGGGAATTGATCCAATGAGATATGAGAAAATTCCAAACAACCACTCTACTTCAATCATGCTTTGGTATGAAAGGGTAAGTTCCGCTCCACAAAAACAAATATAGCAAAAAGAAACCTTATGGCTTTACTAACTTCAAGGTTGCTTGGTGATCGCTTGCTGAAATTCGCAATTGATAGATTCCTGAATGAAGATTACTGAGATCCAAACGCATCCCGCCACCCTCTATTGCATCAATGAAGATTTTTTGCTGTTTACCTTGTACATCATAAACCACCACATTTGAAATTTTACGAACATTCATAGGCTCAATAAAAAAATCGTTATTTACAGGATTTGGATACGCGTGGAACCAGGCTAAGTCAATTTTTTTAGCAGTAGTTGGTCCGGTGGGTGGCATATCAAAAGCCTCTTCCCCATCGGCGCAATTATTAGGATCTCCTTGGGCGGCAGAATAACCCAATCCTCTTCTGGCAAAAGCTTCCCATATAATCTTCTTATTGGCTCCACGATTGCGGATGCTGTCGGCTGCCAAAATCGCATCCCTTGCTTCAACAAATCCAGGTCCACAAGGTTGCAACTTCATGCCATCGAAAACAAGTTGAAGTGCCTCATTATTGCCACCTTTTCCATTGTAGAGATCTTCATCAAATCCGTATTTATCAATAAATTTCCAATACATATCCCAGAGCATTGAGCACCATATTTCTCCCGTGAAATGAACTTCGGTTTTTGTCCCACTCGCGGCTTTGGCTAAACTGGCATAGGTGAGGAGATTGATCGCCATATTCGTCGTATACGGATAGGAGCGAATACCCCCACCTTTTTGATCTTCACCAACCAACCAATTGCCAATACCCCGATTTTTAGACCCCAAATCACCTTTCATTGACGTAAAGGCCAATCCAATGAAATCGCTCCACCCCTCACCCATCTGTTCTGCATTACTCAGACCATTTGAATTTGAAGGCCCACAGGTTAATCGTGTCGAAATACCATGGGCGAATTCATGTGCCATTACTCCCATATCAAGGTCGCTATCGGTTTTTTTGGCAAAAGAAGAACTGTCATAAAAAGAAATATTAATAGATGAATCTGCCAGTAATTTGCGCAATTTATTGGCATCTGAAAATTTTGCAAAAACTACTGGAATATTGATCTTGGCAGCCTGAGAAGAGTTATCGCTTGCCATAGTAATGATTTGGTCTACAGCAGATGTATCCAACAAAACAACCGCTTTGGCGCCATAAGACTGCGCGCGGTATACTTTCTGCACAAAAGTACAGGAACCACGGATTATGGCTGCAATATTCCCTTTTACATTTTGACCATTGGCAAGATTTGTACAACATTGACTGGTACCTGAGGCAAGATTATCCTTGACCAAAACGAGTTTTCCCGTAATATTGGTGTCAGTAATTTTTTTACCCCAGTTGCCATCGGTAACCCCTACACGAAACTTAATCCCAGATCCATTATTTACCTTCAGCGAAGCATTTCCCATTACACCATCCCAAATGAACATTTGCATCCTGCCCGAACTTCCATCTGGAGGTGTCGAAAAATTGGCATTGTTATTACCCGATCCATCTTGGGCATCGGCATTGATTGCATCATTATCTAAACCAACACCTGCATAATTCATTGACTGAAAATTGCCACTTACTTCGTCGAAACCATAATGTTGTGATATATCATGGAGTAAATTATTGGCAACAAATAGGTTGGTGATAGAAAAATCTTTGTGATTTGCTGGATTATTATCGGTGATATCATAGTTGAAATCAAATTTGAGCGCAGATCCACCATCGGGTGAATACCCTGGTTTGTTGTTTGCATCGCCATCTTCGGTTGCATAAACATTATTTCCCCGGGTAATCGTATACTCAGCACCTGAAATACCATTTACATCGTGCCAGCCATATGGAGAAGCAACGATATCTGCAGGATTGTAAATTGTCGTTCTATTACCATACAATGGACTTTCGGTAGGAAAAGAAAAAGTATTATACGACGACCCATCCCCCCGGCGTTTAACCGGGCCTGAGCCGTTGAAAATCAAACTACTCATATTTAATATTGGAATAGATGGTTTCAATAAATTTTTTGTGGTTCTCACCTTAGACTGGACAGACCCAATTGAAGTGTTATCAGCAACCCTGAAATTGTCACAACGCAAGTTTGATTTGTCTGATAATTTTATTGCGCTAAGTGTATTACAATAAACTGTCCAGCTATGACGCTGAAGTATACTGCCATCGGCGGCCATCCATAAATTTACCCAATCTGAGGTTTTGTGATTGTAAAAAACAAAATATTGAGAAAACACCAATTCACCCTTTTCATTGGGCCACAAAACAGTTTGGGTATAATGCTTAGACTCTTCATATACCATGCCTTGGGTTATTGGCTCCCACACAACTTCGTCTTTGATTGACTCATTGAACAATGCCTGCTTTCCCAGGTTGCTGCTATTTAATTCGGATATATTGCCGATAATATGTTCTAAAAGATGGGGCTTTGCGCGATTGGTAGCATATAGCAAAAATCCTTTGTTGTCAAAATGCAATCCCATTACGCCATTCATTACAGGAACCCCTTTAAAGGTTTGCAAGACGTAGGCATGGGTAATGCCATCGGTACCAAGAACAAGATCTTGGATTTTTGCATCAGACATATCTCCTTCTATCATTCCCCAACGTCCGCTTTTCGACAACTCGGATGCAACTTTAAGGGCCTTGTTTAACAGATTAGAATTAGAATTTTGGGCGCACAGCGTGGCAGATCCAAACATTAAAAAAATAAAATACAAGCAAACTAATTTTCTCAATTGCATAATTACCAAATATACATTCATTCGCATAATGTTTATTGAATTTTTTTCTTTCAAGCAATTTTTGGTTGAAGGACAATCAGCTCCGCCAGAAAAAACGGGTGAGGAGCAAACGTTCAGGAATAGAAAAAGATACTCGACCATTAACGCTAAGAAAATCGAAAAGATGCTTCTTAAAAGTGTTAACCCATATGCTTAGAATGGATAAATTGTAGTTCATGAACTTAGACAAATTTGAAAGAAATTCCTCCGTAGATAGCATTTCCTTGCAATTCTTCTTCAATTCGAATCAGTTGATTATATTTCGCCATCCGGTCGCTGCGAGAAGCACTTCCTGTTTTAATTTGACCGCTGTTCATCGCAACGGTTAAGTCTGCAATTGTACTGTCCTCAGTCTCTCCACTGCGGTGACTGATGATATTTGTATAACTGTGCAAACTGGCCATTTGGATTGCGTTGAGGGTTTCGGTTAGTGTGCCAATTTGGTTTAACTTGATCAAAATACTATTGGCTACCCCTTTTGAAATACCCATTTCCAAACGTTTTACATTGGTAACAAACAAATCGTCACCGACAAGTTGTATTTTTTTGCCTAATTGTGAAGTGAGTTTTTTCCAACTATCCCAATCATCTTCTGCACAACCATCTTCAATTGAAACTATAGGATAGCGATTGACCCAATCGGCCCAATAGTTCACCATTTCATCGCCCGTAAAAATTCTGCCATCAGATTTTTTAAAGGTATATAATCCAGTTTTTGAATCGTAAAACTCACTTGTAGCAGCGTCCATGGCAATGAATATGTCTTCTCCTGGACGATAACCGGCTTTCTCAATGGCCTTTATTACAATCTCAATGGCCTCTTCATTACTTTGTATATTGGGCGCAAACCCACCTTCGTCCCCCACATTCGTGCTATACCCAGCGGTTTTTAATACCGATTTTAAGTGGTGGAAAATCTCTACTCCCATTCTCAGAGCATGGCTAAAATTATCAGCTTTAACAGGCATAACCATAAATTCCTGAAAATCGATTTTGTTATCGGCATGAGAACCCCCATTTAAGATATTCATCATGGGAATCGGCAAAACATTGGCATTAACACCTCCAATATATGTATACAAAGGCATTGCCAACTCGTCTGCAGCTGCTCGGGCACAAGCCAATGATACAGCAAGAATTGCATTGGCCCCCAAATTCGACTTATTGGGCGTACCATCAATATCTAATAGGGCGGCATCTAACTCATTTTGCGCAGAAACCTCCATCCCCTCCAGCGCATCGGCAATAATGTTGTCTACATTTGCTACCGCTCGAAGAACTCCCCTTCCCAGATATACATCATTATCCCCATCTCGAAGTTCCATGGCTTCATGAATCCCAGTACTGGCACCCGAGGGCACTGCAGCACGGCCAAAAGCCCCCTCTTTGGTAAAAACTTCTGCTTCGATTGTGGGATTGCCTCGAGAATCTAAAATTTGACGGGCTTGTATACGGGTAATTGCACTCATTTTATCAGGGTTTACACTTTGTGCTTTTTAATTAATTCAATGAATTGATCAAACAAATACATAGAATCGTGTGGGCCTGGGGAAGCCTCTGGATGGTGTTGAACCGAAAATGCAGGAACATCTTTGCGGGCAATTCCTTCCACACTGTCATCGTTCAAATTTATATGTGTAAGTTGAATTTTATGTGCCAAAGATTCATCGTATTCTATAGCAAATCCGTGATTTTGACTTGTGATTTCGCTACGACCCGAAATAAGATTTTTGACGGGGTGATTAAGACCTCGATGGCCATGGTGCATTTTATACGTTTTAAGACCACTAGCCAAACCCAATAATTGGTGACCAAGGCAAATGCCAAATGTAGGAATACCTTCATTCACCAATTCTTTAATTGTATCCACAGCATATTGCATCGCAGAAGGATCACCCGGACCATTGCTAATCATGAGTCCGTCTGGTGACCAGGCTTTTACCTGTGCAGAAGAAGAATTCCAGGGGAAAATACCCAAATAACATCCCCGGGATATGAGACACCGAGAAATATTTGATTTATTTCCATAATCAAGCAATGCAACACGATAAGGGGCGTTTTGATCACCCAATAGCGAAAATTCACCTGAAGATACTTTTTTAGCAAGGTCCAATCCGTCCATAGATGGGATAGTTTTGAGTCGTTCTAGCAAAGAAGTGATGTCGAAATTCTCACTTGAAATAATTGCATTTTTTGCCCCTGTTTCACGAATATGACGAACCAATTCACGTGTATCAATGTCTGAGATACCAACCAATTCATTGTGCATAAGATAATTGTCTAGACTATCTATACCTTTTTTTCGTGAATAACCCTGTGAAAATTTTTTACACACCAAGCCAGCAATTTTTATCCCAACACTTTCAATTTCTTCATCATGAACACCATAATTACCAATGTGATTAGAGGTCATAACCAATATTTGACCAAAATAGGATGGGTCTGTAAAGACCTCCTGATAGCCAGTCATTCCGGTATTAAAACAAATTTCACCGACAGTTGTACCTATTTTGCCAATGGCTATACCTTTAAAATTTGTACCATCTTCTAGTACCAACAAGGCTGGAGATAATTGAGCATTCACTTCAAGGGCTCAAATTTCGCACATTCACCTCAACTACTTACGCATTGTGGGTAAATTTATTTTTCTATCTTGGGATCTTTGATGGGCTTGGGTAGAATTAATGACCAAACAATACTCAGACCCAAAATGCCTATTATTAGTATAAGATTGTGAAAAGCTGTGAAGCCATACTCCTTGGCATATTCTTCAAATACTATCTTAAGGCCTATGTATACGAGAATAAGACTCAGTCCACCCTTCAGCGCATAAAACCTATCTATACCCGCACCCAATATAAAATACAAACTTCGCAATCCAAGTATGGCAAAAATATTGGATGAAAATACAATGTATGGATCTGTGGAAATACTCAAAATTGCAGGAACACTATCAATTGCAAACACCAAATCGGTAAGTTCGACAATGAGTAATACCAAAAATAAAGAACTAAAAACCAATTTCCCCTCGACCCTGAAATAAAAACGGGTTTCGGCAGGACTATCAGCTGCAAAGGGAAGGCATTTTCGGGCAAATCTTGCTATAAAATTGTTCGATGGATCTATTGATTCTGAGTTGGACGAAAACCCCATTTTACATCCACTATAAATTAAAATACAAGCAAAAATATACATTACCCAATGGAAACGATGAACTACTTCGCTGCCCAAATAAATAAATAAAAATCTTAACACAATGGCTCCAATAATTCCAAATAAAAGAATCCTTTTTTGATTTTCTAAATTAACCTTGAAGGATTTAAAAATCAAAAGCATTACAAAAAGATTGTCTATACTCAATGCATATTCAATCAAATATCCACTCAAATAATTCAATGCAGAAGTTTTGGCAAAGGTATTTAGTCCCGTTTCCAAAGATTGAAAGGATCCAACCGCCAAGTGATAGCGATTTGCATAGTTTTGCAAAGCGTCGAGGGTGTGAATCGCCCTAAAATCAGCATAAAAATAGAAAATACAGACGGCAAATGACAAGCCACTAACAAACCACAATAGTGATCGCCTCAAGGCAATTTTAATAGTATTCTCCGATTTGTTTTTCTTGGATAAAATACCCAAATCCAAGATTACTCCCAAACAAACAACAACAAAAAAAGCACCAATACACAAAGACTTCATTGAATCTTGCAAAGATATGAATGATACAGAAAGAAATATTTAGATTTGCTAAGAATGAAAAAACTAATTTTATTGATACCAAAATCTACACTTCTTGTGTTCACAATTCTTTTGGTCATTGCCCTATTTTTTCAATCAAGTAGGCCAGATGAAGGCATATTCCCTCTAAATTACATCAATATTAATGCGTTAAAAAATGCAGGGCTAAAACTTGAGGCTGAAGACATTTTCAATCCCGATGGATTAAGTTTAACCAACGCGCTTGTGAAGGTGGGAGGCTGTACAGGGAGTTTTATCTCGAATAATGGATTAATAATTACAAACCACCATTGCGTCTATGGTGGTGTAGCAGATGCCAGTAGCCTTGAAAATAATTATTTGGAAAATGGCTTTGTAGCCAAAGATAAAACCCAAGAAATTCCCATTAATCTTCCCTGTAAAATTACCAGTAGTTATGAAGACGTATCTATTAGGATATTGACGGGAATTGATGCCAAAGCCAGCCCCAGTGAACGTGCCGGTAAGATTGCCAAAAATATTGCCAACCTGATCGCGGAGGAGAAAATTAAGCAACCTGACATGAGCATAGAAATATCCGAAATGTTTGTTGGAAAGACTTATACCCTTTTCCGATATATTTATTTAAAAGATGTACGCCTTGTTTTAGCACCCCCTCTAACCATAGGTCAATTTGGCGGGGATTTAGACAATTGGGAATGGCCGAGACACAATGGCGATTTCAGCTTGGTGAGGGCATATGTAGGAAAAAATGGCAAACCCGCATCCTTTAGCCCAGAAAATATTCCTTATACACCAGCCATAAAACTCAAGATTAATCCAAATGGAAGCAAAGAAGGGGATTTTGTATTTATAATGGGTTATCCTGGCCGCACTTTTCGCAATGAAACTGCGCCCTACTTGGCATTTCAGGAAGCTATACATTTGCCCAAAATTCAGGCATTTTATTCTTGGTATCTGGGCCAAATCAAAGACGTTACAAAAAATAATAAAGCCGAACACCTTGCCTTTGCCGGGGATGTCCAAAGTTTAGAAAACATAGAAAAAAACTACCGTGGCAAGATTCAAGGACTCAAAAGAACTGGCTTAGTAAACGGCCGCAACAAGGAAGAAGAAGAAATGCTTGATTGGGCGAAACAGCAACCCCAATATCAAAAGATTGGGGTAGATGCTATCTGGAGTTTGCGCGAGTCATGGGCTTATAAAAACGCTGTACAAGACATTCGCTACTGGTCACAATTCACCAATAATCAATCTAAATACAGCCGAATCGCCGCAATTGTCGAATCTGCTAAAATGCAATGGACCAATACTGCATCAGATAAAACACTCTCAATTCCCCAAAAAACCGGGAATAAAAAAGCGATTCTCAATGCACTCTTCAAACAGCTCGGCACCATTGAAGGTCCGCTCAATAAAGAATTAGAAACCCGGGTATTGATAAAACTTGCCAAAGAAGGAATCTCGCTGATGAGAAATACTTCTGCTATCGCTGGTCGATTCAATGCACCCAATATGTTTGGTGAACCCCAAACGTATTTTGATTTCAAATTAAAAAAAATGCTGAATAATCAATCTCCTGAACAATGGGCAACCCAGGCTGCGAACACTACTTTTTATTGTAATTTGGAACAATTGAAAAAATATGCTGCCATTGCGAATAATGCCGCGACAAGCATAACCGAAAAAAACCAAGCCACATACGACAATAAATGGTGGGAAAAGCAACTCACCCCTAAGGATGCACTGAGTCAGTGGGGGCTTTTGGTAGACCGTATCTCGAATGCTGTGGGACTCCAATCCCAAATCATTGAAGAAAAAATTAAAGCAAGTATGCCCACCTACTTGGATATGAGAAGAGATTTCAAGGCCACGCAATTTATTCCTGACGCCAATTCTACGTTACGCCTAACCTATGGATATATTCGTAGATACAGCCCCAATGATGGAGAAGTTCATCTCCCCTACACTTTTCTTGATGGGGTATTTGAAAAAGCAAATACGCAACCGGATTATCGCTTGCCCTCTGTGGTGGCAGACAAACTTAGGGTGAAAGAAATTGCGCGTATATTCAAAGATGAAAAAACAGGTAAAGTTGTGGTTGGTCTACTCTATAATTTAGACACCACTGGAGGGAATAGTGGTTCTCCAGTATTAAATGACAAGGGTGAACTGATTGGCATAAATTTCGATAGGAGTTATACGGCCACCATTAATGACTATGCCTGGAACGAAAATTACAGCAGATCTATCGGCTGTGATATAAGGTATGCCCTATTTGTTATGAAATATATTTCAAATGCAGATGCGATATTAGAAGAAATTGGTATCACCAACGAAATGCTCCGAAATTGAAATGTTTTAAAGCCACTCCATCATTGAAATTAAGGATGATAAGCTGGTTTGATTGGGAACCGTGCAAAAAAATAGCCACTCGCAAGAGTGGCTATTTTTTTATGTAACGCATCATACGTTATTTAACGTCATTCTCTGCAGACTCGGGATTTTCCTCTGCAAGAGACGATGCTGGGCTTTCACCTTCATCGACGATTTCTTCAGTTGCAATTTCTTCAG
>SYIL01000026.1 GCA_005798825.1 Bacteroidota bacterium
AAGGTAACGAATTCTTTTTTCGTTGAGATGCTGAACCCAATTAGATCATAAAGCATCCGTTGGTATAATTGGTTATTCGCTGCTTCATCGTTGAGTCCAATATGCATTGCATATAATCCATTTTTGTCGGGTATAGCAGCAATAAATCCGCAGAGGTTTTCATTGCGGTAATATCCCCAAACGACATAATCAGATTTTAATACCCTTGAAAAGGTGTGAAGCATGGCTGGGAGGTTGGAAGAAATAGCCAAAGTTTTTTCTTTGAGATTATTCCCTAACATTTTTGCGCATTGGGGAATCCATTCATTGGCTTCGCGATGGTTTAGTAGTTTGCAATCGTATTCTTTTGATGTTTCGAGCACTTTGTTGGTTCGAATTCGGTATTTCGAATTCATTGCATTGAGATAATCCTCGAAACAGAGCCACTCACTTCTTATTTTTAAAACCATATAGGGTTCTGCTTCTATTACAATGGCATTGGGAAGGTTTTCGTTGCCCAATATATTTGCAATTAAAAACCCGCAATTTAGATCTAGTGTTCCTTTTTTGGTTGTGGAGATTTCCTGTAATTTCGGGAAATACAATCCGGGACAATTCGCATTTCCAATCATGCGCACGAATCCATTTTTGTATATCTTATTGAGTAATTTAAGCAAGAAACCAGGCAAATATTTTCCAGTAGGTTTTGACAATTCAAAATAGCTTGTGGGCAACAATTCATTTTCGATGCAAACAGAATCACTTGCATTGTCAAATGACAAGTGAAGTTGCTGATAGGTTTTGAAGTTGAAGGAGTCCAATAGTATTAAAGCCTGCAAAATTGGAGTTTTTTCGCCAACAAGCAAAGGTATTTTGAATTTTTGTGAGGTATTTTACAAGACAATATTGTCAACCAATAAAATATTTTAGAAATTAATGGGTTAGAGTTATAATACTATTACGCTTCTGGCAAAATTCTTGTAGGTTTGTAGTTCGAATATGAAAAAAATCTTTGTTAATTTATCCGTCGGCCTTAAAAATTATGTGATATTCCTGCTTGTATCGACATTAATTATTCATCCGATTTGTGCACAGAAAACCCCAAAAAGTAAAACAACGGCCAAGGCCAACACTTCGTTAATTTTACCTGAAAATGAAGCAGCGAAGCAGCTAAAAACCTATAAAAAATTCACATTATTAACTGATACTGCAAAGCTAAGTATTGCAGAAAGAACTTGTATCACACACTTGATAAAAGCTGCAGAGATTCTGGATGGCCTTTTTTGGAAGCAAACCATTGGTGAAAAGAAGAAGATCCTTGCTGGCATTAAAGATAGCAGCGAGCGTAAATTTGCTGAAATTAATTACGGACCCTGGGATAGACTTAATAACGACAAACCGTTCGTGAAAGGATATGGGCCAAAGCCCCCTGGCTCAAATTTTTATCCAATTGGATTTGATACAGCGACCGCTGATAAAATGATGAGGGATCTGATTTACGATCCTTACACTGTGGTGCGTGAATTCAAACCCCCGGGTCCACGCGACCTTAAGACGGTAGATCCTACCAAACCAATTATCCCAGATCCCGCGGGTTTTCCCTTTCACACAGCGGGAGGGAAAGACTATCAGACCATCAAATACTCTGAATATTATCGTGGAGAGATGATCGAAATTGCGGATGAATTGTTCATCGCAAGTACGGCCATTGAAAAAGAAGATTCGGCGTTTGCCATGTATTTGAAAAATAGGGCGTTGGCGATGATGACCGACGATTATATAACATCTGATGTTGAGTGGTTGTCGTTAAAATCGCATTTGGATATTATTATCGGTCCAATTGAGAATTATGAAGACAAATATGCGGGTAGGAAAACATCCTTCGAGGCATACGTATTGGTTCGCGACAAAGAATGGGGTTCCAAACTCGAAAAATTCATTGCATTTCTTCCCGAATTACAAGCCAACTTGCCCGTAGAAAAAGAATATAAGCCAGTATTGAATGCCTCAACCATCGATGAAAATTTCATCGATGAACCCATCATGGAAGAAAATTTCCCACCCATTACAAAACCAAAATCAGCATTGAGTCAGTTGGCGGTATTTGATGTTGTTTACTATGCAGGCGAATGCAATGCCGGAAGTAAAACAATTGCGGTGAATTTGCCGAACGATGAGCGCATTCAAAAATATTTTGGAACCCGTCGTTCACAACTCAAAAATACCATGCGTGCAAAATTTGAGAACATCGTCTTGCCTATTTCCCTGATTTCTATTTCTCCTTCTCAACAGGGTAATATAAAGTTTGATGCTTTCTTTTCGAATGTCATGTTTCATGAAGTGGCGCACGGTTTGGGGGTGAAGAATTTGGTTAATAATAATCAAACCACTGTTCGTGAAGCACTTGGTGCCGATTACTCGGCAATTGAAGAATGCAAAGCCGATGTCTTGGGATTGTACATGGTAACACAATTGTTCGATAAGAAGGAACTCGAGGGAAGTATTGAAGACTACTATGTAACCTTTGTTGCCAGTGTATTTCGATCAGTTCGTTTTGGGGCATCCTCGGCCCATGGCAAAGCCAATATGATCATTTTCAACACCCTATTAAAAGCTGAGGCCATTGCTTTGGAGGAAAAAGGGAAGATTGTTGGTGATAATGCTGCTGAAAAAAGATATTACCGCGTGGATGTGATTAAAATGAAAAAAGTTATTTCCGATTTGGCAACGGAACTACTCATCTTACAGGGCAATGGTGATGCGTTGGGCGTGAAAGATATACTGGATTCTCGGGGAGTAATCGGCAATTCTTTGGCGATTGATTTAAAACGTATAGAAGTTTCTGGGATTCCTGTAGATTTGGTTTTTAACCAAGGAATTGAAACCTTGGGTTTGGGTAAGTACTATGAGCCCAAAAAGGCCATGTCCAACAACATGAATTCTTTGCAAGGGCCCGGCGGACCCGGAGGCAATCCCGGCGGACCCGGAGGCAATCCCGGCAGACCCGGAGGCGCCATTCCTCCGACACCCCGAGGGCAGCCTGGCCCTCCAGGGCAACCGATTCCCCCCAATGGGCCCTGAGAAAGATTGTGTAAAAAAAGAATTGTTAAAGTATAAGAGAATATGAGAAGTAGTAAGTGGATTATTGTGACAACAACAGCTTTGGTTTTGGCATTGTTTGTTTTTTGTAGTAACAAGAAATTTGATGGGAGCAATAATTTTTTGGGAACATTGTTGTTTATGCTCAACGAGGCACATTATCAATCCAAAGATATTGACAACAAATTATCAGAAGATGTTTTTTCCAATTTGATAAATAATATTGATCGAGACAAGCATTTTTTTATGCAAAGTGATATCGACCGTTTATCGGAGTATAAAACGGAGATTGACGATCAAATTTTGCTCGGGAAGTTCGATTTTTTTGACACTACATGGTCGATATTAAATCGTCAGATGAACAAAATAGAACCCTTGATTGTCTCTTCGCTTTCCACACCGATGAACTACAACATAGATGAGAGTTACACAGTGTATGATAAACCCCAGGGGTTTCATCCAAATTGGCCTTCTCTCAGCGCCGATTGGACCAAATGGCTCAAGTTTCAGACCCTCGAACGTCTCTCACGCAAGATTGAAACCCAAAAAAAGATCAAGGATTCGTCTTCAACCGCCAAACAAAAGCCTTTTGACACACTGGAATTGGAAGCCAGAAACGAAACCAAAAAATTCTATACGGATTGGTTTAAGCGGTTGAGAAAAATGGATCGAAAGGATCAAATCGGTATGTATGCAAATACGATTACAGAAATTTATGATCCACATACAAACTATTTTCCGCCCGAAGACAAAGAAAATTTCGACATCTCAATGACAGGCAAGCTGGAGGGAATTGGTGCAACTCTCACCGAGCGTGATGGATATGTGAAAGTAGAAAAAATTGTTCCAGGAAGTGCAAGTTTTCGTCAGGGAGAGTTAAAGGCCGGTGATTTGATTTTGAAAGTTGCCCAAGGATTGGCAGAATCCGTAGACATCGTTGACATGAAACTCGACGATGCAATCCAATTGATTCGCGGTAAAAAAGGCACACAAGTTCGCTTAACAGTAAAAAAACCCGACGCATCGATTGTGGTAATTTCTATCATCAGGGAAGTTGTAGTGATTGAAGAAAGTTTTGCCCGCAGCGCGATTGTAAAATATCTTGACAAGTCGTATGGTCTAATTTACTTACCCAGTTTTTATGCCGATTTCAGTCAGCGAGGCCGGGGTCGAAATTGCGCTGAAGATGTAACAATAGAAATTGGAAAGTTAAAAAAGTCAGGTGTTTCTGGGATTGTCTTGGATTTGAGAAATAATGGGGGTGGCAGTTTGGCAGATGTAATTGAGATGGGCGGTCTGTTTATACCCCAAGGGCCGATTGTTCAGGTGAAAGATATGCGGGGAATTGAAGTCCACAAAGATGTAAACCCTATGGTAAATTATAGTGGTCCACTCATTGTTCTAACCAATACCTACAGCGCTTCTGCCTCTGAAATATTGGCTGCCGCCCTCCAAGACTACGGTCGAGCGATTATTTTGGGTAGTAAGAGTACTTATGGTAAGGGAACGGTTCAAACTTTCGTTCCTCTTGAAGAAGGTCTGACAACAGAGAACTTCCCAAGAGGTTACGGTCAGCTAAAAGTAACCATCCAGAAGTTTTACAGAATCAATGGAGGAACAACCCAATTGAAAGGGGTTGAGTCTGATGTGGTTTTGCCCGATATCTACGACGGAATCGACCAAGGTGAGAAAGAGATGGATTTTCATCTGGCGTACGACAAAATTCCCGCTGCGGTCTTTAAACCCTTCAATACTTTTAAAGAAATAAATCGCAAGAAGGCAATCGAAATTGCCAGAAAGCGCATTTCAAAAAACGAGTATTATAATTTGGTTGCTCAGCGTGCCATAGAATTGGCTGAAGTCCGAAAAAAATATACGTATTCACTGAATTTAAAGCAATTTGAGGTTCAGCAGGAAATAATGAGAGCAAAAGATAAACCCTTTCGGGATTACAAATACCACAGTATATGCGATACTGTAATGGCTTTAGAAGAAGACATGAAAGACGTTAATAACGACGCCACCAAAAAGGCACAAAAATTGGATTGGTTGAAGCGTTACAGAGAGGATGCTGGTTTTGACGAGGCCGTAAGAATTTTGAACGATTGGGTTGGTAAATAAGATGTACAAATGTTAATTCAGAGGCAACAATGCAGCGTTGTTTTTTTTGATGTGCTGGTGTTTTTCAACTCTCGTGGCTGTTTGAAAAGAAAAAAATGTCAGCGGGTCTTGCCTTGATAGGCTTGTTAGAGAGGTATAGTCGTTATTCTTTCCAGAGTGGTTGAAACAATATCCCGCACAGAACCACGATAAGGAAATCCAATGCCCCCACCAAGGCGATGTCTTTGTAAACAGAAGAAACAAGTACCGGGTTGAGTGTTTTGTTTGAGGCTTGCATTCCTACCAATATCAGGGGCAAAATAACCGGAAGACTCAAAACAGGGGCAAGAAATCCGGCTTGATTGGCTTTTGAAGCAATTGCCCCAATCAGGGTAAATACACTACCAATCCCTGCCGCAACCAGTATCAAGTTTGTTAAATACGCACCGGGATGTGCGATCGGAAACCCCATAAAAAATCCAAAAAACAACAGGTTTGCACAGGTTAATACAATCATCGAAATCCAGCCATAAACCATTTTAGACCACAAAATAGACTGAACCGAAGAAAGTTGGTTGAAGTAAATCCATCGGGCTCTATGGACACCCAAAAAATTCTTAGAAACGGCTTGTAAGGTGCAAAAAATAAGAATTATCCAAAAAAGACTGCTCCAAATTGTTGCATTGATACTGGGTTGAGACAAAAACGCTAGCAACGCCATGGTTGCCATTTGCAAGAATGCAGATGCCAGAACAGCAGGTTTTTTTAAGTCCAGTTGAAATTCAGCAAGGATTAGCAAGGCTATTCTTTTCAGTTTATTCATTGAAAATGGAAAGTACGAAGGTAATTTAAATCGAGTATCTGAAAGCAAATTGCACTGAAGTTGATGCAAATCGGTTGTCAAAAGCGATATTTGTAACATGGTCTTGTTTAAGAAGATTCTGGTAGCCAATCGGGGAGAGATTGCCATTCGTGTGATGAGGACATGTCGAGAAATGGGCATTTCAACGGTTGCTATATTCAGTGAAGCAGATTCAGAATCCTTGCATATTCGCCACGCCGACGAGGCATATTGTATAGGGACAGCCCTGAGTGTGGATAGTTATTTGCGAATGGACCGTATCTTGGATCTTTGCAAAAAAACAGGTGCTGAAGCGGTTCATCCCGGCTATGGATTTTTGAGTGAAAATGCCCAATTTGCCAGATTATTAAAAGATCATGGCATTGTTTTGATTGGACCAAGTGCAGAATCAATGGAGGTAATGGGGAGTAAAATCGCTTCGAAACAAGCAGTAAAAGCTTTCGGTGTTCCTTTGGTACCTGGAATTGATGAAGCCATTGTGGACCCCGAAAGTGCGTTAAACATAGCCATAAAAATAGGTTTTCCAGTTTTGGTTAAAGCGAGTGCGGGTGGGGGTGGAAAGGGAATGAGGGTAGTGTATAGCAAGGAAGATTTTTTGTCTAGCCTACAAATGGCTCAAAATGAAGCCCGCAATGCATTTGGGGATGACAGTGTTTTTATAGAAAAATATATAGGCAGTCCACGCCATATAGAAATACAAATCATGGCTGACAACTTTGGCAATACATGCTATTTGTTTGAACGCGAATGCAGTATTCAACGGCGTCACCAAAAATTGGTAGAGGAGGCACCCAGTTCGGTTCTTGATTCCCAGATGCGAAAGAAAATGGGGGAAGCGGCGGTGAATGTTGCGAAGGCTTGTAATTATTCAGGTGCTGGAACCGTTGAGTTTTTATTGAGTGAGGCGATGGAATTTTTCTTTTTGGAGATGAATACGAGACTGCAAGTCGAACACCCTGTTACAGAAATGATAACGGGTATTGATTTGGTCCGGGAGCAAATTTTGGTTGCAGCTGGAGAAAGACTGGGATTTTATCAGGAAGACTTACATATCCATGGACATGCAATTGAATTGCGGATTTGTGCAGAAGACCCTGCCAATCAATTTTTGCCCAATGTGGGTAGGGTGAAAACATATAAATTACCGCAAGGAATTGGTATCCGTGTAGATGATTGTATTGAAAGTGGTACAGATATTCCCATCTACTACGACAATCTGTTGGCAAAACTTATAGTTTGGGCACCAACAAGGCTGCAGGCGATAGATCGAATGAGAAGGGCCATCTCTGAATATGTAATCGTGGGCGTTGAAACAACCCTCATGTTTGGCGAATTTGTAATGACCCATCCCGCTTTTATTCACGGCAAATTCGATACGCATTTTATCCAAGAATATTTTACTGGGTCGGACTTTGGAAACCGGATTTTGAGCCATGAAGAAAGTGATTTACTGGGCATGGCAGCCATCCAATTTTTTCAGGCTGACCAAGGTTTTCCCATTTCTCAACCCAAACAGCAAACCGATGATTACACTACAGAATCTGGGCTATCGGATTGGTACCGAATGCGAAAAGAACAGTAAATATGAGAGCACCCAAAGTATTGTTGATTGACTCATTTCATTCGCATGTTCACGAACATCTTACAGCATTCGGTTGTGAGGTTTTTGACTATAAAGATATTCAGGCTTCAGACGTTCTTTCTGTTCTTTCAACTATACAGCCAGAGGGTTTATTACTCAGAAGTAGGATTCGCATCGATGAGATTGTCTTGCAAGCTGGGGGTTGTTTGCGCTGGGTTGGTATGGGCGGTGCAGGTATGGACCATATCGATTTACAAGCTGCCGACAAGTTGGGAATATATTGTTTTAATACTGGAGAAGCCAATGCAGACGCAGTGGGCGAGCATGCAATCGGAATGCTTTTGGCATTGTTTACAAAATTGCTCCCCGCACATTTTGGTGTCGTAAATGGCAAATGGGAAAGGGAAGCCAATCGGGGTATGGAATTAAAAGGCCGTACAATAGGGATTTTGGGTTATGGCAATACCGGATCTTCTGTAGCCCAAAAATTGGTGGGTTTTGGCGTCAAAATCATAGCCCACGACAAATACATTTCTGGATTTTCCAATGGGTACGTTAAGGAGGTTTCTGAGCAAGAACTTTTAGCATGCTCCGATATACTTACCCTCCATGTTCCTTTAACCGCTGAAACCCAAGACTGGTTAAATGCTTCCCGAATAGCGCAAATTCCAAAGCCTTTTTGGTTGCTTAACCTATCTCGAGGAGGGGTTGTAGATATCCAAGCTGTGATGGATGGACTTAATCAAGGCAAAATATTGGGCTTTGCCGCTGATGTTTTACCGTCAGAACCTCCAATGAATGGCAATTTGTTGTTTCAGCATTGCTTTGCTGCCTTATCAAAAAAATCGAATGTGATTTTTAGTCCACATATTGCTGGATGGACGGTTGAAAGTTATCTTAAGATTTCAGAGATAATAGTAGATAAAGTATTGAATTTGTATACAATAGAAAGGGAATTTCTCAAATCTCTTCCAAGGGTATAATTGTATATTAAAATATCCATTTTTTTGGGTCGTTAAAATTTGGTCAATTCTATTAAAATGGGTAAACTTGCGAATGTTTAGGGATTTCCAAATCAGTTACCCAAAATTAACCGCAAGAGCTTATGAAGTATTGTATACGTAAAATTACCACCTTAACACTTTGTTTTTTATCTATTGCCTATGGTTTTTCACAGACCAACTTTGCCGATTTTAGAATTACAACAAAGGATGAAGAGGGAAAGAAGTTGAGTGGTGTAACCATTCGATTAACCCTGAACAATATCGATGTTGCATCTGATACCACAGATTCTGATGGCAACGCGGGTTTTACTACCCTTAATCCTGGAATATATGATCTCCAAGCCACAAAAAGTGGATTTCCTGATCAGAATTTAACAGGCATTACCTTGTTGAAAGGATTCAACGAACCCGAAGAAATAATATTTGTAAAAACGGGTGTTGGCGGTCCTGTTATTATTCGTGTAAAAGGCAAAAGAGGTCCGGTAGACATGTATCGAAATGAACATGTATTGGATGGTGATAAGCTAATACAGTCGGGCCAGCGTGGAGTGGGATTATTGGAGAGTACGAATGCCGCAATTATCTCTACCCCCCAGGGTATTTCAGTTAGGGGGACCCGTGCGGATGGAAATGGAACGTACATTGATGGTGTCCGACAGTTTGGTGGTGGGGGATTACCCACATTGGGTACAGAACAAATCGCTGCAAATGTGGGCGGAATTCCTGCTGAATTCGGAGATTTAACAGGGGGGGCATTTTCTTTTACCTCAAAAAGTGCGACTGAAAAGGTCGTTTTTCTGGTAGAAGGTCAAACCTCAACCCTGTTGGATGCGTTTGGACACAATACGGTCCAGGGGGTTGTTACAGGGCCTTTGTGGGTAAAAGACGAGAAAGATCCTGTAAGTGGAAAAAAACGCAAAGTGATAAAACTGGGTTATATGGCTACAGGAACTCTTGGATATTATAAAGATCCCGCTCCAACGCGAACTGGGGTATATGTGGTAAACGAATCTAAACTGAGGGAAATTGAGGAAACCCCTATGCGGTTCACCCCCAATGGATTTGTTCACAATGCGAGCTATTTGCGAGAATCAGACTTTACCCGGTTAAAAGCGAGACCCAATAGCCCCAGGGCCGATGCAAATTTTGTCGGAAAATTAGAATGGCGACCTGTTTCGGGTATTACGATTGTAGGGTCTCTTAATTATTCGTATTCAAATGGGTTGGGGGTGACGAATTCACCCATGAACTTTAAAAATAATGCACGAAACGACAATTCCAATATAAATGGATACCTGCAGTTTACGCAAAATTTCAAAACCAATAAAGAAAGTTCGGTTAAAAATGCGTTTTATTTGGTTCGTGCAAATTATTTCAATAATTATTTTGAAACGCGCGATGCGAGACATCTCGACAATATTTTCGACTATGGGTATCTCGGCACTTTTCAGGCATATCCAACGGCGGTATTTTATTATCCCGACAACAAAGAACCCAAGATTGTTCGCGACCAATTTGGAAATTACGTGCAATTGAAGAACTATTGGGAACAAGTGGGCTTTGCCGATACCTTGTTAAAATTTACACCCAGTGACCTCAATTCTTTGCGTGCCAAATACACCGAAAATATTTACAGTTATTACAAAAGTCGTGGCTTTAACATTAACAATTCAAATACCATATTGCAATCGCAGGGCTTGCTGAATGGGTTAAATCCCAATTCGGTTTATTCTTTGTTTCAAACCCCTGGTGGAAATACTTCGGGCTGGACTAAAAATAATAGTGAGCAATATACATTGTTTGCCTCAGGTCAAATGTCAGTCAAGCCCAAAACTGTAGGCGGAAGAGAGAGAACACAACATGATTTGTCGGCAGGTTTTTCGTACGAACAACGAATTTTTCGAAGGTATGGCTTGGGTGCCAATGGACTTTGGGTGTTGATGCGCCAGTTAATGAACAAGCATATTTCCGAATTGGATTTGTCCAATCCGATACTCAGTTATGATGCCAATGGTGTGTTTACAGATACAGTTCGCTACAATCGCCTGATTAATTATGGAGAACAATCGCATTTTGACCGGGCATTCAGAGAAAAACTGATTGCCAAAGGGGCAAAGGATGTCTATATGCAGAACATAAACGAACGAAGTTTTGTAGATATTAACTCATACAACCCAGAAGATTTTTCTTTGGATATGTTCAATGCTGACGAATTGCTAAACAATGGCAATGCATATGTAAATTATTTCGGATATGATTATTTGGGGAAGAGAATTTCGGGAAAACCTTCCATAGAGAAATTCTTAAACAATAAGGATAATAAAATTATAGGCGCATTTCAACCTGTTTATATAGCGGCTTGGTTACAAGACCAATTCCAGGTTAAAGATTTAATTTTCCGTCTGGGATTGCGGATGGAACGGTATGATGCAAACCAACTTGTTTTAAAAGATCCCTATTCTTTGTATCCCATTAAAACTGCCGCAGAGGTAAAAGAAATTAATGGATTAAGCATCAACCATCCTACAAATATTGGAGAGGATTTCAAGGTTTACGTAAACGACATTGATGCCCCTACCAAAATTATTGGGTATCGCGATGTCGATCGTTGGTATAATTCGGATGGTTCAGAATTGCGCAGTGCAGAATTCTTGGCCAACCAAACCAGCAATGGGCGCATAGCACCCTACTTGGTTAATCCCAATAAGCAAGAATTAACAAAAGATGCCTTAGAGGATTTTATCCCAGCAATCAATTTATCTCCGCGCATTTGGTTTTCATTTCCTTTGGAGCCCAAGAAAAAGACGTTTTATGTCTCCTATGACATGTTGACCCAAAGACCCAACTCGGGCGCTTCATTTCTAAGCATTGACGAACTGTACTATCTCAAAAACAGGCAGGGTTCTACAATATCGAATGGCAACTTAAAGCCCCGTATTAAAACAGATTATGAGGCGGGATACAAGCAAATATTCGGTATTAAAGGGGATCGTGGTTTAGAAATTGCGGTATCGTATTCAGAAAACAGGAAAGATTTTGGATTGTATCAAATTAGCCAAGGATACCCAGTGACGTATACAACTTACCGCAATATTGATTTTTCAACGGTGACAGGATTTCGTGGCAGTTATATCATGAACAATATCGGAGGCAAAGGAAATATGCCTGGACCTTTCTCTTTAATTACCAGTTATATGCTACAATTTGCCGATGGAACAGGATCAAACATCAATTCGCAAGCTGCATTAATTGCGAGCAATCAACCCAATTTGCGCAATGTGATTCCTTTGGGCGAACTTGATATACGCCACAATGTAAAAATTATGGCTACGTGGGTATGGGGTGGAGGAATCAACCCAATCAATAAAAAGAATATGTATACAGGACCTCGTCTGGGAGGCAAAGAAATTTTCAAATACACCAGTTTTAATGTTATTTCAAACTCATACAGCGGAACCCCCTATACGCCCACTGTATTTCCCGTTCAGATTGGCGCTGTTGACCGTTCACAAATCAAGGGAGTGCCGTTTGGTGCACGTTTGCCTTGGACACAAACCTTTGACGTAAATATTCAAAAATCCTTGCGATTTAGCCGTGAAGACAATGCCAAACCCCTCATGCTAGATGTATTTTTCGTTATTCAAAATGTACTCAATACCAGGAATATCAATGGGGTTTACCCTTTTACAGGTCAGGCAATGGATGACGGATTTCTCAATTCGCCACAAGGGTTGTTGGCTGCTAAAAATCAAATTGATGCCCAGAGTTATATTGATTTGTACAAAATATTGTTGAATTCACAAACGGGGCAACTTCAAGGCCCTCGAACCATTAGGTTGGGATTGCGTGTAAATTTTAAGTAAGAAAAATAGAATTGCTTTTATGAAACGGATAAAAATTTTTATAATCACATTGACACTGGTACAAATAGCCAGTGCCAGGCCTGTCATAAACCTCAATGGTAGGGCAAATACAGGCCGCTTGGATCGCAGGGCAGGTCAAATGGCCAATACTTGTGAGCCTGCATCACAAAGTGCCGACTTGGATGTGAACAATGTGCGAACCAAACTCCTCAATGGCGGAGATATGTGGTGGGATTTAAACAACCCAAAATATGAAATTCCCAAAATAAATGATCCGAATGCAGTTCGCAAACATTCCTTATTCTCTGGGGCTATTTGGATTGGTGGAAAGGACAACGGTGGGAGTTTGAAATTGGCAGCCATGACCTATCGTCAAAGGGGTTCTGATTTTTGGCCAGGGCCCTTGGATACCACAACTGCCGCTACTGATCCCCTGCGTTGTAAAGCGTATGATAAAATGTGGAAGGTAACCCGGGATGAGCTGGAAACATTCGAAAATAGCAAGTATCTTATCCAAAGTGCTGGTATTAGTGACTGGCCAGCAGGGCGTCAGCGTGCAGTATTAAACGGCAATGAAGCCAAATATTTAGCGCCTTACAAGGAGATTACGCCAGATGGTGTTTACAATCCCTTTGATGGAGAACATCCTGTGTTGGATGACCGACGTCCGTCTATTGACAACGGTGTAGACAAACAGCCCGACAAGTTTATTTGGTGGGTGTACAATGACAAAGGCAATATTCATTCTGAAACCCAAGGCCAGCCGATTGGTGTTGAGATTCAAACTACGGGGTTTGCATTTGCCACCAATGACGAAGTTAACAACATGACTTTTTATAGTTCAAAAATAATCAACAGGGGTTTTACAACCCTGAATGATTGTTATATGGGCGAGTGGGTAGATGCCGATTTGGGTAATTATGCCGATGATTATGTGGGTTGTGATGTGGGGCGAAGTTTGGGTTTTTGTTATAATGGAGATGACGACGACGAAGGTGTTTTAGGGTATGGATTAAATCCCCCTACTATCGGCGTAGATTATTTTGAGGGCCCAACGGATTCAGTAGGCAACCAGATGGGTCTTAGTCACTTCATGTATTACAATAACGATCAGAACGCTGTAAGTGGAAATCCAGGCGATGCAATTGAATTTTATAATTTAATGCAAGGGAAATGGCTTGGAGGACAAAATGTCACTTGGGGTGGTACTGGTTTTGGGGGAAGTAGGCCAGCCAAGTATATGTTTCCTGGGGATACAGATCCAGAACATCCAGGCGAATCTTGGACAGAAAAGAGTTCGGGCAATAAACCCGGTGATCGTCGTTTCATTCAATCTACCGGTCCATTTACCTTGCGTCCGGGACAAATACAGCGCATAACATTGGGTGTGGTATGGGCCAGAACCACCAGTGGGGGTTCTTTGGGTTCTTTAAATTTGTTGCGATTGGCTTCAGACAAAGCCCAAACCCTGTTCAATAACAATTTTAAAATATTAGATGGTCCCAATGCGCCTGATATTGAAATTCAAGAATTGGAGCAAGAATTGGTATTGAAATTTTTAAATACAAATTCCTCTAAAGTTGAATACTATAAGGAAAAATATAAGGATGCAAAAAACCAATTGCGAACCTACAAATTTGAGGGGTACTTGGTATATCAATTAAAAGATGCAACCGTAAGCACTACCGATCTTGAAAATGTTGACAAAGCCCGTTTGTTGTTTCAATGTGATGTAAAAAACAACCGTGCACAAATTATCAATAAAGTATACGATCCAAAGCTGGCAACCCTTATTCCAGTCGAAAAAGTTGACGGAGCAGACAAGGGTGTTCAACACACATGGAGCATTAAAAATGATCTTTTTGCCACCATTGCCAATACCCAACTTGTCGATTTTAAGCCAGTCTATTACTTGGTTCTCTCCTACGCTATATTGGCAGATGATACCTTGCAATTAGATCCCAACCAATTTTTGGCTGGACGTCGAAATATTAAGGTGATTAAAGCCATTCCCCACAAAAGTGAGCCCGAAAATTTTGGAACTAAGCTGAATTCTATTTATGGTGGTGGACCAGAATTAATGCGCTTGTCAGGACGGGGAAATGGTGGAAATGAATTGAATTTTACCAAAGAAACCCTCAAAGAAATATTGGAAAAAAATGTGAGTTCCAAGCCTGTTTATGAGAGAGGATCAGGACCAGTAAAAATCAAAGTCGTAGATCCGCTCAAAGTACCAAATGCAAAATTTGTGTTTGTATTCAAAGAAAATAAAATATCCCTAGCCTCTGGATTGAAAGATTCTATGACCAAAAATACCCTGTGGTTTATGGTGAAAAAAGGTGAAAATGGAGCCAACAATGACACCATATTCTCTGATACAACCATTGCATACCGGTTTGAATCAGTTCAAGGCAAGAGAGGACCAAACAATGCAACCAAACAAACCTTGGCCGATTGGGGATTGAGCGTAGAGGTTGAGCAAATGTATAATCCAGGTGAGAATGCCACGGCAGACCCTTCTAATGGATTGTTAAGCTGGACCGTAGAATGGGAAGACAATGGCAAGCAATGGCTCACCGCAATCAATGACAATGATGGCCAAAGTTCAGAAAATTCTGGTGCATTATGGCTAAATTGGATTCGCGGTGGAAGCAATGGCAGGGGAGGCACATTCAATCCTTTGATCCATGATTTTTTTAATCAAGATGGAACTGCTGTTGATCCGGGCCAGGCATTTGAAAGAATTTGGGGTGGTAGAATTGCTCCTTATGGAATGGTCGCTCGTGAAAAAATGACAGCTACCGGCCGAAACACCTTTGGTTTTGCTTGGTGGGGAAACTCCAGTGGTTTGCAAAACCCAATCAGCGAATTGGCCAGTATTGAATTGGTAATTACGCCCGACAAAACCCTGTGGACCCGATGTCCAGTTATTGAAATGGCCGATGATGAAGTGAAAAATAGCGTACAAGGTCAAATGGCTAAATTTAACATGCGTTGGGGTAATTCAAAAGACAAAAATGGCAATGAAATTTCAGGTAGTCAGGGTTTGGGTTGGTTCCCAGGGTATGCTATCAATATGGAAACAGGCGAACGTTTGGCGTTGGCTTTTTCCGAAGATAGCTACTTGGTAGGTGAAAATGGCAGAGATATGATTTGGAATCCAACCGATAAGGTATACAATGACAATGGAATATACCCTGCGATGGGTGGTAAGCACTTCATTTATATTTTTGGAACCGGACTGACTGGTATCTCCAGAAATGTAAGGGGAGAACGCTACATGGGGGAAGATGAAGCAAATTTTCAGCGCTTTAAAACTGCATTGTTGCCAACAGCCGCCGGTGGAAGTACCAGTACACTTGATAAAACAAGACTTTTAACCCAAGTAATGTGGGTAATACCAACTTATATGGCCCAAGGATACACAATGAAAGACGGGATTCCACCCACAACTGTCAAGTTTAAAATCAATATTCGAAAAGCGTATACAAGTTTTGATGCGGGCAATAATTTAAACAACAATCGCCCAATGTATGAATTTGACGCTGCCAGTATTGCGCCTTTGATTTCAAATGATATTGGCAAGAAAAACTTGGATTTGGTAAATGTTGTGCCCAATCCATACAGGGGTTATAGTGCTTACGAAAATAGCCCGCTCGATTCCAGGGTTAAAATCACAAATCTGCCCCCAGAATGTACCATCTCAATTTTTGATATGGCTGGCAATCTGATTCGGAAAATCAAAAAATCCGATGACATTACTTTTTATGAATGGGATTTAAAAAACGGAAGCAATGTTCCTATTTCTAGTGGATTGTATCTGATTCATATCAAAACAAAAAATTTGGGAGAAAAAGTAGTTCGGTGGTATGGAATAATGCACGCAATTGATTTGGATATTTATTAATAATTAAAAATGATGAATCGCAAACAAAAGAATATTCTTTTTGCAGGCCTATTGATTTTGGGATTTTCGGGCAATGTATTTGCTGGTAATCCCGAGCGCCAGGGTCAGGCAGGTGCAGCACAACTCACAATTAATGGCTGGGCGCGTTCCAGTGGAATGGGTTGGGCAAATGGCAGTAGTATTAAGGGTGCCGAGGCCATGTTTATGAATGTTGCAGGCTTAGATCGTTTTACCAATAAGACAGAATTGGTTTTTGGCCGTACAGAATGGTTAATGGGATCGGGCATTGCCATTAACAATGTTGCATTGGCCCAGAAGATTGGCGATGATGGCGATGGGGGAACATTCGGATTGACTGTTATGCAATACAGCATCAAACCCATCGATATTACCACAGAACAAAATCCCTATGGAGGTATTGGAACCTTTCGTGTGAGTATGTCAAATATTGGATTGGCTTATGCAAAGAGTTTTAGCAATAATATATCAGCCGGTATTATTGCAAAAATGGTATCTGAGGGAATTCCAGATGCCAATGCATCGGGTATTACGTTAGATGTGGGTGTCCAATATATTTCTACATTGCGTCCTGTTCAGGGAAGCATAAAAAAAGACGATTTTAAATTTGGTATCTCAATGAAAAATATTGGTCCAGACATGATCCATACGGGTGACGGATTAAGTTATAAGGGACTTTTACAAAACGGAACGTTTACAAAAACCATTCAGGTAAAAGTTGATCCAATAAAAATGCCAGCGCTACTTAATATTTCAGCTTCATATGATATACGTTTGGACAAAGATCCCAATCAATACGACAACCGTCTAACCATGGGATTTGGGTTTACGAACTTTTCTTACAGTGCCAATCAATTTACCCTTGCTGCCGAATATGCATACAAAGACTTTCTAACAGTTCGGGGCGGGATTCTATACCAAGACGGCATTTTTGCAGAAAAAACACGCAGTTCTGTTTTTACAGGACCCATGGCTGGTTTAAGTTATGATTGGAAAATGGGAGAAGATGGAAATGTTGTAAGTTTGGATTATAGCTTCAGGGCGACCAATCCCTTCAATGGGGTTCATTCGTTTGGTATTCGCATTGGTTTGGGAAGTACCGAATAATTAAACAGAATTAATATATTTGTATTATGTGCATCAATTGCTAAAAAGTGGTGTACCCTTTTTATAAACCAGAACGATGAGTGAAATTCAATATGTATCAAAAGAAGGCTTAGAAAAGCTTAAGCAAGATTTACATTTTATTAAATATGTAGAACGTCCTCGCATCACCAACGCAATTGCCGAGGCAAGGGATAAGGGAGATTTGAGTGAGAATGCAGAATATGATGCGGCAAAAGAGGAGCAAGGGCAGTTGGAATTTAAGATTAGTCAATTGGAACATACCCTTGCCAATGCAAGGGTCATTGACAACTCGATGATTGACACTCGTAGGGTAAGTATTATGTGTAAGGTGAAGGTCAAAAACCACAACGCAGGCAATGTTGCCGAGTATCGTCTGGTCTCTGAAACGGAAGCGAATTTGAAAGAGTCTAAAATATCCATCAAAAGTGCGATTGCCCAAGGTTTAATGGGTAAAATTGTTGGAGATGTAGTTAATATATCTGTTCCAGCCGGCATGGTAAAACTCGAAATTCTTGAAATAGGATTGTAAAAAAATGGCGACCTTGTTTTCAAGAATAATCAATGGCGAACTTTCCTGTCATAAAATTCTTGAAGACGAGTATCATCTTGCATTTTTGGATATTAGCCCCCTGGTTCCCGGCCATGTTTTGGTGGTGCCCAAGTGTGAAATTAACCGTTTATTTGACATGGATGCTGACGCACTTGCTGCCTTATGGAAATTTGCAAAACCCATTGCAGAAGCCATTGAAAAATCTGTCCCTTGTAAGCGAATTGGATCGGCCGTTATTGGATTGGAAGTTCCCCATGCGCATATTCATTTGGTGCCGCTGAACACAGTTGAAGACATCAATTTCAGCAATAAAAAGATGCAGCCTACCACTGCAGAACTTGTGACAATGGCGGCGCTGATTCGCAGTAATTTATTGACGTAAAAACGATTTATCCTTTAGAAATTTCAGTAGGTTTGTATCTCATGAAACCTGAGGTATTCTTTTTTAGCAATGATGATGCGCAAAAAATCCCCATGAAAATCCCTACAAAAATCCCCATGAAAATTCTATGAAAATACCATGAAGTTTTCATCAGTCATAGGACAAGAAGGCCCAAAGAACCGCTTAATACATGGGGTGAAAATAAATAGGGTAGCCCATGCCCAATTGATTTTGGGGTCGGAAGGGAGTGGGAATTTGGCGTTGGCATGGGCATATATTCAGTATTTACTTTGTAAACAAAGAACCGAAAAGGATAGTTGTGGAGAATGTGGAACGTGTAGAAAAGTTTCGACCTTGGTCCATCCCGATGTGCATTTTACTTTTCCATTTCCCAAAAAAAAAGATGAGATAGAGCAATGTTCTGATGCCTATCCTCAATGGCGTGAGGCTCTAATCGATAATCCGTATTTAAATTATGGCGATTGGATGCAACAAATGAATGCTGAAAATAAACAAGGCAATATTCCGAGCAGAGAATTGCGGTCAATCATTAAAAAGGTATCCTTGAAATCATTTGAAGGGGGTATGAAAATTTGTCTGATATGGTTGCCAGAATACATGGGACAAGAGGGGAATATACTGTTAAAATTATTGGAAGAACCTCCCGATCAGACACTATTTTTATTGGTTGGAGAAAGTGCTGATGATATTTTATCAACCATCATCTCCAGAACCCAATTGATGCGAATAGCCCCTATTGTAGATTCAGAAATGGCCCTTGCACTCATCCAAACAGAGGGATTGTCTGATGAAGATGCAGGGCGTTTGGCAACGGTTGCTCAGGGGAATTATCGGCTGGCTCGAGAATTGGCAAAAGAAGTTACCAGTCCCCACCTTGATGCCTGGAGGCAATGGATGAGTATATGTTTTAAGCGCAAGATGGTAGAGGCTTTCCAATGGAGTGATGATACTGCTTCTATTGGCAGGGAGGGCATAAAGTCATTTTTGTTATATGGTATTCAGGTTCTAAGAACATGTGCTGTTATCCCTCATAAGGGGGCCGAGGGTCTGTGGGCAGGACCTGAGTTGGATTTTGCAGTCAAGTTTAATACCCTCAATATTGGCTTTGCTAAAATTGAAGCCATGGTTGCAGTTTTGGAATCGTGTATGGATGAGATTGAGCGCAATGGCAATGCGAAAGTTATATTGATGGATGCCAGCTATGCCATGGTCAGGGCCATAAGGAAAAAATAATAATTGGGCATGAGGCAACCTTAAGGAATAAAATTTCTTCTTTAGTAAAAGCCTTATTATGATTGTGAAGAATGACAAATCAGCAAGAGCCGAAAGCCAACCAAGTATTGAGGGATTGTATTGCGGGAAATCGCAGTGCACAATATACTTTATACCAACTTTTTGCCCCCATTGTGTATGCCGTTTGTTTGCGTTATATGGGCCAATCTGATGATGCCAAGGACATGTTGCAAGATACCATGATAAAGGTTTTTCAAAAAGCGGAAAAATTTCGTTTCCAAGGCTCTTTGGAGGGTTGGGTTAAGCGCATTGCTGTCAATACTTGTTTGGATCATTTAAAACAGAAAAAAAAGATTTTTACCGATGAATTAGAGAGTGCCAAGCAAATTATTGGGGATGTAAATGCATCACATACCTTAGAGGCCAAAGATTTAATGCACTTACTTTCTGCATTGCCCGTCGGGTATAGAATCGTATTTAATTTATATGCCATTGAAGGGTATAGCCATGCTGAAATTGCAGCCATTTTAGGCATATCAGAGAATACCAGTAAAACCCAATTGTTTAAAGCACGCAAATCACTTCAAAGTAAACTAGAGCGCAATTAATGGATGAGGGCCTTAGCCATATCGACAAACTTTTTCAGCAACACTTACAAAATGCCATTGTTGAGCCCCCTGCTGGTATTTTCGAGCAATGTGTCCAACACCTCAATTTTGGTTCTGTTGGCAGTGCAAACTCCTTAAGTAAAACTGTTTTGTCTCAGGGAAAGCAATCGTTATGGATGTATGTAAAAGCCCAGATCGTTCCGATTTTGGGAGTGGGCATTGTTTCCGTTGCCATTGGACTCACAACCTATTATTTGTTAAAAAAACAACCAGAAAACGCCTCAAAAGAATCTTCTCAAACAGCAATTCCCAAGCCTGCATTCGCAAGTCCAAAATCAGGACTTTCGCCCCACTCTGGGCCCGTAAACCCAAGAACTCAAAATATCCTTGAAAGTCAAATTCCCAAATCACAACAAGTGGATATTGACAGACAAATTCCGAATGTTTCGAAAAGTAGCACTTATACCATCAAAACCAAAAATCCAGCTCCCAAACCCAATTTAAAATCGATTCAAGCGCAAACTGTTTCCGAAAAAAATGCCAACTTGTCAGCACATATTTCCAGAAAAATACTCCCCAAAAGTATTTTGGTGGATGCTACACCCTCTGGTCCTTTAACCAATCCCAAATTGACTATCCAAAAAAGTGGGGAAACCCCCACCGCTGGATCAAATGCCAGCATACAACACAGTGGTCTGCAAAATAGTATTTGCAATGCGGTTTGGACGCCAAAGGTAACAGACTTACCCGATAATGCATTTGAAATTACCATCGATGGACAAGTAAAAAGCATGAGTATTGATTGGGGAGATGGGGTCAAATCAAATCAAATGTATTGGCATCAATACCTCGTAGAACACAGCCGTAAATTTAATGTAAAGGTAGTCAATACCTATGCTGTTTCAGGCAACGGACCTATTAAAACCTGTAAAGACAGTCAGTATTTGGTAATCTCAGTGCAACCCCAAAACGAATTTATTGGAAATTTTATTCCTGATGTGTTTACCCCGAACGGAGACGGGTTAAATGAAGAATTTTGGGTAAATATGGCCCAACCCGCCTTTTTTGATTTGGCTATTTACGATACCCAGAACCGCAGTGTTTTTCGCACTTCAAATTTCTTTGCAAAGTGGTCTGGAAATTGTGGTTCCAATCCCTGTTTGCCTGGAACATATCGTGTGGTTATCGCATATAAATACAGCGGTGATAAAGAGTGGAAATACCACCGTAAGCCCTTAAAATTATTTTACAAAAACAATTAAATACGAACTATGAAAGCATTTAACGAATCGCATATACCCAGGAATTTTGAAACAAATCAACCTGATATTTTGGACAATCGGATAAAAATTTATATTTTTGATGGATTGCATAATTTAAACACAATGTACATGAAAGGTTTTAAAACAATAGCAAAATATTTTCTGCTGGTTATGGTTGTATTTTTTGCTTGTATCGGCGATGTTATTGGCCAGTGCTCGATTTCTTCTGATGGGGCACCCTGTGTTGGATCTCCTATCCGTTTTTTTGGATCAAACACGGGCACCAGCCATGATTGGGATTTTAATGGTGAAAACACCCAAGCCGGTTTAAAAAATGTGAATTATTCATTTAAAACTCCTGGCAGCAAGAAAGTTACATACATAACCACAATCAATGGTACAAAGTGTACTACCTCCTTGACTGTTATAGTTTTCCAGGCCCCGAATATTAAATTAAAACTACAGAATCTTTACGAGCAGTGTTTTGAGAAAAACTTATTTTGTTTTACCGATAGTTCATTTTCAATAAACAAGAAAAAAATTACCAATATCACTTATCTAGTGAGCGATGGACAATTGTTTGAGTATTCAAACCCTACACTACCCCAAACATTCTGTTTTTCGATTAAAGATGAACGTGGTGGGCTGTTTGACCTGTATATGGAGATAACAGATGAAAATGGATGTGTAACCAAAGACACGTTCAAAGCTGCGGTTAAGGTGAGAGAAAAAATAGGGGCACGTTTTACAAGCAACAAACCGGTTGCTTGTGATAGTGTTACTGCAATCATAAAAAATATTTCTCGAATCGATAAAAGTCAGGTTAAAAAAATTACTTGGTATTGGGGTGATGGCACTACCAGCAGTGAGTGGGGTCCAGATATCAAAAAGAAATTTTATGGCCAAGGAACCTATAACTCTAAAGTGATTATTGAAACCTTGGATGGGTGTAAAGATTCCTTTACAGTGATTGCTACGGCGCAGGTCTTCAAATCCAAGGTCAGGATTATTGCTGACAGAGACTCAGCGTGTATGTCAGACTCTAAAATTGCCTTTAATGTAGACCAAATTCCCAGTGGAGCCACTGGATTGCTTTGGGTATTCGGGGATGTAAATACCGGTCCAAGAAACTTTGACAATAGAACTTGGTCTCCGGAGCACGTATTTTCTGGTTTGGGTCCTTTCCAAATAAAACTCACATATAGCCATCCGGTTTGTGGTAATAAAACTGCGTTAGATACAATTATTATCTTGGGTCCTCTGTCTATGATTGAGGCAGGACCTGGCAACCGCTTGGCTGAGTTTGAAGTGTTTCAGTGTCCAAAGGATGTAATGGATACGGTGCATTTCAAAAACTTTTCGATGTTTTACCACAATGATAAAAATTTTACTGATGACGATAGTACTTTCTATAAATGGAATGGCACATTGGGCCATACTTTTAACAATGCCCAAATATGGAGAAAGCGTTGGAATTATAATGCCACACCATCTCAAGGAGGTGGAAATGATCCCAGAAAAAGACAGCGGGTTTGTGCGGTACGTTTATGGGACTTTAGCGATGGATACACGCCAAAATGTACCACAGATATCACTCGGAACAAGAATGTCTTTGTAAATTGTAATTTTTCCCGCGATTCCCTGCCATCGCACTATTACAAGTCATGGGATTTGGTCATGTTGCAAGATTTCAAAAATGCCCCCATGGAAGATGCAATCTTTATAAAGAAGACGGGTTTGTGTAAAAAAATTCAGGTATGGGCTTCTGATACCCTTGTTGTCGTTAGGGATTCTATTTTGTTTATTCCAAAAGACACCGACGATTCTTCCTCTGCCAAGGATCCCAAATATGCCAATTCAATAAAGAAATTTGTTCCTTACAAATGGTTGAAAGGCAAAGGAGAGCGATTGGTAGAAGACTCTATAACCATTGAGTTGGGAGCAAATGATTCAGTATATATTAACAATAAACTGTATGTTGGTCCTAAAAAAGTTTTGGCAAAAGACAAGGATTTAATTAGATTAACCAGCAAAACAGACTCTGTGAAGTATCTCTTCTCCACCTATACGAGGTATGATACATTGCCGATGCCCTTTCTTCAAATTAGGATCAAAAAGGGTGAAAATCCCAAGGTTATTAAAATATTGCTTATGTCTCAAATGGGCAGATTTAGGGGGTTAAACTACGGAACAGATTACATCATTGATTATAAACGCTACAGAGATCTTTATTATGCAAGAATACCCACTTGCAACGCCGTTAGGTTAAATCACAAAGACACTTGTCACCCCATGCAATGTGAAAGCACAGCCGAAAAAACATTGGCCATGCTTCATGCAAATGCGGGTGGAGTTGGTTCGGGATTGCTTAAAACTTCAATTGAATGTTTGGGTGCCAAAAATCCCCAATATGGTATCACTTTTATCTTAAGTGACTTAAAGCCGGGTTGTACCTTTTCGGATGTACAGATTAATTATGATTCTACTTGTAATCCAAAGGGTTGGGTTCCTCTTAGTGGTTTAAGTGGTGGCAATCGGCCACCAGGTCCTCCTTACCCAGGATACCAGCCTGCAGGAAATCCGCCCAGTCGATATTCAAAACAATACAGTGCAGCTCAAGTCTGTGACCCAAGTGGTTGTATTACTGTGGGGATTGTTGTAGGTAACGGTGTAAGGAGGCCAGGTACATTTGCTCCTCCAACCAAAGATCGTCCGATGTGTTCAGATACGCAATGGTATAGACGTTTTGCTTGTTTCCCTTTGATTGATCCTGCTTTTGAGGTGATGACCCCCTTGCCGAATCCCAATAATATTCGTAAGATGTGTAAAGGAGAACCGGTAATTGTGCGTCCAATACCTGCAAATAAAACCCGTACTGACGATTTGAAAACCTTGCGTTGGTCATTCGAAACAGGCAATGCTTGCCCATCATATTCAAGGGGATGGCGCAGGTACATTCAAGAGGATTATTACAGGTATAAAACAGTACCGGGCAAAAACCCGAAGTATTTATACAGTTATATGGTTCAAACCAGGGGCGGGGAAGATCCTGTTCAGGTTCCTTGTACTGACATTTGGAATGATGGCAATAGCAAACTTTTCAAAGGACCAGACACAACTTATACCGCTGAAATTCGGGCCTGGCAAGTAGGTGCCGATGTTTCAGATGTATGGGATTTAATAAAGGAGAGAGTTGAAGCCCGTGGATTTGATCCATTCTCTCTTTCAGGTCCTCAAATTGCCGAAATGATTTGGAATCAAAAAGGGGTAATAGGTCAACCTTCGACTGGCGCATATGGATGTGTCGATACCACAGGATTTGGTAGATTTATTAAATATTACATTGTGCCAAATCCAGACAGTATGAGTATCTTAAATTTGCGGGACACGAGTATTCGTCCAACAGATATTGAAACACTAAAAAATGTAAAATACAGTGCATACAAGTTTGTCCCTAAGTGGAGTGGTTATCATATAATTAGTTTGGCGATGACCTCCTCAAATGGAAAATGTGATGACATTGCTGCGTTTCCGGTTATTGTTGGTTTTGCTATGGAATTAGAACTTCCTGATAGCATCGTATGCCAAGACCAAGCAACCAGTCTGGAGGCATTGCCTAAATACAAAATGTTCCATCCAGATCCAATTAATTTTGGAACATGGGATTATACCGACTATTGGAGAAATCCATCCCGACAAGCAGAAACAGCCCAAGGGTTTAAAAATCGTGAACCGTTTACCAAATGGGATTGGAGCAAAGCCGATGACGACAAAAGTAAGCCCATTACCATATTTGGAGGACAACCTTGGGGAGGAACTGGCGTAGGAACAATTCTATCTCCTTGGGTTGATTTGGGTGGCGGTGGATCTTTGGCTAAATATTATAAAGATGACTCTGGAGTGTATGTTTTCCGAAATGTTGCCGGAGATAGTACTGGATGTATGGATACAATTGAGCGAAGATTGTTTATTTCTCGTTTGGATGTGAGGTTCAATCTGAATGTTAGAACCCCAGAATGTAATTCAATCATTGAGTTCTTTGACAGCAGTTATCTGTTTGATCCTTGTAACTGGGCCATTAAAAACTGTAACGGACCTACACCTATCACCTGTGACTATATCAAAGAATGGTTTATTGATTGGGGCGATTCCAAATCCAACTTATTTAAACGTTCTGCTTCAAATCAGTCTGGATTACCCGACCGCATAGCCCATAAATATAGTCGAAATGGGTGGTTTAAGATTCAATATCGTTTGAAAACGGATCAAGGTTGTGAAGACACATTCAGTCGCTGGTTAAAAATACCTGGACCTAGGCCTAAGTTTGAGTTTACGACCAAAGCGGGAAATACGGTTACCATTTGTGAAGGAGATAGCCTTCAGTTTACCAACCTCACCGATAGTGCAACCTCATCCGCCGATTGGACTTGGTTCTTTGGTGATGGGGTTATCGACAACAAAAAAGATCAGTTTTTGTGGCATAAGTACAAAAAACCGGGTAAGTTCTACGTATTTCTAGAACAGTTTGATTCTTTGTTTATACCTCCGAATATTCGTAAGTATTGTGATGAATCTTTTCCTGATACGCCAAACCAAGCAGCCTTTATTGTAACTGTGTTGCCCCGTGACACAGTGCGTGGATTTTTATTGAAGAAGGCCATCTGTATTGGAGACAGCAATACATTTATAGACAACTCGGATACTGTTTTCAAATCGTATAGATGGAAGTTTCATAATCTTAGCACGGGTCAAATCGATACTGTAACCACCTCGTCTAAATCAATCAGTTGGCGGTTTACGCAAGCGGGAAATATTCGGGTTTCACATTTTGGCGATTACAACCCAAATCGGCCACGACCTTGGTGTCCAACCGAAGTTGCGGATATGTTTTTCTTGGTCGATTCGGT
This sequence comes from Bacteroidota bacterium, assembly GCA_005798825.1. GTDB lineage: Bacteria > Bacteroidota > Bacteroidia > NS11-12g > UBA955 > UBA955. The sequence continues at coordinate 26,506 of SYIL01000026.1, forward strand.
GGTCTCTGATTTTACCATCGATTCCTCGAAAACTCCCGATTACACCTATACTCGTACAGACATCAATGGCACGAAATGGAGATGGGGCTTTAAACACCAGAACAATATCAAACTTACCAAAGAACCCTTAAATGTCGATTTCGAAGGCAATGACAAGATCGTGAAGACATCTTACAGTGGAACAGATACTTTCTGGGTTTGTCTTGAGGTAACCAATCCAACGGGTTGCAAAGACACAATCTGTAAACCTGTATACGTCAATCAGTTTATTTATTTAGCCAATGTGTTTACCCCAGGTGACGAGAATGGTAAGAATGATGTTTTCCGTGTTCCAATTGCGGGCCAATCGATGTTTGATTTGAAAATATACAACCGATTTGGTGAAAGGGTTTTCAAAACAACAGATCCTGGCATTTCATGGAATGGAAGGGTTAACAACCATGGTCCAGAAGTACCATCGGGTACCTATTTTTACCAATTGACTTACCAATTCAAAGGAAAGCCAAAAGTAAATAAGGTTAATGGTTCTGTGAATTTGATTCGCAATGCACCTTAAAAAATCGTTTCCATTGAATTGGTTGATTTGTAAGTGCGATTGAGACAGCAATTAAATAAATAATACTTGAATCTAGAAAGCCCCGCATAACCTGTGGGGCTTTCGTTATTTTTGTAAAATGCAGAACCAAGATACGATTGTTGCGAGGGCAAGTGCTGCCGGTATTGGAGCCATTGCTTTAATTAGGGTTTCGGGTTCGGAAGCATTTTTATTCACAGACAAACTGTTGGATTCTGGCAGCGTTAAAGCTTCTAATCGCCGAACATCCGACCTAAAGTCACATACAAGCCACTTGTGTACCCTGTTTGATGCCGATGGCGCCATGGATGAAGCATTGATCACTTTGTTTAAAGATGGGAAAAGCTATACAGGTGAAAACACAGTTGAGATTTCTTTGCACGGGAGTGAATATATTGTTGGACGTGTGCTAAAGGCTTTTATCAGTATCGGTGCCAGATTGGCCGATCCAGGTGAATTTACCCAAAGGGCATTTTTACTTGGGAAGCTCGATTTGGCCCAAGCAGAGGCAGTGGCAGACATAATTGCCAGTGAACACAAAATGGCGCATAATTTGGCATTAAAACAACTCAAAGGAGGTTTCTCTCGCGACATCTCTCAATTAAGAGATAGATTACTGCATTTTACCAGTTTAATTGAATTGGAGTTAGATTTTGCAGAAGAGGATGTTGAATTCGCTTCGCGGAAAGAACTTCGCACGTTGGTCGAAAAAATCAAATCGGAGATTGATGCTCTTTGTGCCTCATTTACCTTGGGAAATGCAATAAAAAAAGGATTTGCTCTGGTATTGGCGGGAAGGCCCAATGCGGGTAAAAGTACCTTGTTTAATTCGATGCTCAATGAAGATAGGGCAATTGTAAGCGACATTGCCGGAACTACCAGAGATGCCATTGAAACCCAATTGGTTATGGATGGGGTGGTGGTCCGTTTAATCGATACAGCAGGAATTCGTGAAGCCACAGATATAATTGAAAAGGAGGGAATCGCCCGAACCTTTGCCCATATAGAAAAATCAGGCGCGACCTTATATACAATCGATATGGTGCATTGTAGTTTTGAAGATGCCCGTGCAGACCTTCATTCACTTCTGTCTCGAACTTCTCGGGTTTGGATGGTTTGCAATAAAAAAGATCTTGCAAATCGGTCGATTTCCAGCAAATGGTCAAAATTGGCTTTAGGCATGGGATTGCCAGAGCCTTGGTTTTTATCGGCAATCGATTCCGAAGCGGTAGAAGCACTCAAAAACCACGTGCATCAACGTTTTATGCAAGGTATGGAGGGTTTAGCCGACCAAACCATTGTGACAAATCTCCGCCATGCCAAATCATTGGAAGATTGCGGCATTGAAATGCAAGCGGTACTGCAGGGTTTGGATTCAGGATTAACCGGCGATTTAATGGCCTTTCACTTGAGAAGGGGTATCAGTTTACTATCGGGTATAACGGGTGAGATTGGTGTCGAAGAAATCCTTGGTTCGATCTTTTCGAAGTTTTGTATCGG
>SYIL01000027.1 GCA_005798825.1 Bacteroidota bacterium
GAAACCAAACAAGATGAGACCAGCAATTGTACCCCTAAGATAGCTTTGGTAGAAACCCCCTGCGTTCGCATCGGACTCAGCGCACAGGGGCGTGCAGCTCAAAAAGGCAGGGCCTTGCGTTCACAGGCGTATATCCTAAAACACTATGCCGGCATATCTCCCATTAGAATTATTGTATATTTGTTTAGCTATTTTTATCTTGCCATGAAAAAAAGACGTTCAGCTACGCTCATTCATATGGTAAAACAGGGATTGGTGTTTGCCATTCTACTTCTTTGCAAACTGCATCTGCAAGCCCAAACTGTGTCTGTAGGAATGCCTTATTTCGAAGAGCGTTTAAGGTGTTTGCAATTGATGCAAGTATTGGACAGCAATGTGAGTTTTTGCAACCGCCCTATCGATTACCGTCATGGTCTTTCGCTAAATACACTCTATTTTAATGATTCAACCATTACCCCTTTTGATACTGCACATTACCATGGACGCCATGCGTTCAAAAAAATCCGCACCTATATACAGGCACTGCCCTTTGTATTAAAACTTAAATACGATACCCACCACCCTTTTGGTTGGTCTGATGGCCCCATGATTCCAAATGTAGGCGCACAATATTATGTAAATGCCGGGTTTGAAATTGTGAGTCCCTTTCTTGATATTCGGATTGCACCAGAATTGGTGAAAGCCCAAAATAAAGACTTTCAAAACCCCCCTTACAGGCCTGGTGGTATTGATTTGGTAGACCGTTTTGGCACCAAGCCCTTTCAACAATTGTTCTGGGGACAAAGCCATCTACGTCTAAATCTGGGACCCATATCTACCGGATTGTCAAATGAAAATTTATGGTGGGGTCCTGGTAAAAAAGCTGCGATTCTGATGAGCAACAATGCCCCCGGTTTTGCCCATGGGTTTATCAGTACAAACCGCCCCATTAAAACTCCCTATGCCCGTTTTGAATTTCAATTGGTTGGTGGAAACCTAAAACCCTCAGGCTACTCGATTCCAACCACTCCCACCCAAGGAGAATGGCCCTATATAAGCGCTGCAGACAACCAAGTGATACCCAAAGAAAAACTCTATGACCGCGCTTTTAGTGGCTATTGTATCACCATTCAACCCATACTTACCCCTGGTCTTTTTCTGGGGTTTCAACGGGCGCGATTGTCGGATACCGTTGCCAGTAAAAAAACCTATTTGGCTGTTCTTTCGAGCAAATTTGCTCCCAAAGACGAGTATTATGGTTCGAACCGAGTTGAAAATGCCAACCAATTGGTTACCATCTCTGCCCGGTATTTATTTGCTGCCTCACATGCCGAAATCTATGTTGAATGGGGTCGGGAAGACTGGGCCTGGGATATCGAAGATTTCTTAACCCAACCCGAAGTATCGAGGGCTTACTTACTGGGATTTGCCAAGGTATACCCAATTAACAGCACAAAATACTTGAGCTTCAGCGGCGAATTTACCAATATACAAGCCCCTTTTGTGTCGTATTCGCGGCAAAAGGGATACAGTTTTTATACCCATTCATCGGTGGGATATACCCATCAGGGACAGGTTATGGGTGCAGGCATTGGTCCTGGAAGCAATATGCAAAGTATCGAATTTTCTGCAAATGATGGGTATACGTCTAAGGGTGTTCGCATTGAAAGGCTTGTGCACAATATAGACCAATTGTATTGGCGGATGGAGGCTTGGAAATTGCCCAACGCCAACCCCGACAAAGTAGACGATTCCAAAAACTTTGTAGACATTTGCCTCACAGGATTCAAACAATTTTTTATTCACAAAGCCATTGTAAACTACAAACTCATGGTGATGAAAACCTATAACTACAATTGGTGGTATTTGTCGCCAAAAGACGGGGGTAAGGATGGACCCTTTCGCTACACTGGAAAAAACTTGTGGTCTTGGGGTGCGGAGGTATCGTGGATTCAACGATTTTAATACTGTAACAATATGAAAAAATTCTTTTTTATACTTTTTCCGCTAGGCTTTCTATCTCCGGTATGGAGTCAGGATTTTTTCTTTAGCAAGAACCTGGCCGACATCAAAGTAGAACAACTTACAGAACAACAAATTCAACAGTTCAAAAGGCAAATACAAAATGCAAACCTCACCGAAATGCAGGCTACCGAGTTGGCCAAAAGAAAGGGTATGTCTGAAGATGACATTCAAAAACTCAAAGACCGCATGTCGGTGCTCGATATTTTAAGTGGTACTGCCTTTACAAAAGAACAGTCTGAAGTAAAAAGACAAGATACGGCCGGTGTTTCTGACAAAATTATTGATCGAAAAGCAACCCCATTGATCGAAAAAATATTTGGTTCAGAATTGTTTACCAATGCCCAAATGACCTTTAATCCCAACCTGAGCATTGCCACCCCAGAAAATTACGAATTGGGAACCGGCGATGTAATCAATGTATTGGTGTATGGCTACCAAGAGGCATCCTACCAACTCACCATCACAAAAGATGGGTTTGTGAATATTCCCCGAATTGGTGTTGTTACCCTGAATGGTTTAAGCATCAAGGCAGCCAAAGTTCTACTGAAGAAAAAATTCATTCAAAATGGGTATGCTAGCCTGGGCAATGGCCAATCTGAACTGTCCCTGAATTTGGAAAACATCCGAAGCATCCATGTTACTGTCATCGGTGCCAACCGCTCTGGAAATTATATGCTTCCTGCAGTTGCCACGGTATTTCATGCCCTGTATGTAAGCCAAGGACCTGCTTCCAATGGTTCTTACCGCGGCATACAACTCATCCGCAATGGAATACTAAAACATACCATCGATTTATATCCCTTGCTTTGCCGCGGCGACAACAGTGCAGATATTGGTCTTCGAGATGGTGATATCCTCTATATTCCATTGTATTTGTCTCGTATTAGCATAGCAGGTCAAGTAAAACGGCCAGGATTGTTTGAGTTATTGCCAAAAGAAAATCTTGAAAATCTCCTTTACTATGCGGGTGGATTCAACGAAATCGCCTTCAAAAATCATGTGTATATCGAACAGTTAACCTCCAAAGAACTGCGTGTGCAAGACGTGTATGCAGATTCTTTTGCCCGTTTTATGCCCCAATCGGGTGACAAAATCTTTGTCTCTGGTATTCTCAACCGTTTCCAGAACCAAACCAGTATTATGGGAAACGTAAAGCGTCAAGGAAAATATGAACTTACTCAAGGCATGCAGTTGTCTGATCTGATTGCAAAGGCCGACGGATTAAAGGAAAATGCCTTGACCCACCGTGCCCTTATCATTCGAAAAGGATTTGATAACAAGCTGCAATTTGTCCATTTTGACCCTCTTTTGGCAATACGCCACGATCCCTTGCACGACCTGTTGCTCCAAAATCTAGATTCAGTGGTCATTGAAGACCAACAAATCATAAACCCCCTCCAATTTGTCGAAATTCTGGGTGAAGTAAATAAACCGGGCACTTTTGTACATGGAGAAAATCTTTGCTTAAAGGACGTTCTGTTTTTGGCCAATGGGTTCACCCAGTATGCCAATATTCGAGATATAGAGGTATACCGCTCGGTGGCTTCATCACAATCTAATAACAACTCGATGGCACTACTCAAGGCTCCAATTTTAGATACACTCAAATCTGTTTCTCAAGAACTGATTCTCTTGGCCAATGACGTTGTTGTGGTACGAAAAAAAACCAGTGGCAAAGCGCAGGGTTTTGTATACGTTGAGGGTGCTGTTTCGAATGGAGGCAGCTTTCCCATCTTGAATAGTCGGTTTACCCTCAGTCAATTGATGGCGCAATTGGGGAAGCCAGATTTATCCTTTGATCCCAATGGCGTTTATATAGTCAGAAATCGAGACATTGTTCCACATATTGACTTGTTCAAAGAAAAAATAGCATCCCCTGCTTCAATGGTGGGCGGTTTGAATGATACGTCGACTTCAAAATTTGTATTACCGACTTTTATAAAACAAAAAACCCTCCTCATTTCAGTTGATTATAAAAAAATTCTGTCGGGCAGAAAAAAATTCGATATTGAGCTTTTAAACCAAGATAAAATCGTGTTTAGCAAGTTTTCAAATACAGTTACATTGATGGGTGGAGTACAAAACCCTACTGTATTGACATACAAAACCAACAAACGCTGTGGTTTTTTTATTGATAGGGCGGGAGGTTTGACCCAGAACAGCATCCGAAAACAAACCTTTGTTATCTATCCCAATGGACAATCAAAAAAATCTCGACATTTTTTGTTTATCAATTGGTATCCCCGCGCGATTCCTGGCGCTTTGGTCATTGTTCCAGAGAAAGACCTGTCTACAGTTCAAACCTCTATGGAGCCCAGTGTAAAAGTTGCCCTTTTTAGCATAATTTCATCCACCCTCACCATGATGTATCAGGTTTTAACCAAATGACCGCTCTGGCCCCGGCCCGCTATAGATTACCCCTTTCGCGATTGTTGTTTGGCAAACCCCCTGCCCTGAGGGAAGCGTTAGAACTGGCCCCCTCCGATTTTTGTGTGTACGGGAGTTCTTGGGTGCTTGTATTACAATCACTTTTTATCGCCGCCAAACGCCATGCGGATTCGACACAAAACAGCAAAAATATGGTGGTTTTACCCGCCTACTGTTGCAACGAATTTAGCAAAGCCATTCTTCTTGCAGGTTTGCAACCCGTTTATGCCCCAGTCAATGCAGATGGACTTATGGAAGCGCAGGACGCCCTTCCCTTGATTACTGAAAATACCCTCGCCTTGTTGGGCTGCAGCAATACCGGAATGTTGCCCAATATGGCGGCCCTCAAAACACTGTGCCAAAACACAAATATCCTATTCATCGAAGATTCGGGCTATAGCCTGGGAGGGATTCAGGGCAATGAAACATTGGGTAAGATTGGAGATTTTAGCATCACCAACCTCAGCGAAGGAAAAATGCTGCCGGTTGGCGGCGGACTTGTATTGTCTGTCAGTAAACATCTTGAGCATAAGAAAATAGCCGATACATTGATTGCCCAGAGCAAAACCTGGATTCCGCGCCCTTTGGGTATCGATTTTTTGCGTTTGTGTGTGTTTCATTTGGGTTCTTCCAATTGGGGCATGGACTTGTTTTTTAGTCTAAAAGCATTCTTCCCCTCACTCACGAAACAAGTATTTAGTTTGGAATCAACCCGCAAATCCGAATCCTATTCGGATGGAGATATATCGCAAGACCCCATTACTGGACTTTGGACCTTAAACCCCTTGCACCACAAAGCCATCTTGAGGCAATCACTGCGGGGTATGTCTAAATTGGTTTCGCGACGCATGGCGATTGGATACTTGTCTCTGCCAGAAGCCAATGAATCCAGACAAAAAAAAGCCCAGTATTACCGGGCTGAATTGTCGGGTATATTTTATATGCCCAGAATCGAAACATCAACTATTTTGGTAAAACAGCCCATTCTTATTGCCCAAACCCTAAGCCCCAAACAACGACTCGAACTCGAACGTTGGGGCATTGCCAAACAATATTCTGCCCAATGGGCACAAGCCGGTAGCGATTTAAAACACGGACAACGCTATTTTACAGAGCAGTATAGCCTACCCGTTCATGAAGGGGTGAGCCCATGGCATCAAGATCAAATCATCGCCCTGTTGAAAGCCCTTTAGGGTTTGAAGAAAATGGCATTCAGGTACATTACCTCACCATCGATAAGGGAGGTATCTTGGTCATATACCCCTTTAAAAGAAAATCCCAAAGAATGAATTAACGTGTATAGGTCGTGGAAATTGCATTCTCCACCAAATTGCCCTGGCTTAATTCCCATTTCTACCAAAAGAACATCTGCCTCCGAAATGAGTTGTATTCCACCCCGTATCACCCTGTCTTCGAAACCCTGAACATCGATCTTTACCAAAATGGGTTTGGACAATTGGCTGGTGTCTAACACTGCATCCAAACACCGAATTTGTACCGTTTCTTCTTCGACCGTGGGTGAAATCTGTTTGTAATGCAAAAAAGTGGCCTCTCCAAAAGGCAACAATGACGACGAATAATGCCAGGCATTTGTCTTCATGGTGGATTGTTCGTCCTTTTCTCCCAAAGCCAAAGGATACAGCTTAACCCGGGTATTGTTGGCAAATCTGTTTTGTAAACCTACAAATACCTTTGCTTGGGGTTCGAATCCATATACCCGGGCTTGCTTGCAAATCTGTAAAAAAAAATCGATTGTATCACCGGTACTTGCACCAATGTCGATGACAGTATTGATATTGCGCTTGGCAATCCAATATTCCTTCGCCTTTCGAATTTTAGAATAGGGCTTAATCTCAATTCCAAAAAAATGTAATACAGACTGAATGATTGCTTTCATGGCATCCATTTGTTTGGCTGTCAGTTTCGTTGATTGTGGGATAGACTATGGGCGTTGGAGGTTCACAGGTATCGTTTGTGGCTTTCTAATGGCGTTTCAAAACAATGTGTAAAGATTTCCATAAAATACGGCAATCCAGCCAAAACGAAGCCTGTTGAATATACTCTAAGTCGAAATTGAGTTTTTCTTCATAATCATCAAGGGTTGCATCGGGATTGTTAATCTGTGCCCAGCCAGAGATGCCCGGTTTCAAGGCATAGCGCTCTACATAATGTTCATTGCGCAACTCATATTCTTCTGAGAGTAATAACTGCTCAGGTCTGGGCCCAACCCAACTCATGTTTCCCATCAAGATATTGAAGATTTGTGGCAATTCATCGATACGGGTTCTACGAAAAAAGGACCCTATGTAAGGAATAACGGTTCCATCATTTTTTACCATTCCTGCCCGTTGATTGTTGTGCCCATTTTTGAGACTCCGGAGTTTATACAATGAAAAAGCCCTGCCATCATATCCCCGCCTTTGTTGTACTATAAAAAGGGGCCATCCTGCAGCCAACAGCAAAATCAGAGATGAAATGATGAGGATAAGGCATGCAAAGGGTATCGCCAGCAGACTAAACAAGATGTCGAAAACCCGTTTTCGGCGACTCAATCCATAGGAGCTAATGTGAGATTGGCCATTGCCATTGCCATTGCCATTATTTTTATACCTATCGTTGAAAGAATTGTCAATGCCGTACTCAGGCACTGTAGATTGGAGCCAGTCAAACAAGGATTTATTTGTTTGGCTTTTGGATAAAATTTCTTTGAGTTGCGCAAAGGATTGCTGCACTTCCATCACATTGGTCTCTCTAATTTGTGCCACCTTAATTTTGGGGTGGGGTGAAGAAAGATCTGTTTCCTCATTGCTGATTAGTTCTTCGTATAATTTTTCGCCCTGTCGGAGTCCAGTGTATACGATATTGATGTCTTTGTGGGGAACAAGCCCTGCAAGACGAATCATATTTTCGGCCAAACTTCTGATCAATACTGGCTCTCCCATGTCAAATACATAAATTTCGCCCCCCACAGACATGGAACCTGCCTGAAGAACCAAACTACAGGCCTCGGGTATGGTCATGAAGTATCGAATGATATCCTTGTGGGTAACCGTTACGGGGCCTCCAGCCTCAATTTGATTTTTGAATGTAAGTAGAACGCTTCCATTGCTTCCCAATACATTGCCAAAACGCGTCGTTATAAATTGGGTTTTTGACTGCGCATTGGCAGCTTGAACATAGCGCTCAGCAGCCCTTTTAGACGCTCCCATCACATTGGTGGGATTTACCGCTTTGTCTGTGCTGATTTGTATGAACTTTTCTATTTCGTATTGAATGGCCAAATCAACCAGCGTAGCGGTTGCCATCGTATTCACCAAGAGCGCCTGTTTGGGATTTCCCTCCATCAAGGGAACATGTTTGTAGGCTGCCGCATGAAAAACAAGATCAAATTTTTCGCTTTTAAACAAATCATTCATCACGACATTTTGACAAATATCTGCTACAACAAACCGCGTGTTGATGCTTCGGTAGTTTCGCATTTCACCTAATTCTTGCTCTAGGTAAAAAAGTGGCGATTCGGCATGGTCTAAAAAAATAATTTTGGCTGGCCAGTATTGAAGAATTTGGCGAGAAATTTCGGAACCAATACTCCCTGCTGCCCCTGTTACGAGTATGTTTTTGCCAAACAAAAATCTTTTTAACTCATTGTCATTTAACACTATTTCTTCTCTACCCAACAAATCGGCAATATTCATATTTTGCAAACTCCCCTTGTCAACACCCTGTATTAGCGTTTGTGAAATATCGGGTATGCGCTGTAAGAGCATGTTTTTTTCCAAACAAATTTTTGCTATGTGTTTTTTATTCTCTGTAGAAATCGTATTGACCGCCAACACCATACTTTTTGCAATCCCCGTATCAATAAACTTAGCCTTGGCCAATGCCAAAGAATAGATTCTAATACCCTGAACGTATTTGCCTTGCTTGGATGGATTGTTGTCAATAAAGGCCAATACATTGCGATTGCCTTTAAATTGGTTGAATAAATCGCTACCCGCTTTTCCTGCACCATAAATGAGTGTTGGATTGTTTGTGATACTTTTATGACTATGAAATGACAGTATAGACTTTGCAAGGACTCGATACATAATCATTGCGAAAGAAGAACATAAAAAATCTACAGCGATAAATTGTATCGAAATTCGTTCTAATGGTAGATTGCCGGGGAAATTTTGCTTTAACCACATTATCCCAAAAAACACAGAGATCGCTACAAGCACACGAAGCACATATACTTTTACACAATCTTGAATCGATGTTTGACGAATAATGGCCTTGTGCACAGGAAGCACAATATGCCAAAACACACTGATTGATAGCAGGAAAAACCAGAGCCGTTGTGTTTCTTTGATAAAGACTAACCCATCCTTGGGCAAGCCAAATAAAAGGATTTGAACTATACACAATGAAGCAATGAGTACAATGCCATCAAGGGCGAGAATAACATTTTTGGAGACATTGTTTTTTTTTATGTACTTAAACATACGAAATGGGAATACAATTGTGGGGTAATTTTGCCGATTTCAATCTCCCGTCAAATATACAATAAGTATTTTAATTTGATACGTCTTCAACGCCAGATTGATGCACCATTCAACATCCCAGACTAATTTTGCTATGAAAAAAATACGCGAAGGTGGGTTTATTTTATAACCTACCATCTACCCAGTGCTTGGGTAAAATACCTTTGGCATCAAATAAAACACCCTGCTTGTTTCGCCAGTTTCGCCAATCTATATACAAGAACTCCTTGTGCGCTACGGCTAAAATGACCGCATCAAATCTCTGGAAGGGTGCGGTATCGGGTGACGTATTGGGTTCGAATTTGAGTGGGGCCTTGCCAAACAATTGGCTGGCTTCAAGTTGATCTGCTCGGGGATCGAGGGTGTCACAGTGCATTCCTTGGTCTTGCAAGTATTGAAAC
>SYIL01000028.1 GCA_005798825.1 Bacteroidota bacterium
AGAAAGGTACACCATTTAGTAAGATGTATACATTGGAGCAATCACAATTACATAATGGATTAATAGCACCTACAGTTTTCAATGCAAAAACCGGGACGTCGTTACATCCGCAGTCGGGATCTGTCGGAGAATTGCAAATGAAACTAGTCACAGATGAAGTGGAACCACACCCTTGAACTGCTATAATTGGCGAAGTGCAATCCAAACCCCATTTTATTGTCCACGTGCATTGTGCCTTGCTTGGTTGCGATGATAGAAAAAGAACTAATGACAAAAAATTGATGTATTTTTTCATGATTAAAGAATTGGAGATTTAAATTTCTTAACGAACATAAAACATATTTGTATGTTTTACCGCTTCAGATAAATATTCTTGGTGAGCTTGGGGCGATGATCGTCGTTGCAATTGAAGACGATGAATTGAGTCCCTTCTGGCTCATACGATAATTACGCAAAACACGCCGCAACAATCTCGGCTTGTTCTTTGTCGTAGATCTTCTTGTAGCCCGTAGCGGGTGATGCACTGCTCTTTCTGCCGATGTATCGCAAAGCGGATGGGAAATCGTAGCGAGCCAAATGCAACCAAGTGCCCTGGTTTTTGGGTTCCTCTTGTGCCCAGCAGAATTCGGCGCCTTTGTACTGCTCGAAAATCTCAGCCAACTTCCATTCTGGCAATGGATACAACTGTTCGATGCGCACTACGGCCACATCGCTGTGGTTGCCCGCTTCCTTGCCAGCCAAAATATCGTAGTAGATTTTACCGGTGCAGAAAACCACTCTGCGCACCTTTTTCGCCACTTGGGTGTCGTTGATTACCTCTTGGAATTCGCCCTCACTGAGGTCTTTCATCGTGCTTACGCACTTGGGGTGACGCAATAAGCTCTTGGGACTCATGATTACCATCGGAACTTGGAAGTCACGCTTCAATTGGCGACGCATCGCATGGAACAAACTACCCGGGGTAGAGCAGTTCAATACTTGCATGTTGGAACCGGCGCACAACTGCAGGTAGCGCTCCAAACGCGCACTGGAATGCTCAGGGCCTTGGCCTTCTTGTCCGTGCGGCAACAACATCACCAAGCCGCTAAATTTGCCCCATTTCGCTTCGGCACTGGCGATGAATTGGTCGATGATGATCTGCGCACCATTCGAGAAATCGCCGAACTGGGCCTCCCAAATGGTTAATCCGTTGGGGGTGCTGGTGCTGTATCCGTATTCGTAACCCAAGGCCGCGTATTCGCTCAACAAAGAGTTGAAAATGCTCAATTTGGCCTGGTTTTCAGTGAGGTTGTTCAACGGCGCATACTCTTGCTCGCTGTCTTCCTTTTTGATGACCGCATGTCGGTGCGAAAACGTACCCCGCTCCACATCCTGCCCTACCATTCTCACGGGGTGACCTTCGGCCAGCAGGGTAGCATAGGCCAACAATTCGCCCATGGCCCAATCGAAGGTGCCATTATCGACCATTTTGGCGCGATCGGCAAACAGGTTTTGTACTTTTTTGATCGGCAAGTTGTCTTCGGGGATGAAGGCCAATTTTTTGCCCAATGTTTGGAGGGTTTTTACATCAACACCTGTTTTGACAGGGTTTTGGAAATCTTTGGGTTTGGCGTGGTGGAATCCTTCCCAGGTGTTTTTTACATCGGAAGTTTTGGGTTTGAAATCGCCTTTGGCTTCTTCAAATTTGGCTTGCAATTGCGCGCGGAAATCGGCTTCCATCTCTTGGGCCAACGCCGCATCGATATCGCCGCGTTCCATGAGTTTTTGCTTGTAAATCTCTCTGGGGTTGGGGTGTTTGTCGATCAGTTTGTACATCGCCGGCTGGGTAAAACGGGGCTCATCACCCTCGTTGTGTCCGTATTTTCTATAGCCCAGCAAATCGATAAAAATATCTTGGTTAAAGGCTAAACGGTAGGCCATTGCAAGTTTAACGGCATAGACTACTGCTTCAATATCATCGGCATTAACATGCAATACAGGACAATGTGTAACTTTTGCAACATCGGTACAATAGGTTGACGTTCGCGCATCTTGGTAGTTTGTAGTAAATCCAATTTGATTGTTTGTGACAAGGTGAATACTCCCCCCAACATAATAAGCATCCAAACCACTCATCTGAACCACTTCGTAGATAATTCCTTGGCCTGCGATGGCAGCGTCACCATGAATAAGAATCGGACAAATCTTGCCCACGTCTCCATTGTGAACAGAATCTAATTTGGCACGAACCAAGCCTTTCACGACTGGGTTTACGGCTTCAAGGTGCGATGGATTGTCGGCCAATCTTAGGTGAACAGTGGTACCACTTTTAGTATCAATATCAGTGCTATAACCGAGATGATATTTCACATCACCTTCAAAATCTTCAAATCCTTCTTCTGTTTCGTTTTGAAATACATTGCCTTCAAATTCTCCGAATATTTGGCTATAAGTTTTGTTGAATATGTTGGCGAGTACGTTCAAGCGACCGCGGTGTGCCATACCCAAAACAAATTCTTTTACCCCCAAACCAGCACCGTATTGAATGATTGCATCTAAAGCAGGAACCAAACATTCTAATCCCTCTAATGAAAATCGTTTTTGACCGATGTATTTGGTGTGTAAAAAATTTTCAAATACGCTGGCATCATTCAGTTTTTTGAGAAAATGTCTTTTTTCTTCAAGGCTTAAATTGGGATTGTTTCGGGTTTTTTCGAAACGCTCTTGCAACCAATGAAGGCGTTTTGGATCTCGGATATAGCAGAATTCGCAACCAATACTTTGGCAATAAGTTTCTTCGAGAACCGCAATAATTTCTTTGAGTGAAGTATTTCCCAAGCCAATTTCGTGGCCAGCATTGAATGTTTTTTCAAGGTCTTCCTCTGCCAATCCAAAATTTTCAATGGCTAGCGTTGGACTATATTGTCGGCGCTTGGAAAGGGGATTGGTTTTTGAGAATAAATGTCCACGCTGGCGGTATCCTTGGATGAGATTGAGTACTTGAATTTCCTTGAGTGCGTCTTCGGTGATGGCCTCGCCAGATTCGGATTGTTTTGAACCCAGGTTAAATCCTTCAAAGAATTTCTGCCAACCAAAATCTACACTATCGCTATTTTTTTGGTATTGTTGGTAAAGATTTTCGATGGCCAAAGGGTCGGCATTGGATAAAAAAGATGTGTCTGAATTACCCATAATAGTAGGGCAAATTTACCTAAAATACCTGAAAATACACACCATTTGTAAAGGAAATTTGGCTGGCGTACTAAAGTAAATTACAGCTTTCCACAGAGGCTAAACCAAGCCCAAGTTAGCAGGCTGCCAAACAAAAAAGAATCAAAACGATCTAGTGCCCCTCCATGGCCAGGCAAAAAACGACCACTTTCTTTAATACCGAGTTCTCTTTTGATTGAACTTTCGAATAGGTCTCCGACAGTTCCAAATACCGACACCAAGGCACCGAAAATGAATCCAGAAACCCCAGTTCCCAATTCAAAATATGCAAACAAAAAACTCGCCAAAAAGCCTGTCAACAAGCATCCACCGAAAAATCCTTCCCAGGTTTTTTTGGGCGACAATTCGGAATGTAAGGGATTCTTTCCCAAGGACCGTCCTACTATATAGGCAAGGGTGTCAGAACTCCAAATCAACAAAAAGACCAAAAGGGGGTATTTAAAAGAATAGTCCTGCACATGGCCCAGTGTATCATGGGGCATATCAAATTGCCAAGAGACATAACTAAAAACAGCAGCATTGTGCCCTTCCATGGCTTGGGGTAATTGCAAAAATAGAAACAGGGGTAGAGAAATGAAGAGACTCCCAATGGCCCATAATTTTGCTGTGTTCATGAAAGCAATACCTTGGAATACTATTCCGAAAAGCATAAGTGAAAGTCCCAATATGCAAAGCAAGGCGGGAAATTGGCGATGCAAGTTTTCGTGAATCGCTTCATTGCTGACTAAAAAAGGCAAGAATAAAAAAGCTGTAAATAAGCCGATTGCCCATTGCATTAACAGGGGGGTCTTATGCAATGCAAGCCATTCTTTCCAACAGAAAAAAACAATTGATAGTACAAGCAACAATAGGCCCATTGGCCCACTCATTATCCCCCCAACAACAACGGCTGCATAGAGTATTCCAAAAATAGCGCGGGTATAAAAATTAGTCAATACCATAATTTTTCGTTCTCAAAAGTAAGTAAATACCCCCAAATGCAAGGGGAATGGCACTGAGGAATAGTTCTGGCCGGCTTAAAAATGCTTCAACTGAGAAATCATTTCCCGTCGATTCTTGATAACGAAGGATATAAAATTGAACAATGACAGTGCTCCCATTAAAAACAAAATGTGCGATGGAAGAGTACCACAATGTTCCTGTTTTTATTGAGATGATTCCAAACAACACGCCCATGGCGAAAATACCCAAAAATTCAAATGGCGAAAAATGCAATGCAGCAAATACAGTAGCCTGAAAAAAAATGGCGTTTCTTTGTTTGGAAAAACTTTTACCGGCAAAATTTAATAATAATCCGCGAAAAATATATTCTTCTAAAAACGCTGGCAAACAAGCTAGAATAAACAAACATACAGCCAATTCCTGATAGGTTTTCATGGTCAGCAAGACCTTGAACAATTCTTGCCTTTGGGTGTTCAGTTGCTTAACAATGTCTGCAAAATTTCCCAGGGGAATATAGCTAGAAGCGTTTGAAATTAAGGCCATCAATGGGATCATTCCTAAAGCAAAGCAAACTGCGCCAATAATTTTTCGAGAATTTAGTGCTTGTTTGTAATGGCCTATATCGTTCAATCTGTATTGCGAAATAAGGGTTACCAATACCGCAGGAATTGCCATATAGGTAAGAAATTGCACTAGGTTTGTCCAGCGCAAAAAATTGATCCCAATCGCCGTATTTTCAGGATTGATCAGCAGACTTTGACATTCTTTTTCTGACAATCCGTATAAGAGTTTGCCAATCAATGGGGCTAACCCTGCCGATACAACACTAAAAACAAGAATGGCAAATACCAAAATGGCAGCGCCCCATAGATTTCTGAAGGGATTGGTATGGGCAGTATGTGAAAGCATTCGTAACTTTGCACAAAGATTGGTAAAAATTGGTAACATAGCATTGGGTGATTTTCCGCTTTTGTTGGCGCCCATGGAAGACGTGAGTGATCCGCCATTTCGTTTTGTGTGCAAACAACAAGGAGTAGATTTGATGTATACAGAATTTATTAGCAGCGAAGGATTGATTCGAGATGCTATTAAAAGTTTGCAAAAACTCGATATATTCGATTACGAGCGTCCAATTGGTATTCAAATTTTTGGAGGAGATGAAGAAGCAATGGGACTGGCTGCAAAGATTGTAGATGCGGCAGAGCCAGATTTATTAGATATAAATTTTGGATGTCCTGTGCAGAAGGTGGTTTGCAAAGGTGCTGGTGCAGGGGTGTTAAAAGACATCGATCTGATGGTGCGATTGACATCGGCCGTGGTGAAAAGTACTTCGTTGCCGGTAACCGTAAAAACTCGCTTGGGCTGGGATGAAAATACAAAAAATATAGAGGAAGTAGCTGAACGCTTGCAAGATGTTGGCGTAAAAGCCCTTACTGTGCACGGAAGAACCCGTGTTCAATTATACAAAGGGGAGGCCGATTGGACCTTAATTGCAAAAGTAAAAAATAATCAGAGGATACAGATTCCGATTTTTGGCAATGGCGATATTGATTCACCTGAGAAAGCACTGGAATACCGGAATCGCTATGGGGTAGATGGGATTATGATTGGCCGGGCAAGTATAGGTTACCCTTGGATTTTCAGGGAGATCAAACATTTTATGGCAACAGGTGAAAAAATGGATGGGCCAATATTGTCAGAGAGATTGGATGCATGCAGAACCCATTTTGAAAAGAGTATTCAATGGAAAGGCGAAAAGACAGGAGTTTTTGAGATGAGAAGACATTATGCAAATTACTTCAGAGGATTGCCTGATTTCAAAGAGTATAGAATGATGCTGGTTGGCTGTAATTTACCCGACGGAATTCGAGAAATTCTCAATAAGCTCGAAAATGAGTATTGTGTGTTATGATTTGCGTGCACCATACAGAATATGATTTGCGTGCACCATACAGAATAATTTTTTTTTATTTCTAAAAGTGTTACCTTTACAGTTATCAAACAAATAGTTAAAACAAAGAATATGAAAAAACCAATACTGTTAATAATGGTGCTAGCCACTGTTCAACTTGTCTCAGCCCAGTACTATATTATTCCAACCTTAAATGCCGGGTCAAATCCTGGGAAAGTCAATCCTGATGGCGAAAACCCTTATCCCAGTTCTGCAAATGCGGGATGGACTAATCTTTGGAACGGAGACGCATCAGCCGTGCCTGAATACACCACCGAGCAAACCATACCCTTTGCGTTTAAATTCAACGGATCTTCTGTGCAAAAGTACACTGCGAGTAATTTTGGAACTGTATCTTTTAATGCAGGTACACCTTCAACAAAGCCCACTGGATTTTCAAATATATCCCTGCCGAGTGCTGACATTCCAAATAATTCTGTATGTGCTCTGGGTATAGTTCCCAAAAGTGTAACATCCGGTGCGAATACTTATAAAAGTGCTGTCATGACCAAAACCTATGGCAAGTCTCCCAACCGCCAACATTGGATTTGGTTTAATTTTTTTGGAGAAGCCAATATTTCAAATGGATGGACTTATTGGGCTGTTGTTTTGGAGGAAACAACCAACAATATTCATATAGTTGACATGAAAACTCTTTGTGTAACTAGCGCAGGACAACTGTGTAACGAAAATGTAAAGATGAGTTTGGGTATTCAGCTGGGTTTTCCAAATGCGACCAGTGTATCAGGTTCACCAGAGGTAGGTGCCCAACAGATAAAAGAGAATATTTTTACGGCTGCCGACAATAGTTTTTATACGTTTATACAAGGAAATCAACCCAAAAATGATTTGACCTGTAAATCAATTACGGTAAATAAATATTTGATGCTAAAAGATGCTCCTTTTACCATAAGTGCTGATTTTGAAAATTTTGGTTCAGCCAAGGTGAGCAGCGCAGAAATAGGTTATTCTATCAATAACGGAGCCCCTGTTGTGGGGTCGGCATCTGGGGTAAGTATTTCTTCTTTGGGAAAGCAATCTTTGTCAAGTCCAAACAAGTGGACTCCATCGGTGGTAGGAGTTTATGACCTTAAGGTTTGGCCAGCAAAAGTCAATGGTGTTGCCGATGAAAATACCTCAAACGATACTGCATATGTCAAAGTAAATGTAATAGATAAATTTGCTGTCCGTAAGATATTAAACGAGGTATTTACTTCTTCTACATGTGGGCCTTGTACTCCTGGAAATGCCAATTATCTTAGAGTAATAGATGGGAAAAACAATCACAGTTCAATCAAATACCAAGTGTATTGGCCCGGTACTGGTGACCCTTATTGTACCCAAGAAGTTCGCGATCGTACCCTTTATTATGCAATCAATTCGGTTCCTCGCATGGAGGTAGATGGAGGATGGGATGGCAATGCATCATCTTTTACGAATGCCGTATACGACGAATTCCAAGGCAAACCTTCTTTTTTAGAAATAACTGGGAATGTTTCACTTACCTGGAAAAATAAAATTAGTTTAAATCTTGCACTCACGCCATTGGCTGCATTCAATAGCAATAATCTAAAATTACATGCAGTTGTTGTGGAAGGAACAACCTATTCCAACAAAAAAAGCAATGGCGAAATACAGTTTGAAAGTGTAATGAAAAAAATGATTCCCAATTCATCCGGAACGGTATTAACTGCATTGACCAAGGGTGTAATGGTTAATAAGGCATTGACTTATACCTTTAATGGTCCGTACCGTTTGAGCAACGATGGAAGCACTTCACAACACATCAACCATTTGACCGAAAACAGTATAGAAACCTGGAATGATTTGTCGGTTGTGGTATTTGTTCAGGATGCTGCTACCAAAGAGGTTTTGCAGTCTGCAACTTTCCCAATTGCGATGGTTGGTGTGGAAGCGGTTGACCAAAATATGATGTTATACCCCAACCCAGCCAATGATATTTTTACCATAGAAGTTCCTGACATGGTTAATGCAAATGTTGTAGTAACAAACCTTCAAGGCAAGCTTGTTTACAATGGAATCTTGGAGTCAGGGAAAGCCCAAATGATGGTTGCTTCTTGGGCCGAAGGTATTTACTTTGTAAACGTAAGTGGAAATAACAAAAATGTGAATAGCAAGATAGTGGTTCGTCACTAATTCTGCAATTGATTATAATACAATATAATCCCAATCGATTCGTTTTCTATGTTGTATGGAGAACATGAAATTTGGGTTTAAAAGAGTGTTTGTATTTGTTCTTATGTCAGTAATGCTTTGTGCATGCTTCTCTGCTCGCAAAAGAGCTTGTTCTCATGCCAAAAAAAAGTATTATCATGAAACTTTTTTAGATATGTAATGTAAAAGCCCCGGAAACGGGGCTTTTTTGTCTTCCTGTGATTTCCATACCTTTGCATTCTACAAGAACGTTTTTTAATTATGGCATTGCGAAATAGGGTAAATCGGGAAGAGCTTAAGCTGCGCATACAAGCAGATAAACGCCCCTATACGACCTTGTCTTTCTATTGCTACCATCCAATAACCGACACGCTTTCTTTCAGAAACGATTTGTATAGCATGTTTTCTCAGATAGAAGTTATTGGAAGAATCTACGTTGCTTTTGAGGGGATCAATGCCCAGATTGCTATGCCCACAGTCTACTTGGCTGCCTTCAAAAAAGCATTGTACAGCATAAAATTTTTAGATGGAATTCGTTTGAATACGGCTATTGATTCAGCGTTTCAATCATTTTATAAATTAGATATTAAGGTGCGAAATAAAATCGTTGCCGATGGTATTGAAGATCCAACGTTTAGTTTACAAAATCGCGGAACCTACTTGGATGCCCGGGCTTGGAATAAAATGATGCAAATTCCTGAAACCATTGTTATCGACATGCGCAATCATTATGAAAGCGAGGTAGGAAGATTCGAAGGCGCTATTTGTCCTGATACAGATACATTTCGTGAAGAGTTAGCTCGGATTGTGGATGTTTACAAACAAGAGAAAGACAAGCAAATATTGATGTATTGTACCGGTGGTATACGATGTGAAAAGGCCAGTGCCTGGATGAAGCACAACGGGTATAAGAAAGTATTTCATTTAGAGGGGGGCATCATTAACTACGTGAATCAGGTAAAAAAGCAAGGGCTTGACAATAAATTTAAAGGAGTAAATTTTGTCTTCGATCAGCGCATATGTGAGCGGAGTACCGATGATGTAATCGCAAATTGTTGTCAATGTGGAGTGCCTGCAGACAGTCATATTAATTGTGCAAATACAGCCTGTCATATACTGTTTATTCAGTGCGCAGCATGCGCCATTTTGTTTGAAAAATGTTGTTCTCAAGATTGCAAATCAGTAATTCAACTTTCTTCCTCCCAACAAAAAGAACTTCGCAAAGGCAAACCTCTCGAAAAAAAATTTAGCAAGGGCCGATTTCCGTCGAATGTGTAAAATAATTTAAGCATTTACGCGTTAATGTGTAAATGATTTTGGCTTAAACGCAATCCGTCTAAACAATTTGCAGTGATTAGCCATGTATATTTGCCCACCAATTCAAATAAAAATTAAGTAGAATGTCAAATACCCAAAACGAGAATAAAATCTATTGGATACAATGTGTAGTAATTTTTTTATCAATGATGTCTGTGACCTTGGGTTATGGGCAGCTGAGTAGAGATCCTGGACCAACTGCCACCGATACCTCAACCTATTCCTCTGAAGGTGCTGTAGATGGATCTTGGGGAGACGATGGGGCAACTGTTGTCCAGGAGTATGTTTTCAAAAAGGCGGCTTATTCTAGATTTATTCCTCCTTATGATAGTATGCGTGAAATCATATTTTACGAAAATATTATCGAAGATGAGGCCTGTGAAAATTGTGGAGCAGACTCTTTGTATTGGAGAGCGAAAAAATATCTTTCCGTCAGGTTTGGCAAGGAAGCATTCAAAAAAATGATAATTGAGGACAAAGTGGCTGATCGCATTACGCTGCTCGTATCAAAACCCATGATTTGTAGTTATGGAAAATTTAATAAAAGGCAAGAAGGGATTTTAGAATACCGCTTAATCTTAAGGTTCAAAGACGCTCGATACAAGTATCAATTTGCGAATTTTGTTCATATTGAAGTAGAAGATGGAATGGGGGCGAGGGTTGCAAGAATATACCATGAGTACTACATGCGCTTAAAAAAAGGATTTGAGCAAACAGATAAATTTTTATTGGCTGCCGATACTGAAACCAAAGAATTGGTTGCTGGTCTCAAGAAGACACTCAGAGAGCCTTATCTCCCCGACGAAGACGATTGGTAAGATGTATCATTTTTGATTGCAAACCACATAGTGGAGGCATCATCAAACGTGAAACAAAGACGGCCAAAAACACAAGCAAATTGCTGGAAGAAACCCATTAAATCGAGTTTTGTTTAAGGGTGATCAACCCTTTTATAACATTTGGAATCCCATATTTTGTGTTAAAATTTGAAAAAGATACAAAAAAACTTAGGATGGTATTGGTCTTAGAGATAAAATATCCTATTTTTGCAACCCCAAAAACACAGTAAGATTTACAAACGTGAACCCACTTAGTACATACAAAACCATTTCGGTAAACAAACTAACGGCTGATAAGCAGTGGTTTGTTGTTGATGCAAATGGACAGACATTGGGCCGAATGGCCTCTCAAATCGCATCGGTTCTTCGGGGCAAAAACAAACCTTCTTTTACTCCCCATGTAGATTGTGGTGACAACATAATAGTCTTGAATGCAGAATGTGTCGTAATGACCGCTGGTAAACTTGACTCCAAAGAATACCTGCGCCACACCGGTTATCCAGGTGGACAAAGGTCAACCTTGGCCAAAAATGTAAAACCCTGCAAATTAATCGAAATGGCTGTGAAAGGGATGTTGCCAAAAAATCGTTTGGGTCGTCGATTGTTTACCAATTTATTTGTGTACGAAGGATCAGAGCATCCACATTCTGCGCAACAACCCAAAGTTATGAATATTCAAAACTGATCACAATGATAAATACCTCTGGTAGAAGAAAAGCCGCTGTTGCCCGTGTTTACCTCAAAGAAGGAAACGGAACCATTATCGTAAATAAAAAGTCATTGGAAGTATATTTTCCCCTTCCATGGCATCAATCAGCCATTCAAGCGCCATTAACATTGACTGAAAATGCTGGTAAATATGCCATTCAGGTAAATGTTTGTGGTGGTGGAGTTAGCGGACAAGCGCAGGCAGTTCGTTTGGCCATTTCCAAGGCTTTGGTAGATATCAATGTTGAATTAAAAAGCCCCTTAAGACATGCTGGCTTTATGACACGAGATTCTCGTGTTGTAGAACGTAAAAAGCCTGGTCAGAAAAAGGCCCGTCGTCGCTTCCAGTTTTCTAAACGTTAATAAAATTTATGGCATATACTCAGCAAGATTTGTTGGAATCAGGTGTTCATTTTGGCCACCTCACCCGCAAATGGAATCCCAAAATGGCTCCTTATATTTTTATGGAGCAAAATGGTATCCACATCCTCGATTTAAAGAAAACCGCAAGTAAACTTGAAGAGGCAAAAGCTGCCGCCAGAAGCATCGCCCATTCAGGTCGTCGCATTTTGTTTGTAGCTACAAAAAAACAAGCCAAGGAAATTGTAGCAGAAGAAGCAAAACGTGCAAACATGCCTTTTTCTATTCAGCGTTGGTTGGGAGGTATGTTAACCAATTTTCAAACGGTTCGCAAGAGTATAAAGCGCATGCAAGACATCGATAAGATGGCCAATAACGGAACATTTGACCGAATCAATAAAAAGGAACGTTTGATGTTGGATCGAGAGAAAATCAAATTGCAAATGATTTTAGGCGGAATTGAAGATATGAATAAGTTGCCAGGCGCTATTTTCATTATTGATGCAAAACGTGAGCATATTGCTGTTTCAGAAGCCACCCGTTTGGGTATTCCCACAATCGCACTGTGCGATACCAATTCTGATCCCACCGTGGTTGATTATGCCATCCCTGGAAATGATGATGCATCCAAAGCTATTTATTTGATTGTCCGTGAAATTGCCGATGCCATTATTGAAGGAACGGCTCAACGCAAACGTGAAAAATCAGAAGATGATGCTGCTACTGTTTCTGTGAGTGCATCTGCAGAAAAAGAAGCTGTTGTCGCTTAATTTTTAATCTACATTTTACCATGAATATAACTGCAGCCGAAGTAAATAAGTTGCGTCAAATGACAGGCGCAGGTATGATGGATTGTAAATCAGCCTTGATTGAAACCCAAGGTGATTTTGATGCAGCAGTCGATTTTTTGCGCAAAAAAGGCGCTAAAATTTCTGCCAAACGTGCCGATAGAGACGCCAATGAAGGTGCAGTGATTAGTATTGTCAACGAAGCCCGTTCATTGGGTGTTATTGTTGAGTTAAATTGCGAAACTGATTTTGTTGCCAAAAACGAAAGTTTTGTTTCTTTGGCGAGAGGTATTGCCGGTCTGGCTCTAGAAAATAAACCAACAAGCATCGATGCGTTGAAAGCGCTTATTCTCAATGGAATCAGTGTTTCTGATCGTTTGATGGAAGAGGTAGCCAAAATTGGTGAGAAGATCGATATCTCCAAATACGAACTAATACAGGGGCATAACATCGTTTCCTACATCCATGGGGCAAACCGCATGGGAGTGTTGGTTGAAATGAACAATATGCCCAGTGATGCCAATTTTACTGCAGGAAAAGATATCGCCATGCAGATTGCCGCTATGTCTCCTGTTGCCATTAACCGTGAGGCTGTTGATGCCAGGACCATCGAACGTGAATTGGCTGTTGGTCGTGAACAAGCACTTGCTGAGGGGAAGCCCGAAGCAATGATTGAGAGGATAGCCAATGGGAAATTGGAAAAGTTTTACAAAGAGTCTACCCTAATGGCACAAGATTATGTGAAGGATGGGTCTATAACTGTTGAGAAATATTTGGCTTCGGTAGAGCCCGGTCTTACCGTGAATTGCTTCAAGCGAATTCAACTCGGTTAACCAAAATGCAAAAATCCCTCGAATGAGGGATTTTTTTTATTAATATTACATCGAAAATGAAATTCAAAAGAGTTTTGCTAAAGTTGAGTGGGGAATCCCTTTTGGGTTCTCAATCCTATGGAATCGATCCAAAAGTATTGGAATCATATGCTGTTTCTGTGAAAGAGGTGGTTGATGCGGGTGTGGAAATTGCCATAGTCATTGGCGGAGGAAACATATTTCGTGGTGTACAAGGAGCCCAAGGAGGGATTGTTGATCGGGCTACCGGTGATTATATGGGGATGCTTGCTACAATGATAAACGCAATGGCTTTACAGGGGGCGTTTGAGCAAAAAGGAATGAAAACCCGTTTGCAATCTGCCATCAAAATGGAACAAATTAGTGAGCCATTTATTCGCCGCAGGGCAATTCGACATTTAGAAAAAGGGCGGGTTGTAATTTTTGGTGCAGGAACAGGCAATCCATATTTCACCACAGATACTGCGGCTACTCTTCGTGCTGTTGAGATAGAGGCCGATGTAGTAATAAAAGGAACAAGGGTCGATGGTATTTATGACAGTGATCCCGAGAAAAATCCCAAAGCCATTAAGTACGATGAAATATCGTTTAAGAAAATTTATGATTTGGGATTAGAGGTTATGGATCTTACAGCCATTACGCTTTGCCAAGAGAATAATAAGCCCATTATTGTCTTTGATATGAACAAGCCTGGTAATTTGATGAAATTAATTCAGGGTGAAAAAGTTGGTACCCTGGTGAAAGATTAAAATACGCCAGAAAGAGTCGAAAAGGGATTCGGAGTATACGGGCCCATTGTGAAGATTTTACCCAAAATCCGTCCGTTGATTGCCTCCAATGGTGAGGGTATTACACAATGATAGTAAGATATAGTAACGCTGTGCAATGATGAGCTGTAGAAAAGAAACGAACCTGATGAAGGGAATAGGGTAAATCCAAAAATTTGTTGGAAAAGGGAATTAAGCCAAGGTGTTGAAGTGCTTTTGCAAACCTGATTTCAAATTACCAGCTTTGTTTGCATGAATTACATTGCGTTTTGCCAACTTGTCTAATGCAGCAAATGCGGTAACCAATAATTTAGAGGCTTCATCTTTAGACGTTGCATTTCGTAGATTTTTAATAATGGTACGGGCAGTTTTATGCTGATACCGGTTGAGATCGCGTTTTGCTACGGTGGCTCTAATTCTCTTGATGGACGACTTATGGTTTGCCATTTAAAATAAAATGAGTGCAAATATAAGGATACATCGCCAATACTACAACTATTTTTGAAAATTAACACGCACTTTCAGGTGCCATTTGAACCAGCAATCCATTGAGGTCTTTGCTTAAATGGATTTGACAGGCCAAGCGTGAATTGTCTTTTACAAAAAAAGCTTGGTCCAGCATGGCCAATTCATCTTCTGAGGCTTTTGGTAGGGGATGAGCACTTAAAATATATACCTGACATGTAGCACACATCGCCATCCCTCCACATTCTCCCAGAATGGGTAATTCAGCTATTTTACACAATTCCATGAGATTAAGCCCCATATCAATGGGCGCTTTGTGGGTATGTAATTGACCCATTCTGTCTAGTATCGTAATGGTAATTAAGGTATCTTCCATTGTGTTCGCAGTATCTTATTGAGTTTATAATTTCGGTTTTTTGGGTTTTTTATCGGATTCGTCGTTTTTTGGGTTTCCAGATTTCGAGTAAAATTTGCCACTATCCGACTTTAGGAATGCTTTGTTTAAGGTTTGAGATGGGTTAGGTGGTCGAGATTATTGCTAAGAATCATAGCGTAATGAGCATCATTTTTTTGTTTTTCTACAATGTATAAGCAAACATTTTCGTGTTTAAATTGATCCATTTTTTGCAGTGGGTCATTTAAAAGTAGGCAAAGAAATGCGCGAAGTGCTCTGCCGTGCATACAAATCAATATGGGCGTTTCGGCTATTGCCTCAATTTTCTGGAGTCCAATTTTTTGTCTTTTCGACATTGATAATGGGGTCTCACCGCCATTTATTGCCCGATGTAATTCTCCATTTCTCCAATATTTGAGCATGGTATAAAATTCTTTTTGTGATTGGGCATTGGGCTTTTTCCCTTCCAAAATGCCCCAGTTAATTTCATTCAATTCTGAAAGTATTGAAACCGGAATGCCAATATTTTTAAAAGGTTCAATGGTTTGATGGGTTCGTTTTAAGGCACTCACAAAAATGTGTGCAAAGGGAATGTGTTTGTATGCTTGAAAAAATGCGTCGGCCTGTTCCTTTCCAGATGAGTTAATATCCGAATCTATCCCAGCGCCTTGCACGATTCCCAATTGATTGAAGTCAGTTTGACCGTGGCGAATGATATAGATTGTTTTTGTGCTTGGCCTGTCGGAACTTTGCATGGATAGCATGTATAAAGTAAATTGCGAATGAACAGTACAAATATACGGAAGGCAATGGCCATTTATCGCCTTCCCGGAGAGCAAATACCCACCGCTATCTATGGAAATTTTATTGAAATTGAGTGTGAAAAAGGTATGTCTGTAAGGCAGGGTTTTTGTATGCGTTCTTTTCATGAAAAAGCGGGTTTATTTTCAATTGATTGCATCGAAACACTCATGGGTTGGAAACAATGCAAAGGGATATTTGAAACCTTTGTTTCAGAGATTCCCTTGCCAACATTAAAGGGTATAACAGTAGCATATGAAGAATTTGCTGCTGAAATTACGGCAATTCGCGATGCTATTTCACAGGGAATTTTTAAGAAGGCAGTGGCAGCCAGAAAAACGTTTGAGCCCAAGGATATTGATATAGAAGATGTTTGGTCTGGGTTTGAGCAATTGCACAAGGCATATCCAGAGTCTATGGTTTTTTTGGTTTACGATTTTCAGTCGGGGTATTGGCTTGGAGCTAGCCCTGAAGAATTGCTTTCGGTTCGGGGTAAAGAAGCGAGTATTATGTCATTGGCAGGAACCCATACCCATACCCAAGAAAATATTTGGACAGCAAAGGAGCGATTGGAGCAAACGGTCACCAGCAGCCATGTGCGGGAGGTTCTTTCTCAATTGAAATTTTCGGAAATCAAGGAAACGCCAATTCATGAATTGGCAATGGGAAATATTACACATTTGCTTTCCCATTGGAAATTTAAGATGGAGGACGGGCGTTTGGGTGAACTCTTAAATGCATTGCATCCAACCCCTGCAGTTTGTGGCTATCCCAAACAAGCCGCATGGGACTGGCTTGCAAGAAATGAAAATATTGATCGTGCGTTGTATACCGGATTTATAGGAATTATCGCCCAGGAGATGGCACATTTTTTTGTGGTGCTTCGCTGTTGTAGGGTTGGAAACAATGGCTACGAATATTTCGCAGGTTGTGGTATCAACGCAGCTTCAGATATTGATACAGAGTTTCAAGAGACCGAGGCCAAAATGAATATTATCCGCCATTGTTTATAATGGCAGATCGCAATTGAAATTTTTATTGCCGACCTGTTGTTGGGAGTTCTATCAAGGATGGTTTTTTAATCTATTTTGGGTTTTGAATCATTGAAATTGGGTGTTATTCCTTGGCCAAAATCGGTTATGTCCAGAATTTCTTTTGTAAATACCCCATGTTTTGACGCGCGGTAAGCAGAATAATCTCCGGTTGGTACATATAAAAAGGGATTGTTTTTAGCACCGGGATAGGACGGAGCAATTTCATCGAAAACGATAATTTTTTTGTTTTCTTCCCAGCGCAATAAAATTCGTGCTGATTTGTGGTACTCAAATACTACGCGCATGTCTTCACTTGGATCCTCTATTCCCTCCCGAAATAATGGTGCTCCCCAATGCATTTCATTGTTTTCGAAATACAATACATCTATGATGGATCGGTTGGAATTTTGATTGTGTCCATCAAAAGCCAAAACAACAAAATATTCTTTGTGATTGAGCGTATGGGGGATGAGTTGATAATACAAACCACCTATCCAATCGGGATGAATGAGGGAAATATCCATACAATCTGTTGGCAAATCTTGGGCTGTATCACGAAGTAAAAACCGATAAATTTTTTTATTTCCCCCCAATCGCTGAACGATACCAAAATGGTAAAAAACACCATTCTGTAAGATCACATTGAAGGAGAATATGCGGGTATTTGCCTTTGGATGCGAGGCTATGGCTACGGTACTTTTTTTTAGTCTTTCAAATGAATAATCAAATGAATTTCGGGTGGCCAAATTTGCAAACAGTTGCTTTTGTAAAGTTTCTGCAATAGCCAATTTTATGGAATCAGATTCTCCGCTTATGATCAGGGGTGAAATCTGCAACATGGAATCTTCTGCAAAAACCAGGGTTTGGATTGCCACTTGCTTTGATTGTGCTTGCAATATCTTATCTGATCCCAAGCATATGAATATCAGTATTAATATGCGGATTGAATGCGGCATGGGTTAGCAATTTTCAATTACGACGGCACTCGCCCCACCACCTCCGTTACAAATTGCGGCCCCACCGTAGTTTCCATTATTTTGTTTTAAAATATGGATAAGGGTAACCAGAATTCGTGCACCCGAGGCTCCCAAAGGATGGCCTAAAGCAACTGCTCCACCGTTCACATTCACTCTGGCGGGGTCAAGGTTTAGCAATTGATTGTTTGCCAATGCAACTACAGAAAAGGCTTCATTTAATTCGAGATAGTCTAAATCTGCTATGCTGATTCCGGCGCGTTGTGCGGCCAATGGCAATGCCTTTGATGGGGAAGTTGTGAACCATTCGGGCGTTTGTTCGGCATCGGCAAATCCCTTCAATTTTACCAGAGGTACTAAGCCCAATTCCCGCATCTTTTCGCCGCTGATGAGTATGATTGCAGCAGCCCCGTCATTGATACTGGATGCGTTGGCAGCGGTTACGGTTCCATCTTTTTGAAAAACAGGTTTTAGGGTGGGTATTTTATCAAAATGGACGTTTTTGTATTCTTCATCTTCAGAAACAATGACTTCCCCTTTTCGATTGACGATGGTTACAGCTGCAATTTCTTCATTGAATTTGCCCATTTTCCAAGCTTCTGCAGCGCGGGTATAACTTTGAACAGCATACGCATCTTGGTCTTCTCTAGAAAAATGCATATCTCTTGCACACAGCTCTGCACAATTTCCCATCAGTGTTTTGTCGTAGGCATCTGTTAGTCCATCGTTGATGATGCCATCGAGCGCGGTAATATTGCCATAGCGGTACCCATTGCGAGACTGAGGCAGATAATGGGGGGTAAGACTCATATTTTCCATACCACCGGCAACAACAATTTCATTGTGACCCAACATGATACTTTGGGCTCCCAAGGATACAGCCTTCATGCCACTCGCACAAACTTTATTGATAGTGGTAGCTGGAACATGGTCTCCTATTCCTGCGAAGCGTGCTGCTTGCCGAGCAGGTGCTTGTCCAATACCAGCTTGCAAGACACAGCCCATATACACCTCATTTACATCGTTTGGATGAACACCCGATTTTTCCAAAGCAGCTTTGATGGCAATTGCACCCAATTGCGTTGCAGGAACACTCGAAAGAGATCCATTGAAACTGCCCATTGGGGTTCGAACGGCTGCGATTATAAAAACTTCTTTTATCATGATGTTATTTGAAGTACAAAGATAAGCGATTGATAGAATATAGTAATTTGATCTGGTATCTATGGATTATTTTTGCCAAAGGCTATGGTTGATAACCCGTGATTATTTTGATTGAAACTTCCGCAGAATTTCCTTCCATTGGATTAATTTCATTGGACGGAAGGTGTTTGTATCATGAAGAAGGTAAGGGATTTCATTCCCATGCCGAAATGTTACCTGCAATGGTTCAACGCACTGTGGCATTTGCAAGAGAATCTTTGGTTGATGGGGGCAGATTGCTCGCCGTAGCGCTCAATAAAGGCCCGGGAAGTTATACAGGCCTGCGCATCGGAAGCAGTATGGCAAAAGGATTGTGTTATGGCTTGAAGATTCCATTAATTGCAGTGTGTGGATTTGAATCTTTGGCAAGGGCCGCAGGGTTAAAAAATCCTCAATGCGAAGATATTTGGGTATTGATGGATGCTCGAAGAGATGAAGTTTACGCATGCAATATACATTCTATAAAAGGCATTGTCAGCCCAATTCAAAGCCTTCTATTGCCAAATGATTTGCTGCGTTCAGCCAATCAGAATACTTGTTTTGTTGGCAATGCAAATGAAAAATTGAGACAATTAATGGATGTTCACGAGTCACAATTTTGGGATCAATCGCCACGGGCTGATTATTTAGGGGACATTGCACTTCAAAAATATCACCTGAAACAATTCGCAGATGTCGCTTATTTCGAGCCTTTATATCTCAAAGATTTTGTTGCAGGCTTGAGTAAAAATTTTTTGATTTAACAACATGTTTTATGACTTCACAGGGAAATAACAACCGCAATTTTATTTCAAACCTGGCATTGGTAAGCAAAAAAAAGGAGGGTGGTAAAAAACCGATTCGCCTATTATTTATTGATAATCAAGACAGTTTCAGCTTTAATTTATTGCATTATCTTACCATTGC
Organism: Bacteroidota bacterium; assembly: GCA_005798825.1. GTDB lineage: Bacteria > Bacteroidota > Bacteroidia > NS11-12g > UBA955 > UBA955. The sequence continues at coordinate 19,686 of SYIL01000028.1, forward strand.
AGGTGCCGAAGTAAAAGTCCTTCGCAGTGAAAATATTCTTCCGATAGAGTCGGACAACGCAGTAAGCAATTACACCTTGAATTTCATTCAGAAAAAGGAATTCTCACCTGAAGTTATGGCTCAATCAGAATCAAAAAAAAGGGTAGGGCAAGACAGATTTGACGCTGAGGAAATACAATTTGATGCATTAATGGAAGAGGTAGATGCATGGGTTATAGGCCCAGGCCCAGGACGTCCTCACCATTTTCCAATTGTGGGCGCGGCACTGAAAAAATGGGGTGGAAGGAAGCCTGTTTTGGGGATTTGTTTGGGACACCAAGCGATTGGCTTGCATTGTGGATGGGATCTTGTTCATGCGCTTGTTCCGATGCATGGAAAAGCATCAACGATTACCCATAATGGATTGGGGCTATTTCAAGATTTACCCAGTTCCTTGCGGGTTGGTAGATACCATTCTTTGGTTCTTGCAAATCCAAAAAAACAATCCAATATGGGGAATAATAACCTCAATGAATTGCGGATAGATGCGCTGTGTGAGGGGGAAATTATGGCACTGAGCGATATGGATAATACAATGTGGGGATTACAATTTCACCCAGAAAGTATTTTGACTTTTGATGGGCAAGATATTATTACACGATGGCTTAGCATGGTTCAATTAACGATGGGTAGGGGTAAGGAGATCATTGAGGCTCAACAAGGTTCAATTAACGACGGGTAGGGGTCGATTGATAGTTGACCAACAGGTCTGAATCCTATTGCTGATTTCGCGAGGCAGTTTCGTTTGCGGTATTATAAATTTCGCTGTAATCCGGGTATTGAAAGTATCGAAGCCCAGTGTTCTCAATCCCAATTTTTCAGGCGAAACCTTGCAATTCAAGAAGGCAGTGGCGCTTGCCACGTCCCTGGTAAAGAAAATGGCCCCAGGTTCAAACGCCTATTATTTGGTGTCGGCTTTCAAAATGGCATCGGCAATTTTTCTCGGAGAATAACCACAAAGGGCATATAATTCTTCATTGCTTCCATGTTCAATGAAAGCATGGGGTATTCCGAGATGAATAAAATGAGAGTGTTGTTTGGTATTTCTCAACTCATGGGCGATTCCTTGTCCCCACCCACCCACAATACAACCATCTTCTACGGTGATTATAGTTTGGTATCCTTTTGTGATGGAAGAGAGTTTTTTGCTTGCGTTGGCATGAATGAAAGGCATGTGAATATGGGTAAAATCTTTGTTGATTAAAGGGTATGCCTCTATCACTAAGGTACTCGCTTTACCGGTTGAAATTACCAATACAGCTCCACCACTTTTGAGTGTTTGTTCTTCTAGTAGGGATGGATTGGCATTATGAAGCCAGGGTTCTTCAAGCACATTTCCTTTGGGATATCTGATCGCAATCGGCTGTCTTTCTTTAATTCCAAATAAAATCATCTGGTATAATTCTGAAGTATTTCTCGGAGCTCCAATTAGTAATTGGGGGATGCAACGCAAAAAGGCAATATCAAATGCACCATGGTGGGTAGGGCCGTCTTCGCCAACCAAACCTGCCCGATCAACACAAAGAATGACGGGTAGTTTTTGCAATACAATATCATGAATTAATTGGTCGTATCCTCTTTGCAGAAATGAAGAATAAATATTAACAATGGGGATTCCATTTTGGGTGGCCATTCCTGCGGCAAAAGTGAGGGCATGTTGCTCTGCAATTCCTACATCAAAAAATCGATCTGGAAAGGCTTTTATGGCTTTTATCATTCCGCAAGATGACGGCATGGCAGGAGTTATTCCCATTAAATTCGGATAGATGGCTGCCAATGTAACCAACATATCACCAAATACGTCTTGCCATTTTAATGTGGTTATTTTTCGATTTTCAATTTTTACAAATTTGTTGGCGCTGTGCCACTTTATTTGTTCTTTTTCGGCGTCTGGATACCCTTTTCCTTTGATCGTTTTTATGTGCAATAGGCGTGGACCTTGTTTGGCATAATTGTCACCAATGGCTTGCGTCAAAGCAGCCAAGTCATGTCCGTCTATCGGTCCTGAATAGGCCAATCCAAACCATTCAAACCACAATCTAACAGCCGTTTGATTTGTCTGTAAGCGAGCATTCAATGCCCCGATATTTGGGTCAATTCCCATTTGATTGTCGTTGAGTATAATCAAAACATTGAAATTGGATTCAAATAAATTGTTGAGGGCTTCGTACGACAATCCGGCTGTGAGTGCACCATCACCCACAACCGCTACAAAGGTTGGCTGTTTGGAATGATTGTGAAGTTTACTAGCAGCGGCCATACCCATTACGGCAGATATTGCAGTACTTGAATGGCCCGTTCCAAAAGAATCATAGACACTTTCTTCGCGCTTCGGAAATCCAGAAATACCCCCCAAACTGCGAATCGTATTGAGCAATGACATTCGATTTGTCATTACTTTGTGAGGGTATGATTGATGCCCCACATCCCAAACAATGGCATCGTGATTAAAATCAAGCGTGTAAAAAAGGGCTACGGTTAATTCTATAACACCTAGGTTTGAAGAAAAATGGCCCCCTGAATCGAGAATTGTTTTTGTAATAAACGCTCGCAGTTCTTGGCTCAATAGGACAAGGTCTTTGGCGGTTAAGGTTTTAACCTTGTCGGGTGATGATATAGTTTTGAGTAGTGACAAAGAAATGTACACAAAAATAATACAGATTATTGATTGGTTGTAGACAGATTTTTATTGGAGTAAATTGCACTAAAAATAAATAATTTTATACTATTAAATAATTAGCATTAAATTTGCTACAAATTACAAATAATGGTAAAATCTAAAAATAATATTGTTGAACCAATTTTGAAAAAAAGGGGTCGAAAGCCTGGGTCTAAAAATAAAATTGCTTCCACCAAAAAAAATAAAAAGCCAACTATATTTAATTTTTTCTTATTAGTAGAAAAAGAAATTTCGGCTTTGAACAAGGCGTTGAAAAAAATTACTACCCAATTCCAAAAAGGGATAGATAAATTGAATAAAAACCATGCATCTGAACTTCTAACGCAAAGACAAAAGTTTACAAAATCTATAGCCATTTGGAAAGGCAGGTCCAAGGCAAAAAGAAAAATTTCTGGTGCTAAACGTGTACCAAAAAAAACACTATCAAAAAAGCATCTCAGCGACAAGCCCGTTGGGAAGCGAGGTCGTCCTGCTAAATCTAAAGTGGATATAAGCCTACCTGTTCTGGATGTATTGGGGTATCCAAAGGCCGCAAAAGTAGCGAAGCCAAAGGCCGTGAAAGTAGCGAAGCCAAAGGCCGCAAAAGTAGCGAAGCCAAAGGCCGCAAAAGTAGCGAAGCCAAAGGCCGCAAAAGTAGCGAAGCCAAAGGCCGCAAAAGTAGCGAAGCCAAAGGCCGC
>SYIL01000029.1 GCA_005798825.1 Bacteroidota bacterium
AAGCAAGTATTTATTTTCGGTATTCAGCAAATCAATGATAATGTGATGCATCGACAGTTAGTGTACTGAAGACTAATCCTTTGCCAATCTTTTTATCACTATTACGACTCGATTTTTTCAATCAAACCGATTCCAATACAAACAAGAAAACTTACTACGACTACCTATCTATCAAAGTCTTACCGCAACTCCCATAAACCCACGTTCTCCAAGTGATGGGTGTGTGAACATGCTAGTCTTTGAATCCAATGCCCAACAAAACATCGCGTGGGATGGCAAAAGCAATGTATCCGTTTGGGGGAATGTTGCCTCTGCCAACAACATTTCAAGCCAATCTCAAAACAACACCCTGCTTCCCGAAGGCATCTATTTTATCGTTTTTGAATACAGTGACGGTCTTCACAAAAACATCTCGGTGGATGTTTAGCTGAAACGTTAATGGTAATACTTGAGTTCATAAACATCACAAGGCACAAAGTATACAGGCCTGCTAGCGAAGTGCAGGGCTTCTTCCCGAAAGGAACGTTTAATTTCGCAATATTGTCACACAAAAATTTTAGGTCACCCAAAATTTTGCGTTTGCGATTAACGTCGCGTTAATAAATAATTGACAGCATCATAGTACAATTACCTGTCGGTGATTTGGCATTTGCAATATATTGAACTTTCTGTGTTGAGGTGGTCGATGCACATGTACAATCAGCAATACCAGATGGACCACCAACAATTACTGTCACCATACTAGGTGTGCAAACTGTACTATTGAAAACTACACTGTGAGGAATTCCAGAATGACATGTACCATTACTAGGTGTGATTCCAGATTTAAATGAACCGAAAACAAGTATTGAGCCTGAAGAATCCTTCACTTGCCAAATACCCGTTGTACAAGGAACTATCATATTTTGTTCTTCGATTTCGAATGTCTGCGCGCTGCATACTTGAACAAAAAGTAATAAAATAAAAATCAAGAACTTGTTTTTCATAATATTTGTAGAAAAAGTATAAAATAAAAATATGAGAGTTAAAATAATACTACTTACTTTTTTTACACTCGCGTCAATACTAAAAAGCCAAACCCAGTTTGTCAACACCAATCCCTTTCCGCTGCATTATTTCATTGAAAACAAGGGTCAATTCAATTCCAATAGTGAATTTTCCTCTGCACCAGATTTTGAATTGAATGACAAAGATTGTGACATCCAAATATTTAAAAATGGTTTTTCTTGTATAGCAGGAGACAATCAAATATCGCAAATTTTCAAAAACACAAACCCCAATGCAACGATCATCGTAGAGGGTAAAACCCAACATTATTTTAGCTATGGTCTGGCCAAATTGAACGCACATGGGTACGCATCTATTACCATCCAAAATCTCTACCACAACATCGATCTGAGATATGAAGTACATCCAGAAATAGCCTCCGGATTCAAATACTCTATTATTTTAAAAAAAGGATCCAATATTTCTGATATTTCATGGAAAATTACTGGTGATGATTCCTCTACTTGGAGTTCTACGGCCAAGACCACAATTATATCCAAACATTTAATCATCAACCAAACTGAATGGAAGGTTTACGACGAAATAGGCACGCCAGTTTCCTTAAGGTTTATTCGCGAACATGATACTGTAAAACTTCAAATACAATCCTACAAACTGCATGAAGCCTACAACATAGACCCATGGGTTTATACAATAACAAACATGGACACATTAAAATATACGAAGTACCCGTTCTATAGAAATTCTGGAATCAATGCAGATTTTGACGAAGCGGGCAATGTGTATGTTTATGGCGGATGTGGATTGGAGAATTCTGGTTTGTCAGGAAAAAATAACTTATTTAGAATAGCCAAATACAATACCCATGGGGCCCTCAATTGGATTTTTCAAGGAAAAATCGACAGTCTTAATTGGTATAGTAACTCAAATTGGTTTGGCGCAGGGAACTTTCTAGTTACTCCCGGTAAACACAAAATTTACATCACTCAAGATTTCAATGAATTAAACGGAAACAAACTGATTCGACTCGATTCTAATGGAAACTATGACAATTTTATCAGACAACTAAAAACCAAAAAATTAGATTTTAACTATCGTAACGGATTCCGAGTGGATAAATTATTATGTAATTGCACGGACAATTCCTACACTGCGTTTGGATCAGATGCTTGGAGTTCTTATGGTGGCAATGGAAGTGAAGAGTTAATTCTCAAATTTTCTGACACGGGAATTCAGCGTTTTTCTCACCCTGAAAAATGGCAATGGCCAGAAAATCAGCATCAAATAAATAATGCTACCCAAGACCCCAGCGGAAATAGATTTGTGTTATTCGGTCGAAATAAAACACGCACCCAAACCAATACCAATTCATACATCATTGAGACTTCTTTGATAAAAATAAATAAAGGCCTAGACTCTTCAATTTGGTCCCATATATTTCTTGATTCATTTTTAGCTGGTTACGCAAATCGTTTAATTAGCGGAAGGATTTACACAAATTGGAGAGATGTAGCAAAATATGCAGGTGTAAAGAATATTTCTGTCCGGTATTATCCAATTTGGAGCATGAATGCTACTGCATCAGATAAAAATTACATTTTTGTCTATGAAGGAAAAAACCTCTACGGATTTCATGCTAATTCCGGAAAATTACTCGCTGTAGATTCAACAATTTGTGATACCCCACGTCAACAATCCGGTGTCACTGTTGATTATAGCAATCACGTGTTTGTTGGCTGCGATTCAAGCAACATAAAAGTCTTTTATTTTGACGGAAAAAAGTTCACTCCGCAACCTGAAATAGTTCTCATCTCCAAATCTCGCCGTCGCATTCAAGATGTTAAATATGATATCAACAGCAATACACTCATAGTTACCGGAGATAGTATAATAGCCAAAATTGCCAACCCCTACGTCAGCATCGATTCCACCCTGTTATTCAACTCCAACGGCCCCGCCACCTGCGATGATTATCTCTTTATCACCTTGCCCCGATGCGATTCAGCCTCCAAGTATTCATTCGTTTGGACCGATAACAAAACCCAACAAATCGTCAAGCAAGTCGATTCGCTCAACCACTTTTCAGATACCCTGTTTAATCCCACCCCAGGACAGCAATACACTGTGAAAATCCAGCGCAATTTTCATTGCAACGGTGCCTTTACTCGGTATCAACTTCAGTCCAACCCCAAAAATTTCATCGACCAGTCGCTACAGTTCTGTGCCGCCGATACCTGGATCCACAACGGATTCTCGCATCACCGCGATACCACCTTCACCGACTCCCTCAAAAACCAATACGGCTGCGATTCCCTCATTCAGTACAAGCTCACTTTCAAGCCCCGCTCGTTTACTTTTTTAAATCCTAAAATCTGTCGGGGCGATAGTTTCTCGGTTGGCACTCGGGCCTATCGGATTTCTGGCTCTTATACCGATACCTTCACCAATTTCCGCGGCTGCGATTCCATTGTCAATACGAGCCTGACCGTCCTCACCGACACCACCATTTCTATCAAGTCGGCCATTTGTTTGGGCGATACCCTTCGATTCAACAACTTGCCGTTTTTTGCCACGGGCAACTACCAAATCAAAACAACACGAACCAACGGCTGTGATTCGCTGATCAACCTTCAGTTGACCGTCAATTCACCCCAATTTGTATCACAGCAGCTCAGCCTTTGCAACACCGATTCCTTTGCTTACCGAAACAAAAAATACCCATTACCCCTATCGCTCCGCGATACGCTATCGGCCTTCACCGGCTGCGATTCGGTTTTTGAGTTATCGGTCATCAGCCACAACATTAAGTCCGATTTTTCGATAGACTCTTCGCAGTTTCCAACGCTCAAATTCATCGGCAAAACCACCAACGCCAAGCAATGGATCTGGGATTTTGGGGACCTCAATGGCAGCAACGTACAAAGTCCCACGCACAGTTATGTCAAATCATTTCTATGGATCAGCTACAAGGTTTGCTTGGTGGTGAGGGATTCCTTTGGTTGCGATGACACGCTTTGTCTGGATCTGCCCATCAAACCCGAAACCGAAATCCAAATCCCGGAAGGCATTTCACCCAACGGCGATGGCGTAAATGACTCTCTAGTAATTCCCGGACTCTGGGCCTTCCCAAAAGCATCGTGGGTGATTTTTAATCGCTGGGGACAGGTGGTTTTTGAGTTATCGGTCATCAGCCACAACATTAAGTCCGATTTTTCGATAGACTCTTCGCAGTTTCCAACGCTCAAATTCATCGGCAAAACCACCAACGCCAAGCAATGGATCTGGG
>SYIL01000030.1 GCA_005798825.1 Bacteroidota bacterium
CAGCCCATAACAGCGTGTAAGCAATATTGCCTTGCCGCAGGCGCAACACAAGGCAACATCGCCTACACGCAAAACGTTATGGGCAAGTTTAAAATAAATCACAAGTCGAATTAAACCTTATGCTTTCAAAGCAGTTTTATAAAGTAAAATATTAAAAATGATAAAAATAGCATTACAAATTCTTTTATTCAGTTGCTTTAGCATTTCAGCTTATGCACAATGGCAACAATGCACAGGAACGGCTGGCTTAAATATGCAGGCATTATTAACAAATGGCATCTATAATTTTGCAGGTGGTAAAACTGGCTCGTATCTATCTACCGATAGTGCCGCCAATTATACATTATCCAATACTGGAAATGATGCTGTTGGTCCAACGAGAGGTTATACAAAGGATAACAATTATATTTATACTAGCACTAGCCAAGGTGCTTTTAGAAGCGCTAACAATGGAGTAACTTGGGTTTCAAAAAGTGTTGGATTAACCAATTTGCTAGGAGGCGGAATTCTTAATGTTGGAACAAGATTGTTTTATGTAGGACCAACTGGTGTTTTTATGTCAACAGACCAAGGAGACAATTGGAGCGCTGCCGGATTATCAGCAACTGATGTAAGATCTATTGCTGCTATTAATGATACATTATTTGTTGGCACAAATGGTGCTGGTATTTACAAAAGTGTTGATTTTGGTGCAAACTGGATTGCCATCAATAATGGATTAAGCGGAGCATTGAATTTTAGAGCTATGGAAAGCAAAGGAAACACATTGTTTGCTGGAGGTCCGACAGGAACTGGCGTTTTTCGCTCGTTAGATTTTGGAGCAAATTGGACTTTGTTAGGAGGCGGACTTGCTTCAGGCTCTTACAGAGGTTTTGCCAGCAACTCACAGTTAATTGTTGCCGGTTCATTTGGGTCAGGCGTTTTTTATTCGACTGATAATGGGGGCAATTGGACCACAATAAATACTGGCTTAACTGACTTGACAATTTTTGATTTAGAACTTAACGATAACTACATAATTGCAGCTACAAATACTCAAGGGGTGTTTCGTTTTGCACTTTCTAATTTGAATTTATCCATAGGCATTTCTGATTTTGATGTTAAAACTGCCATTTCTATTTTTCCGAATCCGACCACAAATCAAATTAATTTAAAAGCAGATTATAAACTTATTGGAACGGCATGTACTCTCTATAGTAATTTAGGTACAGCCGTTTTTTCGGGAACAATAAATAATGAGAATACATTAATAGAAATGGAAAATTTACCTGGAGGTATTTATATGTTGATTGTCGGAAATAGCTCGAAACAAATATTTAAAGTAATTAAACAATAAAACCAGCCCATAACAGCGGTTTGGCGTAATGGCGGGTGACGTGCTTCGTAGAAACATTTGTGCTATATTTGAAGTGTGTGCTTCGTATAAACATTTGTGGTGAAAATCCGCCACTACGCCAAGCCGCCAACCGTTATGGGGCATTTTAAAAGAAGACATAGCGGACAACGACAGACAAGAGAACCCACCAAAAGACAACTTTGATAGTTTATAAATAATATTTTGTATTATTGACAAACAAAATGTATTATTGAAAACAAAAATAGTGGAGACAAGTAAACCACCTAAAAACAGGGAGTATTACGAAAATCCATAATAGTAGGAACAAAAAATTTAAAAAATAACAAAATGAAATCAATTAAACAACTTTCGTTCATCGGACTGGTAATAACACTAGTCCTGACTTCTTGCTCAATGGAAAAACGGGTTTATATGTCTGGCTACCATATTGAATGGAATAAGACAAAACACAATCACGATAAAAAAGAATTAGCGAACAACTACAATAGAAAGCAGAAACAACAAAATAAAATCGTGACAATTGGACAAACAGAAAACGAAATCAACACGGCTGACAATTCACCGGCAATAACTTACGACAATTTTACTGCCTCGTTAGATAATTCTGTTATTATTCCATCTGGCAAGACAACTTACTTTAGCAAAAAGGAAAACAGTGTTACTTCTCAAACAAATCAAACTTTGGAGAAAAAAACTGTTGTAATCTCTAAAAAAATAAGCAAGGTAAAAAAGAAGGCAGAGAAAAATAGTTCTGCTTACGGTGGAGGCAAAAGTCAATTAGTAGCATTACTTCTGTGCGTTTTCATTGGAGTTCTTGGTATACACAGATTTTATCTTGGCTATACAGGAATAGGAGTTTTAATGCTATTAACTGGTGGTGTTTGTGGAATCTTAGCACTCATAGACTTAATTCGTATAATTTCTGGAGACTTAAAACCAAGAAATGGTAATTATTCGGAAACTCTGTAATAAAAATTGAGAAAAGTATTTTACTATTTATATGTCAGCGGGTTGTTTTTACTTCCTTTTGTTTTAATAATTTTACCCGCTGACTTTTTTGACAGCGGACAATCATTTTGTTTATCTGTGTTGCTCTTAGACACAAAGTGTTACGGTTGTGGAATGACAAGGGCAATACAACATCTCATTCATTTAGACTTTGTAGAAGCCTCGAATTTTAATAAAATATCATATATACTTTTTCCTGTCCTGACAATAGTGTGGTTCGGAGAGATAAAGCGGACATACAAAAAAATAAAAAATGCTCCATAACCCGGGTTTTGCGTCAGTGGGCGGATAGTTTACGGTTTCAAAAGCCCACCAACGCCAGGCCGAAAAACGTTACTTGCTATTTTTTGACAGACCTCACAAAATTAAATTGGTATTTGCGTATCTTTATAGATTCTTATTAAATTTTTTAAAATTGAGAAAACTATTTTTACTTTTAATTCTTTGTTTTAACCTTTTTGGGATAAACGCCCAACGATTAAAATCTCCAGATGGAAATTTTGTGATGGTATTTGTAGTAAATGAAAATGGAATGCCAACGTATCAATTAAATTTTAAGGGAAATGCGGTTGTTAAAACTAGTAAATTAGGTTTAGAATTAAAAAATGACGAAAAATCATTGGTAAATGATTTTGTAATTATTGATTCTGAATCTAATAATTTTAATGAAACATGGATGCCTATTTGGGGTGAAGTCAAAGAAATTAGAAATAATTATAACGAACTTTCTGTTACGTTAAATCAAAAAGAAACCGATAGAAATATTATTATTCGTTTTAGATTATTTAATGACGGCTTGGGTTTTAGATATGAGTTCCCACAGCAAAAAAATTTGAATTATTTTGTAATTAAAGAAGAGAAAACTCAATTTGCCATGACAGGCGATCACACCGCCTTTTGGATACCTGGCGATTACGACACTCAAGAATATGATTTTACCGAAAGTAAATTGTCTGAAATTAGAAAATTATTCAAATCGGCAGTAACCGCAAATGCTTCACAACAACAATTTTCTGAAACAGGGGTTCAAACTTCATTGATGATGAAAACCAACGAGGGTTTGTATATTAATTTGCACGAAGCTGCGTTGATTAATTATTCCTGTATGCACTTGAATTTAGATGATAATAATATGATTTTCGAATCATGGTTAACACCCGATGGAAAAGGGAATAAAGGATTGATGCAGGCACCCTGTACTTCGCCTTGGCGAACCATAATTGTGAGCGATAAAGCTAGTGATATTGTAGCTTCAAAAATGACCTATAATCTTAATGAACCTTGTAAATTACAAGACACTTCTTGGATAAAACCAACCAAATATATGGGCATTTGGTGGGAAATGATTACAGGAAAAAGTTCTTGGGCATATACCGATGATTTACCTTCGGTTCAACTTGGAATTACCGATTACTCTAAAACTAAACCAAATGGAAAGCACGCTGCCAATACTGCTAATGTAAAGAAATATATTGACTTTGCTTCTCAAAATGGCTTTAATGGCGTTTTGGTTGAAGGATGGAATGAAGGTTGGGAAGATTGGTTTGGACAATCTAAAGAGTATGTTTTTGATTTTTTAACACCCTATCCCGATTTTAATCTTACAGAAATTAGAGATTATGCTAAAAGCAAAAATATCAAAATGATAATGCACCACGAAACGGCTTCTTCGGTTCTAAACTATGAACGCTATATGGAAAAAGCCTACCAATTCATGAAAGATAATAATTATGATGCCGTAAAAAGTGGTTATGTAGGAAATATTTTACCTTCAGGTGAACATCATTACAGCCAATGGATGATTAATCACTATCAATTTGCCATAGAAAAAGCAGCGGAATATAAAATAATGGTCAATGCTCATGAAGCCGTAAGACCAACAGGTATTGCTAGAACATATCCTAACTTAATAGGGAATGAATCGGCTAGAGGTAACGAATTTCAGGCCTTTGGTGGATCAAAACCAAATCATACCACATTGTTGCCTTTCACACGATTGATAGGCGGTCCAATGGATTATACACCAGGTATTTTTGAAATGGATATTCAAAAGTTTAGTCCTAATAATAATTCACATGTAAATACCACTTTAGCCAACCAACTGGCATTATATGTAACTCTTTACAGCCCGTTGCAAATGGCAGCCGATTTGCCCGAACATTATTCCCAATTTTTAGATGCTTTCCAATTTATAAAAGAGGTAGCTGTAGATTGGGATGATAGTAAATACCTTGAAGCCGAACCTGGAAAATATATTACAGTTGCTCGTAAAGCCAAAGGAAGTGCCAATTGGTTTGTAGGAAGTATAGGGGGAAATAGCACTCGAACCTCAACAATAAATTTTAATTTTTTAGAACCACAAAAAAAATACATTGCAACAATATATGCCGATGCTCCTACGGCTCATTATAAAACCAATCCAAAAGCCTATCAAATTACAAAAGTTGGGATTACCAATAAATCTAAACTTTCTCAATTTGTTGCTGTTGGTGGAGGATATGCCATTAGTATTAAAGAAGCTAGAAAAACCGATATGAAAGGGATTAAAAAATTATAAAAGGGAATCTTTATAAGTGTCGTACTTCAGCGTCTCGTTATCATCTTTTGCGAAATAAATATAAATCTCGTAGTTTTGTTTCGTACTTGTCTAAATGAACTTGAGTACATACACGAAATAATAAAAAACAGGGAAGCCGAAAACTGAATAGAGTAGGCAATATTTAGAATATAAACAAAATGACAGAACAAAAACCAGTACAATCCAAAATTACAATGATTTTGGTTAGTTTATTTTTAGGTGGTCTTGGAATTCATCGATTAATGATGGGTTATTCTAATTGGTGGTTAATGCTTCTCACAGCGGGTGGTTGTGGTCTATGGACATTAATTGATCTTATTAAGATAGCCTCGGGCAGCATGAAAATGGCTGACGGAAGAGACTTGGTTTAATTATCAAAAGTTAGGGTATGTTTCTCTCCCTTTTCAAATTTTATGAAGAAGATGGAAATGATTTAGATATTGATTTAAATGAACAATATGAACCCAATAAACCCATTGACAGGCAGAAACGGAGTTTATAATATGGGCAGAAACATAAGTTTAAAATTAATTTTTAATCTCTAAACCGACAAGCGAAAGAGAAATGTGCCATCGTATTTGGTGGCACATTTACTTATTTAGGCAAAGTATCTTTGATGCAGTTCCAAATCTCATTGCGGCCTACCTTGGTTTCTGCGCTGCTAATGAAAAAAGGAGGCAATTCGTTCCATACCTTCATCAGTGCCGCGTCAATGGCTGCTTTGTTCGCCTCCAATTCGGCCGGTTTTAGCTTGTCTGCCTTGGTGCCAATCAAGGCAATGGGAATGTCGTTCTCCCCGCATTCGTTGATAAAGTCTAAGTCTATTTGTTGTGGTTTGATGCGCAAGTCGATCAACACAAACAAACAATACAAATTCACCCTATCGTGTAAATAATGTTTGATCATCTTTCCAAAAATTTCCCTTTTGTCTTTGGACACTTTGGCATATCCATAGCCCGGTAAATCCACAAACTGAATTTGTTTATTTAACAAAAATAAATTGATACTCTGAGTTTTACCTGGGGTTGAACTAGTTTTTGCCAATCCTTTTCGATCAGTAAGCATGTTTATAAGACTACTTTTTCCGACATTGCTTCGACCGATGAAACCAAATTCAGGGAGTTCTGTATGGGGCATGTCGGCATTTTTTTGCCAACTACCAATATAATCTGCTGTCTTGATGTCCATTTCAGTTTTTTGGGGGTTTAGAAAAGAGCGTATATTTGTATTTTCACTGTGGCGATTCAAGTAAAACCCAATCCGACCTCCGGAGATTCAAAAAAACAACAAGTTGAGGAGATGTTCGATAACATTTCTCCCCGATATGATTTTTTAAATCATTTTTTGTCTCTGGGGTTTGATTATTCGTGGCGATCCGAAGTAAGAAAAAATGTACATGGTTTGGGTGCCAAATACATACTTGATGTGGCAACCGGAACCGCAGATTTGGCCATTGAGTTATCAAAGATAAAAGGTTCAAGCATTGTTGGTATTGATATTAGCCAAGGGATGTTGGATTTTGGTCAACGTAAATTACAGCGAAAAAAATGTATTGATCGCATCGTATTGATTCAGGCTGACTCAGAAAAATTGCCTTTCGACAATGCCACATTTGAGGCCGTAACCGTCAGTTTCGGTGTGCGTAACTTTGAGAATTTGTCGTTTGGACTCTCAGAAATGTTTCGCGTTCTAAAGCCCGGCATGGCGATGGTGGTATTGGAATTTTCTAAACCATCCCACCCAATGTTTAGCAAACTGTATTGGTTTTATTTTAAGAATATTTTGCCTGTTTTTGGGAAGATATTGAGTCGAAGTTCCAATGCATATTCCTATTTACCCCAAAGTGTGGCGGCATTTCCCGAAGGAGAAGAATTTTCAAGTCTTGTGAAATCGGTCGGTTTTAGGAATGTTTCGATTAAACCCCTTACTTTTGGTATTTGTACAATGTATACATGCGAAAAATAATTCCATTCATATTGACGTTGGCTTTCTTGGGTAAAATTTGCGCCCAACCCCGCGATTACAACCGGGATTATCGGAAGCATTTTTTCTGGGGCATTGCTTTCGCAGGAACCTATGCCAAAATGAAGATGGAATTGGACCCTGTTTTCTGGCAACGCACGGATTCCATTCAAAGCATTCGTCCTGGAGGGCAGTCTGGGGGAGGATTTGGAGGTTCTGTAGCCTATCGTTTTGGGAAATATTGGGAACTTAAAACCCTCACTATGCTCCACCTTCACCAAAGGAATTTACAATATACTTGGCAACGTTCTCCCGGACCCAATATCAAAATCGAAACCATTTCTTTTGACATTCCAATTACGATTAAATACCGAAGTAGTATGCCCAACAATACCAGAATGTATGTTTTGGGGGGTATTCGTTGGTCTCATGATTTTCAAAGCAATGAAGACATTGTAATTGGAGATACGAAACCCATGGTGGCGCTCAAAAAAGACACCTATTATTACGAGTTTGGTGGGGGAATGGAATTTCGTTTGGATTTTGTTGATGTTTCTTTGGAATTAAAGATGTCAAATGGGTTAAATAATGCTTTGGTTCGTGTTCCAAACAGTTACTATTCTGGCAGTATCGGCTCCATTTTCCCTCGATTGTTTAGTATTTCTTTGATGGCCCAAAATTGAATTTTATTTTACAACATAAAGACCCTTTTTCGAAGGCTCGGGTTGGTTTAATTGATACGGCCCATGGTCAAATTCAGACACCCATTTTCATGCCGGTCGGAACTGCGGGCACAGTAAAGGGAGTTCACCGCAATTTTTTGATTCATCAGGATGATATCAATGCAGATATTATTTTGGGCAATACTTACCATTTGTATTTGCGTCCGGGTCTTGATGTTTTAAAGAAGGCGGGGGGAATTCATGGGTTTAGCAATTGGAATCGGCCGGTGCTCACAGACAGTGGGGGTTATCAGGTATACTCTCTATCGGGCACAAGAAAACTAAGCGATGAAGGGGTAAAATTTGCCAGCCACATCGATGGGTCTCCTCACTTGTTTACCCCCGAAAAAGTAATCGATATTCAACGTATCATCGGCGCCGACATCATCATGGCATTTGATGAATGTACGCCCTATCCTTGTACATTTTCTGATGCACAAAAATCGATGGACTTGACGCATCGATGGCTCGATCGATGTTGTAAACGCTTTTATGAAACTGAACCTTTGTACGGACACGACCAAGCTTTGATGCCGATTATTCAGGGAAGCGTATACGATGATTTACGCAAACAAAGTGCTGAATATGTTCTAAACCATGATGCACAAGGCTACGCCATTGGTGGTTTGAGTGTTGGCGAATCCCATGAAGACATGTATCGGATTACTGAATTACTCTGCGAGATTCTGCCACCCGAAAAGCCGAGATATTTAATGGGTGTCGGCACACCCGAAAATATATTGCATTCCATCTCTTTGGGTATTGATATGTTCGATTGCGTGATGCCGACGCGAAATGGTCGGAATGGCACCATTTTTACCCATGAAGGAATTATCAATATTAAAAATAAGCAATGGGCCGATGACTTTTCTCCCCTTGATTCTTTGCTTTGTCCTGAGTATAGTAAAGCCTATGTGAGACATTTATTTCAATCGGGTGAAATGTTGGGTCCAATTTTAGGGAGTATACAAAATTTGCGTTTTTATTTGTGGTTGGTTCGTCAGGCAAGGCAGCGAATTTTGGTTGGTGATTTCCATATTTGGAAGCAGAGTATACTCAAGACAGTGAATCAAAAACGCTCGTAAAGCCCTATCGATTCATATATTTGTAAAGGACTTTGTCTTTGTAAAACAATGTTGTTTCAGTCGGACCTATTGCCAATAATCAAAAAAAATCGATGAAGATGAACAAACTCGATTGGTATATTATCAAGAAGTTTTTGCAAACATTCTTCGTCACGGTAATGCTATTCGTGGTTATCATCATGGTGTTCGATGTGGCCGAGAAACTCGATGATTTTTTGGAAAAAAGTGCGCCTTTGAAAGAAATTTTCTCGGTGTATTATGTCAATATTATTCCCAGTTTATTGAATACCTATTCTCCCATTTTTATTTTTATTTCCGTCTTGTATTTCACTTCAAGGCTGGCTTCTCGCACAGAAATAATTGCCATGTTGGCCGGTGGCGTTTCGTTTAGGAGGATACTCTTTCCATTTATGCTTACCTCTGCATTGTTGGCCTTTGGAAGTTATGTATTAAATGCCTGGGTGATTCCAGTAACCGATAAAAATCGGGTGCGGTTTGAAAATACATATATGCGTGATTATTACTCGAAGGCAAAGTCAACCATTTTCAGACAAATCAAGCCAGGGGTAATTTTATACATGGAATATTTTAACAATAACGATAGTTCTGGTGTGGGGGTAAGTTTGGAAGAATACAAGGAAAAAGAATTAAAAAGCTCTCTGTTTGGGCGGTTTATTCGGTGGTCTCCCGAGACCAAAAAATGGCGATTAGAAATGGTTTGGCAGCGAGATTTTTTACCCAATGGGAACCAGAAAATACAATATCACAGTCAGTTAGATACCCTAATACAATTTAATCCTGATGATTTTTTCTTTCGTCTGGAAGACGTACAAAGTTTAAATCAAACAGAATTGCGCGCGATGATTGCCAAAGAAAAATTGCGGGGTTCTACAAATGTAAATCTGCTTGAAACCGAATTATACCGCAGATATGCATCTCCTTTTTCGACTTTCATTCTTGTTCTGATTGCAGTCAGTGTTGCGGGACGTAAAACCCGCGGTGGATTGGGATTTTCACTGGGTATAGGAATTTTTGTGATTTTATTTTTCTTATTTTTTAGTAAATATTTTATTTCAATCGGGCAAACAGGGGGAATCATTCCGTATTTGGCAGTATGGTTGCCCAATCTATTATTTGCCCCCATTGCATATGTGTTTTATCGTGTTGCTCAGAAATAGAAATACCTATCGAGAGGTGATAATCAGCTATTGTTTGGAGTATTGGTCGAGCCAAACTTGATTGTTTACCAGATAAAATATTAATCTACCAGCAATACCAAACCTTTGAGGTAATGACCTTCTGGGTGATATAAATTTACGGGATGGTCGGCACCCTGTCCCAAACGGTATAAAATTCTGCAGTTTCTCCCTGCTGCTATACCCGCGGCGGTAATTGTATTCGCAAATAAAGAATCATTGATAACCTGACTGCATGAAAAAGTAAACAAAAGACCACCCGATTGTACCCGTAAAATACCCAAAGTGTTTAAACGTTTATACCCCATTACTGCATTGTGTTTTTTGGCAAGGCTTTTGGCAAAGGCGGGGGGATCGATCACAACGATATCAAATTGTTTTTCTTCTTCACGGAGGTATTGGATCACATCCGCGACCCGCGATGTATGCTTTTGGTTTGCATTGAGTTTCAAGAGACCCACATTTTCATTCGCCATTGCGACAGCAATTCCACTTATATCAACACTGAAGACTTCACTTGCACCTCCTTTCAATGCAGCCACTGAAAATCCACCTGTATAGCAGAAAGTATTCAAGACACTCCGTCCTTTTGCAAATTGCCTGAGTAAATTTCTGTTGTCGCGCTGGTCTAAAAAAAAACCCGTTTTTTGCCCTGTAATCCAATTCACCTTGAATTGTAACCCATTTTCCAAGGCAATCGTTTCGGGAGAATTTCCCAGAAGAAACCCATCTTGGGTAGATTGTCCATGCATGGCAGCAGTACTTTTATTGTATATGGTTGACAGTCTCAATGTCTCAATCAATTGTATGGCCTGGGCGATTTCATCCAAACAATTTAACATGCCATGACTGTGGGCTTGAAGTACTGCACAATCATTGTAAATATCAATAATTAAACCGGGCAAGCCATCGCCCTCTCCATGAACCAAGCGAAATGCATTGTTGTCTTTCCCTTGTAAATAACCCAATAATTCTCTTACCTTCAGACAATTTTCCAAACGCATTTTCCAAAACTGAATCGATGGGACAATGGCTTCAAATGCCAGCATGCGTATGGCGATACTTCCGTCACCAACATGGCCAACACCCAGTAATTTTTTTTGGCTGTCGTAAACCTTTACCCAATCGCCCACAGTTGTATCGGCCATCTCTTTGATTGCACCAGAAAAAACCCAGGGGTGTTTTCTGAGTATACTAACTTCTTTTCCAGGTTTTAAGGTGGCTTTTTTCACTTGGGTGTGCAAAGTTGCTTTAATTACTCGAAATTTGAATTATTATGTTTCGCATTCGTGAAATCATTTCTGTTTTAGAACAAGTTGCTCCTTTGTATTTGCAAGAGTCTTATGACAATAGTGGATTGATTGTGGGTGATCCTGAACAATTGGTTGGCAAAGCATTGCTCTGTATCGACAGCACAGAGGCGGTAATTGACGAAGCCATTGCCAAAGATTGCCGCTTAATCATTGCGCATCACCCTATCGTATTTGATGGATTGAAACAATTTACTGGACGTAATTATGTTCAAAGGGCGGTGATGAAGGCCATTCGCAACGACATTGCCATTTATGCTTGCCACACCAATCTCGACAATGTGTTCAGGGGGGGTGTAAATCAAAAAATAGCCCAAAAATTGGGGATTATACCCACAAAGGTATTGCGGCCTATGCCTGGAACAATCGAAAAGTTGGTTGTTTATGTCCCCACAGAACAAGCCGAATCTGTTAAAAACGCCCTTTTTTCTGCAGGTGCTGGCCATATCGGCAATTACGATGAGTGTGCATTTTCTTTTTCAGGCAATGGGAGTTTTAGACCCAATGAAGCATCCAATCCATCTGTGGGAGTTGCGGGAAGGCGGGAATTAATTCAAGAAGTAAGGATTGAAGTTGTGGTGCCCGTTTGGTTAAAGTCCCAAGTTTTTTCTGCCATACAAAAAGTCCATCCTTTTGAAGAAATTGCCCATGATTGGCAGCGCCTACAAAATACGCATTTTGAATTTGGCAGTGGTATTTTTGGAACTTTGTCCCAACCTATGGATAGTAACGATTTTTTACACTTTATAAAAGATTCTTTAGAACTAAAAGTCCTTAAATATACCCCCATTACATCCAAAAAAATCAATACAGTCGCTATTTGTGGCGGTGCGGGAAGCTTTTTAATCTCCGATGCATTGCAAGCTGGGGCCGATGCATTTCTCACTTCTGATATTAAATACCATGCATTTTTTGATGCAGAACAAACGATGTTGTTGTGTGACGTTGGTCATTACGAAAGTGAGAAATACACGATTGAATTGTTTTCTACAATTTTATCGGAAAAATTGCCTAATTTTGCAACCATTTTCACAGATACAAACACCAACCCAATAGATTATTTAATATAAGATGGACGTAACGATCGACAAAAAACTAAAAGATCTCTGGAAATTACAGCAGATTGATTCACGGCTCGACAATCTTCGTGCTGTATTGGGCGAATTACCCATGGAAGTTTCTGACTTGGAGGATGACATTGCGGGTTTTGAAACCCGTGTATCTCATATTACTGTCGAAATAGATGAATTAAATCATGAAACCAGTGGAAAGAAAAATAGTATTAAGGATTTCCAACGCCTCATTGACAAATACGACGAGCAGCTCAATAATATCAAAAACAGTCGTGAGTATAACGCCATTATTAAGGAAAAAGAAATTGCGGGTCTAGAAATTTTATCAGCTGAAAAGCGCATTCGTGAATTTGAACGTCAAATTGAATTGAAGCAAGAGTTATTGGTTAATACCCAAAATGCAGTATCAACCCGTCAAGATGATTTGGCATTCAAAAAATCAGAATTGGTCGAAATAGAAAAAGAAAACGCCGATGAAATTGAAAAAATACTGCTTGATCGCTCGGGTTTTGAATCAAAATTAGACCCACGTTTGCACCGTGCATACCATAGAATTCGTGGAAATGTGCGCAATGGTATTGCGGTTGCTTCTATCATGAGAGGTTCTTGTGGCGGTTGCTTTAGCAAAATTCCTCCTCAACGCCACAGCGATATTCGTGCGCATTTTCGCATCATAGACTGTGAGAATTGTGGACGAATTTTGGTTGACCAAGCGGTAACAGGCATTGCAGCGGTTGACGAAGGGAAGCTTGAAAAAACAACCCGACGCAAAGTTCGTTTAACGACCAAATAATTGCCCCCGAGGTTTGAAAGTTCTTTGAGGAATTGCCCCCGAATACCCACTTCATTTTATTGTACCAAAACACAGCGTAAATCGGGCATAATTTGCATGATTTTCTCCTTCGGCATATTGCTAATGTCAATAAAATAAATGGTCTTACCCTCGTCGAGGCTCTGACCTCCCATCCAGCCCATTTCTTGTTTAATATTTGTACCTTCTTTTCGAAATATGTTTACAGGCATTAAGCAATACCATCCGTTACCGAAGCCTTTTTCATCTAATAAAGCCTTTGTTCTGTGTATAGGGCCACTTAAAATTTTGACAATCCGCTCTGGATCAGAAGAAAACTCCGACTGCAATTTTTGGATGTAATTTGTGCGACCGCCATTGGCTTTTACAATGGAGGGGAGGGTGAATTTAGCATACGTTTTTGCATCTTTATTAAGATACGATTTGCCTAAATCGTTCGCTGCCAATTGAAATAAAATACTCATTTTAACGCTGTCTTTTCCGTATAAATCTTTGCCCATGGTATCTGCATAGTGGATCGGAGCGATGCCGTCAGGTGTTTCTGTTCCTGGTAATACAGGAGTTGCTTGAGCTATTTTTGCTACTTTATTTTTAACGGTAGTATCTTCACCGACATGGTTTGAGCAAGCAATGAAACAATAGCATACAGACATTAAAATCACCTTGCACAGCAATGCCGATTTCTTATAATTTTTCATTTTGCATTTATCAGGGGAAACTTCATTGGTTTTCTAAAACACTTCAAACATAACACAAAGGGTGCTTTATCAGAGCACCCTTGTTGTTGGTTTGAGCGGGGGAGAGGGGATTACTTTACCTCTTCAAAATCTACATCCTGAACTTGGTCTCCAGCCGTTCCTGAAGGGGGTGTTTCTGCATTTGATGTTTCGCCTTCTGAACCTGCCTCTGATTTTCCATTTGTGGCATTATACATATCTTGGCTTGCCGCTTGCCATGCTTCGTTTAATGATGCCGTTGCGGTTTCGATGCCAGGTAGGTCTTTTTCAATCAATACTTTTTTGAGGTTACCCAAAGCAGTTTCAATGGCTTCTTTCTTGTCGGCTGGAATTTTATCGCCATATTCTTTCATCTGCTTTTCAGTGTTGAACACCAGTGCGTCAGCAGTATTAATGCCATCCACTTCCTCTTTACGCTTCTTGTCTGCATCGGCATTTAGTTCAGCATCTTTTTTCATCTTCTCAATATCTTCCTTGCTCAACCCACTGCTGGCCTCAATACGAATTTTTTGCTCTTTGCCTGTGGCAGTATCTTTGGCATGGACGTTCAAAATTCCGTTCGCATCGATATCGAAACTAACCTCAATCTGAGGAGTTCCTCTGGGTGCAGGGGGGATGCTATCCAAAATAAATTTTCCAATTGTTTTGTTGTCACTGGCCATAGAACGTTCTCCTTGCAAAATGTGGATTTCAACGGAGGGCTGATTGTCTGCTGCAGTTGAAAATGTTTCGGTTTTTTTGGTGGGAATTGTTGTGTTTGATTCGATCATGCGGGTCATGATTCCGCCCATCGTTTCAATGCCCATACTCAAAGGTGTTACATCCAACAATACAACGTCTTTCACTTCTCCAGTTAGAACACCCCCTTGAATTGCTGCACCAACTGCAACAGCTTCGTCGGCATTTACCCCTTTGCTGGGTGCTTTTCCGAAGAAATCCTCAACCAGTTTTTGAATGGCCGGAATACGGGTAGAGCCTCCAACAAGAATAATTTCATTGATATCGCTGGGTTTCATGTGGGCATCTTTGAGCGCTTGTTTACAAGGCTGTAATGTTCGTTGAACTAAACTTGATGCCAATTGCTCGAACTTACTCCGACTCATTTTCAGGACCAAGTGTTTTGGCACACCATCCATGGCGGTGATATAGGGTAAATTAATATCGGTTTCAGTGCTGCTTGAAAGTTCTATTTTGGCTTTTTCAGCGGCTTCTTTCAGACGCTGCAGGGCCATAGGATCTTTTCGCAAATCCATATTTTCTTGGGATTTGAATTCTTCTGCCAGATAATCAATGATAACTTGGTCGAAATCGTCTCCACCCAGATGGGTATCACCATTGGTGCTTTTAACCTCAAAAATACCATCACCCAATTCCAATACGGAGATATCGAAGGTTCCTCCTCCCAAATCATAAACCGCTATTTTAATGTCGCGATCGGTTTTGTCTAATCCGTATGCCAATGCGGCCGCGGTGGGTTCATTGATGATTCGTTCAACCTTCAGTCCCGCAATTTCGCCAGCTTCTTTGGTCGCTTGGCGTTGCGCATCGTTAAAATATGCAGGTACTGTAATAACGGCACGGGTCACTTCTTGACCCAAATATTCTTCCGCAGTTTTCTTCATTTTCTGAAGCACCATTGCGCTAATTTCTTGCGGGGTATAGTTTCGGTCTCCAATTTTTACGCGTGCCGTATCATTATCACCTTTCACAACTTCATAGGTCATGCGACCAATTTCAGTTTTCATGCTTGAATACTTTTCACCCATGAATCGTTTGATAGACTGAATGGTATGTTGGGGGTTGGTGATGGATTGACGTTTTGCCGAATCTCCAACTTTTCGTTCTCCATTTCCATTGTCCATAAATGCTACGATAGAGGGTGTAGTTCTGCGTCCTTCGCTGTTTGCGATTACAACGGGTTCATTGCCTTCTAAAACGGCTACGCAGCTGTTTGTTGTGCCCAAATCAATTCCAATAATTTTACTCATAATAGTGTATTTGTTTTTTGACAATTGAGCAATCGCCGTACCACTCACCAATCTGCAATGGGTGGCTGTCTAATTGGCAGAGTTAATGACAAATTTTGCAAAAAAGGCGGTTCTCATCGGGGAGAACTGTCTTTTTTTCAGATTAAAAGATAAAATTAAGCGACTTGGTCCATTCATTTTTCTGTAAAAAAGCGATAGAGGCCCCATCGATAGGTACATTCCAAACTTTTTGTGTACACCGTGATGCAAACAATCCATAACCCCCATTGATATTTGTAAATTCAGCTTGTTTCTGTACGATTCCGATGCTTGGTTCATTGACGGAAATATAATCTGAAAGGGTTTGATTGCCTCCATAAAAAGTTACACCGACCCATTTTATTCTGTGTTTAAGGGTCGGTGAGGCTGAAATACTTGTTTGTAAAAATTGCAAAAAGCTGAGTCGGGGAATTTGCCTTAATGGAGAAGCGTTGTTGCCAACCAAAAGATTGTTGACCATTTTCCAGCTGGCCATTTTCTCGGTTTTTTTATTTGTATCCAAAGTATTTATTTCTTCGTAAAAAACATGAAACCGAATATCATAAGCATAGCTATTGCTTCCGGCATTGAACGAAACGGTTATGTACTCTGGGCCGACACTGAAAATATTTGTTTGGTCTTGGAATGGCGCCCTAATTTTTGCTAGTCCGACAGTACGGGTATAAGAGACTGCTTTTGTTTTGCTCACAGGATTGCTAACCGTGATTTCATATTCTTCATTGGGATAAATCCTTGCCCGTGTAACCCACAGAATATTTTTGTTGTTGGCAAATATTCCACTGTCTTTTTTCATTGTGTTGTCTGCGCTAAACACAATTTGTTCGCCTGTAGAAATACGTTTTAATTCGACATGGGTGGAATCGAGGTATAAACTATCAGAAATTTTGGCTGTTTCTAATGCCCCTCTACTTTCATCGAGATAGGCTTTGTTTACTTTGATGTATTGAATCGTATCATTGGGGTCAAGCAAAGCGAAGACAATAATTGTTTCTTTGTATTTGGCGTTAATCAATATTTCGTTTTCGCAGGATGACAATAAAAGCACCAAACCTACAATCAAGAGAAGGCCTTTTGACCAAAGATTGAACAATTGGTGTTTCATTTATAAATAATCTTATTTTTGTCCATGAATACCTTGCAAATATCGACATTTTACCCTGATTTGGTTTTAATATTGGGGTAATTTGATTGCAACACATTCACTGCAACCATATTTTAACATGAGTCTACACAAGAAGCAAGAAAAAAAAATTACCACACACGTTTTGTTTGAGATGAAGGGGCGTGCAGAAAAAATTTCCATGCTTACTGCTTACGATTATTCTATAGCCCGGGTGATTGATAAGGCAGGCATTGATGTCATTTTGGTAGGTGATAGCGCATCAAATGTAATGGCGGGTCATCAAACTACTTTGCCCATCACCTTAGACCAAATGATTTACCATGCTAGCAGTGTGGTGAGGGGAGTTTCCAGGGCTTTGGTTGTTGTTGATTTGCCTTTCGGCAGTTACCAAGGGAATAGCAAAGAGGCTCTGGTATCGGCCATTCGTATTATGAAGGAAAGCGGTGCACATGCCATAAAATTAGAGGGTGGGGAAGAAGTTCTGGAAAGTATAAAACGAATTTTAACAGCGGGTGTTCCCGTGATGGGGCATTTGGGGCTTACCCCCCAAAGTATCTATAAATTTGGCACTTATGCGGTTCGAGCTACGAAAAATCAGGAAGCTGAGAAATTGTTGGCAGACAGCAAATTGTTAGAAGAAGCGGGTTGTTTTGCCATCGTATTAGAAAAAATCCCAGCAAAATTGGCACAAAGAGTGGCCGAAAACTTGCATATTCCAGTCATTGGCATTGGCGCAGGTGCGGGAGTAGATGGCCAGGTTCTGGTTGTGCACGATATGTTGGGCATCACCAATGAATTTAGCCCTCGGTTTTTACGCCGATACGCCAATTTGTTTGACACCATTCAAGGGGCTGTTCAGAATTACATCGCAGACGTGAAAGCCAGTAATTTCCCCAATAAAAAAGAACAGTATTGATTTATAATCTGGGTATTTTGGTTGAGATGTAACTAAAATTTAAAACAAATGTCGATCTCAATCATAATTGAAACCCTCACGGAAGAGCATTATTCTCAAGTAGCATCGATTTTTAATCAGGGGATAATGGGAGGCAATGCAACCTTCGATGCAGTATCTACCCCCTGGGAATCTTGGGATCGTATGCACCTGTCTCATACGCGTTTTGTAGCTAAATTTGGAAATCAGATTGTGGGTTGGGTTGCCTTGAGTTCGGTTTCTGAACGATCTGTTTTTGAAGGTGTAGCAGAGTTAAGTGTTTATATTCACAACGATTTTCAAGGAAAAGGGATAGGCAATGCACTGATGTGTGAAGCCATTCTTGTTTCCGAATCAAAAGGCATTTGGACACTTCAATCAGGAATATTTCCTGAAAATATACCAAGCATTCGCCTGCATGAAAATCATGGATTTCGAAGGGTCGGATTTCGGGATAAAATTGGGAAAATGCCAGACGGAACATGGCGTGATATTGTGATGATGGAACGAAGATCTCTGCAGATGTAAAATTTTCCTCTGGTCAATCAGATCTATTGCAATAAACAAGGCAATAAACACTCTGTATTTACAACCTTAGTGTGCATTTTGGTGAATTGATTCATTGTGCACCATTCAATCAGCAAAATACAGATTATGCTTTTCCTTTGGCGTGGTCGGCTAAGAATTGCGCCAATCCAAGATCTGTCAAGGGGTGTTTGAGCAGTCCGAGTATAGCACTGAGTGGGCATGTAACTACATGGGCACCTGCTTCTGCGCATTTTACAATATGCAATGGGCTCCGAATACTGGCGGCAAGGATTTCGGTTTCGTAACCCTGTATGGCATAAATTTCTGCAATTTGTCCGATTAAATCTACACCATCCCAATTCATATCGTCTATCCGGCCAATGAATGGAGATAGGTAGGTAGCACCTGCTTTGGCAGCCAAAATAGCTTGGCCTGCACTAAAAATTAGGGTACAATTGGTTCTAATGCCCTTGCTGTGAAAATATTTAATGGCTTTTACACCGTCTTTAATCATCGGTATTTTTACCACAATATTGGGATGCAATGCCGCGAGTATTTCTCCTTCTGCAACCATACCATCAAAATCGGTGCTAATTACTTCTGCGCTCACATCCCCATCAACCAATTCACAAATGGCTTGGTAATGAGCTTTGACAGCTTCTGCAGAAAAGACACCCTCTTTTGCCATTAGGCTTGGGTTTGTGGTTACGCCATCCAAAATTCCGAGGTCATTGGCTTCTTTGATTTGTGCTAAATTCGCAGTGTCGATGAAAAATTTCATAAAAACAAAGTTAGGGGTTTAAGGGGATTGCATATACAATATTGGCGTCTTAATGGATTATTTTTGCAATCATTCAAACTTTTTTTTATTGATTTCGTTAACTTGTAATTAAATCCTAATTAAACAATTCATGAAACGAAGAGTCGCAGTGTATCGAACTGCACATTTTAATGCCGCCCATCGCTTAAATGTGCCTTCATGGACCGATGAGAAAAACCGAGAAATCTTTGGTTTGTGCAACAATGACCACTACCACGGACACAATTACGATTTACATGTCCGCGTTGAAGGTGAGTTGGATGAGACTACCGGTTATTTGATTGATTTAAAAGTTCTAAAGCAATATATAGAAGAGGAAATCATTGAAAAGTTTGACCATAAGAATTTGAATTTAGATACCCCAGATTTTAAAGATTTAAATCCTACTGCTGAGAATATTGTTTGGGTGATTTGGCAAAAATTACGCCTACGTTTGGATCCCAAATTTAATTTAGGTGTAAGATTGTATGAAACGCAACGTAATTTTGTAGAGTTTAATGGATAAGAATTTAGCAAATCAAATGCTCAAACAATGGGATGAAATGGGTGACTCACACATTTCAATCAAACCAGAAACGCCCTTGCGTGAAGATGCATTTGCAATCGATGATGCACTTAAAATTGAATTAATAGCCAAACATTTTAAAGAAATTATGCACGTACTGGGTTTGGACCTAGAGGACGAAAGTTTAAAAGGAAGTCCGGTTCGTGTCGCAAAAATGTTTGTTAATGAGCAATTTAAAGGACTGGACCCTAAAAATAAGCCCGATCCAACACTGTTTCAAAACAACTACCGGTATGCAGAGATGTTGGTAGAAAAAAATATACAATTTTACAGCACCTGTGAACACCATTTTGTGCCAATTTATGGCCATGCGCATGTGGCCTACATCAGCAGTGGCAAAGTGATTGGATTAAGTAAAATCAATCGGATTGTTGATTACTTTGCAAAAAGACCCCAAGTACAGGAGCGTTTGACTGTTCAAATTGCTGAAGAACTGAAGCAGGTGTTGGATACCCAAGATGTTGCCGTAATTATTGATGCCAAACACATGTGTGTTGCAAGCCGAGGCGTTAAAGATACCGCTAGTTCGACAGTGACCAGTAGTTTCCATGGAAAATTCTTGGATTCTTCTGTTCGTTCTGAACTATTGAAGTATATCAGTGGATAGTGTTGGCTCAGCGTGTTAAAAATATTAAAATCAAAAAAGCAGCGTTTTCGCTGCTTTTTTGCTTTTAGAGGGCGATTAACCGGACTTGAACCGGCGACCCCTAGCGCCACAAGCTAGTGCTCTAACCACCTGAGCTATAACCGCCATTTTATGGGCTGCAAAGATAGATTTTTTTTGAATGATTTTTATTTTGCCCAGGAATGATTTTATAAATGATCAATAATTTGAAGAGCCGCAGTGAGCGGCTTACTTTTGTCGTGTGCAAACAGCGAAACAGGTATTGTGGTTGGCGGGTTGGTTTCCATCGATTTCGAATGGAGCATCGGGTAATTTCATCGCCAGACATGCCGATGCTTTTGCCGAATACAATGCTAAAATGCCCTGTGGATATGATTTGCATGTCTTGCATTGTGCCCCATATCGGTTTTTGGGTAAAAAAGTTAAACCCCTTAATTCTTCCGCCTTGGGGTATTTATTATTATGGTGTTGTGTTCCTCAATTCGGATTCATAGGACATGCGGTCAATGGTCAATATGGTGATCGGCCATCTCCTTTCGCTCGAGTAGTAAACGAAATAGTTAAAACCATTAATCATTTACTGTATATGGTATATTTCC
The DNA here is from genome assembly GCA_005798825.1 of Bacteroidota bacterium. GTDB lineage: Bacteria > Bacteroidota > Bacteroidia > NS11-12g > UBA955 > UBA955. The sequence goes on from SYIL01000030.1 coordinate 21,061, forward strand.
GCAGATTTTTGCAGCTGTATTTGCGCAATCATGGCAATCCTGTTCTTGTCCACGTCCATGCTGCCGACAAAATTGGTAGAATTGTTCCATGGCTGATAAAAAAGCTGGGTGTTCCACTTTGGCTCACAGAGCACTGGGCAATTTTCAATGAAATAGTGGAGGATGGTTTTTCCAAGAGATCAATTTCATTTCAGAGAATGTACAAACGATTGTGGAAAATTCTCACAATTTCTGCTCCGGTTAGTCAGTCTTCTCAGAATGATTTGCAATACTATTTGGGCGATGTTTTGCCTTCGATTTCGTCTGACCAACCCGTTTCCAATGGTTTTTTAATGCCTTTTGTTTTATTTCGCAATGTGGTGGATACCAGGGTGTTTTATCCGATCTCGGGGATCTCTGTTTTACAGGAAGTGGGTTTAATCAACACTTCAATCTCAAACAGGAAACCCAATCCCAAACTGCCTATCTCAGCAAATTCTTTTTCTGAAAGCAACGCATCGGTTAACACAGAGGGCAACGCAGAAACATACCCAGCAATCGAAACCATAAAACAAAAAGTGCCTTATCGCTTTATTCATGTATCATCTTTGGATATCCGAAAAAATGGCGACGGTATTATACGCGCATTCGCGCAATTCCAAAACGACAATAAAAACAATGCAATACTAACAGTGGTGGGAGAAAATAACCAATCGATGATACTGTTGTCTCAGCGTTTGAATATTCAAGACAAGGTTTTTTTTACGGGAAATTTGCCGATTTGTGGGGTTGCAGATGCCATGCGTGCAGCAGATGCGTTTGTACTTTTTTCAACAATGGAAAATGCGCCCTGTGTGATTTCAGAAGCCCTTTGTTGCGGATTGCCCGTAATCGCTACCGAAGTGGCAGGTATTCCTGAAATGATATTTCCCAAACGCAATGGATTGCTAGTAGCTGTGTCAGATGAAGACGCGTTGTCCAAAGCCTTTTCAGAATGTATGCGTATATTTCCTGCATCGCCATACAATGAAATCGCGCAAGACGCTCACAATATCTATGGGTACGACTCAGTAGCCGAGACCTTAACCAAATCGTACCAAAAAATCTTGAACTGAATATGTGTGGAATAGCAGGTGTAATCTCGTTTTCTAAATACAACGCCCAAGAAATTCGGCATATTGGAAGCACTTTTTCACAGCAATTGGCACACCGTGGTCCAGACGATGAGGGATATATTTGTTTTGTAGATGGGCCCGCTATAACGCTGCATGGACCGCATACAGACGCACACTGTTGCGATCAAAATCCCACACGATCAATCGAAACTTTCATTGCTGAATCGCATGGTTTGATGTTGCATCGGAGGTTATCAATCTTGGGACTATCTGCGCGAGGACACCAACCCATGCGCAGTAATTGTGGGCGATATTGGATTAGCCTTAATGGTGAAATTTACAATTATAAAGAACTTGCCGACGAGTTTAAATTGGGCAATTCATCCCAAACTGATACTGAAATTTTGTTGGAATTATGGAAATTGAAAGGACCCGATTGTCTCTCACGTCTGGATGGGTTTTTTGCGTTTTCTCTCTGGGATGATGAATGTAAGCAATTGTATCTTGTTCGCGATCGATTGGGCGTAAAACCCCTGTATTATGCGTGCAACAAGGATGCCTTTTGGTTTGCCAGTGAAGACTATGCCTTGTCCTATACAATGCAACAACATGGATTGAAAGAATATGGGGTTGATGCCCTCGCTGTTCAGTTGCATTTGGAATTCGGGAAATCGGATAAAATTTCTTTATTCCACGGAATTCAAGAACTACCAAAGGGGTCGTATCTGTGTTTTACATCTCACAATTGGAAAATCCCTGTCGAATCATCGCTTGTTGTTTGGTATAATCCTCTCCGAGATCACACAACCCAAAAACAGCAACAGGCTCCACTTGCAGGTGAAAAAGAAACTACCATAGAAAAATTTGTAAAACCAGATCCAAGTATACTTCGAACCCAATTGTTGGATAGCATCACCCGGCGTTTGCGCAGCGATGTCCCAATTGGCTTTGCAGTAAGCGGGGGAATCGATAGTGCAGCATTGCTTGCCTTTGCCAAACTCATATTACCCAAAGGAACAGAATTTCATGTATTTTCGATCAATGCACCGGGCAGCGAGGGCGATGAAAGTATGTGGCAAAAGATGGTTGTTAATTCACTGGGAGGTATTTGGCATCCAATCGATATTTCAATGGAAACATCCGATTTGCTTTTAAAATATACAATGAAAACCCATCGACCCGCTGTAGCTTGGAATAACTTGGCTCATTTTGTTCTTTGCGAGGCCGTTCAAAAAACAGGTATTAAAGTATTGTTTAATGGTCAGGGTGCCGATGAACTGTTTGCAGGTTATCCCCATTATTATACAGCCTCATTTTGGAAAGAGCGAAAGTCTCTCTGGAAACACCGCCACAAATGGCCCATTTCTTTTTCTTCCGCAGCGAAACAATGGATTAAAAAAACCGTAGGATCGTTTTTGGGTCGGATTTTTCAAACCGATTTGCAGGTGTTGATGCATGACGATTATTACGGTGATTGTTTGGGTCAATTGTTGCGCTACGAAGATCGAAATTCAATGTCATGTGGCATTGAAAGTAGAAATCCATTTGCCGATGACCATATGTTGGCTGAGACATGGCTCAACAATGAACCATTGGAGTTTAATAACAATAAAAAAAGTTCCTTATCAGATCGCTTAAACAATGGATATTCCAAAGGGGTATTGCGAGCTGCATTAAAAGGAGACCAGGATTTAGAATCTGACAATTGGAAGAATTCTTTGTTGCCCAAAGCCTTGATTTTGAGAACTGATAAAAAAGGGTTTACAGTGCCAGCACATAGTCTTACGTTGCGCTGTTTGGAAGATTGGAAGCCGTATATATTGTCTACACAATTGGATGATTTTGTGGCGATAAGCCTCAGAAAAAAAGTATTGAAACAAGCCAAAGATACCCAGACATTGTTTCGTTGGGCTTCGATGGGATGTTTTTTAGAAGCGCTTATTGGAAAGGGGTTGCCGAATGAAAAATAGTCCTGTTAACACGTTTGCTTGGCAATTGCTAAAGGCCCTCACAGCCGCATTGGTGGTGGTTTTATATTCTAGATTGTTGGGATCAGCGGGCCGGGGTGAATTGTCAATTTTGCTTCTGGATTTGCAGCTGATACTTATGTTAAGTGAGTTGGTGGCGGGATCTGCATTGGCAAATTTATTAATTCGGTATTCTCAAAAACGTATTTTGCCCACTGCATGGATTTCATTGCTATTGGTTTTATTTTTTGGCTATAGATTGGGTATGTATTTTAATATCTCCCACGATTTTCTGCAGATACTGTTCTTACAGGGTATGTTTTTGGGCGGTTTGAATATTCAATACAATATTTATCAAGCAAATGAATGGATTTACAGGCGAAACCCGCTACAGTGGGGATTAGAGATTATCAAGTTGTGTCTGTTGGGGATGGTATTTATTATCGGCACAAGCATTGATGGAAAACGATCAACAACCATGGCCGGCTTGTTATCCTCAAACATTGACCCAGCGATAGACGACCCTAATGTATACGGAATTTTGTTAATATTGGCCTTTTCCTCGGGTTTAATTTGGCTTATTTCGGTTTGGAAAACCCGGGGGTATTTAAAAGGAGTCAATAGATTTACATTGCCTCCAATGGAAATGTTTCGGATGGGATTGGGATCGCAACTTGGTCACGTATTGTTATTTCTTTTATATCGTTTGCCCTTATGGTTTGTCTTCAGCCGATGTGGAAGTGCCCAAGCGGGAGTATTTGCGAATGCTTTTTTGATGGCAGACACCCTTTGGGTTTTTGCCAATTCTTTCGGAACTATTTTACACAGCCGTATTTTAGGCAGGGAGAATTACCTTTTTCGCATGAATTTGGTGGCCCGGTATATGTTGCTTTCGGCTGTGGGCACTTTACTGATGATTTTGGGAATTATTCTGGTTCCAAATTTTATATTCGTTTGGATTTTTGGCAATGATTTTTCGGGACTCAAAGAAAATTTTATCCTTATTGCGCCAGCAATACTCTGTTTGGCTTTGTCTGCGCCTCTGGGGCATTACCTGCATGCGGCCAATAGGTTTAAAACTTTGATAGCTTCGAATGCTGTAGCGGTTCTAATTTTTTTAGTGCTAGGGTTTGCACTAGATCCTCAGGGATACGAATATGGACGATTGACGCTCAACAGTACTCCCAGATCTATGGTTGTTTTGGGAATTTGTATCGACAATTATCACGGTTTGATGATTGCTGTTAACACTGCTTTTTTTGCCTTACTGGCCATGAATTGGTTTGCTGTAAAGCCTCGATTTAGAAAAGGATTCCGGTGGAAATTTATACTCAGATACACAAGAAGTATCGTAAAAAGCGCATTGCCTTAGTTGTATACTTTTTAACACAATCTTGAGTTTGTGGAATGAACCCGTTGTGGAATATGTATTTTTGCAGCGTATTTAAATAAAAATCATTCACAATGACAATCGTAAATCAAAGTGGAATACCACAGTATAATCCATTAGAGAGTATGCAAAGGCGCTTCGATGAAGCAAAGGATATTTTGGGATTGGATGAACAATTCGCCAATGTTTTAAGGGTTCCTGACAAAGTGGTTGCCGCCAATATTCCTGTAACAATGGATGACGGAACCATACGGGTATTTGAAGCCTATCGGGTTGTCCATAGTGTACACTTAGGACCATCCAAAGGAGGAATTCGTTATAGTTTGGATGTCAATGTTGATGAGGTAAAAGCACTTGCGGCTTGGATGACTTGGAAGTGTGCGGTGGTCAATGTTCCTTTTGGTGGAGCTAAGGGAGGCATTAAGTGCGATCCGAGAAGTTTGAGTAAAGGAGAGTTGGAACGAATAACCCGTGCTTACACACTTTCAATGAGGCATGTTTTTGGTCCTGACAAAGATATACCCGCTCCTGATATGGGTACAAGTGCCCAAGAGATGGCTTGGATTGTTGACGAATTTAGCAAAATCTCTGGCCATAATTCCTATGCAGTTGTTACGGGTAAACCCCTTATTTTGGGGGGGAGTTTGGGTCGTGTTGAAGCGACCGGTAGGGGGGTTATGGTGAGTACCCGCAGTGCGATGGCAAAATTGGGAATGAATCCAACCAAAACTACTTGTGTGGTTCAGGGATTTGGAAATGTTGGCAGTATTTCTGCTAAATTAATAGCCCAAATTGGGGTAAAAATTGTTGCAATTTCTGATGTAACCAGTGGCTATTTTAATGTGGATGGAATTGATGTTGAAAAGGCTATTGCGTATGTTGAAAAAAGTGAAAATAAAACCTTGGAAGGTTTTGATGGTGGGGTAAAAGTGAGCAATGAGGAATTACTAGAATTACCCTGCGATATTTTGGTTCCCGCAGCCATGGAAGACCAAATCACCCCCGAAAATGCTTCTCGCATAAAAGCGAAATTAATTGTTGAAGGAGCCAATGGCCCCACAACAGCCGAGGCAGACCATATTCTCAATGAAAATAAAATTTTGGTAGTGCCCGATATACTGGCAAATGCAGGCGGGGTTACAGTTTCATACTTCGAATGGGTTCAGAATCGATTGGGATATTATTGGACAGAGGAACGTGTCAACCGCAGGGCCGACCGGGCGATGAAACAAGCGTTTGACAATGTATATGCCACCAGCGAGAAATACAATGTGGACATGAGAATTGCAGCCTATATTGTTGCTTTGGACAAAGTTGCGAGTACCTTAAAACTAAGGGGATCATTTTAATCTATGCGTATACACAAAGAGGGTTTTACCATACTCATCGTCACTGCGTTTATGCTTATCGGATTCAATGCGGGGATTCGTTTTTTGGCAGGAGAAGACAGCCTTTTTGCTTTAATATTTTTGATTCTTTCCCTTATTTTCTATGGTCTGGTAATTCAGTTTTTTAGAAACCCTCTGCGCATTACCCCCCAAGAAGCTGGGAGTATTATTGCGCCAGCAGATGGCCAAGTTGTTGTGATTGAAGAGGTCGAAGAGTTGGAGTATTTTAAGGATAAACGTCGACAAATAAGCATTTTCATGTCGCCGTTTAATGTTCACGTTAACCGTGTTCCTATCTCAGGGAAGGTGGTTTATCACAAGTATTTCAAAGGAAAATATCTGGTAGCATGGCATCCAAAAAGTAGTACCGAAAATGAAAGAACTTCCGTAGTAATGGAAGAGAATGGGAAAGAAGTATTATTCAGACAAATTGCTGGTGCTGTGGCAAGAAGAATCGTATGCTATGTCAAACCGGGTGACGAATTGTCGAAAGGAGATGAATACGGATTCATTAAATTTGGATCGCGAATGGATGTGTATTTGCCATTAAATGCAGATATTACAGTGGAAATTGGCCAAAAGACAATTGGAGGACAAACGGTTATTGCAAAATGGAAATAATTTGATATATTTGTGTTATAAAAAATAATATCATGAAAAAAATATGTCTTTTAGGATTGTTCGTCGTAGGTTTTGCGTTGTCTTCTCATGCACAACAGGTTTCTAATACACAAAATCCTGTTTCCGTTGAAACGGCTTCATCAGCGGTTACTCCCACCAAATCCTGTTGCAAAAAAAATGAAGTATCCGCAACTTCATGTTGTAAAACCGGATCTACTGCCAAATCGAAAGAGTGTTCCTCGATGAAAGGTTCTGCTGCTGGTTCATCCAAATCAAAATGTGGGGAGGGCAGTGAGGCAAATTCAAGTGTATCTAAAGTAAAGAAATCTTGTACAACTCCAAATTGTCAGAAGCCTTGCTGTAAAAAAGTATAGTTATTGTTAAAAACTCTATTAAAAAAAGCGCCCTATGGGCGCTTTTTTTTTGATCGTTATCAGCATTGAATATGGATTCAAATCAATTTTAACATAGGATTTTTGATAATTTTCATTCGATAAACCTACTGTATACAGAATCATAAAGTTTAGAACAATATGGGTTATTTGTGGTGAATGACATTATACCAAAGCGCGATATACGCTCAACCCCGATTGCTTCTGAAATTCTAAAACTTTGGTTTCTGTGTTGTTACTTTGCAGTGTCAATGGATAAAGGATTCAGGAGAATTGTGTTTACCTTAATGATATTTGTGGGGTTGACAGTATTGCTGGTAAGTGTTTGGTTGAGTTATAATTTTAATGCAGAAACAAAACTTTTGCAACTCATTCCAGACCAATCGAACTGGTTTTTGCATGTTCAAACCAATCAGCTTCGATCAGATTTTTCCGAGTCCCCCAAACCCCCAGCATCAATTGATACGCTGGTAGAAACTATTTCTCATTTGGCGGTATTCAACAAAATCAAAGACCCCAAAACTACGGGCATTGGTTTGTATTCTGATGTGCTTGTATTCGGAATGAAGGAGGGCAATTTTTTCTGTCTATCACTAAGTAGAGAATCAAAGTTTACACTATTTTGTCAACAAGCCTTCCGGGATGGTCTGCTCGAATTACCAGCAGATAAGGGCAATTATTACTATGCCAAATGCAAAGATAAAAATATATATATCGCTTTTAAGTCTAAAGCACTCTTGGTTTACATTCCCAATGATACGCTCGTAAATAAGACCTCTATTGAGAAGGTATTGGGTTTAATATTCAGCCATAAATCGAATACCATCATGCAAAATTCAAGGGTTAAATTTCTTTATGAAGACGATCCAGACATGGTTTTTTACAGTACAAAACCCCAATATGGATTATCCCAATCGGCGTATTTTCCAAAAGTCAAGAAAGGGGAAAAGGCATACGTTGTTTTTCGTTACCCCGAGAATATGGGAATTATCAATCCCTCGCCGCTGATGTTGGCCTCAAAAGCGGGATTGACCGTAGATGTTGAAGCCAGCCTGAATACAAAGAACGAAATCACCCCTGAAGAAGCGCTTTCATTATTGGCTAGAGCCTTAAATCAATATATAATTTACTATAATCAATGAAAATTCAAACACTCATACAAGAACGTATTTTGATTATTGATGGTGCCATGGGTACCATGATCCAAAAATACAAGTTCTCAGAATCAGATTATAAGGGAACCCGATTTGCGGATTTTCCGCATGCCTTACAAGGCAACAATGACTTGCTGGTACTTACCCAACCTGAAATTATTTCTAACATCCACCGTGCTTTTTTGGATGCAGGTGCAGATATTTTGGAAACCAATACATTCAACGCAAATTCGATTTCCATGCTCGATTACCACATGGTCGATTATGTGAAGGAATTAAATACCGAGGCTGCAAGATTGGCTCTAGAGGCCGCTGCGGAATTCACCCGTAAAACACCCGAAAAACCTCGTTTTGTTGCGGGTGCTATTGGGCCGACCAATAAAACCGCTAGTTTATCACCAGATGTAAATAATCCGGGTTATCGTGCTGTTTCTTTTGATGATTTGGTGGTTTGCTATCGTGAACAAAGTATTGCTTTGATTGAGGCAGGAGTTCATTTGTTACTAGTAGAAACTGTTTTTGACACCCTTAATTGCAAAGCAGCCTTATTTGCTATCAATGAAATCAAGGATGAGCGTGGTTTGAATATTCCAGTAATGGTCAGTGGAACTATTACTGATAATAGTGGGAGAACCCTAAGTGGGCAAACACCTGAGGCATTTTGGATTTCTATTTCGCATGGCAATCTTTTGAGTGTTGGTTTGAATTGTGCGCTTGGGGCACCCCAAATGCGGCCATATATTGAAGAATTGTCACGTGTTGCTTGGGTTCCAATTAGTTGTTATCCGAATGCTGGATTACCCAACGAATTTGGAGAATACGATGATACACCCGAGGGTATGGCCCTCGTTTTAGAGGAATGGTGTAAGCAAGGATGGGTAAATATTGTTGGGGGTTGTTGTGGAACTACTCCAGACCATATCCGTGCAATCGCCTTAATGGCAGCAAGATATTCTCCAAGACCTATGCCTACATTGACATAAGTGTCATTTGCACACTAGTAAATACAATTTTTTTTACCAATTATGCATATCTTTGCGACATTAATTTATGGGCGACATTAAAACCAAGAATCTGTCTGCAACTTCTTTTGATTTATTTGCAGATTTAGAGGAAACAAATCACGAGCAAATCGTTTTTTGTCAAGATCAAGCAACCGGACTTAAGGCAATTATTGCGATTCACAATACTGTATTGGGCCCTGGATTGGGCGGCACACGAATGTGGCAATATGCCCATGAAAAAGATGCCCTCAGGGATGCTATGCGCTTGTCTAGAGGAATGACTTATAAAGCAGCTATTGCAGGGTTGAATTTGGGGGGTGCAAAAGCGGTCATCATCGGGGATCCAAAAACGATGAAATCGGAAGCCTTGATGCGCAAATTTGGTCGTTTTGTTGACAATCTAAACGGAAAATATATCACCGCTGAGGATGTTGGAACCACAACCAAAGACATGGAATACGTTCAAATGGAAACCGATCATGTAGTGGGTTTACCTGAAAGTATGGGTGGTGGTGGAGATCCTTCTCCAGTTACTGCTTATGGGACTTACATGGGTATCAAAGCCTCGGCAAAAAAAGCTTGGGGCAATGATAGTCTATCTGGTAAAAGCATAGCTGTTGTCGGAATTGGTAAGGTAGGTATGCACCTTTTAGATTATTTGCACAAGGAAAATGCAAAGCTTTATGTGGCAGATATTAGCGATGCTGCTTTGCAAATAGCGGCCAATAAATACCGTGCCATTATAGTAGGAGCAGAAGACATCATAGGATTAGATGTTGATATTTTGGCGCCCTGTGCCTTGGGTGGGATTATCAATGACGAAACATTACCCAAATTGAAATGCCAGATTATTGCAGGTGCAGCAAACAATCAGTTAGAGGACGAAATAGTTCATGGAGATGCATTGAAAACAAGTGGTATCCTATACGCTCCTGACTTTGTGATCAACGCCGGGGGGTTAATCAATGTCTACTCAGAATACAATGGGTATGTTCGTGAAAATGCGATGGCCCAAACCGAAAACATTTACAATACCGTACTTGAAATTTACAAAAAATCAGAACGCGACAATCTGAACAGTCAGCAGGCTGCTATTTTGCATGCCCAAAAGCGAATTAAAGATATAATGTTGGTTCAAAGTACCTATTAATACTCAAGTCTCCCAGTGCTGATCCATTTTGTAGATTGGATTTAGATTAAAGTTTCCTGCAGTACTTGCATTCTTTTTTTATTTAACTTCGTAACCAATGAATGTTTGGTTCAAATGGGGTCGCAATAGCAATGCTGCCATTGCTTCTCTATTTTTAATATTGTTGGTCCATGGAATGGTGGCATATTTTGCCCAAGTTCCTGCTGGAGGACAGGATTCTTGGAACCATTACTTATACGCACGTTGGGCCCCTTTTCACCCGTATTTACTGTTGGATCAGTGGGGAAAACCCTTTTTTACACTGATCGCATTGCCTTTTGCCCGTTTTGGGATCAATGGGGTTTTGCTCATGAACCATTTGTGTATTTTGGGAACAGCTTGGATTACATACCTATGTGCCCGAAGAATGGGTTTTAGGAACCCTTGGATGGTTATATTTTTATTTGCTTGGCAACCGATTGTTTTGGCAAATGCACATTCTGCATTAACCGAACCAAGCAATGCACTCATATTGATTGTAATATGTTACTTATTTGCCAGTTTACGCTGGGTTTCTGCTACAATAGTGGCTTCTTTTTTACCTTTGGTTCGCAGCGAAGGATTCGTTTTATTGGCAGCAGTTCTTTTGATGCTCGCTGTAAGAAATCGTTGGAAAATAATACCGTTTGCTTTTATTGGCAGTTTTCTGTACGCCATTGTTGGGGCTTTGATTGATGGACATTGGAATTGGATTGTTACCAAGAACCCCTACATCCAGCAGGAAATTGGGGTGGGGTTTGATGCAGGGCATGGAAACTTCTGGTATTATGCGTTGCACCAAAAGCATATTGCGGGAATTATTGTGTCTGCGATGCTATTTTTTTCAATGATTTTACTGGGAAAATATGTTTTTAAACGTATCCAAAAAAAAACTCCTTCCAATGTAAATCAAACGGTATTGTGGTTGTGGTGGCCGCTATTCTTTTTTTTCTTTTTAGCCCACAGTGTCTTGTGGTGGAAAGGTGCGATGGGCTCACATGGATTGTTGCGTGTTTTCGTGGTTGTTTCTCCGATAATGGCATTGCTCGCCCATCAGGTATTGGATACATTGATGCGATTTGAAATTCGTTGGTTGAATCTATTTGTAAAGTATTTTGTTGTTTTAGGGATGTTTTTTTTGGTTTTCCCGGGTGCAGATATGCCTTATCCTTGGAAAATGAATCACTCCGATAAAACACCTATCCGAGGAGCGTTTGTCTATTCTAAAGAAAACAAATTGTCGCAAAATCCCATTGAACAGGCTTTAAATTTTATTGTGCAATCCCCCTATAAAGGCAATTTGCTTGCCCATCAATTGCCTATGGTAAATGTATTTTGCAATTTCGACCCGTGGGCGGCAGATGCACAATTACATCCCATACACAAGTTTGGAAATTGGAAAAGCCCTTTGCCTGTATCCCAGTGGCCTAGAGAGTCTCGGGCATTGTATTTGTGGTCTTTGGATAGTCAGGAAGGTGGTAAAAACGATTGGTTTCCCGAGGGTACGATTGTTCTTTGGGATAATTTTCATGCACGTAGAGATGGCAATAAATCTTTACAGACAATGCGTAGTCTTACCATGTATAAAGAATTGGCTTCTTTTGAGGGGAATATCAAGGACAGTTGCGATGATGTGCGCGTATTTATAAAAAACAAGCCATTCTAACTAATGAAACTATAAATGTCTATGGCGCAATGATGGCGCATTGAATTAAATACAACACTGGCCTTATCCTTTTATATCTGGGGATTTGATGTCGTGTATGCGCAATTGCAAACTTGTTTTGCCATTGAAAGTATTCTCTTCGATGCAATAACAAGCATTGAATTTCTGGTGGTCACTCACCGACATCAGGTATTCGGCCATGCCAAATCCTATGGAATCTATACCACCTTTTGGGGAATTTATGTGTAATTTGAGATGCCGGTCTTTTAATACTCTCGCCGATTGCTTTGCGCTTAGATTATTGCTTCTAAATATTGGCATGGAGTTGCCAGGACCAAAAGGCGACAACTGTTTGAGGATTTTAAACATGGCTGGAGTGATGGTGGCCAAATCAATTTCTATATCATACTCAATCACTGGGATTAATTCTTCTTGTGTAAGGGTTTCTTGAACGATGGCTTCAAATCGTTCAGAAAAAGCGTCGAAATCATCGGCTTTTATACTCAATCCTGCCGCGTATTTATGGCCGCCATATTGAAGTACCAATTCTCCACAGGCACCGATTGCCTCATGAATATCGAATGTTTTAATGCTTCTGGCCGAGCCAATTAAAAGACCATCATTGAATGAGAAAATTATGGTGGGCTTATAAAATTGTTCAACCAATCTACTGGCGACAATTCCGATTACGCCTCTTGACCAAGATTCACCACGCAACACTGTACTATATTTTTTGCCACTATGATCAGTGTTTTCAACCATTGCGATGGCTTGACGGGTTATGTCTATGTCGAGTTCTTTTCGAACACTGTTTCGCTCTGCAAGAACCTGCGCATATTTCTTGGCTGCATTGAAATCTTTTTCAATCAGCAATTTTACAGCAGATTTTGCATCGGAGATTCTACCTGCTGCATTGATTCGAGGTGCAATTCCAAAGAGTATGTCTGCAACTGTGTAGTATTCTTTTTTGGACGATTCGTTTAGGAGCGCTTGTAAACCAACACTGGGATTTTCATGGAGTTTTTTAAGGCCATAATAGGTAAGGATTCGGTTTTCTCCGCACATATCAACTACATCACTGGCAATGCTCACGGCAACAACGTCCAAGTATTCGTAAACCAAATGCTCAGGTAGTTCTTGCTTCAAATTATAGGCTTGTATGAGTTTGAATCCAATTCCAGCTCCCGACAATTCTTTGTATGGGTAGTTGCAATCCTTGCGTTTAGGGTTTAAAATGGCTGATGCATTGGGCAATATTTTGCCTGGCAAATGGTGGTCACAGATAATGATGTCCAAACCCAACTCATTGCCATAATCGATTAGGTCATTTGAGCGAATACCACAATCCAGCACTACAATCAGAACAAACCCATTCTCGGCGGCATATTCTAAGCCTGCTTTACTAATTCCATATCCTTCAGTGTAGCGGTTGGGAATATAATACGCGATTCGTTCCAAAAAGGGTTTGAAATACGAATACACGATACTCACTGCCGTAGTCCCATCCACGTCATAATCCCCATAAATCAATACGCTTTCTTGGGTGTCGATGGCTTGTTGAATTCTATGGATTGCAACATCCATGTCTTGCATTAAAAAGGGATTGTGTAAGTCGCGTAATTTGGGTCGAAAAAACTTTTCGGCTTTTTCGTATGTGTCTATACCGCGTTGAACCAAGATTGAAGCGATGGGAGGGCTTATATTAAGTTCGGCAGACAACGGTTCAATTAAATGTTGATTGGGCAATTTCTTTGCCTGCCATTGGTATTTCATAGTATTGGCAAAAATCGAGAATAATGCCTAGAGTAACAATCAAATTTTTCTGATAAAATATGCAGCAAATTTGTATATTTGTTTGTTATGAAATGGGTTGTATCTCTTTTATTAGGATTTCTCACCAACATTTGTATGGCTCAGCCAACCATTACATCAAGTCAAATGCCCAAGGCAAACGACACGTTGCGCTTTTCTTCTGCAAGTCCTCTCAATTTACCCATGGGATGGGAGGTGGGTGGAGCTGGCATTACCTGGGATTTCTCAGCGCTAAAAGCATTGTCCCAAACCCTTGGCAAATATTATAGTGCAGCCAAAACACCTTATTCTTTTTATTTCTTTGGTCAGATTGGCCAGAAAACAGCAGATACATTAGGCGCAGGCCCTATTACCCTGACCAATGTATACTCATTCTATACCAATTCAAGCAAGGTGTTTAAGGCAGAGGGAATAGGGTATCAATATTCTGGATTTCCCTTGGCTTCCATGTATAAAGATGACGATGAAATTTATCAGTTTCCCTTAAATTATGGTGACAAAGACACCAGTTCATTCAATTTTAAATTTTCGATTCCTGGCGATCTTTTTTCCTTGATTCAAAATGGCAAACGATACAACAATGCAGAGGCTTGGGGTACAATCAAAACCCCTTATAAAGAATATAAAAATGTGCTCCGATTAAAAGTTTTTATTGATGAAGTGGATACCATTGTTACCCAATTGGGCAAATTTGCCATACCACGTAGAGTAGTTTCTTACAAGTGGCTGTCCACAGAAGAACGGATTCCTGTCATGGAGATACAAGGCACACAAAGTGGCACAACAGGTAAATTTACTGCTACACAAATTCGGTATAGGGATGGCTATATTGCTCGTTTGGCGGTCAATACTGTTTTACCAAACCAAGTCCCCAATCTATTTCCCAATCCCGTAGCAAATCAATTCTCTTTAATGGGGTTTGATTCGCGTGAATGCCTGGACATTACAGATTGCAGGGGGCAACATTTTTACCTCAAATCCATTGGATTAAATCGATATGATGCAGGGTCTTTGATTTCTGGCATGTATTTTATTCACACAAATTTTGGAGCGCTGAAGTTTATCAAACTGTAGTGCGTGAAAACAAAAAAGTCAATTAAAATAGGGCTTGATGAGAAATTGGTATGTATATTTGCGTATAAATACCTACATAATACATTGTGAAAATAGCTGTACTTAAAGAAACCCGACCCGGAGAAAAAAGGGTGGCAATTACACCCCAGGTTGTTAGAAGCTTAGTCCAAATGGGGCATTTGGTTTCGGTTGAAGAACATGCTGGAGTAGGATCGCATTTTTCGAATGAATTATACGTTGAAGCAGGGGCGGAAGTATTGACTCGCAACGCACTTGTGACTGCTGAAATGTATGTTCAGATAAATATGCCAGAACCCGACCAATACAAACAATTGCCCAAGGGCAGTGTTTGGGTGAGTCAAATATACCATCGCAGCAATCCTGAGTCCATTGAGGGTTTTAACAAAGCGGGTATTTCAGTTTTGAGTTTGGATGCTATACCCCGTATTTCCCGTGCTCAAAGTATGGATGTTCTCAGTTCACAAGCCAATTTGGCCGGATACCGAGCCGTAATAGAGGGGGCCTATCATTTAGATAAAATTTTTCCCTTGCTAATGACTGCTGCTGGAACTGTAACCCCAGCGAAAGTGCTTATTTTTGGTGTGGGGGTTGCAGGATTACAGGCTATTGCCACAGCCAAGCGATTGGGGGCAGTGGTGGAAGCTACCGATGTTCGTCCAGAGACCAAGGAGCAAGTTCAGAGTTTGGGTGGCAAATTCATAGAAGTTAAAGGAGTAGAAGTAGGTTCACAAGGGGGATATGCCAATGAAGCTAGCGAAGAATATCGTTCGGCACAGCGTGAAGCGGTCAATAAAAGTTTGTCTCAAGCCGATTTGGTCATAACCACTGCGTTGGTTCCAGGACGAAAAGCACCCATTTTAATCGATGATGAACAGTTGGCTCTCATGAAATCAGGGTCAGTATTGATTGATATGGCGGCAGAGCAAGGCGGTAATTGTATACAAACAGAACCTGGAAAGGTTAGTGTAAAAGGGGGTGTTAAAATTGTAGGTGCGGTAAATATGCCTTCAGAGTTGAGCGCCAATGCAAGTGAATTATTTGCACGCAATGTATGGGAATTGCTAAAACTCATTGCTCCAAAAGGGGAACTAATGTTAGATCGAAATGATGAAATTATTCAGGGCTGTTTGATTTGTTCAAATGGCGAAATTTACCACAAGGCATAATAGATATTAGAATGGAACCTATTTTACAGATTAGCAGCGACTTGATCGCGCAGCCCGACACACAAAATACCTTAAACCTCATATATCTCGTAATCTTGATGATTTTCGTGGGGATTGAGTTGATTTCTCATGTTCCAAGTGTATTGCATACACCATTAATGAGTGGCGCCAATGCCATTCATGGGGTTGTATTAATTGGAGCCATTATTGTCATGGGAAATGCCAAACCAGAGGATACAGTCTCTTTGGTGTTTGGAACCTTGGCTGTTTTTGTTGGAACGCTGAACGTAATTGGGGGGTTTGTAGTGACTGACCGAATGTTGGAGATGTTTAAGAAAAAACCCAAAGGAGGCAACCCGTCATGATACCCTTTCAAGAAATAGGATATCTTATCGGATCGGTAAGTTTTGTGCTGGGTTTAAAAATGATGGGTCAGCCCGACTCGGCGCGAAAGGGAAATTTGGTAGCTGCATTTGGTATGGGGATGGCGGTTATAGCAGCTTTGCTATTTGATGAAAAGGGATACCATGTAATTAACAATATTGAATTTATTGTATTGGCCATTTTTTTGGGTACGCTTGTGGGAACAATTATTGCCAAAAGGGTTCAAATGACAGCCATGCCTGAAATGGTAAGCTTATTTAATGGTATGGGTGGTTTGAGTGCGGCTTTAATATCCTTGATTGAATGGCGCCATCATGTGTCGATTGATCCTCCCGGTGGGGCATCGATGGAAATGGCCTTGTATATTCCTGTTATTGCGGGTTTGATTATAGGAACCATTTCTTTTGTGGGTTCGATTGTGGCTTGGGGAAAGTTGAATGGCAAAATTGGAGATTTTAGATTTCCCTCTCAGCAGGTTATCAACGCCATTGTGTTGGTCGCAATCCTTGTTACCGCCGCCTTAAACTACACAGAATTTAATGCTTCACATTCTTCATTTTATTTCTATATAACCATTGCATTGGCTGTCATTTATGGCTTATTGTTTGTTTTCCCCATTGGTGGTGCGGATATGCCTGTGGTTATTTCATTGTTAAATTCTTTTACGGGTGTTGCTGCGGCGTGTGGGGGGTTTTTATACCACAATAAGGTAATGTTGATGGGTGGTGTTTTGGTGGGGTCTGCTGGAACTATATTAACCGTAATCATGTGCAAAGCAATGAATCGTTCATTGATGAATGTTTTGATAGGCATGGCTGGTGGTAATGGTGGTGGCAGTGCTACCAGTGCTTCGGGTGGCAGTGTGCGTGAAGTTCAAGCTTCAGATGTTGCTGTTATGCTCAAATACGCTGGCAAAGTAATCGTGGTTCCAGGATATGGATTGGCAGTGGCCCAAGCCCAACATGCGTGCCACGAACTGGAGATTCTCCTCGAATCCGAAGGTGTTGATGTAAAGTATGCCATTCACCCTGTTGCAGGCCGAATGCCCGGACACATGAATGTTTTGTTGGCAGAAAGCAATGTAGAATATGATAAACTCATCGAAATGGAACACATTAATTCTGAGTTCGCCAGTACCGATGTGGTTTTGGTTGTAGGCGCAAACGACGTCGTAAATCCTGCAGCCAAAACTGATCCAAGCAGTCCAATATTCGGCATGCCAATTCTCGAAGTAGAGCAAGCAAAACAAATTATTGTATTGAAACGGAGCATGAAAGCTGGATATGCAGGCATTGAAAACGAGCTCTTTTTTTTCCCAAAATGTGGAATGCTATTTGGTGATGCAAAAGCCAGTATTCAGAAACTGTTAAATGAGGTAAAATCACTCTAAACTATTTTTATACACACTGTGCGACAACTAAAAAATTCAGTTTGTTTTGTTTTGTTTACCTTGTGCAGTGCATTTTTGCTAGAAGCACAGGCATATCATATTCAAGACGTTCGCAATAGGGTATTGAATTTGAATGGGAATCCACGGGCTCTGAATCTACAGCCCGATGATGCCAATGAGTCAAACGGCTGGAAAAGATTGCTTTGGGACACATTAAACAAGGGCTATAGCCTTACAGATACCCTACCATTTGATTTTAAATTGAGTGGGAATACGGAAAAGGTTTTTCGGGCCTCAAAAAATGGGATGATTACTTTTACAAAGGGTACTTTGCCAGGCGTTAATTATTCAATCGTTAATGTAGATGATCCTCGCCTCCCCGAAAAGTCTATCATAGTTGGTGGAATACAGGCAAAATCTGACAATGATAGGATATTGGTGAAGGTGTTTGGGATAGCCCCCAATAGGCAATATTATATCAAATTTCAATCATTTTCTGTTTCTGCAGATACCAACCAGACTTTGGGCATGTATTCGTATACTTCCATTGTATTGGAAGAGCAATCAAACCAAATACACATAGTGCAGATGGCCAGTGGCAGCGAGAGTAATACTAGCAACAGCCCCTTGCCAAAAATCATACACTGTGCAGGCATACACTTGGGGTCATTTGAATATTACTCGTTGGCAGACATTGGGGGTCAATACGATTATGATCAATCCAAGTCCAAGGCTTGTTCGGACAATGAATACTGCACATTTGCACCCGGCGATTATTTCCCGATAGATGCTTCCTTAAAATCCCAATCGGTTGCTGCTCCCAATGGATTGTATTACCACAAAGCAGGTACAGATTTTTATTTTCAGGCCGATTTTACCAGACACGGGAGCCTTCTGAATGCCCATTTATTTGATGTTTATATTCAGGTAAATAACCAATTACCCCAAAAGGATACTATCCCCAGCGGATTGACGAACACCGATTACCGTAGATCGGCGTTGGCATTTAAGGTAAAACACAATTTTTTGGCCGGAGAAAGATTGACAATCAAAGCATGGATTAAACAACGCAGTGGATTGCCTGACGGAGACCCAAGCAATGATACTTTAGAAACGCCACAGGATATTATTGTTCAAAATCAGTCTACTGCAGAAATGGCCAACCCTTTGTTTGAATATTACACCGCAACATGGTGTCATGCCTGTCCGCGTGCCCATGAATTGATTGATTCGTTGTTGAAAAAGTCTGAATACAAAAATGTCATTGCACTTGCACAACACCAAAATGACAACATGGCGAATCAATGGTTACCCAGTGTTCCAGATAGCCTTCCGATAGCTTCAATCAACCGAAATTTTGCTTCTAAGGATTCTTTTATCACCCCAAAGAATTTTGATTCCCGAATTAACGCTAGTCTCAAATCTTTTCCCAAACGGGTTGATATTCAAATTAACAATATCATTTTTAACGAAAAAAGACGCACCATTACTGGCCAGGTCTTGATAACGGCCAAAGAGTATTTGGCCAAAGAACAACTGCGAGTGGGCGCCATGTTAACAGAAGTCGATGTGCGGGGAATTGGAACCGGTTGGGACCAGTTTGTAGATGTTGCATTAACAAAAGACAGCCAATCTATTTATTTTGGCAAGAGTAAAGTTCTAACCGGTTACCACCACCATAACGTTTTTTGGACTGCAGATGGGGGTACCTTTGGCCATAAACCTTTCACCCTGCCGTCGGTGATGGAACCTGGTCAAACAACAACATGGAATTTTTCAGTAACCGTTCCCGATACCATTGTATCCAATACCATTCCCTTGTCTGCCGATTATGGTCCGAAAGGGGCTGGATATGTTCGTTACAAGCCTGCTGACTTTGGGATTGTGGCTTATGTATCAGATGATGTCATGTTGGGATTGTCCGAAACCAGAAATAGGGGCATTTTTACCTCAATGGTTTTAAATGCTACGCAGAAAAAAGTTTGGGATGTAAGTGCCAATACTCGGTATATTTCCCAAAAACAAGGATTATATCTTTTTCCCAATCCAAGCAAAAACGCTGTTCAAGTTGTTGCCAAAGCGCCTATTCTGCATATCAGGGTCATGGATGCAATGGGAAGGCTTATTTTACATCCGCAGGGTGAAAACCTGCATGAAATGAATTTAGATGTATCGACACTTGTCTCCGGTTGGTATATTGTTCAGGCATATACCAATGTGGGTATTTCAAGCAATCGCTTGGTGGTTCAGCATTAATCAATCACCCGATAAACTGCAAACATCCAATACAATTTCCAGGGCTTCTTTTGTTGTGGAAACCCCGCGATAACAGGTATTTGCCACGCAAGGTATTATATGGCATAATTCTGTATTCTCTGCGAATTGAACTACTGTCCATGAAGGAAGTTTAGATGCCATTTCACAAATATCATTGGGGGGAATTCCTTCTCCTTCGATTCGAATGTGTATCCCGCCCAAAGTATGTGCTTGAGCCAATCGAGCCCAATTAAAATACCAACCCGGATTTTCAATCATGTTTTGTTGAACTTGTTTTGCCAATACTTTTGCCAAATGCAGGTATTCAATGTTGTTTCTAATGGTTCCCAATTGAAATAAACAATGAGCCAAAATTCCATTGGGAGAAGGAATTACATCGTCGGTGTAATCACTTTTCCGAATGATTAAAGTTTCTCCATTGATTGGGGTAAAAGCAAGTTGTTGTGTTTCAGAATTATAGAAAAGGACGATGGCTTTTGCAATAAGTTGCTCGGCTCGAATCAAACAATACTCACTTTTAACTCGAACATACAGGGCCAAATATCCTTCGCATAAGCAGGCATAATCTTCTAAGAATCCTCCAATTTTAGTATGTCCTAGGCAATGAATTCTATACAGTTGATCTTCTTTCCAAAAGGTATCCCATATCCAGTGACCCAGTTCTTCGGCTTTGTTGGTAAAATGTATATCTTCGAGATAAAAGGCCGCATTTGCAAGGGCTTTTAACATCAGTCCGTTCCATGCACAGATCGCCTTATTGTCAAAGATGGGCCGTATGCGTGCATCTTGGATAGACCGCAATTTTTGTTTGATTTCAGACAATCTGGAATGATAAGTTGAGACATCTAAACCGCTCGACGCCAATACTTGAAGGGGAGCCATTGCTTGGTGCAAAATGTTGTAACCATGCTCCCAATTTCCTTCTTTTGTGATTCCAAATTGAATCGTAGCCAATGCCAATTCATCTTCACTCAGGCAAGTTAACAATGTATCATAAGTAAAGACATAGAATTTTCCTTCAATTCCCTCGCTGTCTGCATCCAATGCCGAACCAAAACCACCCAAAGGCAATTGAAGTTCCCGCAAGCAAAAATCAATGGTATCTCTTGCAATCGTTTCATAAACTGGCGCTTTTGACCATGCAAATGCTCGTGCGTAGAGCGATATTAATTGTGCATTGTCATATAGCATTTTTTCGAAATGCGGGGCAAACCATCGGCTATCGGTGCTATACCGGCAAAATCCCCCGCGGAGTGCATCATAAATTCCCCCATTACTCATTTTTAATAAACTCAAATGCAAAAAGTCTTTTGCGCTTTCATCACCACTCAAAAGGTGGTGGTCGAGTACAAATTCATAGTGCCCTGGAAGGGGAAACTTAGGGCATCGATTGCTACCACCTTCAACCCAATCAAATTGACTAGACAGGGTTTGATACATTTCCAAGAGTTGAATGCGGCTGATATTTTCTGTCGTCTGTGAAACGATACTTGTCGCATTTCGTTTTTCGAGTTGTTCAAATACACGGGTGGCATATTCTTGGGTTGAACTGGGATTTTCAGAGTGCACAGCAGCCAGCTGAATGACAATTTCTTGCCACTGGAGTTTTGGGAAATAGGTACCGGCATAAATTGGTCGCCCATCGGGCAGGCAAATTACATTCAATGGCCATCCACCTCGGCCAGTTATTAATTGGCATGCATCCATATAAACCATATCAATATCTGGACGTTCTTCCCGATCAACCTTAATACTAATGAGGTTTGAGTTCATGATATTTGCTGTTTCAAGGTCTTCAAAAGATTCGTGTTCCATTACATGACACCAATGACAGGTACTATAACCAATGCTTACCAAAACAAGTAAATTTTCATCAGTGGCCATTTGCCAAGTTTTGGCTTCCCATTGCTGCCATTCAACGGGATTGTTGGCATGCTGCAACAGATAAGGGCTATTGCTGTGGATCAGATTGTTCATTCTGTTGCTGTTTTGTTCCAAATTTTTCATTGTGGGAGAAGTTTTCCTTTTTTGGATAATAGCGAAGGGTTATAGGCTTTGTAATTAATCGAAATGAAAGGGATTCTATGGCTATTTAAGATATTTAATAACACGGGATTTGTACCTTTGTTTGCCATGATAAAAAGCTTGCTCAAATGTCGTAAGTGTTTATTGATTCTCCTCATATCGGTGGGGCTAATTCCCTTAAAATCTCAAAATGTTGTTTTGAGCGATAGTATTAATTTGTATTTTGATTCGAAAGAACAGGCCTTAGATACCCTCATAAGTTGGGTGTTACAACGGTCACCAAAAATGAATTTCGGACATCTTCCCAAGCCATTATTCGAGGAGCAATGGCATAAGCATGACAGTTTAACGGCCATACAATTGATCGATGGATATTGGCTTACCCATCAATTCAAGTTTAAAAAGTCGGTTTTGAAAATGAAAAAAGAATTAAAAAAAACCAAAATAAATTTTAAGCAGGTGCAAATTATGCCTGAACCCCGAACCATTTTGAGTGTTGCTGGTGATGGGATTTCAAAATACGAATACAAAGCCAAATTTAAGAAGCTTCAGTTTATATTCTCATTTTATCTGTGGTGGATTGATGAAAAAGGTTATTGGGTTAATGAGATTGCCTGGGCAAGCAGACCAAACTAGCGGGAACAATTTTTGGCAAGCAGACCAGAAACGCTGTGGTCATGATTCGATAAGTGCAGGGGTTGTCCGGGCTCTATGTATGATTTTTTTAATTGAACCATACGATTTAGTTGGGTAGTTGCAGAAACAAGGATTCTGGATTTTGCATCCAAAGATTTGCATCCAAAGATTTGCATCCAAAGATTTTAAGAAGGGGAGTTGTAGGTTTTACAAAGTTTTAGAATTGAGGCAGCAATCAGCCCCAAGTGGTTGAGTACTGTCCCAGTCAATATAAATTCCAGTTTTGGAGTGATACCTGTTTTTCGATCTTTGTTTCCTGAGAATCGCTAAGCCTCGGGAAAAAATCTAGGCCAGTAATTTTTTCCACCTCATCAATACTGAGGGCAAAGTGCTTGAGTGGGAGCGTGGAAGACACATTTTCTAGCACAAAACCGATGGCACGCATGGGCGCAGCAGTATCTAGAATTACTTTAAAAAAACGTTTTGGCACAGAGATACTGCATGTTTTTCCGATGTGGGTATTGAGGTTGTCGGTGAGAATTGGGCCTGTAACCAAAAAAAGAGGATGAGAGCTAGGTGCCCATGAACGGCATTGTTCTTCTAACTTTTTCCATATACCCCGATTGAATCCGGGCAATTGGGGTGAAATATTACTCATATAAAAAGATTCTAACATGGCTTTTTCTGAGAATTTCATATCTCCTGCAGGTGCAAGATGTCCGCGGTCGTAACCTGTTTTCGTAAAGTCTGAAGTGAGGGCAGTAGATGGGAATATGGATGGGTCTACTAAGAATTTTCGGCTTCTTTCAGCACTGCCGTTTATATTGAATAGAGATAATTCGTAGGCTACCCATTTGGATTGCATGTGTTTGTGGCTATACACTAAACTAAAGGCGGTGTGTTGTATAACCCTTTCTTTTTCGGCTACTGAGGGCCATGACCAAGGATGTGGGAATTGATTTCTTTGGGCAGAGATAAGAAAAAATCCCAAACAGAAGATAGAGGCTATAAAAAACTTCGCGGCGATTGGTTTTTTGTTCATTCTGCTTGGTCAGATGTTGGGATTATATGAATTGGCTGATTGGGTTTTTGGGTGGTTCATTTGATTTGGATGGAACATGGTTTCCAAACACAGGCGCAAGGTTCTTTTGAAATCAATGCTCTAAGATAGTATTTTTCGCACGATGAGTGGACCTACATAAATAAATCCTGTATACAGTTGAACCAAACTAGCGCCACGTGAAATCTTTTCGTTATAATCTTTTTTGTTGAATACCCCGCCCACACCAATCAAAGGAATAGTTCCAGCCAATTCTGTAGACAATAATTCCAAAATAGTATTGCTCGACTCGAAAATAGGTCGTCCACTCAGACCACCAGCGCCCATTTTGGCTATTTTTTTGGGATTTGTTTTTAAATTGGTACGCCCGATAGTGGTATTGGTGGCGATGACGCCGTCTACTTTTGCCTTTTTGATGCTAACTACCAGTGAATGAATTTGCAATGGGCTCAAATCGGGTGCAATTTTCAATAAAATCGGTTTCCAAACATTTTTTCGGCTTCTTATTTGCTGTAATATTGCAAAAAGTTCTGTGATGAATTTGTCTTCCTGTAGGTCTCTCAAACCAGGGGTATTGGGGGAAGAAATATTTACAACCAAGTAGTCTACATAATCGTAAATAGCTGAAAAGGCAATGGTATAATCGTTTTGGGCATTCTCGTTGGGGGTATTCTTATTTTTACCAATATTTCCTCCTACAACCAATCCACTAGGCCTGCGTTTTAATCTTTCTACCAAGGCTTCTACACCATCATTGTTAAAACCCATTCTGTTTATAAGAGCATTGTCTTTGGGCAAGCGAAACAATCTGGGTTTTGGATTTCCGGGTTGTGGCTCAGGTGTAACAGTACCAATTTCAACGTGTCCAAATCCTAAATCTTTTAATAGCGACAGCCATTTGGCATTTTTGTCAAATCCCGCTGCCAATCCCAGGGTGTTGGGAAATTCAATCCCAGCAAAAACTACAGTCTTTGGCTCGGTTGGGAGGAACCCTTTTTTTATCCAATAACCAAGAAAAGGGATTTTCAGTATAATGTATAAACTTCGCAATGCAAATACATGAACCAATTCAGGAGGCAACAAAAAAAAGAGGAATTTTAGCAATCTATACATATTTGTTTAGCTTCGGTATAAGTGGCGATGCCTTGTTGAATTATATTGGACAGAAAGTAATATTGCTTAGTGTTTAAAATGGCGTATGCCTGTAAAAACCATTGTTAAATCATTGGCATTGCAGTAATCAATAGAAGCTTGGTCTTTGATACTTCCACCGGGCTGAATCACAGCTTTTATGCCGGATTTATCGGCAATTTCAACACAATCAGGGAAGGGGAAGAAGGCATCACTTGCCATTACAGCACCCTCGAGATCAAATCCAAAACGATTGGCTTTTTCAATTGCCTGTTGCAGGGCATCCACCCGAGAGGTTTGTCCAGTTCCACTGGCCAGTAGTTGGTTGTTTTTTACCAAAACGATGGTATTGCTTTTGGTCTGTTTGACCAATTTTAACGCAAATTCTAAATCGTTAAATTGCGATTCTGTCGGTTGAAGTTTGGTCACTGAAACCATGTTTGTTTTCAATTCAGTTATGGTATCTCTGTCTTGAATCAAAGTGCCATTGAGAGCGGTGCGAACCATCGGTGTAACAAATCCAGTATCATCAACCATCTCCAATACAATGCGATGGGTTTTTATTTTTAATAATTCCAATGCAGCAGTCTCGTATTTTGGGGCAATCAGAACCTCAAAAAAAAGTTCGTTGATTTCTTTTGCCGCAGCCAAATCAATGGGGTGGTTGCAAGCCAGAACGCCGCCAAAAGCACTTACTGGGTCACAGGATAGAGCATCTGTCCATGCTTCTAGAACTGTATTTCTTGTTGCAACACCGCAGGCATTATTGTGTTTTACGATGACAAATGTACACCCTGTACTTGTCTTAAATTCATTAAGCAACGCAAGTGTGCTATCGACATCCAGTAAATTATTATAACTTAATTCTTTGCCTTGATGTTTGGTAAAAATGGCTTCCAAGTTTCCAGTGAAATAACCTTCTTGGTGGGGATTTTCTCCGTAACGGAGGGTATAGGTTTTTTTTTCACTAAACCAATCAGCAATCAATGTATCGTATTTTGCAGTGATGGCGAAAGCCTCAGCCGCAAATTGTCTGCGTTGCGCCAAGGTAATTGATCCATCGCCTGAGTTAAATGCATCCAAAAAAGCAGCATATTGATTTTTATGACCGACAATGGTTGTGTGCAAATGATTCTTTGCCGCTGCGCGAATCAATGATACACCCCCAATATCAATTTTCTCGATAATATCTTGGGCAGTTCCACCCCCATGGATTGTCTCTGCAAAAGGATATAGGTCAACAAGCAGTAAATCAAATAAAGGGATAGCATACTGGGCAATTTCTTCCCTATCCATTAACAACTCTCTTCGCGCCAGAATTCCTCCGAATATTTTGGGGTGCAAAGTTTTTACCCTACCCCCTAAAATACTGGGATATCCGGTAATATCTTCAATTGCAATACAGGGAATCCCCATGTCCTCAATGAATTTACGAGTTCCGCCAGTGGAGTAAATGGCAACATTTTTCTGGTGAAGAGCCAAAACAATTGCTTCGAGCCCATCCTTGTAAAAAACCGAAATTAGGGCTGATTGAATACTTGAAATCACAGGCGAAAATTACAACACAGAATGCGACTCAAAAGGGGAAAGTTGAATAAGTTTGCCATAAGTTTTTCACAAAACTATACTCACAAACAAAAGGCGAGACAATGGCAACGATTTTCTAGGGTAAAGCTGAATCAGGTACCATGATTTTGAGTCCCGACCAAACGGTCCCCAATTTAGATGAACGGCATGAGGGTATTTCGAACAAGGGTCAATCCAATCGTTTCGGAAATTTTAATTGTTATATCTCAGGCAAGGGGGGGCTGATGTCTGCATCCAATTGTTTACCATAGGCAATGTATTTGGGAGTGAATGGACAATGTCTGCAGCCACTACCGCAGCAGTATCCGCGTTTTTTGTGGAAGTCGGCTGTAAAAACCGTAAAACCATTTTCTGTGTAGAAATCAGATTTCGGCGCGGGCTTATTTTTGTGTGAGTGACGCATACTGTAACTGAGCGATTACACCCAGAGCCAATTTGGGTTCTTGTATTCTGTAAAGAAGAACGCAAGACATAGTAACCCTATAAAGATTTTGTCCAAGGGTTTGAATGATTCGTATTAATCTTTTCCATGGCAGGCTTTAAATTTTTTGCCACTGCCACACGGACAGGGTTCATTTCGGCCAATTTTTGCTTCATGAACGATTGGCGCTTGAATTACGCGTGGCGCTTGAATTTCTGAAGGGTCTACTGATATTGATTCTAGAGGTTGGGCTATTTCTTGGCGGCTGGTTTGTGTTTTGGGTTCTATGCGTTTTTGTTGAGGCCTAGCTTCTTCCATTTCGTTGTCTTGCTGAATTCGTGCCCTAAACAACATTCCCAATACTTGTTGGTTGATGCGTTGTAACATTTTGCCAAACAAAGCAAAACTTTCAATTTTGTATATTAACAGGGGGTCTTTTTGCTCATATTGCGCATTGTATGAACTTTGTTTTAATTCATCCAATTCGCGTAAATGTTCTTTCCATTCGTCATCTAAAACTTCCAAAGTAGTTGATTTTTCAAGTTCTTGGATCATACAACGGCATTCAGTATTGAGTGCATTGTCTAGGTTTACGGTGAGCTGATAATTTTGCAATCCATCGGTCATTGGAACGATTACATTCTCGATTCGGTCTCCCTGTTTTTCTCTGATATTTTTAAATACGGGATAGGCTTTTTTACCTAAGTTTTCAGATTTCTTTTGGTAATTTAGGGTGAGATGATCAAAAAGTGTATCGACGAGAATTTCTGAATTAGAAGAATTGAATTCTGTTTCATCAAAGGGTAAGGATTGGGCAAGTGATCGAATAAGTTCCATCTCAAGATCTTGGTATGTTCCATTTTCTTTATTTTGTTCAACGAGTTCATTACACCAGTTGTACAGCATATTTCTCAGATCAATGCTCAATCGCTCGCCAAATAGAGCACTGCTGCGCATGCGGTAAATATTTGTGCGCTGTTTGTTCATGACATCATCGTATTCCAGTAAACGTTTGCGAATTCCGAAGTTGTTTTGCTCCATGCGCTTTTGGTTGCGCTCGATAGTTTGGGTCATCATTTTATTTTCGATAACGTCATCCTCACCATATCCAAACCGATCCATTAATTTGCTTACTCTTTCCGAACCAAAAATGCGCATTAAATCGTCTTCCAAACTCACGTAAAAACGCGAGGTTCCGGGATCGCCTTGACGACCTGCGCGGCCTCTTAATTGCCTGTCAACCCTTCTGCTATCGTGTCGTTCTGTACCAATAATTGCCAATCCACCAAGGGCTTTTACCCCATCATCAATTTTGATATCAGTTCCCCGACCAGCCATGTTTGTAGCAATCGTTACTGCCGATTTATAACCAGCTTCTGCAACAATTTCAGCTTCTCGTTGGTGTTGTTTTGCATTTAAAACATTGTGTTTGATACCACGAAGTTTTAACATTCTGCTGAGCAATTCACTCACTTCAACCGAAGTTGTTCCAACCAAAATTGGTCTTCCAGCGGCAGTTAAGGTAACAATTTCTTCGATAACGGCATTGTATTTGGCCCTCTTTGATTTGTATACCAAGTCTTCTTGGTCAAGTCTTGCAATCGGTCGATTGGTCGGAATAACCATGACCCCCAATTTGTAAATATCCCATAATTCTTGGGATTCGGTTTCAGCTGTTCCGGTCATTCCTGCCAATTTGTGGTACATCCGAAAGTAATTTTGCAAGGTTATGGTGGCATAGGTTTGTGTAGCAGCTTCAACCCGAACATTTTCTTTGGCCTCAATGGCTTGGTGGAGTCCATCGGAATATCGTCTGCCTTCCATTACACGACCTGTTTGTTCATCCACAATTTTTACCTTTCCATCGACCAAAATATATTCGACGTCTCTTTCGAAAAGTGTATAGGCTTTAAGCAATTGTTGAACCGAATGAATGCGCTCACTTTTTTCAGAAAAGTCTTGCATTAAACGGTCTTTTAATTCGAATTTGTCGGTATCATTCACGCCAAGGCGTTCGATTTCTGCCATTTCAAATCCCACATCTGGAAGCACAAAGAAATTTGGATCTGATTCTCCTTGGGTTATTAATTCGAGGCCTTTTTCGGTAAGCTCAACATTGTTTGTTTTTTCTTCAATCGTAAAATACAGGGGAATATCTGCCAAAGGCATTTCCTTTTGTTGGTCTTGAAGATAGTAATTCTCAGTTTTTGTAAGAATACTCCTTATACCTGTTTCACCCAGAAATTTAATCAGCGCTTTGTATTTGGGTAATCCACGGAATGCCCGCAAAAGTGCTAAACCACCTTCACCTTCTTTGTGTCCGTTTTTTCCTTCAGCCAATAATTTTTTTGCTTCAACCAAAGCGGTATTTACGAATTTTTTTTGTGAGTCGACCAACTTTTCTATTCTGGGCTTCAAGGACTCAAATTGTTGTATATCCCCTTTTGGGGTGGGTCCGCTAATGATCAATGGTGTACGGGCATCGTCAATCAATACACTGTCTGCTTCATCAATCATAGCAAAATGGTGTTTGCGTTGAACTTGTTCTTGCGGAGTATGGGCCATATTATCACGCAAATAATCAAATCCAAATTCGTTATTGGTTCCGTATGTTATGTCGGCCAAGTAAGCATTTCGCCTTTCTTTGCTATTGGGGTGGTGATTTTCCAAGCAATCCACACTCAGTCCAAGAAAATTGTAGAGTGGGGCATTCCATTCACTATCCCGGCGAGACAAATAATCGTTAACTGTAACCATATGCACCCCTCTTTTTCCCAATGCATTTAGGTATGCCGGGAGTGTACTCACCAGGGTTTTTCCTTCTCCAGTACCCATTTCCGAAATTTTCCCTCTATGCAATACAACACCGCCAATCAATTGAACATCATAATGTACCATATTCCATCGGATGAGCCCACCCGCAGCAGTCCATTCATTTTTGTATGTCACTTTGCCATTTTCAATGCTGATATGCGGACAAGTTTCGGACAACAATTGATCGAGATCATTGGCAGTGGCCTGTAATTCGGAATTTTCAGAAAATCGACGAGAAGTTTCTTTTACCACAGCAAACGCTTCAGGCAAAAGCATATTTAATATTTCTTCTAAATCGACATCTCGTTTTTTTTCTAATTCGTCAAGGTTTTGAAAAATGCTGTCACGAAGTTCAATATTCGATTCGTCTGTTTCGTCCAATTGTTTTTTAAAATCGGATATGTCGTTGTCGGTTGATTGCAAATGCTGGTTAATTCTACCGATAAACTCACCTGTTTTAGACCTTAAATCATCGTTGCTCAACGAGGAATAAGAGTTGAAAAAGACGTTTATTTCAGAAATGATGGGTTCTATCTCCTTGAGTGCTTTTTCGGCTTGAGATCCACCCAGCAATTTGGAAAATGTTTTTAGAATCTTGGCAATCATATTATTTGTTGCGAAAATAAGCTTAATTTGTCTTTGCTAAAATCTTGCCACGCAATTAATGTGACGAAATGACCGAATTCATATGCTAAAGCCTCACGGCACGTGTTCAATATTCTTGGTGGTAAGCAGTGTAAATACTCCTTTTTACATTGTCCACACAACAGTAAACACTTTCTAATAA
Source organism: Bacteroidota bacterium (assembly GCA_005798825.1). GTDB lineage: Bacteria > Bacteroidota > Bacteroidia > NS11-12g > UBA955 > UBA955. Next base: position 51,490 of record SYIL01000030.1, read on the forward strand.
AGTTTGTTATAGCTTATATGTTGCGATTTTTATTCATTGTAAATTCATTCCTGATTTTCAATTTTGGGTATTCTCAGATATTGATCAAGGGACGCGTGATTGACCAAAATACTCGAAAACCCCTCAAAGGTGTTCTTGTTTTTCTGGATGGCTTATCTGATTCGGTAAGAAGCAATACCAATGGAGATTTTGAAATTGGCAAGGCTGAACCAGGGTTCCATATATTGTATGCGTTGTTCGATGGTTTTAAATCTTCTTCATCGCCCGAGCAATTATTTACTTTTGACAAATCTCCATTTGTAGAAATTGAAATGGAGTCGCTTGCTTCCGAGATAGGTGAGGTTCGTATACTCAAATCTACATTGCAAACGAGAGAGGCAGAAAGTCCGGTTTCATCGCAAAAGTTAAGCATTCGTGAAATAGAACGCAATCCTGGTGGAAACCGCGATATTTCTAAAATTATTCAAAGTTTACCCGGGGTGGTTTGCATTCCAGGGTTCCGAAATGATGTGGTCATCCGCGGTGGGGCTCCTTCAGAAAACAAATTTTATTTGGATGGTATAGAAATCCCCATTATCAATCATTTTCAGACCCAAGGTAGTACCGGCGGACCTGTTGGTATGCTCAATGTAAATTTCATTAAAGAGGTCAATTTTTATACTGGAGCATTTCCAGTAAACTTTGCCAATGGGTTGAGTAGTGTTTTGGATTTTCGTCAAATCGATGGTAATTCCAAGAAGTCGAAATTCAGATTTTCTCTTGGAAGTAGCGATTTGGGATTTACCGCGGATGGACCGTTAGGAAAAAAGGTCTCTTATATTTTTTCTGCCAGACAGAGTTATTTACAGGGATTATTTTCTGTGTTGGGCTTGCCTTTTTTACCCAATTTTATTGATTATCAGGCCAAGGTAAAATGGAAACTCAACGAGAAAGATGACATTACTTTTTTAATGATAGGGGCAGTCGATTTTTTCAAATTAAATTTGGGAGTTAACGACAAGATTACAGATAGTATCAAACTGAAAACCAATCAGTTTATTTTGGGTTATTTACCAGTGTATCGTCAATGGAACTACACGGTAGGGTCGGTATATACACATTATGGTCTACAATCAAAGACCCAATTGTTCGCAAGCCGCAATATGCTCAGCAACTCATTCTATAAATACCGAAATAACGATGAGCGTGTTGAGGGCAATCGCATTTTTTCCTATTCTAGCACGGAAGAAGAGAATAGGTTTCGCATCGAAAATTTTCGCACCAAAGGATCTTGGAAATTACTGATAGGCGGGGGTTTAGAGTTTGTTCAATACTGGGTTGATAACAATGCAAAAGTGCTTGTTCCGGGTGCACCAGGATCTCCCGGTAGTAGCAAGGATATTGTATTTAAAAGCAATTTGGAACTGTTTAAATACAGTGGGTTTTTTCGAGCATACCGCTCCTTGATGGGCAATGGAACATTCAATATTTCAACCAGATTAGATGCATCCAATTATAATAAAAACATCAGAAATCCTTTAAATCAGCCTACCATTTCTGTCGGCGTGAGTTTGCCAACTCCCGTAAAAGGCATTTTTGTTAATGGTTCTCTTGGACAGTTTTTTCAGTTGCCATCCTATACTATACTAGGATATCGCAAAGGGCCTTCTAATTTTTTCCCTCCTGATCCAGCTTGGGTGCCTGGTGATTTAGAAAATAAAGACCGTGTGAAATACATCCGAAATCGAACGATTGCCCTTGGTTTGCAATCCAACCAAATAAAAGATACAAGGATAACCTTGGAGGGATTTTATAAGCAATATGCCAATTATCCATTTGCCCTACGCGACAGCATTTGTTTGGGGAATCTGGGGACTGATTTTGCCGTATTGGGAAATGAGCCTGTGGCCTCTGTTAGTGACGGGAAAGCTTATGGAATTGAGTTTTTGGTGCAGCGCAGAAGTCGTTCTGGTCTTTATGGCATCGTAGCGTATACCTTGAGTTGGAGTGAATTCAATGATAAAAATGGAAAGTCAGTACAAAGTGCTTGGGATAGCAGACATACCCTGAGTTTGGTGGGTGGACTTAAAATGAAGCGCAATTGGGAAATAGGTGCCAAATACAGAATTGCCAGTGGACGTCCCTATACACCCGACGATATACAGCGTAGTTTGGTGCAAACCAATTGGGACATCAGGGGAACCGCATTGCCCAATTATTCTTTGCTAAATACCCAACGTTTGAAGACCTTCACCCAATTGGATATTCGTGTAGACAAAGTATGGTATTTTAAATCATCGTCCTTAAATCTCTATTTGGATATCCAAAATGCCTTAAATTCGGTTTACAGTGGACCACAGACCTTAATTGCAGCGCAAGATGGGGCTGGTAAATTGATAACAGATTCTTCGGCCGCAGTTCCTTCCTATAAGAGTGAGTTTTTACCCAATAATAGTGGGTTTTTACAACCGTCTATTGGTGTAATTTGGGATTTTTAATCGGTTTCTATACCCCAGGCAAGGTGGTCAAAGTGATGATGGAATCCTAACAATTTATTTGCCCTTGCTAATAGCATTACATATTGTCTTTCGCAAAGTTTTTGAATACGCGGCAGGGTGATACAAAATTAATAGTCATAGGCAATCCCAACTGTGTCGGATGAATGCGTATTGTGGGGATTTTTCACTCAAAATCAATCAATCAATCAATCATCATTTCAATGGTAATTGCATCACTTAAAAAACGGGCTGCCGGGTTGATCACCAAACGGTTGTTGTGAATGGAAAGACTTTGTTTTTGAATGAGTCTGTCAATGGTATTTTGTTTACTTAAAAGATAGCCAGGGTGAAGTTTTTCCAATTCATTCAAATCGGCCCCATCACTTAATCTCAATTGAGTAAGCAAATACTCATTGAATATATCTTTGCCACTGAGAATTTCTTCTTCCCACGCAGGCAATTTTTGGTTGATTTGTTTTATGTAAGCGATATTGTTTGAAACATTCCATCGCCTACTATTACCATTAAATGAATGGGCAGCTGGCCCAATTCCCAAGTACATTTTCCCTTGCCAATAATTGCTATTGTGGATGGCTCGTTTACCATCTTTACACAGATTGCTGATTTCATAATGATCCCAGTTATTGTGGATGGCCCAATTACGCAAATAGTTAAATTGTTGGGCTGCATGGTCATCAGCGATGGGCTGCATTTTTTTTTGATTTACCCAGTTTCCAAAAACTGTTTTTTCTTCGATTGTTAGAGCATAACAGCTAAGGTGGCTAATTTGAGTGTCAAGAATCCACTGAAGTTCAGATTGCCATTGGGGCATAGTTTTTTTTTCAGATCCGTAAATCAGATCAAGGCTCAATTGAAAAAATCCGAGGGATTGGGCTAATAATACTGCATTTTTGGATTGCGATACAGAATGCGATCGGTTCATCCAAAGCAATTCGGAATCTTGAAGGCTTTGAACACCGATACTCAATCGTTGGATGCCCATAGATTTCCATGCAAATAAATTCTCCTTGTGAATGTCTTCGGGATTCGCTTCAAGGGTCGTTTCTGTAATACTATCCGTATTAAAATACCTGTTAATTGAATCAACAATGCGCCCAAGGAGATTTTGAGGAAGCAAGGATGGACTGCCACCTCCAAAATAAAGGGTATTTAAAGGCTGAGAAGATAAATAGGGATGATTCTGTTTTATATCTTGACAAATCGCATCCACCATAGGTTCTATATATTTTAGCTGTGTGCTGAAATGAAAATTGCAATAATTGCAGGCTTTTCTGCAGAAAGGGATATGAATATACAATCCAGCCATGGATTCAAAGTTCAGTCTTTTTACCTTTCAAACCATTGATTTATGAGTTGCCGGGATATCTTCTTATTTTTGCAAAGCATTGCATTTTCATATATCAAATAGTAGATCTCATATTGGCGTCCATTTTTTGGTAGGGATGTTTGTGTTTTTTATTTTCTTTCAGACTGTCAATGCACAATCAAATCGGCTAGAAAGAGATACGTTAACACGCAATTCAATCAATAACAAAGAAAATATTGAAAGAAAGTCTTCAAAGCGATACATCAATGGCAAGATTTTTTCTATTGATTCATTGAAAATAAAGCCGGATTCATTTCAACATGCACTTTTTTTGAGGGGGCTCAATTTTTATGATTCCTTAAAGGCTGGACTTCTGGATCATAAAACACAGTCGATTGCTGGACCTTATTTTAGTGATACTGTGGTATACAATTTTAATGATCCTTTCAATCCGTTTAACAATAAAGTTTTTTATCGAAAAGATCAGGGCAAATTTTGGTTCTTCGGGATGTGTCTTATTGTGTTTGTGGTTTTTATTTTTTACCGAAATGTTTATTCAAAGCAATTTCTACTCAGATGGAAAAGTGTGTACAATTCATATTTTTTTAATGAATTGATCGCAGACAATAGCGTAACAATTTTCAACCCTGGCTCAGTGGTTGTTCTGATTTTATCACAAGCAGTATTCGCAATGGGCGTAATGCTTTATTTTATTTTTAATGATTTTTTATATTTAAACAATTTTGGGGTCTTTGTAGTGTTGTATCTGCTGATGCTACTATTGGTTATAGGACTCCAGTGTATACAATATTTATTTACGGCGAGTCTGGGATTTGAGGTTTTATTGCGCCGACAATTGCAAAGACAATTGAATATCAATTTTATTCTGGCTTTGGTATGTTTTCCTCTTTTTTTGTTGGCGTATTATTCTGGCTATAAACTTCAGTATGTTGCCCTATCCGAACTTGTGTCATTTGTACTTGTATTCTGGATGGTTTTGCGTTCTGCCATTGTTTTCATAGGCATGTTTCAAGATCGGGAGTTAAATCCCCTCACATTTTTGTATTTTTGTACTTTCGAAATCTTGCCTTATGCTATTTTCTTCATAATTATATCACGAATCTGATTTATATGGCCTCCTTTGATACAGATCCAATCATCAGAAGTATTTTGATTACCCAGCCTCAGCCAGAGATAGGTAAAAATATTTACGAGGAATTTGCCAAGAAATACAAACTCAAAATAGATTTTCGTCCGTTTATTCACATTGAACCAATGGCTCCGCGTGATATTCGGAGGCAAAAAATCAATTTTAATGAATATTCTGCCATTATATTCAACTCAAGGAACGCGGTAGACTATTTTTTTGCTTTGGTTTCCGAAATGAAACTTGAAATGTCGATTGAAACGAAGTATTTTTCAATCAACGAAGGGGTTTCAAATTATGTTCAAAAGTATATCGTACCTCGCAAGCGGAAAATGTTTTTTGGCAAATCTACGGAAGCCGATTTCTTGACATTGTTTAATAAAAAGCATAGTGCTGAAAAATTCCTTTTTCCTTGTTCGGATATTCGCAAGGCGACTATACCCAATCATTTTGCCAATTTGGGTTATAGTTTTACAGAATGTGTTATCTACAATACTGTGAGTAGTGATTTAAGTGATTTGTCGGATGTTTTTTATGATGTACTGGTTTTCTTTTCTCCTGCCGATATTAAAAGTTTGTTCGATAATTTCCCCAATTTTGTTCAAAATAAGACACGGATTGCTGGATTTGGATCTAGTACACACATTGCCATTGCTGAGCACAATTTGGTTCTCGATATTGTTGCTCCGGCTCCCGGAATTACCAGTATGTTGGGTGCATTAGAAGTCTGTCTTTCGAAGACCAACGGCAAGTAAACACATCCAATGTGTAACTTTTTTTTCAATTTTCTGTTTTATTGAGTTAATTTGTGTAATAATCCTCTAAATGAAAAAATCAACCATCATTATTATTGTAAGCCTTTTTTTCGGGCTAACCTTCACCCAATGTGGTATTCACAAAAAAGATCGTTGCCCTGAGGTAGGTGCAAAATCTATTTCTGTTCGGCACTAAACAAGGGTTTTAAGATTTATACATTTAAAAAACCGCAATGTCGCCTTATTGGTTTCAGTTAATAGCGTTAAATACGCTTCCTGATATTGTATTAAAATCTGCTGAACGACCCCAGATTATGTTTAAACACAGCACTCGTTGCTCCATTAGTACGATGGTTCTCAATCGTTTGTTGTCTCTAAAATCTGATGTGTATTCGGCAGCCGATTTTTATTATCTTGATTTGCTATCCCACCGAGATATATCTGCTGCTATTGCCGATACCTTTGACGTTATACATGAATCTCCTCAGATAATTGTCTTGCACAATGGAGAGGCGATTTACGATGCCTCACACAATCAAATCAATGCCCAAGACCTTGCTGAAGTAATAAACAACTTACAGCGTGACCAATAGATAATTTAGTTGTACGATTCCTAAAGACAATACATTTATAATGAATACTATTTGTAAAGTGGGTGATATACGAATATTTAGCAAGCTTGTATCGGCGGATGACTTGGCTACATTTAACAAGGACAACATCCATCCATTTTATGCAACGTTTGCGATGGGTCGAGATGTGGAATGGGCCTGTCGCCAGTTTGTTTTAGAGATGAAAGACGAGGACGAAGAAGGGATTGGTACATTTTTGAATATTGTTCATAAATCTCCTGCTTTTCAAGGAGAATCAATTGAAATTCGGGCTACGCTTATGAAATTACACGGAAATGATGTTCATTGCGCTTACTGTGTTTTTGTTGGTGAGCGTTTAATTGCTGAGGGTAGTCAAGGTCAAAAAATACTGAAAAAAGAAAAAATCCAGCGATTGATTCATCAGTTGCATGGTCATGGATAACCATGCTCCCATAAATTCTTGTTTTAATTGTTGTTTTCCCTGAAAGTTGCATTTTTGTAAATGCCCTCTGTGTAGTCCGAGTCAGTAGGGGGAAGGATTTTGCATAACTTTGTATAATTCACGCATGTCATCCAAGGAAACCCAAAAAAATATTCAAATTGTCAATCGCAAGGCTGGCTTTAATTTTCATATTGAAGAGCGGTATGAAGCAGGCATGGTTTTGTTAGGGGGTGAGGTAAAATCAATTCGAAACAACAGTGTCAATATGGGGGATGCCTATTGTGTATTTGAAGAAGGGGTTTTGTGGGTTAAAAACTTGCATATTTCAGAATTTAGGCAATCTAGCTATAACGCTTATGATCCCATGCGAAATCGCAAGCTACTGTTGAAGAAACAGCAGTTGAAAAGAATTGAGGCAAAAACAAAGACAAAAGGATATGCCATTTTTCCGATTCGTTTATTCGAAAATGAACGTGGAATATTGAAGTTGGAAATCGGTTTGGGTCAGGGAAAAAAGACCTTTGACAAGCGGGATGATATCAAAGAAAGGGATATAGCCCGCGAGTTACAACGCAATAAAATGTAGTTGATTTTTCTAATTGAGTGAATAGGATATTGGCCCAAGGGGTGCTAAAACGGAAACAAACGATTCGGGTTTGAATCAAAATCCAAGCAATTAGGCATCAATTGTATTTTATTTCCCAGAGGGTGCACCGCGATTGATCTAGAAATCGCTGCGGCCAGGGGTTTGTATCGAGATTTTTGTTTGAATTATTCGGGGCATTTGCATCAGGTATTGCGAGAATGCAATGCTTGATTTGATAGAAATTACACAGGTGTTTGAAATCATAGCCATGCGGGGTTTCAATTAGTGGCATTAGGGAAGGCACCTGCGTTGGTCCGGCAATCCATTTGAAAATTTGTCCGCCCCCATTGTTCAAGACCACCAAACTCAGGTTTTGGGGCAATGTGTTGGTCCACAATCCATGCGCATCGAAAATGGCAGAAACATCGCCCAATAGCGCCACACAATGTAGCTTCGGATTGGCCATCGCAAAGCCCATGGCGGTACTCAAAGAACCGTCGATGCCCGAAGTACCCCGATTGGCAAAAATGGTTGCGGTCGTATGGCCAGACCAGGAAGCATAACGGATACTCATCGAATTGCCAATCTGAAAAACAAATCGTCCATCGCAATGCTTTAAGAGTGCATTGACAGTCTCAAATTCTTGTTGAAAGGTACTCAGGCAATTGGGAAAGGGGTTGATCGTTCCGAATTGGGAAAATACGCTCTGCCGAGCTGCTTGCATCATCGTTTGATGAGCCTCGGGCAAAGGTGGGTTTGACACGCTTGGGTTTTCAATAGACTGAATGCTCGTAGAACGCTGCACCCATTCAATCCACTGTTGTTGGAAATCGTTATTGATTTGACGCAAAGTTTTATCCAGTGCAAATAGCCAGTCTACTTCGTGGTGATATAAATGGATGGGTTGTGAAGAAAATGGATCGCCGATGGGCGCTTGCAGTGGAGAAATATGATAGTGTTTTCGGGGTTTATGGTTGGTTAGCCACAATTTGAGTGGTTTGGATACCAAACCCATACCTATGGTGATCAGAATATGGGGCTGGTGCGCTTTGCTCAGGTCTTTGGCATTGAGCATGGCGAGGTCCCATTGTTCGATGCCGGTATGTTGTTGTTTCGAATTCACATCGGCCAGTACGGGTAACTTTTGTGCGATGGATTGAAGCGCCAGGGTGAGTTCCTTGTTGGAATGGTGCATTCCCACCACCACCAGAATTTTAGGCTGTGTGGGAGTGGTGTGTTGGAGAAAATCAGCCATATGAGATTCGTTTACCGGAAGGGGCGATGGGCGATGAAAAACGAAAGGTTTAGTGGGTGTAATTTGTTGGAATGGCGATTCGATATCGGAGTAGATGGGATCGCGAAGGGGCAGGTTGATGTGAACTGGGCCCGGGACGGGGTAAAGGGTTTGGGCGATGGCTTTTTGCAGTGTATTTTGCAGCTGGTTTAAGGTTCGGTTGATTTTGGATGTGGTTGTTTCTTCTCTAGGCGCACCAAAACCTTTTTTGCTTGGATTTTCTGGATCGAACACCCATTCAGCCTGAATGGGTGGCAGGTTGAAATTGCCTTGGGTATGGGGTTGAAAGAGGTTGGTCTGGTGTATGGTTTGACCATCCCATTGGTCTATAAGTTCGGGTGGACGGTCGGCGGTGATGACCAGCAGGGGCAGGCGTTGATAGTAGGCTTCGCATACTGCGGGATACAGGTTGGCGGCGGCTGTACCGGAGGTACAGATTACCCCTGCGGGGTAACGCGATCCCTGGGCTGCGCCCAGGGCCGCGAACGCTGCCGCCCGCTCATCGGGAAAACTGTGCAATACAAATCCCCCGTGCTTGATCATAGAGGCTACCAGTGGCGCGTTGCGTGATCCAGGACTCACAAACCAAGTGCTTATGCCTGCCTCAGCCAAAACACAGGCAAAAAAATCCAACTGGATTTTGATGCCCGATACGCTTGGGTTTGGTATGTGAAAAGGATGTTTCATTATTTGAAAAAGGGATTACAGGCTTTTTCAAAGGCAACGGTGGTCGACGGGCCGTGTCCGCTGTGCAATGTGAAGTGTTCTGGCAAAGTAAAGATTTGTGAATCAATATTTTGCAATAGTTGATCGTGGTTTCCGCCGGGTAAATCGGTTCTACCGATGCTGCCTTTGAAAATCGTATCACCCACCAATGCCTGTTCACCTGCTATATCTACGAAAATAACATGTCCGGGGGCATGTCCGGGGACAAACCGCACCTGTAATTCGCCATTGCCAATGCGCACCACTTCGTCATGCGCCAGAGAGTTACTTGGAAAAGGTGAGGGAGTATATTGTAAATTCCACAACGTCGCCATATTCTCGGAGCGATCAATCATAACGATGTCTGCAGGGTGTAAATAATATGGTAAATTATACATCTGTTTTAGCCACCAATTGCCAAATATATGGTCGATGTGGGCGTGTGTGCCCAAGAGTAAAGTCGGTTTTAGTAAGTGCGTATCAATAAAATCTTGCACTTGCTGTTGCTCGCAGGAATCGTACATACCAGCATCCACAATGGCGCAGGCCAGAGTTTCTTCACACCAGATGAGATAGGTGTTTTCTTGCAAGGGGTTGAACGTAAACCTTTTCAATTTCATGTTGCAAAGGTAAGCTTGTAACAAAAACGGCGGACACAAACCCACTTTTTTGTTGCGATGTGATTTTCGCCAAGGGGTGAAGATTCAAAGTGAGAATGGATTATAAGTGGATGCACTCACCATAGGCCTGCGCAACGGCTTCCATCACCGCTTCGCTCATGGTTGGATGGGGGTGGACACTCTTCAAAATTTCTAAACCTGTGGTTTCCAAATTCCGGGCTACAACGGCTTCAATGATAATGTCTGTAACACCCTCACCCACCATGTGACAACCCAGCCATTCACCATATTTTTTGTCAAAAATCACTTTCACAAAACCTTCTTTATGACCGCCAGCAGAAGCCTTTCCACTCGCGCTGAAGGGAAACTTCCCAACGATAATATCATAGCCTTTTTCTTTGGCTTGTGCTTCGGTGTAACCTACGCTGGCCACTTCGGGGTGGGTATAGGTACAGCCTGGAATATTTCCGTAATTCAAGGGTGAAGGATGGTGACCACTAATGGCCTCCACACATATGATTCCCTCGGCGCTGGCTACGTGAGCCAATGCAGGCCCCGGAACGATATCTCCGATGGCATAGATGCCTGGAGCAGAAGTGCGGTAGAAATCATCTACAATTACTTTTCCCTTGTCGATTTTAATTCCCATTTCTTCTAATCCCAAATTCTCAAGGTTTGTTTGAACACCCGCGGCACTTAATACGATATCAGATTCCAATGAAATTTCGCCGGTTTTGGTTTTTACTGTAACAAAACAGCGATTTTTTTGAACCACAACCTTTTCTACACTACTGTCGGTCATTACAGTAATACCGCGTTTTTTGTATACACTCGACATTGCTTTGCTTACATCCTCATCTTCTATGGGAAGAATTCGGGGCATAAATTCCACGATGGTTACTGTTGTTCCAATACTTGCATAAAAATAGGCAAACTCCATTCCGATTGCACCGGAGCCAATAATTATCATTTCCTTGGGTTGTTTTGGCAAAACCATCGCTTCTCGGTATCCAACAATATGCGTTCCATCCATTTTGATATTGGGCAATTCTCGGCTCCGAGATCCAGTAGAGAGAATAATGTGTTCGGCTTCGAGAATAAAGTTTTTCCCCTCAGAATCGTTGATGGAAATCTTGCCTTTACCAGCCAGTTTAGCTGTGCCTTTAACTACTTCAATGGCATTTTTTTTCATTAGATATGCAATGCCTTTACTCATGCCATCAGCGATTCCGCGAGAGCGTTTTACCATCCCATCGAAATCTACTTTGGGGTTTGAAACTGTGATGCCGAAGTCAGTCGCATGGTTTATGTAATCGAATACTTGAGCACTTTTTAACAAGGCTTTTGTTGGGATACATCCCCAATTTAAACAAACACCGCCAAGCTCTGCTTTTTCGATAATGGCTACGCTTTTTCCCAATTGGGCAGCACGGATAGCAGCAACGTATCCACCCGGACCGCTTCCAATAATTGCAATATCAAATTTCATAGATTGTAGTGTGTTAAATAATGACGCAAAGATAATAAATTCATTTGAATCAGACAGAAAACTCGTTGCTTGTATAGAAAGAAATGTCGGGGTATTTCTCTTCAGCCATTCTGAGAATGAACCCAGTTTCTGCCAAAAAAACAGGTCGTTCATCTTTGTCGTATGCGATGTTATTTTGCCGGTATTTCATGAAATCTTTCAGATTTTGTTCGAGGCCTTCAATCCAGCAAGCTTTGTAAATACTGCGGGACTCGAATCGGCATTTAGCCCCGTATTCATGCTCTAAGCGATATTGTAATACTTCAAATTGTAGCTCACCCACCGTGCCTACAAATTTTCTGTTTCCGAGTTCTTGGACAAATAAACTGGCCAAGCCCTCATCTGTTAATTGCTGTATCCCTTTTTCTAGCTGTTTGCTTTTCATTGGGTCTATATTGATTAATTCTTTAAAAATTTCAGGAGAAAAACTGGGTATGCCCTTGAACATAAAATGTTCTCCTTCGCTGAGTGTATCTCCGATTTTGAAGTTGCCGGTATCATATAATCCAACGACATCCCCAGGATATGCATCATTCATCACTTCCTTTGATTGTGCCAGGAAAAGGTAAGGATTGGCAAATTTCATCTGTTTATTAAGTCGCACATGGGTAAAATTTTTGTTCCGTTCAAATTTTCCACTGCATACCCGTAAAAAAGCAATTCGATCTCGGTGTTTTGGATCGAGGTTGGCGTGAATTTTAAACACAAATCCTGAAAATTTTGGTTCGTTGGGTTCAACATTTCGTTTTGTGGTAGCTCTGGCCAATGGGTTTGGTGCAATTTCGATAAATGTGTCAAGTAATTCTTGTATTCCGAAGCTATTCAATGCTGAACCAAAAAATATGGGTGCTGTTTTTGCATTGAGGTAGTCTTCGTCAGACAGTTTGCCATAAACACCATCTATGAGCTCAATATCCTCTCGTAATTTGGCAGCATCTTTCTTGTTCAGAAGGCTATCTATCTTTGGGTCTTCTAAACCCTTGATCTTTACCACATCATCTGTAACCTTGGTTTTGCTACTCTCAAATAAGTTCAGCGAGTGGTTGCTCATGAGGTAAACCCCTTTGAAATCTCGCCCTCCATTAATGGGCCATGTCATTGGGTGAACGGCAATATTGAGTTTTATTTCGAGTTCTTCAAGCAAATCAAAAGGGTCTTTTCCATCACGATCCATTTTATTAACAAACACAATCACGGGGTGATTGCGCATTCTGCAAACCTCCATGAGTTTTTCAGTTTGTTCTTCAACCCCCTTTACACAATCGATAACCAAGATCACACTGTCCACAGCTGTTAGGGTGCGATAGGTGTCTTCAGCAAAGTCTTTATGACCTGGTGTATCCAAAATATTGATCCACTTTTCTTTGTAGGGAAAAGTCATTACTGAGGTCGCAACAGAAATACCTCTTTGCTTTTCGATTTCCATAAAATCTGAGGTGGTTGCCTTGGTGATTTTGTTGCTTTTAACGGCACCCGCAGTTTGAATTTGGCCACCAAACAATAAGAATTTTTCTGTTAAAGTAGTTTTACCTGCATCGGGGTGAGCGATGATAGCAAACGTTTTTCTTTTTGCAATTTCCGATTCGTATGCCATAAATTGGGTCGCAAATTTAGTGAATTGGTATATAATCTGATACTATACAGACGCTGCTTAATTTGCGAATTCCATTCCTGTATTGCGATGAATAAAGCTCTTTTGATGAAGAGTTTACAAAAACAAAATAGACAATGACAGTGAGTTATGAATTATTATGACGAAATTTGCGAACTTTTTAACAGCTACATGACAGTTTTAATCAGAAATATAGCCATTATCGCACACGTTGACCATGGTAAAACCACACTGGTCGACAAAATGTTACACCAAGCCCGCTTGTTCCGTGATAACCAAGAAATTGGGGAGTTGATCCTAGACAATAACGATTTGGAGCGTGAGCGTGGCATCACTATTTTGGCCAAAAACGTGAGTGTTCAATGGCAGGGTGTTAAAATCAATATCATTGACACGCCAGGACACGCCGATTTTGGGGGTGAGGTAGAAAGGGTTTTAAATATGGCAGACGGAGTATTGCTTCTGGTTGACGCCTTTGAAGGCCCTATGCCACAAACCCGTTTTGTATTGCAGAAGGCATTGAATTTGGGTAAAAAAGCCATTGTTGTTGTTAATAAAGTTGATAAACCCAATTGTGATCCTGACAAAACACATGATGAAATATTCGATTTGTTTTACAATCTTGGCGCGAATGAGGAGCAGTTAGATTTTACAACAGTTTTCGGATCCGGTAAACAGGGTTGGTTTGGCCCAGATTGGAGATCTCAAACCCCCGATCTTGCATTTTTAATGGATACAATTTTGAAGGTTATACCTGCCCCAGTTCAACGCCATGGAACTCCTCAATTGCAGATTACCAGTTTAGATTACAGTAGTTATACCGGTCGAATTGCTGTGGGTCGCCTGCACCGCGGGATGTTAAAAGTGAATATGCCCGTTTCATTGGTCAAGCGCAATGAAAAAGTAGAAAAATCTCGTATAAAAGAATTATTCATCTTTGATGGTCTGGGTAAACGAAAAGTAACTGAAGTTACTTGCGGAGATATTTGCGCAATTACAGGCATTGAAAATTTTGAGATTGGAGACACAATCGCTGATTTTGAAAACCCCGAGGCTATGCCCAGTCTTAACATTGACGAGCCAACGATGAGTATGCTTTTTACCATCAACAATAGCCCGTTCTTTGGCAAGGAAGGCAAACATGTAACCAGTCAAAAAATACGGGAGCGTCTGATGAAAGAAACCGAAAAGAATTTGGCTTTGCGGGTCGAAGAAACCAACAGTGCGGAGCAATTTTTGGTGTTTGGAAGGGGAATTCTCCATTTGGGTGTATTGGTTGAAACCATGCGTAGAGAAGGCTATGAATTACAACTTGGGCAACCCCGTGTTATTATAAAGACAATCAATGGAAAAACCTGTGAGCCAATCGAAGTACTTACTGTAGATGTCCCCGACCATCACACTGGCAAAGTAATTGAATATGCAAGTCAGCGCAAAGGTGAAATGACAAGCATGTTGCCAAAGGGAGACATGGTACGATTGGAATTTGATATCCCCTCGCGAGGTCTGATTGGTTTGCGTAACAATTTGCTGACTGCAACCCAAGGAGAAGCTATTATGGCACACAGGCTTAAGAGTTACGAGCCTTGGAAAGGAACAATGCCTATGCGTTTTAATGGTGTTTTGATTAGCAAAGAAAAAGGTCCAGCAACTCCTTACAGCATGGACAAATTAAAAGAACGTGGTAATTTCTTCATTCATTCAGGATCTGAAGTGTATACCGGCCAAATTATTGGAGAACATATAAAACCTGGTGATTTGGTTATCAATCTTTGTATTGCAAAACAAATGACAAATTTCAGGGCAGCAGGGAAGGACGACAATACAATGTTGGCACCGCCAAGAATTTTTGACCTGGAAGAAGCGATGGAGTATATCCAAGAAGACGAATTTGTTGAGGTAACTCCCGAAAATATTCGTTTGCGAAAAATATACCTTGATGAGAACGAACGCAAACGTGCATCCCCCAAAATGGTTGTGGAAGCATAGTTTTAAAAAATATTTTTTTTCAAAGTGTTCATTTTCTTGAACAATACGACTTTAAGGAGCAAGTATCCATTGCTTAATTCGATATTTGTATCCTAAATGACGTTCGCTTCATTAACGATAGCCTTGGGTTCTTTTTTTGCCGAACCATATCCTGTCGTAAAGCATATAGATAGTAATGAATACAGAACCATTCGCGTTGGAGCGGATTTTGGGGCATCACTGTTATTTTCAGGAGCATCGCCCAATTGGTCGAGTGGTGGATCAAACAATATCAATGCAAATGGATTTATAATTGCATTTGCCCAGATCAAGAGGCCCAATACAAGTTTTGACAACATACTTAAAGTCAATATTGGGTGGTTGTCATCCCGTCAAGTCGATAATTTTAATGTCAAATATAGAGTCAATAAAAAAACCCTCGACAATGTATTCTTAGACTGTAAGTTTGGTCATACGATAAACGCAGAACCTGGAATGTCTATTTTTGGAGGGTTGAATTTTCAAACCCAATTATTGGATGGATATACCTATTCCCGTAATTCCGTAGGTAGGGAGGTTGCCGTATTAAATTCAGGGTTTCTAAGTCAGGGTCAAACCCAATTTGCATTGGGTATAGAATACAAACCGCTTCCTTCATTTTATTGTAGATTGGGTTGTCTCACACTAAAACAGACCTATATGATCAATCAGTTGCTCTATTCAATCAGAAATGAGCAAATTATTGCCAGGGTAAAGAAAGAACAATATCTAGACAACCAATTGGGGGTTCAATTTCAACTTGGATCTCAACACGATTTTGGAATAACGAAGCAAGTGAGTGTGAAGATCAATTACCTGGGATTTGCACCCTATGTTAGCGATGAAGCAAGTTTAGACAGCCGCCTTGATTTTTCATTGATTACCAAAATAACGAAACACATTAACCTAAATTATACCCTAATTGGAATATATGACAAAGATTTGGTTAAATCAGGTGCCAATGCATGGCAAAACTCTTGGTTATGCGGTTTGGGTTATATTCACTCGTTTTAATTCGATGCGTGCAAGAGGGCAATGAGTGCAAGTGCATTTTCTTTATTATTGAAAGTGCGCAGGAGTATTTTTTTTCGATTGCTTATGTCTTCCTGGGTAAAGGCAAGTGAATAACAAAGCCTAATTTTATTGGCCAAGTCTTTTGGATTATCCGCAATATTGCACAGTGATTCTAATTGGGTTTCTTTGACCATTTCTGTGTTCGCCACAACATGTCGGCCCCGAAATAAAGAATTCAGCAATTTTAATTTTATGCCAGTCGACTGGAAGGTAATCATTGCATTTACTTGTGCATTGCGCACTAACTCAAAGATGTTTTCAGCAGTTAAGTTTGCTTTTAGGCTTATGTGCGGGTGTTTAGAGATAGATTTTCGCAGGGCATTTGAGGGGTTATTGCCAGCAATAATGCAGGATTCTTTCAACAATGGAAAAACCTGTTCAACCAAATACATTGCCGCCCGATCATTTTCGGGTATCGAAAGGTTTCCATGATAGAGAATGTAATCTCCTGTTTCGGAAAGCGAAACGACATCGGTATTTGAGTGGAATGCCGGAATATAGCTGGCCTTTCCATAGGTCCGATCAAAATATTTTGTTTCCATAGGGGATATTCCCGCGATGGCGCTGGTCTTTTCTAAGATAGTTTCATAGTGTTTGAGTCGCTTTGCTTCGAGATAATAAAACGCTCTTTTTATCCAAAGTCTTTCTGCATCACCCAAAGATTGATAGTAATTGTGTTCTACATTGTGCGCTCTAACAACCGTATTTCTATTGCGTAATTCAGGCCTGTTTAGGTGGGATGTTGAATGTAAACCCTCGAATAGAATTGGGTTGTTATCCATGAGCAAATTGCGCAATAGAACTTGGCTGTTTCGGGTACTTACCACATAGGGGTTTCTGCCCCAAAAAGGATTCACCCAAGACCGACGGTAATAATAATATGTTTTATAAGTGAGTGCTTCAAGTTCTGGCGACGGGAGTTTCCTTTTGTATAAAAATACATGCAAAATTATCTCAATACCCAATTCGTGAAAGCTTCGTATTTTGTGGTAAATATCAGTTGCACCCCCGTAATCTGGAGGATAGGGGAGGTCAAAGGCGACAATATGGATGCGTTTTTTGGTCAACTCGTCTATCTGGGTTTAGAGAAAAGGGTTTTGTATATTTCAATCAGTTGTGGTTCTTCGTTTTTCCAAATCCAGTTGCGGGCGGCATCTTTGCAATTGGATTGTATTGTGTGATACAATTTTTGGTTGGTGAGCATTTCATTGGCTTGACCAATAATACTTTCAATAGTAGGTTCTGTGATTAAACCCACCTGAAATTCTTCCATTAATTTTTCATATTCCGGAAATGGGTTAACAAGGCTCGGTAAATGCGCTTGAACGTAGTCGAAAAATTTATTATTGAGCGAAAGGTAATAACTCAAACCTGCATTTTCGCTTACATTATATCCAAGGTAGGCCATTGAAGCCAAGGCAGGTAATTGGCTTGGATCGAGCATACCCAAAAAGAAAATTTTTTGTTGCAGATTTTCGCTTAATACGAGTCCCTTGAGCGATTGGCTGAGATTGCCTTCCCCTACCAAAATCAAATTACAAGGAATTTGGTGCATTGCACGAATCAAAATTTCAAGTCCCCGTCCTTCATTTAGGGCCCCTTGGTATAGAATAAATCGTTGATTTTTTAGAATTTCTACAGTAGAATGGGGTAGTGTTTGAATAACAATGTTGGATGGGAAATGGATTTCGGACGCTTCGTTTTGTTTGGCATTGGCAGCGAGGGGATGTTGGGCATCTATCCCAACATTGGCATCTATCCCAACATTGTCTTTCACGAACTTAGTACTCTGGTGAATATACCCTATGGGCATATTTCGCAAAACAAAGACAGGCTTTTGGTATTTTTCTTCAAACCAATGGGCAATGGCCGATCCAACAGTATAGTTGGCAGTACTGTTATTGAACGTAAACCGTTGAATTGTAAGCCATATTTTTTGTATAACGGGGCGACGCTGTACCTCGGGTGTATGGCTAAATAATTCATGGGCGTCGAATATATGGGGCTTGGATTTTAATTTACATACAAGAATTCCTGGCACAGAGGTGTCGAGATCTATGCTGCAGATTGCATCGAAGCGTTGAAAAAGCAAGTAGAAAAATAAGCGAATAGAATATTCGAGATAAAACAATTTCCCTTTTGAGAAAACAAGGTATTGAAGGCGAGTTTGAATAAAAAGCTTTGCTTCGAGCGGCTTAGATTGTTTGAGTTGGCGCCCAATTAATACTGTGTCGTATCCTGCTTTGGCCATGGAGTTACAAATGCGATGCATTCGCTGATCAAAACTCAAATCATTGCTTACAGTGAATATTATTCTTCTACCCATTCCCAATCGCCGTTTGCGTTTTCAATAATACAACCTTCATCGAGTAATTCACGAAGGATTTGGGTGTACAATGCTTTTTTGCTTAGGGAAAGCGTATTTAAAACCTCATTGGGCTTTTGGGGCTTGTGTATGAGGGTATTTTGCCACCATTGTCGAATGGGCGTGCGTTTTATCTCGGGTGAACGCATGCATACATCGCACAATCCACATGCAGTCAGGGTAGCTGACATTGTGCTTGTATTTTTAAAATAATCTAGCCAAAAAATTGAGCGACAGGACTTTCCAGAGGCATATTCTTTCATTTTTTGTAAAGAAAGGAGTCTTCTTTCAAACAATATTTTTAATGCTTCTGTATCTATGGTTGGGTAAAGTGATCGGGATTCAGGCAAAGCGATTGAAGGCAAATTGGTTTGCGGTGAATATTTCAAGATCCCCATTGCATCCAGTTGATAGAGGTTTTCTATTATCTGTTCTTTGGTGATTCGCAGACGTTTTGCCAAGCCTTCCTCGTAAATGATAGCGGGATGGTCAAAAATACCACCGTGAGATCTCAAAAGATTTTCTAAGAGTGGTTCTAGATTTTTGTTTGGGAATCTTGAATTGCCAAAATCTTCTATTCTGCGAAGTATTTTTACCTTTGAAGGCATCCAATTTTCTTCCAAAAAATGCCACTGTCCAATGACCTCTAAAGCTTTAATACCATACACTAAATCGCGCATTGGGATACTATTTTGTTCAGAAATAGCATATAAATCAAGGGGAAATAGTTGAAACTCTCCTTCTCCACCAGACAGTTGTATATGGTTCATTGTAGCATGGTAAATGAATTTTAGCGCTTTTTCTCCGGGGTGTTGTTTGACCAGATCTTCCTGCATTTGCACCCAATCTTGCGGCCGATGAAGCAAAATACAATAACTTTTTTTCCCATCCCTTCCGGCCCTTCCAGATTCCTGGTAATAATCTTCTGGATTCTTGGGTGGGTGGGTGTGAACAACCAAGCGCACATCAGATTTATCAACTCCCATTCCAAAAGCATTGGTACAAACCATAATTCTGAATTGGTTTTTAATCCAAGCAGTTTGCCGATCTGCCCGCTGATTATGGCTCAATCCGGCATGGTAAAATGTGGCAGAATATCCCAAATTTACCAACATTTTGGTCGTTTCTTCAACCTCCTTTCGGGTATGAGCGAATACCAAGGTACTCCCCCTTGATTTTTCAATTAAACGGGTCAAACTCCCCGCTTTATTTTCGGTTTTTATGCCATAGAAAACCAGATTTTTTCTTGTAAAATCCCCCGAGTAAATGGAAGGATTTATTAATTGCAGACCCGAAATAATGTCGTCTTGAATCCATTGTGGTGCACTCGCCGTGAATGCTGCGATGGGGATGCCTGGCAACAATTTTCGCACCGCAACCAATTTTTGATAGGATGGCCTAAAGTCTTGACCCCACATCGAGATACAATGGGCTTCATCAATGACCAACATTTTGATTGAAAGATTGGCTATGTATCCACGGAAATTTTGGGTTGCCAATCTTTCCGGTGATAAGTAAAGCAAGCGATAATGCCCTTTCAATGCATTTTCCAAGATTGTCTTTGATTCTGTGTGGGTATGGCCGCTGTGCAAGGCCTCTGCTGGGATATTTTTCTTTTGTAAGGCGTCAACCTGGTCTTTCATCAATGCAATGAGTGGAGAAATAACCAAAGTGAGTCCATCGTGAATCAGGGCAGGCAATTGGAAACAAATACTTTTTCCACCCCCTGTTGGCAACAAAGCCATTGTGTCTTTGCCCGACATTAAAGACTGTATGATGGCCAATTGTTCAGGGCGAAAATCGTCAAATCCCCAATATTTATTGAGGATTTCCTTGTGTGTTAGGGCCATTTTTTTGGATCAATCGGTCAAAACTTGATGTCTGAAGATGTCGATACTGTTATGCAAATGTTGAAAAAACTGATTTCGGGATTTTTCAGCTACCACACTGAGCATGGTGCTTTTTGATATCATGTTGTTAAGCCATGAATAAATGCTCTCATTGAAATATTTGTTATTGCTGCGCATAAAATTGAATGAATTGTATCCAATATAGCTCGCTTGATTTATATCGGAACGCAGTTGAACAGTATTGTTGCCAATCATTAACTCGCTGTTGTATAGGGTGAATTTAATATCCAAAAATTCGTCTTTAATGGGGTTGTATTTTTTCCCTGTAGAACATTGTTTTGCTGCCATAGAGACAATACTATCCAAATCATCTATGATACAGAGTACAGAATTCTTTTCTTCGAAAAAGCCGGATTCCCAGTAGAATTTGATTTGTTGTAGGGTACTTTTCAATGTGTCGTCATTCCAAATTTCGGTGCTTGGAATACGTAAAAATTTCTCTTGTATTTTGGGTACTTCGGTCATCCATGCAGCTGGTAATTTAATCTCATCAATTTTTTTGTCTTGAAATGCATCTGAATTAAGAATGCTTTTATTCCAATAAATCATTTTAAATAAACCTAGCCGTGGGAAAAAAAAATTGTAAAAAACGGGCAAATCTTCACAGGCGTATATCAAATGGTAATTGGGGTATTTCATAATCCAACCCAAATCGTTATGCAATACCTGAAGGTAATGGCCAAAGCTTTCTGTATCAGATGAGAGTTTATTGGTTTTAAAAGCAACAATTTCAGAATTTATTTCCGACAGAGATTCTAAGGGGAGATCGAAATGCTTGCAAATGGAAAAGGTTTCAGACAATGTGAGTTCTGTTTGGCAACGAAGTCGTCTGTAAATAGAGTCTAAACTGGTTTCAAGTAGTTCACTCAATTCTTCTGCAAGGCTCAAATGTGAGGGAGTTACATTTTTCAATAACGCAATAAATTGCTTTTGAATATGGGTGTCCATTGAATTGATTTTTGGTAAAAGTATACAATAAAAACAGTAAAAAAAATAGCAATTCCAGTCCAGGGCGAGGAATTATAATTAAGACGCGCTGAGGACCAAGTTCCCATCGCACATCTGTAATTTGCGATCGGCGATGTTTGCCAATGACATATTGTGCGTAACAATCACAAAAGTTTGCCCAAAATCATCGCGCATTTTCAGAAAATACTCCTGAATTAATTCGGCATTTTGGGTATCTAAATTTCCGGTGGGCTCATCGGCAAAGATTACCCTGGGTTTGTTAAATTGCGCCCTAGCGATAGCAACACGTTGCTGTTCACCGCCAGAAAGTTGCTTGGGTTTGTGGTGTATTCTGTCAGAAAGTCCCAAATAATCCAATAACTCCTGGGCTCTGAGGGCTGCTTTTTGTTTACCCATTTTGGCGATAAGTCCGGGCATCATTGCATTTTCAAGGGCTGTGAATTCAGGCAATAATTGGTGAAATTGAAAAACAAAACCCAATTCCTTGTTTCGAAACGCTGCAATTTTGTTTGCAGACAATTCTAGTATTGATGTATTGTGTATGGAAATTTCTCCCTGGCTTGGTTTGTCAAGTGTACCCAATAGCTGAAGCAAGGTGCTTTTTCCTGCCCCACTTTCTCCGGTGATTGCCAAAATTTCTCCAGAGGAAATCTCTAAGTTGATACCTTTCACAACATGAAGATGGCCATAATACTTGTGTAAATTTTTACAGAAAACCATAATGAAAACCTAAGAAAATACCTTTAATTGGATCAAAGTTAGTTATTTTCGCGAACGAATAATGTAGCATTTTTCTCAGAGTATGAATATCCACGAGTATCAAGCCAAAGAAATTCTGAAACAATACGGAGTAGCCGTTCAAGAGGGATTTATTGTAGAATCTCCGGAACAAGCGATGGAAGCTGCCCAGAAGATAAGAGATCATTTTCACAGTGACTGGTGTGTTTTGAAAGCACAGATTCATGCGGGGGGTCGGGGAAAAGGAAAGATACAAGGAAGCGAACAACGTGGAGTCCAATTGGCCAAAAGCCCCGAGCAGGCTGCTGAAATCGCAAAAAATATGTTGGGAGGAACCCTTGTTACCATTCAAACCGGAGAAGTGGGAAAAGTTGTTGGGAAAGTATTGGTTGCACAAGATGTTTTTTATCCTGGCAACACTGATCCCAAAGAATTTTACATGAGTGTTCTTTTGGATCGAACCAAAAAACAAAACGTTATTATTTACACAACGGAGGGTGGAATGAATATTGAGGAAGTTGCAGAGGAACACCCCGAAAAAATTCACAGGGAATGGGTAAATCCTTCGATTGGTTTGCAACCTTTCCAAGCAAGAAAAATTGCATTTAATCTTGGACTCACAGGCAAATCATTCAAGGAGATGGTGGCATTTGTAGTTGCTTTATATAGGGCATACGATGAAACTGATAGTGCAATGTTTGAAATAAACCCAGTGCTTAAAACTTCGGATGATCGAATTATTGCGGTGGATGCAAAAGTGAATTTAGATGACAATGCTTTATACCGCCACCCCGAATTTTTAGTACTCCGGGACCTTGCTGAAGAAGATCCTACCGAAGTTGAAGCAGGCAAATACAACTTGAATTATGTAAAATTAGACGGGAATGTTGGCTGCATGGTTAATGGTGCGGGTCTAGCGATGGCAACCATGGACATCATTAAACTCAGTGGGGGTGAGCCTGCAAATTTCCTAGACGTGGGCGGTGCGGCAAATGCAGAAACCGTTGAGGCAGGGTTTCGTATTATTATGAGCGACCCAAATGTAAAAGCAATACTTATCAATATTTTTGGGGGTATTGTTCGCTGTGATAGAGTCGCCAATGGGGTCGTGGAGGCATATCGAAAAATCGGAAATGTTCACATACCCATCATTGTTCGTTTGCAAGGAACCAATGCGCAAGAAGCCAAACAAATTATTGACGAAAGCGGTTTAAAGGTTTACAGTGCGATTGCCCTTCATGACGCAGCCATACTGGTTGAAAAAGTTCTTAAAGCATAAATCGTGGTGGTGAATAGAATAAATCGATGAATTGAAATTCTGCAGACAATCGCTTGATTCAATAAGGGTTACAACTTGACAAAATCACTGCGCTTTTGTGCTCGCAAAGATTTAATGAAAACTGGGTTTCATCTGATTTTCCAGTGTGTACTTTGTGAATTGCACGCGCATTTTGTTGGTGACTGTACAATTCAAAAGGCAGTTGGCTTTTTGGTTAATAAGGTAGAAAATCGCCTCGCATCCATTGCGTATCTTTGAAAATATGAGATCCTTATGGTTTGTCGTATTGATGGCAGCAACAAGTTCCTTATTGGGCCAAGAAGGTATGCAGAATCAGTTTCCCGAAACATATTTTGTAAGGGGAATTGAATTGTACAGGGAAGGCAGATTTAATGCCGCTGCAGCCCAGTTTAAAAATTATATTAATGTTCCAGTGACGAGTACCCACAGCATTGAAGCAGGTTACTATTACTCTATTTCCAAGCTTAAGGCTGGGCATACTGATGGGGTAGCTTCCCTGCAGCAATTTCTAGAAAAAAATCCAGGATCACTCAAAATAACCGAAGCCAATTTGGCTTTGGGAGATTATTATTATCTCAAGATGCGCTATGGAAATGCAATGCGCTTTTATAAAAACGTCGATGCCAAAGCAATTGACAAGGATTTACGCGCACAATTTAATTACCGAAAGGGATATTGTGCTGTATCACAAAAAAAATATAAAGAAGCTGCTGAAACGTTAAAAAGTGTTGCAAATAGCCCGGGCGAATACCGCGATCTAGCAAGTTATTATTTTGGTTTTGCTTGTTTAATGCTGGAGGATTTTCCACAATCTATACAAGCATTAGAAAGAATTAGAGACAAGGGCTATGAAAATGTTCGCCTGTATCTTGCCCAAGTGCATTACCAAATGAGCAATTATGACTATGCATTGTCAGAACTCGAGAAAGTGGGTAAAAATATTCCGCGCAATCAGGTGGAATGGTTAAAAGGTAAGAGTTATTTCCGAAAAAATAATTTTGAAAAAGCCGCTGAGTCATTCCGTTTGGCCCAGTTATCGCCAGACACCCTTGCTGTTGAGGAAAGATATGAAATTGGCTATTCATTATACAGAACAGGAGATTATAAAGGCAGTGAGATATGGCTTCGAAGTGTTGCAGCAGGGAGAGATAGTCTTTCTCAAATTGCCAGTTTTCAATTGGGAAATGCATTGATGAAACAGAAAAATAACCGCGAGGCGATGAATGCTTTTGCGGAGGCTTTTCGTTCAGGATTCAATGCAGACATTGCTGAGATTGCTTTGTTTAATCAAGCCAAGTTGGCTATACAATTGGGAGATTATAGTTCCATTGCCCTGCTAGATAAATATGTAAAGTTGTTTCCGAACAACAGCAATGTAAAGGAAGCGATTAAGCTAAAAGCCAGATTGTTAATCAATACGGATAGTTATAGAGAAGCGGTTGCGCTTCTCGACGCTTTGGATGAATTAGATGCACAAACCGAGGAAATATACCAAAGAGTAACCCTAGCAAGGGGAATGGAGTTGTTTAAAAGCCGAAATTTCAATGGCGCCATCGAGTTATTTGACAAATGTGCTTCGAAACGGGCAAATGCCGATATGGGAGCACAGGCGGTATTTTGGAAGGCAGAATCCTATATGCAGCAAGGCAATGTTGCTCTGGCGATGTCGGCTTACCAAATATTTTTAGATCGTCCATCTGCAGCTACAACTGAAGTTCAGCCTTATGCTTATTACGGAATGGGGTATATCAAATACGGATTGAAACAATATGAAGAAGCTGCTTTGGATTTCAATAAGTTTACCCTTAAGGCCGCAAATGGGCGCTATGAAGAGCGCATGGTTCACGATGGGTATTTGCGCTTGGGAGATTGTAATTTTATGATCAAGCAATTAGACGAAGCCTTAAAAGCCTTCGCCTATGTGAGTGTTAAAAAGGGAAATGATGCAGATTATGCTCTTTATCAGAGTGGGTTGATATACGGACTTTTAGAAAAATCAGATGAAAAGTTGGGTGTGCTAAAACGACTCATCGAGAATTTTCCTAATTCGCGGTTGATTGTGGATGCTTATTTCGCGATTGCAGAGGAGTATATGGTTTCAGACAGAAGTGTCGATGCAGAGAAATATTACAGTGAAATATTGCAAAAGTTTCCAAATAATCCTATGGCAAGCAAGGCATATTCTCCATTGGGTCGGATTTACTACAACAATAACAAGCCGAATGAAGCCATCCAGACCTATACCAAATTATACGATTCTTATCCAGGAACAGCCGAAGCACAAGCAGCCAATGAAATGGTTAGAAAAATTTATTCTGAGCAAGGAAATGCCAAAGAATATGTGCGTTGGAAAAAAAATCGTGGTGGAATTTCTGACAATGATCAAGATAGTTTGCTATACGATGCCGCATACAGTGCGTATGAGAAATCGGACTACCCTATGGCAAAAAAAGGATTTGATACGTATCTCAATGATTTTCCAAAAGGAGCATTTTATTTTTCAGCAAATTATTATTTGGCGCAAAGCAATGAAAAACTCAATAATACAGCAGAAGCGATCAAATACTATTCACTGGTTGCTTTATCCAATAGCGGTGAGCTGAAGGAAGATGCGGCAATGGCAGTATTAAAATTGCTCGGAGACGGTTCTTCTTGTGAACAAATAACGCCTTTTGTAGAGGTGCTTGAGCCGATAACCCATTCTCGAGAAACCCAACAAAATTGTTGGAAGACCCTTATGTATTGTTATGCCAAAAACGACAACACGACCTTATTAGAATCAATTTCAACCAAGGTCTTGGCCGACGCATCTTCACCACAAGAACTGCGAACGGAAGCCAAATTGGTTTTGGTAAAAGCCGATATCAAATTGGGCAGGACAGACAATTCCATGAATGATTTGAAAAATATCTACAGTGGAGATAACAATCGGTTTGCCGCAGAAGCCAAATATGTTGAAGCCGAACTTCTATATTCTAAAGACAGTATTGAGGCTTGTAAAAATGCCTGCTATGGTATTCTTGATGGTTTTAATGGTTACGATTTATGGGTGGGGAAGGCTTTGATATTATTGGGAGACGCGTTTAAAAAAGAGACAGATTTTTTTAATGCCAAAGCCACATGGAATGGGGTTATTGAAAATTTTGATATACCAGAATTGACCAAGCAAGCCAAAGTTAAACTTGATCAGTTGGCGGCTGAACAATTGGCATCCGAACAATTGCCTGTTCCAAAGGCTGAATAATATATTTCGATTCGGCCACCAAGGTATACTTCTTCACCAAACATTTCTATTTCCTGAGGTATAGTCAAGATTTCAAAGGTAGTAAATCGCATTCTCGTTCAATGAACTTGTATGGCGACTTTCATTTAGTTTTAAATGACAATTGTGCAGTAGATTCTCTGCTCTGTATATCGGATAAACCGGTTTGCTCTTATTTAAGATCCAATAAGGATGAACCCATTTTATAACCATCTGAATATATTTCTACGGTATATTTTCCGGTTTTGAGTTGTGCAGTGGGCTTCCAAACAGTGGGTTGGACGCTTGTGGTTGTATTTTCAAAAACCGAGCTGATTTTATAGGTGTATTTACTCGATTTTCCGTCAATATCAAACGTTCCTCCTTGGCCACTATTTGCCAAAGTTATTCCCTCAGGTCCAGTAATTTTGATATACATGGTTTTATCACCCGCCAAAGCCACGGGGTTTTCATTGATGCTGAAACTAATTCTAAAAGCTTCTACAGACGTCGCTTTCAGGGTTCCAGTTTCTTTTCCAGTGAGCCATTTTTTCTTAAGAGTTTCGATTTTAACGGCACTGGCTTGTAAACGAGAAGCCAAGGCAATGAGTTTTGTTTTCTCTGCAGACAATTGGGTATTGTTGGTATTGAGGTTTGCATTTTGGTTTTCTAGAATGGTGTTCTTTGCTGCGAGTTCTTTATTTTCAGCCTCCAATTTTGCCAAGCGAGAAGTAAATTCTTCCAGTTGTGATGTTAAAGCATTGATGGATGATTGGCTGGTGGCCTTGTTTGTTTTTAACTCAGATACCAATTTGGCTATTTCTTTTTTTCTTCCTATTAAGTCCTCAGAAAGAATTAAATTGTCTCCCGCAAGTGCCAGACTGTCTTGTTTGTATTGCTCCAGTAGAACTTCTGCTTTTGACAATGCTTCTTCTTTGCCTTTTAATGCAACCTCTGCCTCAGTCTTGGCTTTTTCAGTAAGATCTTGTTTGTTGCTAACATTGTTTAATAAATAAAGTAACACCAATACAATCAAAACCAACATGGCCACGATAGTGTATAAGAGACTTTTTTTGCTAGATTTGGATTCGTTTTCCATATTTTTTTAGTTATAAAAAATAAACTTACACAATTAAAATACAAATTTCTTGCCAAAACGAATTTTAGAGTGGTGATTTGTATCCAATTATGCAGATTAACGAGTTATTGCCGAATTTATTGCTTATTAAGCCCACGATTTTCGAGGATCACCGTGGACAT
The DNA here is from genome assembly GCA_005798825.1 of Bacteroidota bacterium. GTDB lineage: Bacteria > Bacteroidota > Bacteroidia > NS11-12g > UBA955 > UBA955. Next base: position 79,440 of record SYIL01000030.1, read on the forward strand.
TTTTTCGAAAATTTTCGAGAAGACGTTCTTTCAGAGTTTGGGGTAAATGATGTTTTTATTCAAGACAACCAAAGTTTATCCCACCGCGGAATTTTAAGGGGTTTGCATTTTCAGAGAAATCCGCATGCCCAAGGAAAACTAGTTCGCGTTATTACCGGAGCTGTATTGGATGTGGCTTTGGATATCCGAAGAGACTCTTCAACTTACGGCCAGTTTGTGGCGATTGAATTGAGTGCGGAAAATAAGCTTACCTTGTATGTTCCTCCGGGTTTTGCGCATGGCTTCGCGACTTTACAAAACGATACAATTTTTACATACAAATGCTCTCAATATTACAACCCTTTGAGCGAGGGTGGAGTGTTGTGGAATAGCCCATCATTGGCGATACCCTGGCAACTCGAAAATCCCATTTTGTCCTATAAAGATTCACAGTTACCCGATTTTTCCGATTTTGTTAGTCCATTTCATTAATTTTAAAAATACCCCATCAACCAACGTATGTCAGACCAAGAGAAAACAAAATTCCTTATAGAACAACTCACAGCCAAATTTGCAATCGATGGACAGAATGTGAATGATTACCTTGAAGGGGTTTTACATGCCAACTATGAACCTTATTGGAGATACATTGCCCTAGATGCGTTGTTGGGATTGCAGCAACCCAAAACAGATATTCCGGATGAGATGGTATTTATTACCTACCACCAAATTACGGAATTATATTTCAAACTTATTCTTCACGAACTCAATCAAATAAGGGATGACGCTATGGATACTGATTGTTTTGTTGATAAAATTATACGAATTAGGAGATACCTCAACAACCTGATAGCAAGCTTTGATATCATGATTGATGGGATGGAAAAAGAGCAATTTCTCAAATTTAGAATGGCGCTTTTACCAGCAAGTGGATTTCAGAGTGTCCAGTTTAGAATGATAGAGATGGCATTTACAGATATGAAAAATCTTGTAGTTCAGACAAAACGTGAGGGTATTGTCAATGCTTCATTGGAAGAGCAATACAATGTAATTTATTGGAAACAGGGAGCAATGGATATGGCCAATGACAAAAAAACGCTCACATTGACTCAGTTTGAGAAACATTACCAAAAGGAGTTACTTGCATGGGCTAAGGCTTGTCAAACCTGCAATCTGTATCAGATCGTCCAAAAAATGATTGCAAATGGAACATTAAGCGAAAAATTGAAATCGGAACTTCGATTGTTGGATACATGTCTCAATGTAAATTGGCGACTTTCTCATTATCGATCTGCGGTTCGATATCTTTCCAATGGCAACAATAACTCAGATGTTCGCGGCACTGGTGGAACCAATTGGCAGAAATTTTTGCCACCCAAATTTCAAAAAATAGTGTCTTTCCCTGAATTATGGAATGATCATGAATTGGCTGAATGGGGAAAGTCTTGGGTTGACGAGCAAATAGGATAAATAAAGAAAAAGAGGATGGCAAATATTACTTTACTGGAAGCCCAAGAAGAAGTAGATCGCTGGATTAAAACCATTGGGGTTCGGTATTTTTCTGAACTTACCAATACGGCTGTATTGATGGAGGAAGTAGGTGAATTGGCTCGATTGATGGCTCGAAAATATGGAGATCAATCGTTTAAGACCGGAGAAAATGATGAAAATATGGGTGATGAAATGGCAGATGTTTTATTTGTATTAATTTGTTTGGCGAACCAAACCGGTATCGATTTAACAACAGCATTTCAACGAAATATAGCGAAAAAAAACCACCGAGACGCTTCACGACACAAAGACAATCCTAAGTTGGCTTAAATGTTTTCGGTTTATTTGTCTGAAAAGGGACGGGAACAGACAAACAACGCTTGTATTTAATCATTAACTTTGCATTGTTTTGTCAAATTCAAGTATTAGTTCTCGTAAGCAAGACCATATTCAATTGGCTTTTGAATCTCAATCGAAAGATGTAGATGATCGTTTTTATTATGAACCCATGCTCTCGCCTCATCCCGTTGAAGGCGTTATACCGATTGTTGTCATAGCAAATATACCCATGCAAGCACCCATTTGGATTAGTAGTATGACGGGTGGATCAGTTTTAGCGGGTAAAATAAACCAATTGCTGGCTGAAGTCTGTAAAGAATTTGGTTTGGGAATGGGTTTGGGATCTTGTAGGCCAGTTTTGGAAAATTCGAGATATATCTCTGATTTTCACATTCGAAAATATATCGGAAATCAGCCTTTGTTTGCAAATATTGGCATTGCACAAATAGAGGAACTCATTCATAAAGGCAGGTTTTCAGCATTGGTAGACATGGTAAATCGACTGGAGGCGAATGGGTTGATTGTCCATATTAATCCCCTTCAAGAATGGATGCAGCCCGAAGGAGATCGTTTTAAAACTTCACCTTTGGATACCATCTGCCGCGTATTGGATGGGGTTCAATTTCCAATCATTGTTAAGGAAGTAGGACAGGGGTTTGGTCCACGCAGCCTTAAATCTTTATTACAATTGCCTTTAGAAGCTATCGAATATGGGGCTTTTGGAGGAACCAATTTCAGCAAACTTGAAGTTCTCAGAAGAGATTTGTCTGACCGCGATTTACTGGAACCTGTTCAATATATCGGTCATACAGCGATTGAAATGACCCAATGGGTTAATTCATTATCGGTTGAATTGGGTGATTCCTGCTTGTGTAAACGTGTAATTGTCTCGGGTGGAATCGGCAATTTCTTGGATGGATACTATCATTTATTGCGTTTGAACATTCCTTCTTTGTATGCCCAAGCCTCGCCTTTTTTGAAATATGCACTTGAGGGAGAAAATGCATTACACCAATTTGTTTCTGCACAAGTCAAAGGCTTACAATTGGCATACGCTTTTTTAACATTGAAAGATTAAACGTGACACAAGCGATAAAAGGGTTTAGTAAACTGAGCAAACAAGCCAAAATTGAGTGGCTTTTGAGCAATTATGCGAGCAATAGGGATAAGTCATTTGAAATGCTCGAGGGTTACTGGCACAATCGTCCAGAAGTGCAAAAATTACACGATGAATTCATCGAGAATACGTTGAGTAATTATTACATGCCTTTTGGTGTAGCACCCAATTTTCTTATCAATAATCGTTTGTACGCACTTCCATTGGCAATAGAGGAAAGTAGTGTTGTAGCCGCCGCCGCGAAAGCAGCCAATTTCTGGCTCGATAGGGGTGGATTTAAGACAAGTGTAATCGGCACCGTTAAAATTGGTCACGTTCATTTTATTTGGAAGGGAGACAATGTTGTGGCATTGCGAAGGTTAATTGATGAAAATATGAACATATTTCTCGAATCGACGGATCTAATCACCCAGAACATGCGTGCGCGTGGGGGAGGTATTATTTCAATAGCCTTGATAGACAAAACCGATTCTGAGCCCAATTATTATCAATTGGAGGCCAAGTTTGAAACCTGTGATAGTATGGGTGCCAATTTTATTAATACTTGTTTGGAAGCGTTCGCAAAAGTCTTGACAACCATAGTTGAGGGTGCTGTTCACAGTCTGGGAGATGCATCTGTTCAGGTTGTAATGAGTATTTTGAGCAATTTTACCCCTGAGTGTCTGGTTCGAGCAGAAGTGAGTTGTAAAATTGATGATATTCAAGAAGGCAGCGGAATTGAGAATTCTGAATTTGCTGAAAAATTTTGTCGGGCCGTTCGTATCGCCCAGATAGAACCATATCGAGCCGTTACGCAAAATAAAGGTATTATGAATGGCATTGACGGCCTTGTAATTGCGAGTGGCAATGATTTTCGTGCTACGGAGGCCTGTGCTCACGCCTACGCTGCAAGAAATGGATGCTATACCAGTCTTACCCATGCTGAAATTATTGGGAATGAATTTCATTTCTGGATAGAATTGCCGCTGAGTTTGGGAACGGTTGGAGGTATTACACATTTGCATCCTATGGTTCGATTTTCACATGAATTATTGGGTTATCCCTCGGCTAGCCAGTTAATGGAAATTGCAGCAGTTGCTGGATTGGCACAAAACTTCAGTGCAGTTAGGTCTTTGATTACTTCTGGGATTCAAAAAGGACATATGAAAATGCATCTATTGAATATTTTGAATCAATTGGAAGCGACCGATTCTGAAAAAGAAGCCATCGTCCATTTTTTTAGAGATAAAATTGTGAGCCATAGTGCCGCTGTTGAAGCGTTCATATCGCTTCGCGGACTCGGGAAACCCTCCGAGGTAAATCAAGTAAAATCTTCAAATTGAAATCGTATTACTCCCACGGAAAAATATTGTTATGCGGTGAATATTTAGTGACTATTGGCACTGAGGCTTTGGCATTGCCCGTTAGAAAAGGACAATGGATGCATGTATGGGAGTTTGATTCTATTTCAGAAAATCGTTTGGTTTGGAATGCCATAGATTGCAAAGGAAATCCTTGGCTCAATGAAATATTTCAATTGCCTTTGCATGAATCAAATGAAGAATGTATAGGGGAGAGGGGGGTGCTTTTATCAATGTTGAAGCAGGTTCCGTCCAGTTTTTGGGCTGCCCAAAGTTCATATCGCATCGAAACCCAACTGGAGTTTGAACGAAGTAGCGGATTGGGTAGTTCAAGTACCCTGATTTCCAATTTTGCGCACTGGACGGGTTTGGATGCCCAGCGTTTACAACAATCAGTATTTGGTGGAAGTGGATACGATATTGCCCTTGCGGAAGTCGGAAAACCCCTGATTTTTTGGTTAGAAAAAGAACAGGCCAATTGGGCTCCTTGGAAGCTCGACGAAAATCTTACATCAAATTGGCATTTGGTTTTTTTGGGTAAGAAGCAAAACAGTCGATCATCGCTGCTGGAGGTGAAGGATTGTTTACAAAAAATACAATCTGATAATTTTCTCAAGCAACAACTTAAACAAGTATCCGATGCGGTTAAAATGGCGCAAGAAATACCCATGCTTGAAGCAGGTTTAGAAATGTGGCAGGCTTTGCTTTCCATGGCATTGGGGCTAAAAACTCCCTATCAACAGTTTGATATTCTCCCGATCAGGGGTGGTTTGTGCAAGTGGTTGGGCGCGTGGGGTGGTGATATGTTATTGGTGAATCAAAATTTTGCTCGTAAAAATGCTTTTTTTTTAGAAAAATACACAGTGGTTTCTTGGAATGAATGGGTTATCAATGAATAATTTACCTTTGGAAAAGTAAGACTATATACAATGAACCTATCGGTTAGTTTTCAGTGCCCTGCGAATATTGCGCTGGTTAAATATTGGGGCAAAAAAGAGTCAGGTATTCAATTGCCTGCAAATCCGAGTCTAAGTTTGACACTGGGTGATTTATTCGCAACCACCACCTTGGTTTTATCAAATCGCATTGTCAATGAAAATGTGGGACTCCCTTTCATCTTCACTTTTGAGGGAAAGCCCCAGCCCACTTTCGATTTGAAAATCGCCCATTTTTTACAAGCAATATCCGAAGATTGTTCTTGGTTGTCTGAGTATACCTTGCATATTGACTCGTGCAATAATTTTCCGCATGGAACGGGGATAGCCAGTTCCGCAGCAGGTTTTGGTGCGCTAGGGCTTTGTATTGCGAAGGCTGAGCAACTTCTGTTGGCTGGTGAAGGGGATGCGAATTTTACCCCTAACTCTGAATCGAGATCTTTTGTTCAATCGAACCGAAAATTACCTAAAAAGGCCACGACTGAAAGCGAAGAATTTATACAGCGCAGCAGTTATTTGGCTCGAAAAGGTTCTGGTAGTGCGGCTAGATCAATGTTTTCGCTCCCTGCAGTATGGGGTGAAACAATTGCAGTATCGGGCAGTTCTGATTTATTTGCCGTTCCATTACTCTCTCCAATTCACAAGGATTTACAAGATTGGGGTGATGTTGTGTTAATTGTAGACGAAACTGAGAAGGCCGTTAGCAGTTCTGCCGGGCATGCCTTGTTAAAAAATCATCCTTTCGCAGCCGTTAGATTTCAGCAAGCACAAGCCAATCTTTCTTCCATAGTTCATGCGCTCAAAGAGGGCGATGTTGCTAAATTTATTGAAATCGTCGAATCGGAAGCATTGCAATTGCACAGTATGATGATGACAAGCATCCCTTATTATATTCTCATTCGCCCCAATACATTGTCTATTATCGAGAAAATATGGCAGTTCCGCGAAGAAACCCATTTGCCTTTGTGCTTTACACTAGATGCTGGAGCCAATGTACATTTGCTGTTTGATCGAAAAATAGATAAGACGGTCATGAACTTTGTGCATAATACCTTGTTATGCTATTGTAAGAAAGGGCAGTATCTTTGTTCTGCATTGGGAGTTGCACCCCACCAAGTTTATGTTTAAAAATTCACTTTACTATGCCAAAATACTCCTTTTTGGAGAATATGGAATCATTGAAGATTCGATGGGATTGAGTATTCCCTACCATTTTTTTAAAGGTGCATTTGCATTTTATGAAAATCCCGACGCAATCCAAATAAAGTCCAACCATGACATTAGCACATTTTACAATTATCTTATAACCTTAAAAGACCAGTCCGATTTGCCCTGTAATATGCAGTTGGAAAAACTAAGGCGAGACATTAACCAAGGTTTGTTCTTTGATAGCAGTATTCCTCAAGGTTTTGGTGTGGGTAGCTCTGGTGCTTTGGTGGCAGGTATTTACGGTCAGTACGCTGAAAATCCCATTACCCAAGAAACAGTAATGAAAGGCAATAATCTGTCTGACCTTAAACAAATTTTATCCAAATTAGAATCCTTTTTTCACGGTAAAAGTTCTGGATTAGACCCCTTAATTTGCTATCTTAATTTACCTATTCTTATCAAAGGGAAAGACAATTTAGGCACTGTAGGTATCCCATCCGAAAACAGTGCGGGCAAAGGAGCCATTTTTCTATTGAATTCTGGTACTCCTGGCAAAACACAAAATATGGTGTCTATTTTCCTAAATCGTTTGAAAGAACAGGGTTTTAGAAATATGGTGAAAACCCGATTGAACAAGAGAAATGAAGCTTGTGTGCAATCATTTTTAACAGGTGACAGTAACCAATTGTTACTCAATATGAAGGGGTTGTCACAATTGGTATTCGACAATTTTCGCCAAATGATACCCGATCACTTTGAAGACATTTGGGTACAGGGGTTGCGGACAGATGCGTATTACTTAAAATTGTGTGGCAGTGGAGGTGGTGGATTTATTTTGGGTTTCACAAAAGATTTGGCGGCAACGCAATCTTTGTTAAAAGACCATAAATTGCAAGTGATTTACAAGTTGTAATCACACCCAAGATGTCTAATTGGCGCAAAAACTTCTTTCTCAGCGTAGTGTTTTTTTTGGGTATTGTTCGTTGGTATAATCTTTTACTCATTGTTGCTTCGCAATATTTATTGTGGTGGCTTACATTTTCTGACAGTGGTATTCGTGGTCTTCTCTTTGACGAGAAATTACACTATATTGTTTTTGCTTCTTTGTTTTCTGTGAGCGCGGCTTTTATTATAAATGCATTTTATGATGTAAATAAAGACCTGGTTAACAAACCAAAGTCTGTTATTATTGGAAGGTATTTGGGGGAGCAAAATTTGCTAAATACATATGTTTTTCTCAATAGTATAGCATTGTTATTTGCCTTTTTGGTCTCGATAAAATGCATGGTATTTTTTGGGATATACTCAGTTTTTTGCTGGTTATACTCACACAAGTTGCAAAAATTGCCCTTGATCAGAGAAGTATCGGCAACCTTGATAGCCATGATACCACTCTTGGCTATATGGTTTCATTTTGGCCATTGGCATTGGGGAATGTTTTATTATATGGGTAGTTTGTTGATTTTATTGTTTACCCGTGAAATTATTAAAGATATTACAGGGCACAAAGGGAACCTTATTTTTGGGTATCAAACCCTTTTGGTCGCCCATGGATTTAATAGATCTCGTTGGGGGCTAGCACTGTTTAATACAGGTATTTTTTTCCCTTTTTTGGGACTGTACATATTGCAAAAATCTCAACCGATATTGCCCCATTGGCATCCCGATTATTATTATTTTATTTCGGGTATAACCCTGGGAGTGTGTTTTATGGTTTCATGGGCTTTGTTTTTATTCAACAAAATTCAAAGTGCAAATAAACTTGACATAGTGTTAAAATTTGGAATAGTTCTGCACCTGTTAAGCATTATTGTCAAGGTGAATATCCCCACTTTTTAGTGTAATTAAAGTGCTTCCACGAATAATTTGTACCTTGCAATTGTGACAGAATTGCAAACACTTTTTGCCCAAGTTTTGGTGCCAGTTCCAGTGCCAAAGACTTATACTTATCGTATTCCCAACGATTGGAATGATCTGGTTCATGAAGGTTTACGGGTTGCAGTTCAATTTGGCCCAAAGAAAATTTATGCAGGTATTGTTATCGATATTGTTGATCAACCACCCTTGGCTTACCAGGCATCCTATATTCTGGATATTCTAGACGAATCGCCTATTGTTGGATTTAAGCAACTGCGATTTTGGCGGTGGGTGGCCAAATACTACATGTGCTTTTTGGGAGAAGTTATGGCTACTGCCCTCCCGGCGGGTTATCGCTTGCAAAGTGAAACCAGAATAGCCTTGCATCCTGATGCTGATTTGTCTATTGTAATGCCAGAAGAATTGGAAGACCTTCAATGGCAGATACTGAAATTATTGGATAATAAAGACAATCTTTCATTGGATGAAATTCACTTAAAGTTGGGTGTAAAAAATGTATTAAAACTCATAAAATTACTCTATCTCAAGGGCTTGATTGTGATACAGGAGGAGTTAAAGGATAATTATCGACCCAAATTCGAGGAAGTTATAGCCTTGACTTTTATTTGTGAGGATTCCTCAGTGTTGAATGAAACGCTTATTGGATTAGAAAAACGTGCCCCAAAACAATATGAGGCAATGATGGCTTTGTTGGGCTTGGGTAAAAAAGAAGTACCGATTGAAATGCTTACAAAGCAGAAGCTTATCCAACGGGAGACACTCAAACAACTCGAAAAAAAAGGGTTTTTGTCGTTGATTAAATTGCGAAGAAATCATTTGGAGGTCACCCTTGGGGTATCCCAAGAATATAGTTTAAATGATGAACAATTACGAGCATTAGATACGATTCAGGAGGCTTTCGACAATGGCAAACCTGCTTTATTGTTTGGCGTAACCGGCTCTGGCAAAACCCATGTGTATATGGAATTGGTAAAACAGGTAATTTCAGAAGGGAAGCAGGTATTGTATTTGCTTCCAGAAGTTGCCCTTACCGAACACATGGTGGCTCGTATGGCAGCGTATTTGCCCATCGAAATTGGTGTTTGGCATCATTATTATAGTTCTCATGAACGCACAGAATTATATGACCGTATTGTAAAAAATCAAATTCAATTTATTGTTGGTACCAAGGGGTCTGTTTTTGCGCCTTTTCACAATCTCGGCTTGATTGTCATTGATGAGGAACATGAATCTAGTTATAAGCAATTCGAAAAAAAACCCTATTTCAATGGCCGTGATGCCTCTTTTCAGCTAGCAAATATTCATGGTGCAAATATTCTTTTGGGGTCGGCAACTCCAAGTTATGAAATGCAGTTTGCAGTAAGCCAACAGAAGATAGTTTTGGCAAAACTTGATAGGAAATACGGCGGGGGTGTATCACCATCCATGATTTATTTGAATGTTGCCGATTTAAAACGTGCGGGTAAAATGGCGTCCTTATTTTCGGATCCCGCCAAAATGGCCATTGGCAAGGCATTGGAAAACCGTCAGCGGGTGGTTGTTTACCACAACCGCAAAGGATATGTTCCCTATATTGAATGTGAACAATGCGGATTGGCCACCCAATGTAAAAATTGTGATATTGCCTTAACGTATTATAAAAGTAGTGATAACCAGCGATGTAGTTATTGTAATTACCAGCAGCAGGTACCCTCGCGATGTGCAGCATGTGGATCAAACGAATTAAAACTCAAAGGAACAGGAACAGAAAAATTGGCTGAAGAATTGGGCCAGCTTTATCCCAAGGCAAGTGTGGCTCGTTTCGACCAACAGAGTATGCGTAAACGCGATGATTTTCAAAAAACGCTAACGGCATTTCAGCGAGGGGAAATCGATATTTTGGTTGGAACACAATTGCTATCTAAAGGTATAGATATAGAGAATATTGGATTGGTGGTGGTTGCCGATGCCGATATGATGCTTCATATTCCAGACTTTAAGAGCCATGAAAGGGCGTTCCAACAGTTTCAACAATTGGCAGGTCGGATAGGCCGAAGAGCGGAAAAGGGAGTTATGATACTCCAAACCTATCAGCCCAATCATCCGGTATTCGAGGCACTAAAAAATGACGATTACAACGCGTTGATGTGCGAAGAGATGAATCAAAGAGAGGCGTTCGGTTATCCACCTTTCACCAAATTGCTTAAAATAGATGTTAAACATTTGGAAGTTCAGGTGGCAAGTGATGCTTCTCGTTGGCTCGCAGAACAATTGAAAAAAAAACTTGGCAACCAGGTTTTGGGTCCAATAGTGCCTTCAGTAGCCCGCATAAAAAATCGATTTGTTCAACAAATAATGGTTAAAATACCCCGAGATTCAAATGCCTTGTTGGCAACCAAAAACTTGATTCAAATAACCAAAGATCAACTACTTTTACAGAATATCTGGCGCTCAGTTCGAGTGGATATTGTCGTTGATCCATCCTAACCCACAATGGCTCTTTTGATCGATAGGGTTGAAACCGAACCCATTCAATTTTATTTCATTTCGGGTGCTTAATCGAATGGGTAATGGCGGGTTTTATCGATGGGAAGTTTATACGAAAGCAGAGTATGAACAAGGACAGAAAACCACGGATAAAGATTTTGCTTATCGAAACAATGGATGAAAATTCAATTTTAACCGATTGAATGGGGGCTCCTTTAAGAGATTGATTCTTAATCAGCATTAAAAAATCATTGATTCATAAACCCTTTTTGTAAATTTGACCTACGAATTAGCGAACATGGAAACAGATATTCTCGAAACAACAACAACACAGGTTGATTTTCTTCCGTTAAATGGTACAGATCACCTCGAATTTTATGTCGGAAATGCCAAGCAAAGTGCATATTATTATCAAACCGCATGGGGTTACACCCTGTTAGCCTATGCAGGTCCTGAAACCGGTGTTCGAGACCGCGCCAGCTATGTGCTTCAACAAGACAAAATCCGATTGGTATTGACCACTTCTTTGCTACCCGACTCGGATATTTCAGATCACCACAAAAAACATGGCGATGGGGTTAAGTTTTTGAGTCTTTGGGTCGATGATGCGCGTGCTAGTTTTAACGAGACAGTGAAACGGGGTGCTAAGCCTTTTATGGAACCAACTCGTTTTGAAGACGAGTTCGGATACGTCGTTATTAGTGCAATTCATACATACGGCGATACAGTTCACAAATTTATAGAACGCAGCAATTATACAGGACAGTTTTTACCTGGCTACAAATCGATTGTTTCTCCGTTAAAGGTTGTTTCTGTGGGGCTTAAATATGTTGATCATTGTGTAGGAAATGTAGAATTGGGGAAGATGAATGATTGGGTTAATTTTTATGAAAATGTAATGGGTTTTAAGTTGTTATTAACCTTTGATGACAAAGATATTAGCACTGAATACAGCGCCTTGATGAGCAAAGTTGTCAGCAATGGCAATGGGTATGTAAAGTTTCCAATTAATGAGCCAGCGGAAGGCAAAAAAAAGTCTCAAATTGAAGAATATTTAGATTTTTATGGTTCTGCAGGTGTTCAGCACATTGCTTTAGAGACATACGATATTCTCAAGACAGTTGCAGAACTTCGTCGCCGGGGAATTGAGTTTTTGTATGTGCCAGATACCTATTATGACGATGTATTGGATAGGGTAGGCAATATCGATGAAGATATGGAATCCCTCAAACAAATGAATATTTTGGTAGACCGCGACGAGTCTGGATACCTTTTGCAGATTTTTACAAAGCCAGTCGAAGATAGACCCACATTATTTTTCGAAATTATTCAGCGCAAAGGGGCAAAAAGTTTTGGGAAAGGCAATTTTAAAGCCTTGTTTGAGAGCATTGAACGCGAACAAGCCAACCGCGGTAATTTGTAAAGGGTTAAAAAACCCGAAGGTGATTCACAATGAATTATTGGGGTATATTAAATTTATTGGTATCGATGCGGTAGTGTCTTGAGAAAACCCTGTTTTTTGCCATCAATTCTTGAAAAGCTCTAATTTTTTCAATCATTTTTTCGCCATCGACGATATCGAAGTCGTTTTCAATTAAAGAATTACATGCGGCAATCGCCTCGCTGGGGAGATCCAAAATCATAAATAACACAGCAGTATTATAACAACACGCATACCGGAGTTTTCGATTGCCTTTTTCATCGCTGGCATATTTTTCTTGTAAATCTGTGAAATAAGAAATGGCAGTTTTTAACTCTGAATGGGTGATAGGATCAATTCCCTGGGCACTTATCTTTGCAATGGCCTTTTTTATTGTGGACATGTTTTCAATAAAACGATTGTTCTCAGGGTGTTTTTTTGAATCAGAGGTCCACAAAATTAGTTGTTCGTTGGCTTCAGGAAAACCATACTTTTGGTTAATTTCCTTGTTTACATCTGGCAGAATTTGATTCAATCTTTCTTTCACCAATTTATTGGAGATGGCTATGCGGTTGTTATTGAAGTATTGGTTGGCTTCAGAATAAGTAGAAAAAACAGGACTTTTCCATTCCAATATTGATGAAGAGCCTCCCAAATTATTTCGATAATACAAACGATTTCCTTGGAAATCTACAATAGAATATACTGCGGAAAGGCTATAATGTACCAAAGACCAAAAAAACGTTCGGGATGAAGTAATGATACCTTCTTTATTTCGTGTATCTTCTTTTCTCTGCTCGATTCTTTGGTTGTCAAACATTAAATCGTCGAAAATAATACTGACTTGAAGGTGAGCTTTTTGAGGGGTATTGTAGGAAGAGCCAATGATTTTTCTCCAGCCCTCGAGGTTTACTCTCTCTTCAATTGATGCTTGCGATACCGCAGAATAAATTGTACTCGGGATTTCCATTCGAAGGGTATAAGTTCGCCATGAACTATCTAAGGGGATTTCGGGTAAATTTCGATATTGGTGGACAATACTAACCTTGTCGAGGTCTATTCGATACCTATTTTTTGTGGGTTGCGCAAGCATCCTACATCCACCTAGCGCAATCAATAGTGAGACAAAGAGTAGGTTTTTCATATACAGGTTCATTAAAGGTTTGGTTAGAGAAAATTTAAATATATGCAGTGTGTATCGATTCTAATTCTGCCTTCACAAAATCCATAAGTTCGCGGATATAGGGTTCTGAAAATTCGAATTTTATGCCCGCGGTGGCATAAATTTCTGGAATACTGCGTGTATGTCCAAGTTTCATAAATGCCTTATAGTCCGCAAGGGCTGATGGTTTCTTATTGATAAAATTTCTCCAGATACCAATGGCTCCCAATTGTGCAAATCCATATTCAATATAATAAAATGGAACTTCAAAAATATGCAATTGCTTGTGCCACGAATGGGCCAATGCGTCTTCTAAACCATTATAATCTACTTCGCCACTGCCAAATTCAGCGCATAAATCTAGCCATTTTGCGGTTCGTTCATTGGTGCTATGTGTTGGATTCTCGTAGATCCAATGTTGGAAAGAATCGACTTGGGCAATCCAAGGAAGTGTGGCAAGAATACCCTCAAGTTGTTCGGCTTTGGCCCGTTTTAATGAGGGTTTATCATCGAAATACGCATCCCAGGTATTCATTGTGAGCAATTCCATACCCATACTTGCCAATTCTGCCACCTCAGAAGGGGTGTTTTTGTATGTATTCAATGGCAATGCGGCCATTTGAAAACTGTGGATGGCGTGTCCGGCCTCATGAACCAATGTTTCAACATCTCTCAAATTACCACTGGCATTCATGAAAATGAAAGGCATATTTGTTTTGGCCAGGGGATAATTATACCCACCGGGTGCCTTACCCAACCTACTGTCAAGATCCAATAGGTTGTGCTTTTGCATACTGCGAATACAATCTCCAAAGAATGGATCAACCCGGTCTAGACATTGTATACTTTTGGACAATAATTCAGAACCTCCTTCAAAAGGTTTTAAGGGAGGCCTACCCATTGGGTCAACTTGGGTATCCCATGGCTTTAATACATCGAGTTTCATGAAAGCCTTTCGTTGCTGCATCAGAATTTTAAGCATGGGCACAACGATTGTTTTAACGCTATTATTGAATGCTTTACATGCTTCAGGGGTGTAATCATACCTCCCCATGGCCTTAAACATATAGTCACGAAAATTGGCAAACCCTGCATTGAGTGCAATTTGATGTCTATGCAAAACCATTTTGTTAAACAATACATTCAATTTATTGGTGTCTTGCGACCTTCGAATTTGGATTAATTGCCAAACCGATTTGCGTTTATTGCGATCGGTCTGGATTAAAATATTGTTTGCTTGTTGCAGGGTAATTGTGTTTTCTTCCCATTCTATTGACATCTTGCCTTGAATGGCAGCGTATTCTTGCGCCCAGGTTTGCAGTTCACTTTGCAATGGAATATTTTCTTCCTTAAAAATATCAACTGAACCCTGGAGACCACGGATATAAATCGCATCAGCCTGATTGCTTTCTTTCAATACCAAGCCATAGGGAGATTCAACAATTTTGCGATTGAGTTGATCGTCGAGGGGCGAAAGATGGGGTTGTATTTCTTGAATGAAATTGAGATAAGATGATTCGTGTGCTTTATTTTGTGTGTCACAGGTCATTTTAATATAGCGCCAAGCCAAATCCTCAGAGAGGGCGCTGTCTAAATCACTAACATCGAGTAGGAATTGGCGAAATTCAGTTAAAGATTTGATCTTGCGGTTCAGTAATTCTCGATACAGAGGCAATACATTGTCTTTGGAAAGAACAATAAAAGGATCGGGTATGAAAGTGCTTTTCATTAAGTTATGGTATTGGGTTACAGAAAAAAATATAATTACAATCTATAGCAGAACCAAATAGTTTAGCTTGCAAATAGGCGTGTGTAGACTGTTTGCAAGGTCTCATGTAAATCTATTTTCTTGGTCCATCCGTGGTATTTTTGGACAAACAAAATAAACCCAATCAGCTTCCCATTTTACGGGGTGTGGTTGTTTTTGTTTTTACACCGACCGAAGTTTTTCGTACGGCTGTATTTTTTGACATTGACAAGGGTTTTTTATTCTTTGTGTCCACAGATTTGGCAGATTCGGTTTCAAGAGTTTCTGTACCCGAATCAGCTTTATCTAAGCTAGCGAAGTCTAATTCACTGGCTTTTAGGAGTGTATACCAAGCAAACAATTTTCGCATATCGCTGGTGTACACACGGTCTCTGTCGTATTTGGGTAAAACCAACGCCATAAATGCTTTTACTTCAAGATCATTGGATTTTGCGGTTGGGATAACTTGATTGGTATCATCCAATGCCTTGATTGAGAGTAGTATTTTGCCCATTTTCACTTCTTCATCATCGGTAAACATGGCAATTTCACTTAAATTACTCAAGCGTTGTCTGGAAGTACTTCCAAAACGTTTTCCATCAATTAAGGATTCCAAAACAAATCCATTTTTATTTTTAGCCAATATTTTATGCAGTCCGGGCATACCTGTAACGGATATAATGTCTTTTAATTCCATAGTCCTACAAATTTCATTTAATGAATTTGAATAACCAAACTAAGTGGATTGAGATCGGCTATAAACTTTTTGAAATTCCCTCAAAACAACAGCTTTGGCCATATTTTCAGAACTCGGGCCGCCCATTTTTTGCACAAAAAGGTATTGTTTTTCACTCAGATCCACCCGATTTACTATCTTCATCCACAGTGCTGGTTTGTTGAATCTAAGGTTTTCGATACACGATACAATTTCAGGAAGCAAGGACTCGAGAGACTTGTGCAAACCCAGAGAAAAGAAAAATTGAGCCAAAAAAAAATCTTTTTCAATTTGAACCATCACAGCCTGAATCATTTCAGGTGTTTCCTTGCGGGGAAGTTCATTTGTCCAGAGTGAAACCTCGTCCATCAAATTATTGAATAGGGTAGTTGTTCATGGGGATCAATATTTAAAGATTATTCTTTCTCCCACTGATCAATTGCGCTAGTGGCCAAACCATTGCCCAAAACATTTGTCATGGCCCTTCCCATATCACAAAAATGATCGATTGGTAAAATCAATGCAATCCCCTCCACCGGAATATTAAACATGGAACACGTAGCGGCAACGACAACCAAAGAAGCCCTCGGAACACCCGCAATTCCTTTTGATGTGAGCATCAATACCAAAAGCATTGTTATCTGGGTTCCCAAGTCTAAATGAATTTGGTAAGCCTGGGCAATAAAAATACTAGCAAAAGTCATGTACATCATACTCCCATCGAGGTTAAAGCTATAGCCCAATGGCAAGGTAAAACTCACAATTTTCCTTCGGCAACCAAATTTTTCCAATACGTCGCTAAGTTTTGGGAAAACTGCCTCGCTGCTCGTGGTGCTGAAAGCGATGATCAGTGGGTTTTTGAGGTGTCCAAGAAGCAAGAATAGGCGGTTTCTTAAAATCAAATAACCAACCGATAAAAGCAATATCCAAAGAATGCCTATTCCAACATAAAACGTGGCGATATAGTATCCATATACGCCCAAAATTCCCAGTCCTTTTGCAGCGATGATGGCAGTTATGCCCCCAAAAACACCCAATGGAGCAAACCACATTACATAGCCCACCAAAATCAAAATAACTTTACTCACATTGTCGAGCATGGTTACAATCCCAATTCCTTTTTCACCGAATTGGGTCAATGCCACGCCGAAAAATATTGAAAAGATTACAATTTGAAGAATTTCATTGCTTGCAAGTGCTTCAAAAACACTTTTTGGAAACAGATGTTCAATAAAATTTTGTATCGAAAAACTTTGGGTTTTCCCGACTAATTCCGATGCTGATTGAGTGTCGATCGTCTGCATGTCCAATTTGAGCGCAGCACCGGGTTGAAAATAATTCACCAACAAAAGACCCAACAAAAGCGAAGCCAATGAGGCACTGAAAAACCACAATAAAGACCGACCACCCACCCTTCCAACCGATTGTAAGTTACCCATTTTAGCAATACCGACGATTAAGGTTGTGATGACCAATGGAGCAATTATCATTTGAACCAAGCGAAGGAAGATACTGGTGAGTATTTTGAAATAGGAGCCAATTAATACAGCATCTTTTGGGTAGAATGAATGAATACATTCGCCTACAATTATTCCTACAATCATCGAAGCGATAATCCATAGTGTAAGGGTATGATTTTTATTGCGCATGCTTACTGCAATTATAGGGGAAAACGGGTTAATCATGGAATTCGAATTGTTGAAAATGACCCAAAATAATACCCTATTTATTTTGCCCAATTGTGGAGAAACTCCGATTTGTAGGATGAATTGGTGCAATCATCCGAACCACAACTTAAATTGGTGTATTGTTTTCTAATCTGTATTGATTCTGTTTCAAAAAGTTAAAAATATTTGTAGGTTTGTTGTAATGATTGTAGTTACCGGAGCAGCTGGATTTGTTGGCTCAGCTTTGCTGGGAGAATTGGAAAGATTGGGTTTTGGAGAATTGGTAGCAGTAGATGATTTTGGAGACAGTGATAAACGCCATAATCTCGATTCAAAATCAATCTTTGCAAGGGTGGAGAGATTATTTTTTTTTGAATGGTTGCAATTAAATGCAGATCAAGTCCAGTGTATTTTTCACATTGGAGCCAGAACAAAGACAACAGAATTAGATGAAGATATTCTCGAATTGTTAAATTTTGGATATTCCAAAAAAGTGTGGAATGCCTGCGTTGAATATAGTATTCCTTTATTGTATGCATCTTCGGCTGCTACATACGGAGATGGAAAGCAAGGTTTTTCCGATCAGCCCAATAGAATCCAACGATTGAAACCGTTAAATCCCTATGGTCGCAGCAAACAGGCCTTTGATTTATGGGTATTGGGGCAAGAAAAAACCCCACCCTTTTGGGCGGGGTTTAAATTTTTCAACGTTTTTGGTCCCAATGAATACCATAAAAATCGGATGGCTTCAGTGGTTTATCATGCCTACAATCAAATTAAAAAAAATGGTCGTGTCTGTTTGTTTACAAGCTTAAATCCATCGTATTTAGATGGCGCACAAGAGCGTGATTTTGTTTATGTAAAAGATGTGTTGTTGGTTTTGATACATTTTATGGAAAATCGCAAGAATCCTGGGCTCTATAATTTAGGAACTGGGGAGGCAAATACTTTTTTAGACTTATCTCATGCTGTCTTCAAGGCTCTTGGTATTGATCCAATCATCGATTTTATCCCAATGCCAGAAGATATTCGCGAAAAATATCAATACCATACCAAGGCTGACATTCGTCGGTTACGAGAGGCAGGATATACGGCACATTTTTACACTCTAGACAATGCTGTGCAAGATTATGTATTAAATTACCTCGTAACTACTTCGTATTTATAGGCTATGAACAGGTATAACCGCAATACGATTCTACTATTTCTTGGAACAATTTTCCTTGTGAGTGGCCAGATATTAATGGTTCGCGAGCAGAATTTGGGTGCAGAAAAAGCCATTATTAACAAAGCAAACCGTATCCAACAATTGGTTCTGAATGCAAACAAGGTAATTGCTTCAGTAGATTCGATTATTTCTTCTATTGAGACTACCGATAATCAAAAAAATAGCGCTGTAAAAAAAGAATTTTCAGATTTGTCTTGGGAGGTTTATGCGAACAAAACGAGTCAATTAAAAAAGCACGGGATAGACTTTTTTGTATTTGAAATGCGCAATCCCATTTTTTGGACAACCCAAAATTTTCAAGTTTCTCCCAATGCAAACAATACAGTTGAATTGCGAAAACAAGGCAATTGGTATGTCATTTTCTATTACAAACAGCATAAAGATCGATCCTTTGTTTATGCGTTGCCTATTTTAGAGGCGAGAAAGATCTCATACAGACAATCACAGTCGAATCCAGATAATAAAATAACGGAATATACAATCTCCCGAAACCCATTAGAAAACAGTACGCCCTTGGTTTTAACTGGTATCGAATTGCTTTACTTGGTAGTAAATAATTACCAGGCAATCATTTGGTTTGATGTTCTTTTCTTATTGGGGTTTTTGCTGATGAGCATGGCTATTTTCTCTTTTTTCAAACTCGAAAATTCGCATCTTATTGCTGTGTTTGCATTGGCGATTGCTTGGTTAATCCTTCACGCATTTTTTGAAAGTCAACAGACTTTGAGCGCATTAAAAACTGCATCTATTTTTTCGCCCGAAGTGTTTTATTCAAAATTTGGATTGGCTAGTCTTGGTGAATTTCTTTTTTACACAATTTTGGCCTTGTTTGTTGTCGGAAGCGTCTTGCGTTGGATAGAATACAAGGTGCAGCAGTCTTCAAATCTGAGGGGTAAATTTATTCTTGCCAATGTGATGATGCAATTGAGTCTATGGGTATTGATATTGATTTTGCACAATGGTGTGGACTTGGTGTATGCAGGTAAAATCAATTTGGATTTCCAGCAGTTTCATCGCTTGGACATCTATTCTTTTATTGCTGTAGTTGCTTTAGGCCTCCAATGGTTGGTATTTTATCGCATCTACGGAGCAGCTTGGAAAGCATTTCACCGAGAAAAAGTTTGGGTCGGAAGACTCTATTCTTTTGCACAGGCTGTGCCCCCGTTTATTTATTTATATACACAGGAATCAGCAAACCAGGTTTTGTATTATTGGCTAACTTTTGTTGTGACTTGGTTGATTCTTGAGTGGTGGCTATCTCTTCGCCAAGACTGGCTTCGAGTAGTGTTGCGGGTAGTTTTAGCGGGGGTATTTATTAGCAGTATTTTTGGAATTGAAACAGGGATTAAAGAAAGACAAACCCGTAGAATTTTTGCACAAAAAATTCTGGAAGGAGCCGATTTTGAAACAGTGGAATTACTCAAAAAAACCCAAGATATGCTCTTGAAAGACAAGGGAATTATGGATTATTTCACCTGTACTGATGAAACAAAGGCTGAGTTTGAAAAACGGCTTAGGGAATTGTATTTTGGTTCGTACAGCAATAATTTTGAGTTAAATTTTTTGGATTACAACGCATTCGGACGAAGTTACCGACTTGAGAATGCCTATGATTATTGGTCCCTTCAACAATTGTTCAAGGGCGAAAGTTGTATCCCAATTACTTCCAATTTTGTAAAAGTCAGTAATTTGAAGCTCAAAGGGAGTTATATAGGCAGATTCGATGTT
The DNA here is from genome assembly GCA_005798825.1 of Bacteroidota bacterium. Lineage (GTDB taxonomy): Bacteria > Bacteroidota > Bacteroidia > NS11-12g > UBA955 > UBA955. The sequence goes on from SYIL01000030.1 coordinate 99,801, forward strand.
TCGAGTCAGGAAGGATATTTTGGAGTGCTATTTGTGATTTTAACGCCGCGCTTTAACGCCATGGAAGGGAGATTGTCTGGTGTTTTTACCCCCAGGGTTTTAGAGCCAGTCTTTGCAGATAATAAATATAGCTTCGGGATTTACAATAACAATCGCCTTAACTTTTCGTATGGTTTTTTCGATTACGCATTAAAGAACAATTTTTCTCATGTTGAGGGTTTTTTTGATACAAGTGGTACAAGTCATTTTGTGTTAAAAGACAAGAACAACAATACGGTTATACTTTCTAGAACCAAGGGAGATTTTATTACATCACTCACAGGATTTACCTTTTTGGTATTGGGAGGTATTGTTTTGATTTTATTGTATTATCTTATTCTTTGGATTCAGCAGCGATTCATTTCCATGGGCGAGTTGACGGGTACCAAATTGCGAGTACTCAAAAACATTCGCAGTCGTATGCCTCTGGGGAATCGGGCGGAGTTATTCATTAGTAGTCGTCTACAGCTATACGCAACATGGATAGTATTTGCAACATTCTTGGTGGTGCTGTTTGTGACAGTAAACTATTTTATTCGTAATTACACCACAACGCAAAAAGATGATTTACGGGAAAAAGGCAGTGAAATCGCATCTAAAATCAGCAGTAAAATAAATATTGATGCGGTGTTTGACAAATACCAAACAGGTTTGATATACGATTTGGCTGAATACTACAATACCGATATTAGCTTGTATCGAACAGACGGAACACTCCTGGTTACGACGAACGACCGCCTGATTGAAGAAAGTGTTCGGGGTCGTTTGATGAATCCCATTGTATTCGAAAAAATGCATAATTATGGGATGTCAACTTTCCTTTTGAACGAGAAACTGGGTGATTTGGATTACATATCTTCATACACGGCTTTGTTAAATAAAGATCTGGAGGTGCGGGGATATTTGAATTTACCATATTTTACGAATAGAAAGGATCTTTATCGTGAGATTTCCGAATACGCAGTTACAATTATCAATTTGTTCGCCTTGGTTTTTGCCATTATGTTAGTCATTGCCTATTTACTGGCTCAACGTATCGCCTTGCCCTTGAATTTGATTCGTAATCAGCTGGCTTCACTCAAAATTGGTGAACGAAACCAGCCACTCGATTGGGATAAAAATGATGAAATTGGTTTGCTGGTAAAAGAGTATAACAAGATGATTATTGAATTGGATAATAGTTTAGATCGGCTGGGTGAGAGTGAAAGACAGGGTGCTTGGCGGGAGATGGCAAAACAAGTAGCCCATGAAATTAAAAACCCCTTAACACCGATGCGATTATCGCTTCAACATTTACAGACTTCCTTAACCAACGATGATAAAAACTTAAAAGACAAAATTCAAAAAACCAGTGAATTGTTAATCCGCCAAATTGACTCTTTAAGCCAGATGGCTGAAGAATTTAGCTCTTTTGCCAAAATGCCCGATCCCAAATTGGAGAAAGTGAAGCTCGAATTGGTCATCCAAGACGCAGTGGCCTTGATTGAAAAAGAAAGTAGTCTAAGAATACAATGGGTTGCTCCCGGAAGTCCGGTGTTGGTTAAAGCCGACCCATTGCAATTGGTAAGGGTATTTACCAATATTTTGAAGAATGCCGTTCAGTCTATCCCGGAGAAAGAAATCGGGGTAATTTCTGTGACGATATCGGTAAAAATGAAGCGGGTAGACATTCGTATATCCGACAATGGCATAGGGATTCCTGAAACATTTCGAGATAAAATTTTCAGCCCAAATTTCAGTACAAAAAATAGTGGAATGGGTCTGGGATTGGGTATATCCAAGAAAATTATAGAACAGTTGGGGGGTGAAATTTCGTACCAAACGATTTTAGATAAGGGGTCTACATTTACCATTAATCTTCCATTAATGGAATTAAATGGGTAAGATTTAAAACGTATTTTTTAGGCTTCAGAATTTCCAAACCTTCGATTTTTCAACTTCATAGCTTTTCAGCAAAAGCACATCGCCCAAATTCAATTTTATTGAATGAAGGAAACGTATTGGGTAGCAAAAGTCAAGGAGATTTTTCAAAATTTTAAGTTACAGTGGTTTCACAACCCAGCCATTATTTTATCCTTGCTGGGGTAGGGTCGAATCAAGTTGAGCATTGCTTTGACTTGCAATCTTTTTTACACCCGCGCGTTCCATAGCACTTCTTTTAATTTGTTTTTGGATAAGCGATAAATCTTTCGATGCAATTCGCCATTCTTCTGATGACCAATCAACAATATCACGGGGAGCAAACTTCGGTTCTTTGTTTGCCTCAGCAAAGCGGTTCCATGGACAAACTTCTTGGCAGATATCACAACCATAAATCCAACGTTGACTATCCTCAACAGACAGTGTACTGGGTTCTTTTTTTTCTATAGTTTGGTATGAAATACAAAGTCTAGAATCGATCACCTGAGATTGAACAATGGCTTGGGTGGGACAGGCATCAATACAGGCAGTACAGGTTCCACAATGATCGGTTTCGGGGGTATCGGCTTGCAGTTCTAAATTGGAAATGATTTCGGCCAAAAAGAAATAACTTCCAACACCTTTGCGTATAATCAAACTATTTTTCCCAATCCAACCTAAGCCGGCTCTTTCGGCCCATTGTCTTTCCATTACGGGCGCGCTGTCTACAAAGGCTCTTCCCGCAAAGTTGGGTATTACATTTTGTATATCTGCCATCAAGGCAAACAATTTTTCTTTGATTACAGTGTGGTAGTCGTCGCCATAGGCATAGCGCGCAATTTTAAAATCTGTTTTATTCCGGGGTTCAGGAAAATAATTAAAGGCCAAACACAGTATTGATTTCGCACCTTCAACCAATTTTGTTGGATTGGTTCTTTTTTCAAAATGCTTTTCTAGGTAAGCCATCTCCCCATGATATCCCATATCGAGCCAATTTTTTAATTGATGCGATTCAAAGTCTAGATTTTCTGCTTTTGCAATTCCACAAGCCAAAAACCCGTGTTTGTAAGACATTTGTTTGATTCTATCGCTATTCATCACAGTTTAAAATACCCATTGTGTATACCCGATATAAATAGCATATAGTTAATTTTTTGTTCTTACATCCATCGACTCCTTCGTCCACGTAAATACTGGGTATCCTTGTTTACCGTTAATTTCGCCGTATTTGGTATAAAAATCATAAGCTGATAAACATTGTAAAGCCGTTTTTTGAGCATGCTAGTATAGGCATTAAAGCAATGTACCTCCACCGGGATATCGGTGGTCAAGTTTGCCCAAATGTTTGTAAGACAATGAGGTTGCCTCTCTTCCTCTGGCGGTTCTTTGTAAATAACCCTCCTGAATCAAAAAAGGCTCATATACTTCTTCAATTGTGCCTGCATCCTCACCTACAGCGGTTGCAATTGTATTTAATCCAACAGGGCCTCCTTTGAATTTCTCAATGATAGTTCGTAAAATTTTATTGTCCATTTCATCTAATCCATTGGCATCGACGTTGAGTGCCTTAAGAGCAAATTTGGCTATGTCGATTGTGACAATTCCTTCTCCTTTTATTTGGGCAAAGTCACGGGTACGACGCAGCAACGCGTTGGCTATTCGGGGTGTTCCTCGACTTCTGCGCGCAATTTCAAACGCAGCCTCACCATCGATTGGGGTATTGAGTATCTTGGCACTTCTGTTTACAATGTTTGTCAGGATTTGTGCATCGTAATATTCGAGTCTGCAATTGATACCAAAACGCGCACGTAAAGGAGATGTTAGCAGCCCACTTCGGGTAGTAGCGCCCACCAAAGTGAAGGGCTGTAAAGCAATTTGCACACTGCGTGCATTTGGGCCGGTATCAATCATAATATCAATACGATAGTCTTCCATAGCAGAATATAAATACTCTTCAATGACTGGACTTAAACGGTGAATTTCATCTATAAACAGAACATCGCCTGCTTGTAAATTTGTAAGCAATCCAGCCAAATCACCTGGTTTCTCTAATACAGGCCCACTGGTAATTTTCATGCTGCTTCCCATTTCGTTTGCAACAATATGGCTAAGGGTTGTTTTGCCTAGGCCAGGAGGGCCGTGAAGCAATATGTGGTCAAGGGCTTCACCACGCAATTTGGCCGCTTGTACAAATACTTTCAGGTTTTCAATAATTTTCTCTTGCCCCGTAAAATCCTTAAAATCCGCAGGGCGTAATACCTTTTCAATTTCTTTTTCAGAATTATCAAGGTTGTCGGCATGGGGATCTAAATTTGGGTTCATATGGTTATTTACAGGAGATTAGTAGGCCAATTTTGCCAAGCGTCGCAGGTTTTGGTTCACAGAATCATTGACTGGATACAATGGCAATCGCAGGGTGGTTTCACACAAGCCCAATTCGTTGAGCATGGTTTTAATCCCCCCGGGGCTTCCATCCTCAAAAATTGCGATGGCAGCTTCCAAAACCTTATAATGGGCTTTTTTTGCACTTTCCCAATCTCCCTTCAGTGCTGATTGAACCATACCAGAAAAGGTCTTTGGGTAAACATGGTTGATTACAGAAATAACACCCAATCCGCCACAGGCAAGTATCGGAAAAGTAAGGGCATCATCGCCACTAATAACCAGAAAGTCATTGGGTTTATTAGCCAAGATGGCCATGACTTGTTCCATATTCCCACTCGCTTCTTTGGTTGCTACAATATTGGGATGTTGGGCTAATTTCAATTGCGTTTCTGCAGTCATATTGCTGCCAGTCCTGCTGGGTACATTGTATAAAATGACCGGCAAATTAGAAGCATTTGCAAGTGCTGTATAGTGGTGAATTATACCCGCTTGGTTGGGTTTATTATAGTAAGGGGAAACACTTAGTATGCCAGAAATTCCTTCGGTGGAGCGCGTTTTCAATTCTTCGACAACTTGCACCGTATTGTTTCCTCCAACACCCAAAATCAAAGGCAATCTGCCGTTATTGATTTTTTTGATATGGACAATAATCGCAGATTTCTCCTCTTGTGTTAGGCTTGAACTTTCTCCGGTCGTTCCCAAAATAACAAAATAGTTTGTTCCACCTGCAATTTGCTGTTCAATGATTCGTTCCAAGGCAATAAAATCTATGCTTAAGTCAACATTGAAAGGTGTGATCAAGGCGGTTCCAGTTCCAATTAATTCTTTCATCCTAGTTTATTGAGATACTCTTTTAGATCACAAAGGTACTGCTTCATTCCTTGCTTCTCATTTTGTTTGAGCAGCACATCAAAAATTTGCAGGGTATTTTGCTCAAGATAAGCCACTTTGCAAGCAGCTTTGCAGAGTGTGGCCATTCCGATAAAATGAGGTTCACCTACTAGGTCGAGAGAAATGAAAAAGTCTATTTCTTGGCGTAAAATGTTTTTTAATTCAACGCCTTTTGGGTATCCACTGCGGTCGAAATCCCATCTGCCAATATGAAAGGTATTGACCTCGGGTACCAGGGGGGTATCATCTTTGGTTTTGACATCGAAATATACAATACGCACGACTTTTTTTCCTTCATTTTTGAGGTATTCTATATACTGTGCAATATGTTTTTTATCGGATAAAGTTAATTTGCTGTCCCAAGCCAATACAAATATCCGAGATTGTTTGAAATTGGGAGAAAAATGCAGTTTGCCAAATTGTCTGATTCTATTGGGCTTAAATGCCGCAATCAGTCGATTGAACAGAGTGGAAGCATTTTTTATCATTTGATCAAGGTTAATAAAGTTGATTCGTCTATTATAGGGATGCTCAATTGCTGTGCTTTTGCCAATTTTGACGGACCGACGCCTTCCCCTGCGATTAAATAATCGGTTTTACTACTAATACTGCTGCCTACCTTGCCCCCATAGGACTCGATTATTTGCGTAATATCGTCCCGGGAGTATATTGCAAAAACTCCTGAAACAACCATTGTTTTTCCAGAAAGGGATTTACCAAGACTATTTTTTGGAACAGTGCTAAATTGTAGCCCTGACAATTTCATGCGTTCAATTCCTTTGATGTGATTGGGGTCTTTGAAGTATTGGATTACAGATTCAGCAATTCGTTCTCCAATCTCATCTATGGTAACCAATTCGGCCAAATCTGCCTTTTGGAGATTGTCTATATTTCCCATAGCCATGGCCAGTTTTTTCGCAACGGTTTCTCCAACGTAACGAATTCCCAAGCCAAAAAGCACTCTCTCAAAGACTTGTGATTTGCTCTGGTGAATACCTTCTAAAAGATTGTGTGCGGTTTTGTCTCCAACGCGGTCGAGTGCTGTCAATTGCTCAAATTGTAAGTCGTATAGGTCTGGGAGGTCTTTTACCAATCCACTGGTATACAGGGTTTCGGCCATTTCAGTTCCGATACTTTGAATATCCATTGCCTTGCGGGAAGAAAAATGCTCAATTTTCCCAATCGCCTGGGGCCGACAATTATCATGATTTCTACAATAATGATTTACCTCACCCTCATCACGGCTAAGGGGGGTATTGCATTCTGGACAGCGATCGATGTATACAAAGGCTCTTGAGTTGACGCTTCGTTTCGTGAAATCGATGCCTACAATTTTGGGGATGATTTCACCTCCTTTTTCAACAAAAACGGTATCTCCCAGTCGGATATCGAGGCGTTCAATTTCATTTGCGTTGTACAGGCTTGCCCGTTTTACAGTGGTTCCCAAAAGAACAATGGGGGCAATTTCAGCTACAGGGGTAATGGCACCGGTTCTTCCTACCTGAAAAACAATAGCCAACAGGGTTGATGTGGCTGTTTCAGTCTGAAATTTATAGGATATCGCCCATCGAGGCACTTTTGCAGTAAAACCCAGTTCTTCTTGAAATCGAATCCCATTCACTTTAACAACAATTCCATCGATGTCGAATCCCAGCATTTTTCTTTTAGTTTCCCAAGTATGCAAATAATCAAATACCCCATTCATCCCTTGGCAAATTTTGCTGTGGTCTGCTGTTTTTAGACCCCAGGAATGGGCTGCTTGCAATGATTCTTGGTGTGATTCAAAAAGATTTTTATCGCTTAGGAAATGGTAGAGTACAATATCCAGCGGGCGTCTTGCAACCCCTGCAGTTTCCTTCATCTTTAGTGAACCAACTGCCACATTGCGGGGATTGGCATACTCGTCTTCGCCCAGTTCACGGCGCTTTGAGTTCAGTTTTTCAAATCCCTTTCGATGCATAAAAATTTCACCCCGTATTTCAAAGGAAGATGGATAATTTCCGTGCAAAGTTTTTGTTATGCTGCGAATGGTTTTTACATTCTCTGTTACATCATCCCCTCGAAATCCGTCACCCCTTGTTAGGGCCTGAGTCAATATGCCATTTTCATAAAACAAAGAGATTGCAAGTCCATCAATTTTGAGCTCGCAGATATACTCTACTTCATCAATACCCAGTGATTTTTTAACCCTTTCATCAAACTCATTGAGATCTTCTTCACAATAGGTATTTCCTAAAGAAAGCATTCTTCTTTTGTGAGGAACACTTTTAAACTCGTCGATAACAAGCCCCCCCACCAATTGGGTTGGGCTGTCTGCTAAAGCGAATTGTGGAAACTCCGATTCAAGGGCCTGTAATTGTTTAATTTTTAGATCGAATTCAAGGTCAGAAATTACAGACTCAGCCAAAACATAATAATGGTAATTGAGTCCTTTAAGTTCATCAGAAAGGGCTTTTATTTGTGCTTCAACTTCGTAAGACTGCATTGTAAAAAACCTGATTTCAAAGTAAGATTCGGACTGGGTATTTGCCTAATTCAGGACAGAAGAGTTATGCACATTTTATATAAAAAAATGCGTTTTTTTTTCGATGTATTCATCAATATTTATTTATGATGAATTCATTTTATTGGGTTTTACTATGCAATATCAATGCTGACCTAATGACCATATTCGCTCTCCAACCCATTTTTTATACATGCGGTGTTTGGCACTTTTTAAATAGCCAAGGATAGCAGTTGTCGGATTGCTGTTTAAGTTCATCGAGTTCAGCAATAGCATTGACGAAAAGGTATTACTTTTGTAAATATGCAAAATTGGATTTTTCGAATTTTAGCCGTTCTGTCGTTTTCGGGTTCTCTAATTTCTATGGGTCAGTCAACCGCAAGGAATAACAACAATTTAGAACCTGTTGCATTCGCTGATGGAATTTCCGATTGGACACTGGAGCGTTGTATTCAGCAGGCATTGAGTCAAAACATAGACATTCAATTGTCAATGTTATCAGAGGAACAAGCGGCATTGGCATTTGAACAGGCTACCCGCAATTTTGGCCCAGAGTTGGGTGGTTCTGTTGGCCAATTTTACCAGTCTGGGAGAAGTATCGATCGTTTTTCCAATCAATTTGTTCAATCAACAATCGGTAGCAATAATTTTCAATTACAGGGTTCTTTGCTTTTGTTTAATGGTTTGCAAAACCAAAATGCGCGAAAACAAGCCAAACAGAATTGGATGGCATCTGGAGCCGACTTAGAATCGATCAGGCTTTCTGTAACCCTTCAAGTGGCGTCAGCTTTTGTTTTGTGGCTTCAATCCAATGAATTAGAAATAGCAGCTGCAAGTGTTTTGAATGGGAGTAAGTTACAATTGGAACGTGGACAAAAAATTTATGATGTAGGTGGAAGTAATCAGGGTGCTTTATTGTCGTTAAAGGCACAATACGCTTCCGATTTAGCCAATATGACCAATGCGCAAAACAACAAAATCAGTGCTTCACAAAATCTTAAACAATTGATTCGTTTACCCGCTACACAGACTTTCGAGCCTGCCATGGAAAATTTTGCTTGGTCGTCGACTGAATTTCCCCTGAATGCCCAAGAATTAATTGATACTATCCTTGAAAGACGCCCAGATTATCATGCGGCACAATACCGCTGCTTTGCTGCTAAGTATGCTTGTCGTTCAGCAAAAGGGGCTCTTTTCCCAATACTGAGTCTCGGAGGTAGTTTGGGAAGTGTATACTCCAGCAATGCCAAATTTATCGATGGTTACTCTATTTCCGGGTTCACGCCAATTGGAAGGGTACAGGGTAGCAATGAGATTGTAGAGATACCAGAATATACGTATTCGATGCAAACCAAGGCATTTCGCAATCAATTGGGTGACAATTTTGGACAGTCCTTGGGTTTAAATATGACCATTCCAATTTACAGTGGATTGCAAAGAAATACACAGTTAAAAAATGCCAATCTCGCATGGAATCGAGCTGAATTAAATCTAGAAAGAACCAAACAAGCCATCGAAAACGAGGTTCTGTCGGCATATAATAATTATTTAAATGCCGATAAAAGATATTTAGCAAATAAAGAAAATGTTGATTTGCAACAACAAAATGAACAGTCTGTTTTGCAGCGACTGAATGCCGGAGCGGCTTCCTATTTTGAATACCAAGTTGCAAATACAAATTATGTAAATGCGTATCAAAATTTTATTTCTGCCAAATACGAGCGCAGTTTCAGACGCCTAGTACTGGATTTTTATCTTATGCCCCCGATAGCAGATTACAACTCGATTAAAACCCATAAATAACAATGAAAAAGAAACGCATACTATTAATTTCATTTTTAGGTCTGATTATTTTGATTGTGCTGGCTACAATTATTAAAGGTGGAACCAAAGAGTTAGAAGTAGAAACAAGCAAAATAGCCATCCGAACCATTACAGAAATTGTAAGTGTTACTGGAAAGATACAGCCCGAAAGTGAGGTTAAAATTAGTGCAGATGTGAGTGGTGAAATCATAGACATGTTTGTTTTAGAAGGTGATAGTGTAACAAAAGGCCAATTGCTTTTACGCATCAATCCAGAGTTATATGAAACAGCCATGTCGCAATTAAAGGCCAATTTAGACAATTCAAAAGCTTCTTTGGAAGGCAGTGAAGCGCAACTCATTAAAGCCAAAGCATCCAGTGAACAAATGGCACTTAACTATCGTCGACAGAAATTGCTGCACGACCAAAAAGTCATTTCAGAACAAGAATGGGAAAATGCTGAATCTCAATTCGAGATTGGAAGGGCAGATTTTGAGGCCGCAAAAAAATTGGTATTGGCATCTCAATATACCGTGCAGAGTTTTGCTGCCAGATTGGAGGAAGGTAGGCGTAATTTGGGTAGAACCAGTATATACGCGCCCGCATCCGGAACAATCACACATCTCACGAGTGAAAAAGGAGAACGTGTTGTAGGAACCGCCCAAATGGCAGGTACAGAAATCATGCGTATTTCAAATTTGAATGTTATGGAAGTCCAAGTTAATATCAATGAAAATGACATTGTGCGCATACACAAAGGTGACAGTGCAGATATCAAGGTGGACGCTTACGACAAAAGAATTTTCAAGGGTATTGTTATGGAAATCGCCAATTCTGCGGTGTTTAATGCAGCCCAAAATATGACTGACCAGGTTAGCAATTTTGTCGTAAAAATCCGCCTACTTCCCTCGAGTTACAGTGATTTGGAAAAGGATAAAAAACAAGCTTTTTTGCCCGGTATGACGGCCAGCGTTGATGTTAAAACCATCACACGCACAAAAGTTATTTCCCTGCCAATTGCAGCAATAACCACCCGCAATCCATTTTTTACAGAAAAAAAAGATGAAGCTACAACTACAACTTCAACAACAAAACGGGAGGTTCAAACCTGGGTCTTCGTTTACAATGCGGGCAAGGCCAAAGCAGTAGAGGTAAAAACAGGTGTGCAAGATTTGGATTTTTATGAAGTACTTGGTGGCCTTAAAGCTGGTGACGAGGTTGTTTCTGGGCCAAGCATGTCGATTGCGAAGACAATCAATGACGGTGATAAGCTTAAAAAGAAGAAATAAGATTATTGTATTCAACTGAAAGTTATCGTTTTTTTTGTCGAATCAGAAATACGGGTAATCAATAACACTCGTTCGACTTTCTTTAACAAATCGCCAATGTTTGCACAGCATATTTTTTTTGCAGAATCTTTAAAAAATACCTACTTTCGCTCAGTTGTTAGGTTCGAATGTGGAAAGGAAATTCACTTCGATGAAAAGGGAACTTCGGTGTAAAACCGAGACTGTACCCGCAGCTGTAACTCCAAATCAACCCCAGTGTTGGTTTATATTTTAGGCATCTAAGCCACTATTTCTCAAGAAATGGGAAGGCGCCTAAGGTGGAGAAGTCAGAAGACCTGCCCAATAACACCCAGTGCACGCTTTCGGGAATAGAGGCGCGGCGAGGAAAAGGACAGGCCATCGTCCAGTTTCCTTCAACCGTTTCATTCGCGTTTGTTTGCCAATGCAAAACTATGTTTGCCTTGTGCGTCATATCGCTAATTTCTGGTTTTGGGGGGATAGAACCCCAAAAGGATACTTTTTTATTGCCCCAGCAATCGATAACCAGTGATTTGGAAGTACTGCATTCAGAAATTGTGGTGGCGCAGCCAAGCCCACTTTTTATTCAAACAATAGGGGATTCGGATCAAATCTGGATTTCGCCAGTCGCCGGGTATTCAATGTGTAACCCCAATAAAAAGCATTTCCCTGCTTCTGTTAATCCCCTGGATACGGTTCATATCTATGGACAAAGATTGAATTTTGCCACGCTCGGTCGGGTTGTTCGGACGATTCAGATTGATGATGACAATAAATCACTCACAGATGCCCTCGACGACCAAGGGATATTTTTTAAACAATATGGAATTACTGGCTCGAGTACAATTTCTCGTCGTGGAGCCGATGCCAATCAGACCCAAGTCAATTGGAATGGTATACCTGTTAACAATGTGATGTTGGGGATGACGGATTTCAATACCATATTTACTTGGGGCAATTCCGATATTTTTTTGGTTGATGGGGGAAATTCCCCAACCGTCGGAAGTGGAAGCATGGGGGGAACAATTTTTATGCGAAATACCGCTCAATTTGGCGCACAAAACAAATTTACATCTCGTGGTAAAATACTTTTGTCTAGGGGTAGTTTTGGGGAACGCAATTTTGGAGCAGACTTTGGGGTTTCAAACAAACATTGGTTTATGGCGTTCACAGCGGCTCGTTTTGATTGTTCCAACGCATTTACCTTCGCTGACAAGGGTCTTGAAATTCCCGTGCGCCGAATGGAAAATGCACTGAGCGAGCAAGGACTGTTGCGGAATATTTTGGGTTATCGCAAAGGCAAACACTATTTAAAAGGAGTCAGTGAATGGGTGAGCATGCAAAGGCAATTGGGTCTTTCCTTGGGTTCATATCAGCCATTGGGAAAACAAGAAGACGCGAATTTTCGGTCTGTACTAGAATACATATACCGAGCCAATAAATCTTGGTCTGCCACTCATCGCATAGCATATATAAAAGATAGAATTGAATATTTCGAAACTCCCAAACTTGAAGTTGGAAGTAAAAGCCTTGCAAAAACATTGCATTTTCAGAGTGAGATATTTAAAGAATGGGGCAATTGGAATGGTTTTTTGGGAACAGATATACAATACCAAAAGGCAAACTCAGAATACTATTTGAGTTGGGTGAATAGAACACTACCTGCCTCATTATTGGGACTGAATTGGGTAAAACATAAATTATCTGCCGTTTTTAATGCCCGTTACGAATGGCATGAAAAGGTGCCCACCGCAGGATTGTCAATTTGTTATAACACTTCGAAATGGATTCGTATTAAAGCCAATGCCCACAACAGTTTTCGTAGGCCAAATTTGAATGATTTATTTTGGATTACCGGAACTATTCCGAGTGAACTTAAACCTGAAAGGGGATGGGGTGCAGAAGGGGGTTTAGATATGCGGCGAATTTTTGCCAAGCGGGGGTCTATTTCAACAGAGGTTACGGCGTATTATCGCGCATTAGATCAACCCATAATGTGGGTGCCTGGTGGCAATTCTTGGTATCCTGTGAATCTTGAAGGTGGGGGTAAATATGCTGGGATTCAGTTTTCAGCCAGTAGCAGGTGGAAATTTGGCACCCACGCTCTGTTGGTTAA
>SYIL01000031.1 GCA_005798825.1 Bacteroidota bacterium
CAAGTGCGCTACCGGGCTGCGCTACATCCCGATGAACTGATGGAATTGGCCAAGGCCACTTCTGCCGGTATTAGATGCGTAGGAGGGGCTACCTTTAAAGGAGTGCAAATATAAGGAGAAAACACTTTTGTAAAAGGGGGTTTTTAATAAGAAATGGCTTTCTCAATATTGTTTATGCTAGGCTTTATTTACCAGAGATTTGTGGGCACGCAATTGCAAAATAACCATTTTAGAGGTTGGGGTATTACTCTTTTCAGCTACCGAATCGATGGGAACCAATATATTGGTTTCAGGGAAATAGGTTGCAGAACAAGTGAAGGGAATGTTAAAGCTTACAATGATAAATTTTCTAGCTATGCGTTCGATACCACTATGATTATTGTATAAATCTACCAATTGACCAGCTTTAAAACCCAGGCGTTGTATGTCTTTTGGATTCATAAAAATTACCCGACGTTCGTTGTTTACTCCACGATACCTATCGTTTAAGCCATAAATTGTGGTATTAAATTGATCATGGCTTCGAATGGTCATCATCATGAGTTCATTGTCTTTTAATTGTATCGGTAACGCTTTGGATATTGTAATTTGCGCCTTCCCAGAGGGGGTATTCCATTTGCCGTCTCTCGCTGAATTTGGCAAATAGAATCCGCCTGGCAAACGAGATCGTTTATTATACTCCTCGAATCCTGGAATACTTTGTTGAATCGCCTCTCGAATATGGTCATAATGCGAGGCGAATTGTTTCCATGGCAATACGGATCGTTTCCCCATCGTTGCCTCGGCGAGTTTACATACAATAATTGGTTCACTCAGCAAATCCTTGGAAACGGGTTTAAGCATACCTTTTGACATTTGGACTACCCCCATCGAATTTTCGCAGGTTACAAATTGCGACTCGTTATTGACAATATCCAAATCTGTTCGACCCAAACAAGGCAATATAATGGCTTCTTTTCCCGTAATCAAATGGCTGCGGTTTAGTTTTGTTGACACCTGTACCGTAAGACTACATTTTTGTAAGGCATCGGCGGTATATTGGGTATCTGGTGTGGCGGACAGGAAATTACCACCCATCGCAAAAAACACTTTGGCTTTTCCTTTGTGCATCGCGTGAATAGAATTTACCACATCATACCCATGTTCTTGCGGGGGTGTGAATCCAAATGCTTGTTCAATAGTGTTTAAAAAAAGTGCTGATGGCTTCTCATAAATACCCATGGTTCGATCTCCTTGAACATTTGAATGGCCCCGAACAGGGCAAGTTCCAGCCCCTTTTTTCCCAATACTTCCCTTAATTAGTAAAAGATTGGTCAGCTCTTTAATGGTATCCACAGCATTTTTTTGTTGGGTAAGACCCATCGCCCAGCAAGCAATGATTTTCTTTTTATTTTTGATGGCCTCAAGGGTTTCTTGTATTTGCCATTCTCTTAGGCCAGACATTTGTATCAACCCTTGTAAATCTTGTGCAAGCAAATTCTTTTTCCATTCATCGAAACCCATCGTATTGGACGCGATGAATTCATGATCGAGAACTTCACCAGGATTGAGTAAATCGGATTGTAGTAGCAAATATTCGAGGGCTTGTAAAAAGGCCAAATCGCCATTAATTTTTACTTGTAAAAATATATCCGTAAGCCTTGTTTTGATTCCCAATGCACCCTTGATGGTTTGGGGATCATTAAATGCCATTAGTCCGGTTTCGGGCAATGGGTTTACAGAAATAATACAAGCCCCGTTTTCTTTGGCTTTTTGCAATGCACTTAACATTCGCGGATGGTTGGTTCCGGGATTTTGACCTAAAATAATAATCACCTCTGCTGCATAAAAATCTTCAAGTTTTACCGATCCTTTTCCAATTCCCAGGCTTTCCCCCAATGCCACACCACTTGATTCATGACACATATTTGAGCAATCGGGTAAATTATTGGTACCAAATTCACGCACAAATAGTTGGTATAAAAAAGCTGCTTCGTTGCTGGTCCGCCCAGAGGTATAAAATACTGCTTCGTTGGGTGATGATAGGCTATTGAGGTGGTGGGCAATTTTTTCAAATGCAGTGTCCCAAGCAATCGGCTTGTAATGGGTTTCTCCTTCAGCCAGATACATGGGTTGTGCAATGCGGCCCTTCTTTCCTATTTCGTAATCATTGAGTTTAGACAATTCTGCTACGCTATTCAAAGCGAAAAATGCGGGGGTGAGTCTTTTTGTTGTTGCTTCTTCTGCAACGGCTTTGGCTCCGTTTTCACAATATTCTCCAATCAAAGATCGTTCGTCATCGGGGTCGGGCCAGGCACAACTAGGGCAGTCAAACCCACCCTTTTGGTTGAGTGCGAGCAAAGCTTTCACCCCCCTTACGGGGTTCATTTCTTTTAAAACATGCTGAACGGCAACCTTAACCCCCAGGGTTCCAGCTGCCACATTACTGGGTTTACTGAGTCTTATTTTTAACAAGGTTTCAGGATTTTCGATCGAAATGGCATTCGATTTTAATACTGTAGTCGATTTTTTTGCCATGGTCTAAGTTGCTGTAATTGGGTATGAACTCAAGGGTTTGTAGTGAATGGATTCAACATACTGTATTTGGATTGGGAAAATTGTCGGATTGGTCTTCGGCGCTACTGTCGAGACAAACAAAGTCTTTCTCTACCAACAACGCCAATTCTCTTCCATTGGATAGGGGCATATTAAATGCACAACCCACCTCATTGTTATTTACCCATAGACTAGCCATGGACTCGGGGATATAGACTGTAAGTGTATTTGCTGAAAAATCGGCTTTCATATATTGAAGTGATTTGCTTCGTTGAAGTCGGTATACCAATGATGCGCCCGGAAGTTCTGTGGTTTCTTGTAGCACGCCCAATTTGGCAAAATCTAGGACTTCAGTTTGGGTTACACGCAGACGGATTGAATTTCCTTTGATGCGAATTTTCATAGGCGATCTCTAATCGAAGATAGGGAATGAGACTGAAATCGAAGGCGAATAACATCTGAATTCTCGCCATTTTTTTCATTTGTTTTGTGAAGAAGGTATGAAATATGTAAAAAGTCAATGTTCGATTCGGTTGGGATGCGCATAAATATTACAGCGTTCGTCTCGGAGAAATCCAATAAGGGTAATGCCCAGTTCCTCGGCGAGATCAATCGCTAAACTAGATGGTGCGCCCACGGCGCAGATAAGTCGAATACCCGCCATAGCAGCTTTTTGGACCAGTTCAAATGAGATCCGCCCACTCAACAACAAAATATGTTGTGATAAAGGAAGGGTAAAGGTATTTTGGACTTCATGGGTAGGGGGAGGTATAATAAATTTTGGAATGTCATTTTCTGATTCGAAGGCTCTGCCATTGTCTATTTCAAGGTCTAAATGGCTTGTTTTACCCAATGTAATAGAGGCGCCAATGAGCTTGTCGAGGGCATTGTGTCGACCAACATCTTCTCGAACCAGCAATAATTTTCCTTGTAAGTCAAACAAAGCCGATGCGTGTAATCCTCCGGTATAGGAGAAGTTTTCTTGTGCTTTCGCCAATGTATGGGGCAGGCCAAAAAGCGTATTTCGTTTTACAGTCCATTTGGTTTGTTTTAGCGGTATTCTGCATTCTATCCGAACCGCTTCTATGGATGACTTTCCGCATATGCCGCATGAGGACGTGGTATAAAAATGTCGTTCCAATTGATGTAATTTGGGAATTATACCCTCAGCCAATTTGCAACGAACAATAGATCCTATTTCATTTTGATGGGGATTTTTGGGTGGCAATAGGTTGTTTGCCAAAGGGGTTGTTTGCGAAATTTCACATGCTTGATTCTCGGAAGAACCAGAAGATTGGATGGGATTCGGGGGTATTGGACTTGCATGGTTTTCTGTTGCTTGAATTGAAATCATATCGGTGATGGATGAAACAATACCCTCATTGAAGAGAAAACCCAATGCCAAGTCTTTGTCATGACCTGGGGTGCGCATGGTAATCGCAATGGATTTTTCTGTTTCGCAAGTATTTTCTAGATAAACCAATCGTATCTCCAAGGGTTCTTCAACACAAACAAAATCAGATAAAACCCTTGATTGTTCATTTTCGATGCGAATAATTTCTGATGGCGAAATGCTAAATTTTGACATGGGGCAGGATTTTTTCAATAACTTTCAAATCTGGGTTTTAGGACTTGGCAGAATTGGTTTGGCAATTTACAGTTGAAATCCGCAACTTAGACTTGAGTATTTGCATCGATGTTTCATCATCAACGCCTTGCAAAAAATCGGCCTTTGTTTCTTCTAAATCGATAATGGTGGTATTGCAGTATTCTAAAAATCTGCGTAAACTGTGCTCGGATTTAGAAAAACTGCTTAGGGTTTTTAAATCTGAGTTGTGGTAAAAGGCAATTAAAGGTTCTAAGAAACCTGTCTTGGGTTGGCGGTAGGCGGCAGATGTGTTTTTGGCTATTCCGATTTTGAGTAGACAGTCTAGATGCTGCGATTCTACCATGGGATAATCACAGCCTAAAACCAGAAAATGTGCTTTAGGGTAGGTTTTTATCGCGGTGAGTATGCCTGAAAGTGGCCCCTGATCTAAAAAACACGGGTCATCATATAAAGGGTTAAAATCAATAGGCTGTTCAAATCTGCAACTAATTCTAATTTCCTCGCAAAAACGGGCTAATAATCCTGCGGCAAATTGGTATTGCGGTTTGCCGTGGTAATCGATGAAGGCTTTATCAGATTTCATGCGATGGCTTTCTCCCCCAGCCAATACAATTCCGATAATTTTTGTTTGGTGCTGCATCTTATTCAGGGTTTTTTTTTTGAAATGATTGAACCCTTCGGAGTGCATTAAATCTGATATCAAGATAAAATAGGTTGATGTCTCCCTTATGAAAATTTTTACTCCGAAAGAATATACTCCCCTTAAATTTGGGTTTTGTAACCCAAAGCAACCCACCATGAACTTGTGCATCACAAATATGTGGTAAGGGATTATCCAATGGTTTTAATACCGCACCCAAATGCCGTTCTTTTCCGACTAAATCTTGGTTGTATTCCCAACTAATGGGGTTAACACAAACAGCACGGTCCAATGCCAGTGGATACCAGGGTGGAATATAATCTCGCTCATAAGTACACCAACTCACAAAGCAACCCGTAGCAGAATCGTTTTTGCATACGGGTAAACCAGGCAATGAATCTGTCGGGACTGGCATTCCGATAAGGTAAGCAGCTACAAGTTTCTGTTGCAAGGGTTTCCCCACTATGTGTTCTTTCAATAAACGTGCGGCTAAAATTGTGCCTTGGCTGTGCGATGCGATGATAAAGGGTCGACCATTATTAAAATGTTCGAGGTAATATAAAAATGCGGTTTTTACATCGCTGTAAGCAATGTCTAGTGCGGCTATTTTGTCTTCTTTGTATTGGGTAAGAAATACATAATAGTGGGCTTCACGGTATCTGGGAACATACACCTTAGCGGCTAAATTAAAAGCACTTGCCTGAAATTTTGAAGGGCTATCATCAATCAAATTATAGGCGGTGGTATCTCGCAAGTCTCGGTTCCAACAGTATTTAGATTTGGGTTTTTTTATAAATGTTGAAGGATGAACAAAGAAAACGTCGGCATTGGCCGCAGATTGGTTTTCATTATACCCTCTAGGGTATTGGTCTGCTTGGTCTATTTTTGTGGGCAAGGCACTCCAAAATGTGGCTTTAGAATAATCTGGTTCTGGGGGTATGGGAGATGCAGAAAATCGTGTTGGAATTGAGTATACTTGAGCATCTAATGTCTTTACAAAAAGAAAAAGTAGAACACAACACATCCAAAGTATGTGGGATATCCAATCTTTTCCAAATTGCGCAACTAAGCCCCAAATATCGACCCCACCACGGAGGTCAACATTTTTCCGCCAATGGAATCCAGAATCTCTATGATTTTGCCGATCAATAATCTCTGAGTCAAGCCGAATAGATGTGCGATTCCATCCTCTAAAACAATACAAATTATCTATCATAGTTGTAAATGAATCAATAGTGTGTTGTATAACAGCAAATGTAAAAATGCACATAAAACCACTTGTGCGTTTTACAAAGGCATAACAAATTTAACCCCATGGGGATAGGATTGGTGCAAGCATCGTTTTTTTGGGTCAACAAATTCATAGTTGTGTATCTTTGAGACATGATTCCAGTGATTCCCAAGATAAAGGTTGCCAATACTGACCATTTTTTTGTTATTGCAGGACCCTGTGCCATTGAAGGTAGAGATATCACTTTTGAGATTGCAGAGCAATTGGTTCGGATTTGCGACAAACTTCAATTACCGCTAATTTTCAAGGGTTCCTATCGAAAAGCCAATCGGTCACGCATCGATTCTTTTACAGGAATTGGCGATGAAAAAGCCTTGCGAATTTTGCAAGAAATCGGATTACAGTTTGATATTCCAACCCTTACAGATATTCACGAGGCAGACGAAGCTGCTATGGCCGCCGAGTATACAGACGTGCTACAAATCCCTGCTTTTTTGTTTCGCCAGACAGATTTATTGGTGGCAGCTGCCAAAACCGGGAAATGGATTAATATTAAAAAAGGTCAATTTGCTGGATCGGATGCGATGAAACATGCCATTGATAAATGTATAGATAGCGGAAATAATCGTTTACTATTAACAGAAAGGGGCAATATGTTTGGTTATGGAGATATTGTCGTTGATTACAGAAATATACCTGCCATGCAGGAAACCCACTGTCCTGTGGTGATGGACATTACCCATAGTCTGCAGCAGCCCAATCAGGCAAGTGGCGTTACGGGTGGGAAACCGCAACTCATCGAAACCATCGCCAAAGCGGCGATTGCGGTTGGCTGTGATGGTTTATTTATTGAAACACATCCACGCTTAGACGAAGCAAAAAGCGATGCGGCAAATATGCTTCCACTACATCAATTTGAAGCGTTGATGCTGAAGTTACTTCGCATTCGACAATCAATTCTTTGAACAAACCCGACGGGATTATTTCTTTTTCTTCTTATCCTTTTTGGGGATTCCGGTATCATCTGAAGGGCCACTATCCTGATTTCCGTCAATCGAACTACCATCCGGATTGGTCTTGGGCTTTTTTGTTGGTCGGGGAACCCTTTCAACTTTGGCCTTCTTTGGACCTTTCTTTGGAATCAAAATATACTCATCAGCCGTGAGATAAGACTCAGGTTTAAATACCTTAAAGAAATTTTTACCCAAAACAGGTTGGTCTATTTTGTCAGTGATTAAAAATTGTACATTGGATACTACAAAATCTCCGATGCTCATTTTTTCAATGATGAATTTGGTGCCTGGCATTTTCACTTTTCCAACTTTCAGTTTTTCACCGCCTTCTAAAAAATCTTTCTTTAGTATCAATTTCGACTTATACCAAGCAGCTGCAACTTCTTTTGTAACAGCAGTATTTTTTCCATTAAAATCAAAAGTAAATAACGTGGGTTCTTTGTCTAAAACCATTGCTGTTATTGTAGATTTTCCTGATGTGCTAGACAATTTGGCATGCACGGCATAGGAGATATCCAATGCTGCGACAAGTGTTTTGGCGGCTTCAGATTTTTTTACACTGTCGCGTTCTTGTTTGCCGATATTGGTGTTATTAATGTCTATATCTTGATTAACTACAGCGCGAGAGATCTGATTTTCAAATCCAAAACGCACAGTGGTTCTTCTGTTTTGTTGGTGTTGGAATTCATCACAGGCTACATAGGGGAGTAAATTTTTACCAGAAGAATCAGCAATAAATGAAATTTCAGAGGGCTTGTAACGTTCGTAATAGCTATTTACCACGGTACCGATGGCATCTTTTTCAACAACCATTTTCTTTGTTTTGCCTTCTATATAGGGTGTAAAGCCAGAAATTTTTGTGCCTTCACATTTACAATCATTAATGAGTTGGGTTTCGCCGTAACCGCGAGCCACAATTCTAGAAGAATCAATTTTCCAGGTTTTCATAAGATACGTACGGGCAGAATCAGCGCGCCTTTGTGCCAATTTTACGTTGTAGTCAAAACTAGAACGGCAGTCGGTATGTGAACCCAACTCGGTAATTAATTTGGGGTAACGCAATAAAACGGTCTCGGCAAATGTGTCCAAAACCCGAGCTGCATCGGTACGAATGAATGATTTGTCTAAATCGTAAAAAATGGGTAAAGTGATAATCTTTTCCAATGCATTTTCGAGACAAAAATCTTGAACTAGTTCAGTAGTCAAACGAATTCCAAATGTTGTACGTTGCACGGATGTGGCTTCAAAATAGTAAAGTTCTGGGTATTTTGATGCGATAACATATTTTGTTTTTTCACGTAAGGTGGCGGTATACATGCCTTTCTCATCGGCTTTCAAAACCAACTTGGTAGTATCTCTGTCATTGGTAATAATGATGGTTGCACCTTTTAAGGGTTTTTTGGTATTGCAATCGGTAATGGTTCCGCGAAGGGTTATTACAATGGGAGTAATATCAAAGGAATAAATGTCGTCATTATTTTTACGATCACCCCTATTACTGGTAAAAAAACCTTTGTTTGCATTGCCTTCCATGAAGGTAATACCAAAATCATCACCACCAGAATTAATAGGCTCACGGAGGTTCTCACGTTCTTTCCACGAAGTAATTTCAGGACTGGTTTCTGCTGAATAAATATCCAAACCACCCAAGCTAGGCCATCCATCAGAAGACCAATACAATTTTTGGTAATTGGTCTTTTTATTGGTGTGTAAATAGGGGAAATACTCATTTCCCTTTGTATTGATATCAGGTCCCAAATTGACGGGATTTCCCCATGACTTTGATCGTTTACTGTATGTTACTGCCCAAATATCAAACCCCCCAAAAGATCCTTCGCGGTTGGAAGAGAAATACAGGGTTTTTCCGTCTGCGCTCAAAGCGGGATGCCCATAGCTATGAGAACTGTCTTCTTTACAAAAGTCGAGCACGTCTCCTAGGATCCATTCAGGGCCTACTTTTTTGGCTTCGTAGATGGCACATTTTTCAAATTTGCCCCTTTCTCCTCCACATTGCGAAATATACAAGGTAGAAAATCTGCTATCAAAAGTCATGGGACCATCATTGAACTTGGTGCTAATTTTATCTGTTTTCCCTTTATAAATTGGATGCCCCCATTTTTCTTTCCCTTTTTTTCCGGTTTTCTCCATGGCCCAAACATCGGTCCAATGTTCTAGAGTTCCAGAATACAAACGTTTGGCATCTCCTCCTTCGCGGTCAGATACCAGAAACAGTACATCATCGTTTTTTCCCGCAATCATGGGCGACCAATCATTCGATTTGGTATTTGCTTCTTTAAAATTTTGCACGACAAATTGTGAACTGTCGGGTGTCCAAGAAAGGGCCATTTCACATCCTTCCTTACGGTATTCGATCATGGTATCGCCCGGTACTTCTTGAAGATATGTGTCGTAGGCATCAATCGCCTCGCGGTACATTTCCATCTTTTTTAACAAATTGGCACGCATCAATAGGGCCTTTGTATTTTTGGGATCTTTTTTTAACGCTTTTTCATAAAGCCGAACCGCTTTATCATATTCGTCCGACAATCGATAGCCTTCGGCAGCCAAAAAAACGGCTTCTTCTTTCTTTTTTTTGTCTTTACTCGATTTGGAAAATTCTTCAAACACAACCGCTGCTTGTCTGTAATAACCTTGTTTGAAAAGTTTTTCCCCTTCTTCAAATTTGGGTTTACATGAACTTGCAAACAGAATAATGAGTGCAAGGAGAGTTCGGGTCAATCGAGAATATGTATGTCGCATTTCAAGGAAAGCATTGTTCATGGAGTTTATCTTAGGCAATCAAATCTTAAAGAGTTGCTAAATAATGGATTTAATGCCAAAAATCAAAGGAATTGGCCAAAATTAACCCATATTTCCGAATATCATTTTTTATGAGTACTTGCAGCATCCATTGTATTTGTGGAAACGCAATTGTTTTTTTTTATTGGATAATGGAATCCAGTTTTTTGAGTTGTTCATTGCTAAATTGCTTGCTGTAAACCAGTTTTGATAGCGACAATTGCAATATTTTCTTTTGAGCGGTTTGTTGTTTAAAATACTGAATCAATTCAGTTGCTGGTTGTGCCAATCGGCCATTAAAACCCAAGACACAGTCGTAGAGATTCTCAGAAAAGGGCTCATCCAAATAGTTGAGTCGTTTGAGTGCACTCATGGCATTTATTCGGGTTCGGAATTCATAATAGGGGCTCGTCATACGAACCAATACACCCACATATTGTGCGCGGTCATTTTCCATTCCACCAGGGGTATTATAGGTTTCTGATGCCAATTCGAGATACTTTATTTTGATATTATTTAGGTATCCGTCTTGGTCTTTAATTTTATCCAATATCAGATTATGACTTGCTTCGAAGTCAGGCACCATCCAAATTTTATTAAGAACCAATTCTATGTTTCCATAACTGCTGTCTGTTAAGGCATGTAAAAAAAGATCTCGAGTTGATGAATGTGCGGGCAGTTTTTCCAATACGGTTTTTCGAACTTCTACTATGGAATTCTGATACAGTAGGGTTCCAAGTTTAGCCGCACTGTCAATTCCGATTTTCAAAGCTGCATCTAACTGTTGTGATGCCAATTCTGCTTTCATCTCACGAAAACTTTCAGTTGCAAATGCATGTGACAGTAAATCGTTCTTCCAGTCAGTTCCAAGACCGCGGTTCTTCAATGCAACCAATGCATCGTATCGATCAATCATGGAAGGAGCATTTGACAATTGCCATTGGAGTTCGGCATCGGACTTTTCGAAATGCACTTGTTTCAAAACATGGCTGCCTTCGTCAAAGAGCACACAAACAACAGATTTGTATTGATCTGTGTCTACTGCAATTTCTGAATTTCGCAAGATGGGCAGGCGGATTTTTTGCTGAAGTTTGTCTACCATTGCGGTTTTTCGATCGATGCTTCCGTCACTGTAACAAACCGCAATATCGATGGGCATTTTAAATAGCCCAACCACTGGGTCTTGCATTTGCACTTGCTCTATGGAAATTTCAACCATGGGGTTTGTGAATACATCAAACATTTGCCAGGCCACCTTGTAATGGGGTTCTCCTCCGCGGTGAATCCATTGATCAAAAAACCCATCCATATTGATTCCTGTTGCATCGATAATGGCTTTTTGCAAATCCCAGGTTTCGACTGTGCCAAAAGCATGTCTTTCCAGATAAAGTTTGATACTGTTGCGGTAGTTTTCTTCTCCAAGCACATGGCGTAACATGTGAAGAACAGATGCCCCTTTGGGATAGTGTCGAGAAGAACCAGCAGCGCTATTTCTCACAGAGAGAGAATTCAATTTGCCGGCAGCGATTGCCGCATTCATCTGCCCGCGGTAATACCATGTTTGTTCATCAATACCGTAAATTGAACCCAGAAATAATCCAGGATAAAAGGTGGCAAAACTCTCTTGGAGCCACTGTTCGGCATCATGTCGACCTGTAATTAAATCACCAAACCATTGGTGTGTTGCTTCATGGGCGTTGACAGTGATATAGTTCCTATCTAAAAATCCCCGAGAATCAACAGAGAAAAAGTCACCAAAGGTAGTTGCAGAGGTATTCTCCATTGCGCCGTAAAGAAAATCTTGAATCATCACTTGCGAGTAACTCCCCCAAGCGTAGGGGATTCTCGTTTCGTCTTCTAAAAATTCGATAATTTTTTCGGAGTAAATAGAAGTGGGTCCAACGTGGCTTGGGTGCTCGGGATAATACCAAAAATGGATAGGGGTTCCCCTTTTTGTAACACTAGATTTAACGGCATATTTGTCTATGGCCAGCATGAGCAAATATCCAGAATGGGGTTTGGGCATCAGATAATGCCAGCCAATACTTCCATCGGGATTCGTGGTTTTGGATTTGAGTGCACCATTCGAAAGCACATTGTATTCTTTGTCGAAGCGAACAAATACTTCGGTAATGTATTTGTCGGCCCGATCGTCTATCATAGGAATCCAGTATCTGTTATCGGTGCCTTGTCCTTGCGTCCATATTTGTCGGCGACTCATGTGCACCGGGTCATCAATTATTCCCAAATTCCATCCAATAAAGTAAATTCCTTTTAGTGGATTGGCGGTGTATTCAAAATAAATAACATGCTTTTTTTTATAGTCATTTTTTAATTTGGTAACACATACAATACCATCACGATTGTTGAAATAGGGCAAGGGTTTTCCATCGAGTAATGCGTTGATAATTTGGATACCAGGTCCATCAAAGAAAATGGTATCGGTGGAAGCTTGAAGGGAGGTAAATGTATGTGTAACTTTTCCAAACACCTTTTTCTTGGGGGCATCAAAGTGAACATCGAGGTACATGTGCGAAACGTCAATATTTCGGTTGCGTTCGTGGGAATTTGCATCCTGATGATAGCTAGTGATAGCGGGGAATTGCGCGTTTGCTGAATATTCGTAAAATAGAAGAAAGAAGAAAATCGGAATAATTTTTTTCATAGTCTCGGCGAATATAATACCAATTTTATCCCATGCCCTGTAAAACATCAAACAGAAATAATTCAACCAGGCATTTCTGAGCGCATTTGAATTTTCAGAAAACAAATTTGCCTTGTGGCAAGTAATCGGTTAATTTTGTAACCCATTAAAAAACGGATTGGTAGTTCAGCTGGTTAGAATGCCGCCCTGTCACGGCGGAGGTC
>SYIL01000032.1 GCA_005798825.1 Bacteroidota bacterium
GTAGCGAAGGGGGGAATTGAACCCCCGACCTCAGGGTTATGAATCCTGCGCTCTAACCACCTGAGCTACCTCGCCATAAAGGGCTGCAATAATAGCGACTTCCTTGTAAATTTGCAATCTGTAATGAAAAGTCCCAATGTATTGTGGTTAATGGGATGTGTTGTGTAAAACGCTTTCTACATGCTGCATGACCACTTCGGCTGTGAGGGTTTCCATGCAACTATTGCCGTCTATACAACTGCCCCTATAAAAACACTTGCAGGTTTTGGGTGGTTGCACAATAGCCCCTTTGTTGAATAGGTCGAATTCGTGCGGGTTGAAAATATTGTTCATTAACACAATCTTTTTCCCCAATCCCAGAGCAAGATGCATACCCATAGTAACTTGGGTAACGACCAAATCGCATTGATCGATAAGATTGATAAAAGGTTTTAACGGGAAATGTCCCAAATACAGAGCGCCACTTTCCTTTTGAATGGCAAGGTTTCTTTCATGCTCTTGAGACCCTCCCAACAACAAAGGGGTATATCCTGCGCTAGCAATTTTTTTTGCCAAATCAATCCAATGTTCAATACTCCACAATCGGGTAGTCCATCTTTCGCCACAACCAGTATTTAAACCTATAATCGGTTTGTCGTGGTCTAAATTCCAGAGGATATTTTTATCTGAATGATTGTCGAGTAGATAGGGCTCACCTGCATACGATAGTCCACACAGTTCAAATATTTCAGTGCAATAATTTTTTGTATTGGCCTTGCTTACATCATCAAATAGTCCCGTTGCAAATTTGTGTTGCGCCAGATCATTGACGGGTTGAGTTGCACCATCTTTTAAAATGAAGCCAAATTTTTCTTTGGCGGTAACCATCTTTAATAACGCAGCGGCTTCCTTCTCCTTATCGAGATTGATGGCAATATCCCATTGAACTTGCGAGACATACAAGGTTGCTTCAATTCCCAAATTATAAATTTCATGAATTTCATTGTTGGGTAAAATATCAGGAAAAAGTGTAATCCAAGTAAACTTCGCCTGTGGAAATAATGTTTTATATCGGGTTATTAAAGGCGTTGTTCGAATAACATCTCCCATAGCGCCCAGCTTGATGATGAGAATTCGCTTTTCGATAGGGGTGTATGCAATACAATCATCACAGTGGTACCCCCGTTCTTTGTGGGGTTTACATGGAATATTGCCCAAGAAGTGCAGGCAGTCTGGATTGAATTTCATACTGCGAAAATAGTTTTTTCATTTCAAACCCTACTACCTGCAACTTTTTAGCCTTAAAAGTTGTCTAAATTTGTAGGAGATTCTTTTTTGTGCTGCGAATTAGAAAATGGCTTGTTTTTATTTTGTTTGCGTTTGTTTTTTCAACCGCGCAAGCCACCCACCTTGTGGGAGGATATCTGAGCTATCGTTTTCTGGGAACCAGTGGAACCAACAGCCAGTTTCGTGTCACCATTTATGCATACCGTGATTGCAGCCCCACCGATGGAGGTGTTCCATTTGATGCAGAGGTGGGATTGTGTATTTACAACGATAACCGCACTTTTTACAATTCATACAAAGCCAAAAAAGTGAGTGAAAAATCTGTTAATCCGGTCGGCAATACAGCTTGTCCTGAAGTAGCAAAAGCTTGTCTAAAACAGGGTATTTATGAAGTTAACATAACCTTGCCGAGCAGTTTGTCTGGATACCATTTAAAATGGGAACGCTGTTGTAGAAATACACAAAATAACTTAATAGACAATAGTGGTATACCCTATCAAGGCCAGACCTACTATGGCTATATTCCTCCCACTGCCATTCAAAATAGTTCGCCCTACTTTTTAGATTTACCTGTTCCATTTATTTGTGCGGGAGATACAACCACAATACGCAACCGGGTACTAGACCCCGACGGTGATTCACTTTCCTATCGTCTGGTAACTCCTTGGCAGGGAGGTCAGGCCAACTGGGTAGATGTATTAAATTGTCCCGACCCCATGTCTAAATTCGATACTGTTGAATATGTCAAAGGATTTGGACCCAACATACCCTTTGGGAAAAGTGGCTATGCTTTTGTTGATGCTTTTAATGGACTTACGACCTATATGGCTCCCAGCGCGGGTAGATATGCTGTGGCGATTGAGGTAACAGAGTGGCGCAACCGCATTGCTATCTCTTTTGTCAGATTGGATTTACAAATTATGGCAATCAATTGCGGAATAAACAACAAACCAAAAATTGGCTATGCAAGTGGAAGTTCAAGTTGGTTCGTCGAGGCAGGAGAAAAAATTTGTATAAAAGTAAATGCGAGTGATACCAAAGATACCAACGACGTAATTACTTTGAGGGCTTATGCAGATATACTGAGTGGAATCAATGGATACAAAGGCAGCAAGGCAACCATGACACCTGCATCTAATAGCGCCAGAAAGAAAGTGGAAAGTGAGTTTTGTTGGACACCAGATTGTAATATCAATACCTCCACACCATTCAGGGTTACTTTTGAAGCCTTCGACAACGGCTGTCCTTCAAAATTTGTGAATGAAAATGTGTTTATATACGTGAAGCCTTTTTTGCCCGTTGAAACCATCAAAGGCAAAGTGAATCTTTGTCAGAATTCACAGTCTGAGCAATATGAAATCATAAAGTACAATGCCAATCGAAAATATAAATGGTCTGCAGCGGGTGGAACAATTGATGGGGTAGATACGGGCAAATACGTAAAAGTGAACTGGGGAAATCTCGACAAAGGGAAAATTATTGTAACCATAACAAATTTGTTTGGATGTTCTAAAGAAATTATTTTGCAAGTTGATTTAATTAAGGCCCCTGCGAAGCCTATTCTTATTGGTCTAGACACAGTATGTTTAAATCAACAATCGCAATTTTCAACCGACAAAATAGAGACGACCTATAAATGGAACGTCTCAGGAGGTAGTATAATTTCTTCTGGTATTTCGGGCCCCAACACATCGGGGAATTTTTTGGCTGTTGCTACAGTGCTTTGGAACAAGTCGGGACCGGGCTGGGTTAGTATTTTTGCCATTAACTCAATCGGTTGTAGTAGTGTTGCAGATACCCATAGGGTTTTCGTTAGTTCTCCGGCGGGCAGTGGAATTATTGGCCCGATTTCGGTTTGTCCCAACAACCGGGGAATTTTATATTCATTGGATAAAAAATATTGGAAAGCGAAATACTCGTGGTCTGTCATAGGTGCAAACAATGCACGGAATATAAACGATACATTGTTTTCTGTCGACTGGGGGTTTATGGGTGTAGGCACTATTCAAGTGATCGTTAAAGATCGTTTTGGATGCACAGATACTGCAAAGCTTACGGTCAAAAAAAATCATGCCTTGGCAGGTCAATTGCCAAAAGGACCCAATAAGTTGTGTGAATTAAGCAAAGGGATTCTTTATAAAGTGAACCCCGTAAAAGGGGAGACCTATCTTTGGAATGTAGTGGGAGGTGTTTTTGTTGGACCGTATTTTAAAGAAGAGGCAAAGATCGATTGGGGAATTGTTGGAGTGGGTTATGTATCGGTAATTTCCAGTGCCTATGATTCTATTTCAAAGTTGCCTTGCCTATCTGCACCTTCAAAACTGACCGTCAAACTGAATGGAGCTCCCGTGATACCACCGCTCAATAATTTGATCCTTTGCCAAACATCCAAACCGCTCGATTATATTACACTCACCGACAAATCCACACCCAAAACCCGGTACGAATGGAATTTTGGTGGGTTGGCCGTTAATATCTCGCTAAGCAGCGATTCCATTACATGGAAATTTGGCCTCAATATTGATACATTTGGCAGTTTCCCGGTTAAGATTCGTGCTATTTCGGGAAATGGCTGTATAGGGCCATGGGTAAATTCGCTCATTACCATAAATCAAAAACCCAGAAACCAATCTATTCTGGGTAAAAATGCGGTGTGTTTTCCCAATATTTCGGGCTTTGAATATTCAATTTCTGGACTCTCGGGCAGTACTTTTAGCTGGTCTGTTGGAGGAGGTTCTTTTGCAAAATTACCATCTGCGACCGATACAAAAATAATTGTAGATTGGACACTGGCAGCTGCACCTGGTTTTGTTCAAGTGATAGAAAAAAGTGAGAAAGGTTGTGTCGGAGACACGTTGCGGGCCGAAGTATTTGTAGACAATTCAACAATTGATCTAAAATGGGTGAGTATTGCCCCACCCCCCAATCCTGATGGCAGTATGTGGTTGCGCTTTCAATTGCAGAATGCCCCCCGCAATATTGGATTCATTGACATAGAACGCCGACCTGCGGGCGGCTTAAGTTTTAGCAAAGTGGGCACTGCTCAAGTGCGTGATACCTTGTATATCGATTACACCATTGGTCCAGATATTTCGGCCTACGAATACCGTGTGAGCACCAAAAATCTTTGTGGTGAAACCTTGTACAGTGCTGCCCATACTTCAATCTTGTTGAACGGTTTAAAAACGGGTTCGTTCTCTATGAACATATCATTTTCAAACTATATTGGGTTTATGGCTGGAATCGCCAGATACGATTTGTACCGTTCATTGCCAGGAACTTCCGACTTTGCATTGTACAAATCTTATCCATCACCCCAAGGGGATGATTTTGCGAATGGAAAAGACAATTACCAACAAATTTTTCGTATCAAGGCCTATGAACTCAACGGTGACAGGGTGAGTTGGAGCAATGACATTGTGATTAATTATGAACCCGTTGTTTTTATTCCCAATGCGTTTTCTCCAAACCGAAACGGTATGAACGAGGTCTTTTTACCCTTTACCGGTGGAATCAAATTGTTCCACATGGATATTTTTAACCGTTGGGGTGAAAAAGTGTTTGAATCAAATTCGTCCACGGAAGGATGGAATGGAGAAATGATGGGAAAGCCGGCCATGGAGGGAATCTATGTATACCAATTACAATACACCGATTTTAGGGGGAAACAATATCAAACTGGAGGAACATTGCATTTGATTCGATAAAGCATTATATTCGTGTATACAAACCATCAAAAACAACCATAAACCATGAGCAGTCCCTTTTTATCCGAAAAAACCTTCGACACTTCCCGCGTAGATACCTATGAAGGAGAAATGACAGTAGGCGGCACAATCAACAAAACCCTTGTATTGTTTTTAATGATGCTCATTCCTGCAGCTTTGTTATGGAATCGCTTTGAATCTCCGAGTTCTGAGAATGCAATGGGTGAAATGTTCAATAATGGCATTGGAAGTTTTTTATGGGGAGGAATGATCATCGGTTTTATTGTGAGTCTGGTGATGATGTTCAAAAAGTCTTGGGCTCCTTATTTGGCTCCGGTATACGCCATTGCAGAAGGAGTTTTTTTGGGTGCTATATCACTAATTTTTAACTCTTTATATGATGGGATTGTGCTGAATGCAGTGGGTATTACCCTGCTAATTTTTGCTGTAATGTTGGTGGCTTATCGTTCAGGTTTATTGCGTGCAACCCCAATGTTTACCAAAGTAATCGTTTTTGCCACAATGGGTGTTGGCATATTCTATTTGTTGACAATCGTTTTAGGGATGTTTGGTGTAGAAAGTTTTTACCATAGCTCGAGCCCTTTGTCAATCGGTATTTCTGCCCTCATAGCCGGGATTGCGGCATTTAATTTAATTTTAGATTTTGATTTTATTGAAAAACAATCTGCGCAAGGTGCTCCGAAATATATGGAGTGGTTTGCGGGTGTTGCCTTGTTGATTACCTTGGTTTGGCTATATTTAGAAGTCCTTCGCTTGCTTTCGAAATTACAAAGCCGAAACTAATAAACAATCATGCGGTGGTGAATTTGGTGTTACTTCGGCACAATTTTCGTGCGTACCTTTGCAGATGAGCAATCAATTTGTTGCCAGACAATAGTATCTTATCCAATCGCTCTTGTGAAAGAGGCTTGAATCTTTGGCAAAACATCAGTGGCAGAACATCTATTCAGGATGTTGTTTAGTCTTCACCATATTCCAGGTTCATTTTTGCGCTTTGCAATTCGCTCAATGTGTGTTGTTCTTTTAATTGCGTGGCAATGGAAATGCCTGTATTATACCATTGCATGGCTTCCTTTTTTTTGCCTACTTCGATAAGGAGTTTTCCCAAATGGTAATAGGTAGCTACATACATCGGATGATTTTTTGCAAGCCAAAAATATTCGAGAAGTGCAATGGTGACGTTTCCCATTTTGGTACATTCCTGCGCCAAGGCATAATGCAAAAAAGGGTCGTCTGGACTGTCTTTTAAGAATTTGTGAATTTCCGCCAATCGATTCATTGCAAGTAAATCAAAAACGATAATCAAAAACCAGTGCATGGCTTGGATTTGCCTTGATTGCAAATCCAATATTTTGGTTTATGTTGAATTTATAAAAGTTGGCATCCACAGTAGCATCTAAAATTTGAAGAACATATACACCAGCCAAAAACAGAATGGCTATATCGCGGTTGTTTCGCTTGTTATCGCGATTGGCTGTGAGTTGTGCAGAAGGGGTTTTGTTATTTTTAAAGATGTTTGCGATGCTGTCGTTCAATACATGCATTTGTTTTCTAAAATAGCCAATGGCATATATACTTCCTCCTAGACCCGCATATACTATAGGCGCTTTCCAATATTTATGGTTATAAATTTGTCCAGAACCCGGTAAGAAAATGGCCAAAAGGCTTGCTTTTTTGGGAGAATGAATCTTTGTAAAGCCCGCAATAGTATCTAAAATACTATTTTGATTCAATCCACTTGCACATGGTTGAAGAACTTGAAGGTCCATACTTGAATAGAACTTCATTTGCATTGAGGACGCAATTGATGGATTGATACCTCGAACTACCGATAATTCAGGACTTGAGAGTGAAGGCAATGCCGAATTTGTTTGTAGAATTGTGGAATGCGAAAGAGACTGCGCTTTGCCTTCCATAAACACAATACCAGAGAAGACAGAAACTACGATGGCATAAAAAATTTTCATGTTATTTCAACAATCCCAAAATTCGTTCCAAATCTTCTTGGTTTTTATAGGAGATGATAATTTTGCCCTTATCACGACCACTGGCTTTAAGATGAACCGGAGCCCGTAATTTTTCATAAAAAAGTAGGGTGATTCGGTCAATCTCAGGATCCCAGTCTGTTCCATGTAATCCGAGAGAAATTTCCCTGCCATTCCGATTCGATTTAATCAATGTTTCTACATCTCTAACACTGAGATTATTGGCAATGATTTGATTGTATAATTCGGTTTGAGCACCAGCATCTTCCATATTAATCATGGCGCGGGCATGACCCATCGATACTTTTCCCTGTCTGATTCCCTGTTGAATATGTTGGGGTAGTTT
This sequence comes from Bacteroidota bacterium, assembly GCA_005798825.1. Lineage (GTDB taxonomy): Bacteria > Bacteroidota > Bacteroidia > NS11-12g > UBA955 > UBA955. The sequence continues at coordinate 7,326 of SYIL01000032.1, forward strand.
AAGCAATCGCAAATAATTATTAACGGTACTTCGGTCTTTTCCGATTCTACCACCCAGTTCTTCCTGTTTGATATTACATTCTTCTAACAAGCGCTTATAACTGATAGCCACCTCAATCGCGTTTAAGTCAGTGCGTTGGATGTTTTCAATCAATGCCATTTCGAGCATATCTTGGTCGTTGGCAACCCTAACATATGCAGGTATTTGGGACAATCCACTGTTGAGTGCTGCGCGGGTTCGTCTTTCTCCAGAAATCAATTGGTACCGGTCAAATCCCATTTTGCGAACGGTAATAGGCTGAATAACGCCATGAATTTGAATAGATTCAGACAATTCCTTGAGTTCATCTTCATTAAATTCACTTCGTGGCTGAAAGGGATTTGCCTCAATACTCGAAATGGAAATAAAGGAGACACTTCCAGCAACCGGACTTCCACTCGTGCCAGTAATGTCGGTCCCATGATGCTCTAAAAGGGCGCTCAATCCGCGACCCAGGCTGGGGGTTTTTTTCTTTGTAGTGCTCATGCCAATTCTGGGTTTGCTTTAATATGTCCATTTTTGACCAACACTTCTTTGGCTAAATTGAGATAGTTGATAGAGCCCCTACTTTCTGCATCGTGGTGAATGACGGGCACTCCAAAACTGGGGGCTTCACCCAATTTTGTCGTGCGTTGAATAATACAATCAAATACAATGTTTTGGAAATGTGTTTTTACATCTTCAACAACTTGGTTGCATAGGCGCAATCGCCCGTCATACATTGTGAGCAAGATGCCCTCAATCTCAAGGTATCTATTGAGGTGATTTTGTATTATTTTTATGGTATTGAGCAATTTCCCCAATCCCTCTAGGGCAAAATATTCACATTGTACTGGTATAATTACGCTATTTGCTGCCACCAAGGCATTGGTGGTTATCAATCCCAAGGAAGGAGAGCAATCAATAATGATAAAATCGTAATTGGCTTGAATAGATTTCAAAACACCCTGCATCATTTTTTCGCGGTTTGGCATTTCGAGTAATTCGATTTCTGCACCCACCAAATCAATGTTTGAAGGAAGAAGATCTAAAAATGGGGTAGCGGTGGCAAGAATGACATCCATTGGGTTTATTTCTTGAACCAAACATTCATATAATCCCAAACGGATATTTTTTGGATCGAAACCAACTCCCGATGATGCATTGGCTTGAGGATCCGCGTCAACCAATAGGGTTTTAAATTCCAATACGGCCAAACTTGCGGCTAAATTGATGGCGGTGGTGGTTTTCCCGACCCCTCCTTTTTGATTTGCGACGGCAATAATTTTTCCCATGCGGCTATTTTTCAGTTTTTTTGTGGTTTGTTTAAAGAGTTTGGATACGGGTTGGTTTCCAAGTGTTTGAAATCTCAATTTTTATGCTTTCTTCCATACATTTGTTGAACGAAAATTCAATTTGGTGTACCGTAGGATAAACAATTATTTTTATAAGAAGACAAGCAACAAATCTATTTCCTTCGGGGGAGATTTAATGCGCATGATGGGCTGTCTTTTATTCACAGTTATCGCAATGGGTTCGTGTAAAGATGTTGATAAAAAATCTGATCTACAGGTTTTTCATTACAATGAAGACGTTTCGGTAACGACGCTCGATCCGGCTTTTGTGAAATCGCAGTCCGAAATTTGGATTGTGTCCCAAATTTTTAATGGATTGGTCGATTTAGATGAGCATCTTCAGCCAATTCCTTCGCTTGCAAAATCTTGGGAATTTTCGAATCAAAACAAAACTATTACCTTTCATTTGCGTCGCGATGCCCTTTTTTGTTTTCCAGGCAAAGAGGGGAAGCCAGCCTTCAAACCACTTAATTCATTGGATGTTGTCTATAGTCTCTCTCGCATTGCAGATCCATTATTGGCCTCACCTGGAGCCTGGATTTTTGCAGAAAAACTCGATCAAGACCTAACAAAAGCGTTTGTAGCCATCGATGATTCTACATTTCGATTGAATCTATTAAAACCCGAAGCGTCAATGCTAAGTCTTTTGGCAACGAATTACGGTTTTATCCTTTCTAACGCACAAATGAATGTGGATAATTCAATTATTGGTCGACATCCAATAGGAACAGGACCATTTTTTTTGCGTAGGTGGGAAGAGGATATTAAACTGGTGTTGAGAAAACATCCGAACTACCATGAGTTTGATGACAAAAAAATACGTCTGCCTTATTTAGATGCAGTGAATGTAACGTTTGTCAAGAACAAACAAACAGCCTTTATGCAATTTATTGCAGGGTCCTATGATTTTTTTAATGGGTTAGAGGGGTCATTTAAAGATGAGCTGTTAACAGAAACGGCTACTTTGAAACCCAAATATTCCCAAAAACTTAAAGCCATCATAGTTCCTTTTTTGAATACTGAATATATTGGTTGTTATATGGGGGATTTTCCCAATAAAACCAATTGGTTAAAGGACAAAAATTTGCGAAAAGCGTTGGAATTGGCGATTGATAAACCGATGTTGGTCAGGTTTTTCAGAAATGGCTTGGGGGATGTCGGAAGTCACGGATTTATTCCGCCAACATTAGTACAAAAAATACAGTATAGGCAAATTGATACAGCTTCCAGTCGCTTTGCTAAAACCCAAAACCTAAAAACAAGTTCTTTCGAAAAACCAGCATTGGTTTCATTGGAGCGAGCTTCTCTTCAAAGAATCACAAGCGCAAAGGCGTATTTTAATCAATCTGGGTATGCTCGCCAACCCCAAAAGCCCATTCTAACCATTAGTACCACTCCCGATTATTTGGATATGGTCGTTTTTCTGCAAGAAGCTTGGGGAAGAATTGGGGTCAAGGTAGCCATTGACATTCAAACGGGTGGAATGTTGCGCCAATTGCGCAATGAAGGTAAAATTGAATTGTTTCGTGGATCTTGGATTGCAGATTACCCGGATGCAGAAAATTATTTGGCTTGTTTTTACTCTCCTTATCATTCCCCCAATGGCCCGAATTATACACGTTATTCGAACACAGATTTTGATGGATTATACCGAAATATTGTTTCTGAATTGGGAGAAAATCGCGCAAATGCGATTGTAAAAGCCAACGAACTAATCCTGGCTGATGCGCCCGTTATTCCACTGTATTACGACAAAAGTATTCGACTTTTTCATCCTTGGGTAGTGGGGCTTACCAATGATGCTTCAAACCGTTTAATTCTCAAACGCGTAAGTATCAAAAACTCGCTTTCACAAACGCGTTGAGCTCGGGATTTGATGCCTGGCCCATTGGCAAATTTTCCCGGCTTCCTTCCCACCATTTTTGTCCTTGGTGCATAAAGAATATATGCTCACCTATGTCCTTGACGGTTTTCATGTCATGGCTATTGATAATGGTGGTAATGTGGTATTCTTGGGTAATTTCCTTGAGCAATTCATCAATAACCCTTGCTGTTAGGGGGTCTAGTCCAGAATTAGGCTCATCACAAAACAAATAATTAATATCCATGACAATGGCGCGTGCAATACCCACTCGTTTTTTCATTCCTCCCGAAATTTCGGAGTGAAATTTCTTGTTTACGTTGACCAAATTTACTTTTGCCAAGCAACTGTTGACTTTATCCATTCGTTCTTCTTTGCTGTAATTGCTGAACATCAACAATGGGAATTCAACATTTTCTTCGACAGTCAATGAGTCAAATAGCGCTGTTCCTTGAAACAGCATACCAATTTCTTTGCGAAGGCTTTGTTTTTTGGAATAGTCTAAATTATGGAAGTCTAGATCATTAAAAAAAACCTTACCACTATCGGGTACTTCTAGTCCCACCATGCTTTTAACCAAAACACTTTTTCCTCCTCCGCTGGCGCCAATAATTAAATTGATAACACCAGGCAGAAATTCCGCTGAAATGCCTTTCAAAACAGACTTTCCGTTAAAATTTTTATTAATATCTTCTAGTCGAATCATTTTAAAGGAATAATTTTGCTACAACCAAATCAAGTGCCAGGATGGTGACACAAATTCTAGTCACCGCCTTGGTCCCCGCTTCACCTACTTCTAATGCGCCACCCTTTGTGTAATATCCTTGGAATGCACTGAGACTGGTGATGATAAACGCAAAAACAAACGCTTTGATGAGCATGACTTCTACATAGTGAGAAACAAATGAACTGCGCAGCCCATTTATATATTGGTCTATGGTCATTACCCCGGTCAATTTTGCTGCCAATAGACCACCCAATATTAAAAGAAAATTAGAAATGATAATTAAGCATGGAATCACGATAATACCAGCAAGTATTTTAGGCAATGTAATAAATCCTGCGGAGTTGATTCCCAAAACTTCATACGCATCAATTTGTTCGGTAATGCGCATATTACCGACTTCTGAGGCAATGCTTGCACCCACTTTGCCTGCCAGAATTAAACACGTAATGGTGGGAGCCAATTCCAAAATAGAACTACTTCCTACTACCGAGCCAACCAATTCTAAGGGAAATAAGTTGGGGGGCAAAAATCCGGTATCTGCTGTTAGTTGGCTCGCTGTTTGGACGGTAGTGACAGCTCCGGTAATGATGGCAATTAGCACAACCACCAACAAAGAGTCTATGCCAATGAGATTCATCTCGCGCATCAACATGTTATAAAACACTTTTCTACGGTCAGGACGTTTGAAAACAAACGACATGAAAATTATATAGCGACCAATTTCTGTAAAAAAGCTCATAAAATATTTCGTGAAATTAAGGGATAGGGTTGATTGCTTAACTTCAATGTGCAAAAAATCAAGAAATTTTACTCCAAACTGTTCGATTGGGAATTTTCTGCAGTTCTTGGTGAATGGGTTTGCTCTCGGGTTTAATGAGGAGTTCATCCCCCAATAACCATTGTTGTGCCTCAACCCTGCTGGCAATCAATATGGATTCATCAAATCGGATATCGGCCAATTTGAGTTCCAATAGTCCGCTCTGTTTGGTACCATCAATCTCTCCTGGGCCACGCAATTCTAAATCGACCTTGGCAATTTCAAATCCATCATTTGTTCTCACCATTGTATTGATGCGCTTTCTTCCATTTTCTGACAATCCTGATTTTGTAATTAAAATACAATAACTCTGCTCATTTCCGCGGCCAACCCGACCCCTGAGTTGGTGCAATTGGGCTAGACCAAAACGTTCCGCATTTTCAATCACGATTACGGAGGCATTGGGAACATCCACGCCAACTTCAATGACAGTTGTGGCAATCATAATATCGGTTTGGTGCATTTTAAATTTTTGCATCTCAGTTTCTTTTTCGGCAGGTTTTAATTTGCCATGAAGAATACTAAATTTAAAATCGGGTGGGGGCAAATACCCGCTGACCATGTCATATCCGCTCATTAAACTATTGAGGTCTAATTTTTCACTGTCCTCTATCAGGGGAAATACATAATATACCTGCCTTCCCTTGGCAATTTCTTTTCGCAGAAAATCCATAATGGCAGGTCGCATACTTTCTTGGCGATTTGCGGTAATGATGGGGATTCTGCCTGCTGGCATTTCGTCGATGACACACACATCCAAATCGCCGTAAACAGTCATCGCAAGGGTTCTTGGAATGGGGGTTGCTGTCATTACCAAAATATGGGGAATGACATTGCCTTTGGTCCACAACTTCGCCCGCTGGGCAACACCAAATCGGTGTTGTTCATCGATAATTACCATCCCTAGTTTCTTAAAAACAACATCTTTTTCAATCAATGCGTGTGTACCAACAAGAATATTGATTTCGCCTGAAGCCAAACGATCCAATAAAAGTGTTCTTTTTTTCTTGGTGGTACTTCCAGTAAGTAGTTCTATGCGTAAGCCCAACTTGGCAACCCATGGCTCTATACTATAATAATGTTGAAATGCAAGAATTTCGGTGGGTGCCATCATACTTGATTGATACCCGTTGTCAATGGCCAGCAGCATGGCCAACATCGCAACAATTGTTTTTCCGCTACCAACATCTCCCTGGAGCAATCGATTGCTTTGTAACCCAGTTTTTAGATCGTTCCGAATTTCTTTTAAGACTCTTTTTTGGGCACTAGTCAATTCGAAAGGCAAGAAATTCGTATAAAAATTGTTAAAATGCGCTCCAACTTTTTCAAACACAATTCCCTTATAAGATCGATTTCGATTTCCTTTCAGTATCAAATGCCGCAATTGAAGATAAAACAATTCTTCAAATTTTAATCGACGTTTGGCTTCTTCAAGTCTCTGTAAAGTTTGAGGGAAGTGCAATTCTCTGATCGCTTCCTTTCGCGATGCAAATTTAAATTTTGAGAGGATGGCATCGGGTAAATTTTCTGGGATGTCAAATTGGTGATGCGTAACAGCCGTATGAGCCATTTGAACCAAAAATCGATTCTCAATTTTTTTCCTTTTTAAGCCATCGGTTAGAGGATAAACAGGACTGAGTGTTCGTAAAGAGGATGAATTTTCTGCAGTCACAAGCTCAATTTCGGGGTGTGCGATAGTGAACACACCATTAAAAAGATTGATTTTTCCAAAGATTCGATACTGTGTATGGGTCTTTATCAATCGGTCTAGGTATACAATTCCTTTAAACCAAACAAGGGTTATTTCGCCTGTTCCGTCGTTTAGTTGGGCAGTATATCGACGGCCTTGCCCTGAGCCAATGATCCCCGTCGGACGAATTGTACCTTGGAATTGAAGCCATATACCATCGCCTTGAATCGAAGCAATGGTATAAATTCGAGACCTGTCTTCATGACGAAAGGGATAATGACTCAATAAATCTCCCAGTGTATGGATTCCCAATTCCTTTTTAATGGCCTCAGCACGCTGAGGTCCTACACCTTTTAAGTATTCTATGCCAGTTTCGAGCCAATTGGGCATATTGCGAAGATAAGTTATCTTTGTTCCATGCTTCAAGGAAAAACAGTATTAATTACTGGGGCCTCCCGTGGAATTGGTAAGGGAATTGCAGAAGTGTTTGCTCAAAATGGTTGCAATATTGCTTTTACCTTTGCTACTTCGCTAGAAAAGGCCCGAGTATTCGAAAAAGAATTGGCCGATGAATATGGTGTTCAAGTGAAAGGTTACCAAAGTGATGCATCCAATCTTGAACAAAGTATTGTATTGTCAGAAAAGGTGATCGCAGATTTTGGAAAAGTAGATTGTTTGATTAACAACGCGGGAATTACCCGTGACACACTCATATTGCGTATGACAGAGGCGCAATGGGATGAGGTTATTGATACCAATTTAAAAAGTGCTTTTAATCTAACCAAGGCGTTCTTAAAACATTTTTTGGGAAATAGGGCTGGCAGTATTATTAATATGACCAGTGTGGTTGGATTAATAGGTGGTGCAGGGCAGTCTAATTATGCAGCTTCTAAAGCCGGATTGATAGGGTTTACCAAGAGTATTGCTAAAGAATTGGGTAGCCGAAATATACGGTGTAATGCAGTGGCTCCAGGTTATATAGAAACCGAAATGACAGCGGTTCTTGATGAAAGTATTCGCAAATCGTGGGCAGATGCAATTCCCTTAAAGCGTCCTGGGAACAATAATGATGTCGCCAATGTTTGCTTGTTTTTGGCTTCTGATATGAGTGCATATGTTACCGGACAAACGATTTCTGTTTGTGGAGGAATGTTGATGTAAAAGATGAGGGTTATTTATTAAAAATATATGCCAGTTGATCAGCCAGAAAAAGTGTATCCACATGAGAAAAATATGGGTTTCTTTGATCACATAGACGAACTCCGCAAAAGACTGATACGGATTGCCTTATTGATTCTTCTGTTTACAATCTTGGGATTTTATTTTGTTGAGCCAATGTTTGATTTAATTATTATGGCTCCTTTCAGACCTGACTTTTTTGGCTACCGTTTTTTCTGTAACATGGGTCATCTTATATCCAAATCAGATGTCTTGTGTTGGGAGCCCCCCGAATTGTTGATGCAAAGTCAGCAGATTCAAGGACAGTTTAGTGCGGCTTTTAAAATCGCACTGGTATCTGGGTTTGTTGTGTCATTTCCATTCATTATACAACAATTATGGGGATTTGTTAGGCCTGCATTGAGTGAAAGAGAAATTAAACGCACCCGTCGCAGTTTGGGTATTGTTTCAATTTTATTTTTCGTAGGCTTATTTTTTGCCTATTTTTTCTTGGTCCCCTTGGCTTCGAATTTTTTGTTGACGTTTTCCCTAAATCCACAAATAAAAAATATTGTCACAATTTCTAGTGTAACGGGATTTGTTACATTTATGAGCTTGGCCACTGGCTTGGTATTTGAACTGCCAGTGTTAATTTATATTTTGGCACGGATTGGCATTGTAAACTCTACATTGTTAAAAAAACATTGGAGATATGCTGTGGTAATTATATTTTTGACTGCAGGAATTGCTACACCTTCCCCAGATATATTTAGCCAATTGCTTTTGGGAACACCCTTACTTTTTTTGTATTGGGTCGGTATTCGGGTGGCAAAACAGGTAGAAAAAAATAAGGAAAATGAAAAATAAAACCATTGCTTTGGGATCTGATCATGCGGGTTTTGAGTTAAAAAATGACTTAATCGTTTATTTGATAGACAAGGGTTATGGTTTAATGGATATGGGACCCGATTCTTCCAATTCTGTTGATTATCCCGATTTTGCCCATAAAGTGGCTGAAGCCGTGGGCAATCATTCTGTTGATTGTGGCATACTTATTTGTGGAAGTGGCAATGGTGTATGTATCACGGCTAATAAACACAAGGGAGTAAGGGCAGCATTGTGCTGGGACGCTGATATTAGCGCCCTTGCAAAACAGCACAATGATGCGAACATTATATGTTTACCCGCCCGTTTTATTGACCATGCCAAAGCAACCGAAATTGTGGATGCCTATTTGAATATTGAGTTTGAGGGTGGAAGGCACCAGAATCGGGTAAATAAAATAGAGGCTTGCTAAAGTTCGTGTATGGGTTGCCAAAAATCGTATTTTCAGATTTGTCAATGAAATATATTCATTTGCGATGCATATGTACCTTGTAACTTGCTTAAGATATGCGTAGCGAAGAAAGTATTGAGGCAGTTCGGATTTTGGGTTTGAAATTACCAACGGATCCACGTTGGGTGAATATCGCAGAAAAATCTATTGCAGAGATTTTAACAGATCATGCATTTTGTGAACAGAAAGCGGCGACAATGGGTATTAGTCTGATTGTAAAATTTTCAGATAAATCTAAAATCGTCGAAGAACTTACACCCCTTGTGGCTGAAGAATGGGGACACTTTCGCAGGGTACTGAAAGAACTGAAAAACCGAGGACTCGAATTGGGCAAACAACGAAAAGATGAATATGTTGTTGAATTGCACCAACAAATGCGAAAAGGAGGTTCTCGGGATCAAATGATGATGGAGTATTTATTGGTTTCGGCAATGATTGAAGCCAGATCATGTGAGCGTTTTAGGTTATTAAGCTTGTATTGTGACGATTCGTATTTACGCAGTTTTTACCATGAATTCATGGTTTCAGAAGCAGGCCATTTCCGTTTATTCCTTGACTTGGCAAAATTTTATTTACCCATAGATGCTGTTAAGAAAAGATGGGACGAAATGCGAACTGCAGAATCAGAAATTATGGCAAAAATGACATTGCGTGGAGACAGAATCCATTGATTCACCTGATTCTAAAGCAAGAATGTACCCCCTATATTTAATACAGGTATTCGCTCGATTTTTGCATATTGCCTATATTGAAGTAATAGGTCAAAGAGGCTTGAATTGTTCCTCCGCGGAAGTTAAGGGGAAAACGGGTATTGAGAAATTCGCCACTCGATACGTCTAATTTCATTTCTGTTTTGATGGGGCTTTGGTAGCAGATTCCAATATTGTAATTATTCCCATTTGAAATTCTACTGCCAGTGTAAAAACCAAAATATAGTAAAGGGTATAGTTTGTTTAGATTTTTTTCAATGATTCGAAACTCTTTCTTGGAACTATTGTAAAAGGTATCAATGTTATTGCGGAAGCTGTAGTTGGCAATAATGCCAATTTTTTCAATAAAAAATCTAGATTTACTTACCCTTTGTTTGAATGAAACACCCAAAGGTATATTCAATGCGAAAAACCCCCTGTTTATATCTGTATTCAGGGGCAATGTATCGTTGTTTATTCGGTATCCCTTTCGGATAATACCCAAACCACTGTTGATCGAAACATGATCGCTCACATCATAGGAAACAACGGGGGAAATAGAATAACCTCTTTTGTTTCTGGTTGTAAAGTTTTGAATGAATATATCACCGTTGTATGTTTTTGAAAAATTGAGGCCAATACTACCCCCGATACTCCATTTGCTCAGTCTGATATCTGTATTTTGGGAAAGAATTGTACCGAAAACCATACAAAAAGTGGCTGTAAAAAGTATTTCTCTTTTCATCTGATTCAACAAATATAATATGAATAGATCTCTTCTAACAGACGTTCACCATAAATTGCATCGTAAATTTGTTGTGAAATGGATTGGCAAAAAGAAGCATTGGTGGCGTTGAGAAACGCTATTGAAGAAATTGAAACAGATGGAGATTGGAATGGAGCAATATTAGACGCCTATCACAAGAATCGTTGGTTTGAAGAAGCACAAGTTCTTCAAAGTATTCACCAATGGAGGGTAAGTCTTTCCGACGAGAATATCAATACCTGGCTGTTACAATACAATCTTCAAAGAAATCCCCACAACAAGCATTTAGGTGTCATCATGGCTGGGAATATCCCCTTGGTGGGCATGCATGATATTATTGTGGGGGTTATAGCAGGATATCATGTTCTTGCCAAACCATCTTCTGACGATGCTGTATTGCCTAAGTATTGGATTCAAAAAGCTGCAAAATATTGTGACACATGGGAAAAACAGGTTTCGTTTGTAGAGCAATTACAGAATTTAGATGTGGCAATTGCAACAGGGAGTAATAATTCGGCACGCTATTTTTCACGCTATTTTCAGCATATCCCCCATATAATCCGCAACAATCGAAACAGTGTAGCTGTGTTGTCAGGACAAGAGTCTGATGCAGAATTTTTGGCGTTGGGTAGGGATGTTTTTGATTATTTTGGATTGGGATGTAGAAATGTAACGCATTTCTTAGTGCCGCATGGCTATGATTTTACACCACTTTTTCAGTGTTGGGATATCCACTTTCATTCAGTTATTAACCACAATAAATATGCTAATAATTACGAATACCACAGGGCCATTTTATTAATGAATCTCGACCTTCATATAGATACTGGCTATTTGATCGCAAAAGAAAACAGTCGCCTATATGCCCCAGTGGGGATGCTAAATTATTCTTTTTATAAAGATATATCTGATGCACAGGCAACCATAAATAAATGGGTAGACCAAATTCAGTGCATCGTTAGTTCATTTACTGAATTGGAATCAATTCCTTTTGGAACAACTCAACAAACCAATCTCAATGATTACGCAGATGGGGTAGATACACTTTCTTGGTTATTGCAAATGGACCATTGAGAGAAGGCATTTGCGACCCGACTCTGTTCGGTCATTCATAAATAATTCAACCGCTTCTTTGGTTGTGGTTCACTAATTACGATTACGACCGTATTCGCTTAATCATCTGAGAATACACAATCAAGCAGACTGGAAATGCTTTGCATCATTTCTATTGGATTCGAAAGCAGTGGGTTGAATTCGGCAATCTCAATACATCTAGTTCTATTGTCTTTGCAAAAATGATCCACAATGTCTATGGCCATTTTTTGGTCTAATCCTCCCTCTACCGGGGTCCCAGTAGCACAAGAAATGGAGGGATCTAAGGCGTCAACATCAAAACTAATGTAAAGAGATGTGCAATGAGCGAGCCTCTTGTCTGCCATTTTTAGACATTCGTGAATGCCTTTTTTTGTAATTTCCGAAGGAGTAATTATAGGAATTCCGTATTTTTGAATCAATGACCATTCTTGTTTCTCGTAATCTCGGGTTCCAATAAAAACAATATTTTCGGCTGGGATGGGCTCGCAAGTGCCACGAATGAGTTGGATTTTTTCCCACAGATCCAATGTCTCGCTGTCTATTTCTCGTAGGGCTTCTGAAACATTGTTGTCACCCAGCATTGCGTTGAGTGGCATGCCGTGTGAATTGCCGCTGGGGCTTGTATACGGTGAGTGTAAATCTAAATGTGCATCTATCCACACAATTCCAATATTTTGGCTCGGAACCTGTAAACACATTCCACTGAGTCCTCCAATTCCATTGCTATGATCTGCAGTGAGAAGCAAGCAATTGAATCCATTGTGCAATGATTGAGCAATATGGTGGGCGAATTTTTCTTGGTGCAAGTTCAGAAGATTTCCGTTTTTTAAAAATTGTGGACCCCCCAATTTTTCTGTCGACACGGCAGTTTGTGGCACCTTAAATACAGGTATATGTTCAATTTTATTTTCTTTTCCTTTCGCGTAAGCTTCTAAGATATAGTCTGGTCCCAGTGAAGTACCCGCAATAGATGCACCATGTTCCCATTCTGATGTAATGATGCACAATTTTTTATGAAACATACTGGGAGTGGAAATTGATTAACTGCAATATAGTATTTTTTTGTGACTTAAGCATATAGATCTGTGCGCTTATAAAAGAATGGGCGTTATCATGGTTCCCTAGGGTAATGGTCTGAAGCCCATTAACAGTATGGTCTGTATCTTAGTAACACTGTGTGGGTCGTTCCACCCAATTCTCCGTAACTGTCGAAATCCAAACCGACTGATCCTATCAGACTCCCCTTACTTTCTTTTCCATACCCAATAAGCACCCAACGTATCAATGGGGGTAAATTGGTATCGAAAATAAGTATCTGCAACAAAATCACATTTTGTAATTATACGTTTGTTGCCTGGGGGATTTACGTCGATAATATAAATCCGTTTACCCAATTGATGGGGGTAGGGAGAATTCAAAACCCGATGTTGGACAAATGTGTCTGTTAGCCAAGGTCCTTGAAAGTCTTCAGATTTGGTATTTCCGTGAAAGTAAAGAGCGTAAGTTTTAAAACCGTGTGTTTCGAGAAGTTTTGTTTTTGTAGTTTCAGTTTTGACGGTTGAAATTAATTCGGCTTGCAACAGGTCTGCTACTGGGGGAAGAAGGAAACAATAGACTCCCAATGAAACCAATCCAGTATATGCAAAAATATAGGCAGGGTGTTTGTTTATTTTCGGGGAGGATTTTACGATCCAAGGCAAAATCCAAACAAGCATCAATACACCCGGAATAATAGATGTCCAAGTCCACGCAGCGTTATTTTGCTTCAATGATTTTGTAAATAAATCCAGGTGCGGTAAAATCCATTCTGGCAATACATCTCGGCCAAATACGATGGGTAAACCGGTAATTGCAATGAAGATTCCCAATGCAGAAACAAGCAATAAAACTTTTTGAAATGAAGATGTCTTTCCACGATTGGAATGGATAAGATAGGTGTGGTAGGCTCCAAAATATGTTATGGAATACCAACATAGGCTAGAATAATGAATAATTTTGGTACCTACAATTGAGAAAATAATAAGAACTACCCAAAACAATGATCGCATAAACAAGTGCCAACTCTCGGTACCAAAATCTTCTTTTCCTTTTTTTATAAGATAGGGGGCGGCAAAAGACGCTGCAGGGAAACACAAAAAAAACAGTACAACGGGATGATAAAACCAAGGTTGATTGTGCCATTGAATTTGTCCCTTGACCAATTCAATTTGATATCCGATAAAGGCTTCAAAAAACTGGGCCCCCAATTGCATATAAATTGGAATCAACCAACTGCAAACAATGGTTGCCATCGCCAAAATAAAAACCAAAAAACGCATTGAAAAAACATCCTTCCATCTGCCTTGCAAGGCAGTAGCCAGCAGAATGACAATCCCTACAACAATCAATGCGGCTTGTCCTTTTGTCAATATTGCCAATCCTAAAAATAGTCCTGATAACAGATAGTGCCAATGGGGTCTTGTGTTTTCAGACTGACAGCGTGTAATACGATACCAGTGCCAAATCGAAAGTAAGATGAATAAGTTGAAAACCGGATCGATAATTCCCGATTTAAAGTACAATAAGGGAGCGAAAGTGCAAGCCAATGACAAGGCCCAGAATGCCCCCAAACTTCGTCGTTTAAGAAAATACCCTATATGGTAAGCCATATTTACGGAAATCACGCCAGCCAATACGTTAGGCAATCGGTAAACCCAAGTGTGTTCCCCAAAAAGTGAGATAAAGAATACTTGTATCCAAATAAACAGGGGAGGTTTTTCCCAAAAGGGTTCGAAGGCAATTTGGACGTACAAACCCTTGCCGCTAGAATGCATTTCCCGGGCCGATTCAGCAAAATTTAATTCATCCCAATCAAACAGTTGAACAAGTCCTAACCCTGGTATAAAGATTAAAATTGCCAATAGGGTGATGATGGCATGAACAATGTATTTTTTCATTGATTCATGGAGTTTGGATTCGTGATTGGTGGCCCAATGTTTTTTCGACAATAAACATTCCGGTTATCCAGAATAGCAAGGCGATGCTCCCACCCATACACACATCAATGAGGCTATGTTGTCCCAAATAAATTCTGGAATAACCAATACCACAGGCAAAAAGAAAAAATACAATATCTGTTTTTGGCCATTTTTTGGAATAAACCATGGAAAGAATACCCATCATAAAAAATGCTATCGCTGTATGGCCCGAGGGAAATGATTGCCAATGATTTATTTCAAGGTGCTCAATGGAACGCATCTTGGTGGGATCAATTTCGATGGGTCGGGGTGCATTAATCCAATACTTGAGGAATAAAATCATACCTGCTTGCAAACACATCACAGCCCCCATAATTAAAGAAATCCTCCAATTTCTGGAAAGCAAAATCCCAAAGGGTATTATAATGATGAGCCATTCAGCCGACCACGAAAATGGTATGAGTAGTTTGTCGATTTGGGGATTGCCTTGCTGGTGAATATACCACGTAAGGGTAAGGTTTTGACCTGTTGCAACAAAAATCCAACAAATTAGAATTATAGATGTTGAATATAGCAGAAAACGGCTGTTGAACATGGTTTTTCACAAAGATAAATATATTATATTGGGTAATAATGTTGATTTCTGTGATTAATTGTTATTATTGTGATAATTCCAATTTAGTATCATTTCCATGTCAAATCCCAAAATTACACGCGCCAAATTAGAAATAGAATACCCTTTTCGGTCTTCGATTGGTATCCTCTTTCAGTATATATCAAATCCCTCAGGTCTTCAGAGTTGGTTTGCTGATGGTGTAAGTGTAACCAACGGGACTGGGTATAAATTTAAATGGAATGACGGAACCGAAAGCGACGCAATACTCACCAAGTGCGTTACCAATAAATATATAAGATTTCGAATGGCAGACGCTTTTGATGCAGAGGAATATATGGAATTTAGGATTCAACAAGATCCGATCACGGGCGATATAGATCTCGTAATTACAGAATTTGTAAATTCTGGAGAAGGTGAAATGGCCGCTTCAATATGGGATACTGCCGTAGACAATCTCAAATATATTATTGGGGGTTAATCACAAACAATTTTCATGGCTAGTTCAAAATAATCCCTATCTCTGTGGTATAAAAAATAATCCCCATCTCTGTATTATGAAAAAAAAGTCACTCATTTTTGGATCAATACTGCTCGTTACAATCATAATTATAGCGACATCTTGTAAGAAAGAAATTCCATTAACCGCCGAACAAAAGGTTGAAATTGCACTTGATGCATTTGTTGCCAAACTTGCTTTAAATCCCCCTACGATAAACGATCTTTCTGGAAGGGTAAAAGAGTACATGATCGACAATCCTGATTATTTTTTTGGATCAACGGTTACCCTATTAGATACGATGAGAATAGCTATATATAGCCCTTATTGGTTCAGAAAAAACAATACCCTTGTTTTAACAAATTTGGCAGATACCTCTTATCACATTAATGATCAATTATGGCTGCGACAACCTATTGATGGTGGTAAGTCTATATGGACAGCGCCCTATTTTGATGCAGGAGGAGGAAATATTTGGATGAAAACACGCTCAGTACCTGTTTATGTAAATGGAAAAATATTCGCAGTGGCAACGACCGATCTAGCCCTTTAAAGTTGTTCAACAGCCAAAATTTTAGGGTATAATTCCAGAATCCAAGAGAAGCCAATTGGATATTACCGAAATTTGAAATTTTTTTGCCAGCAAAAATTGATTTACTGTTAAATTGCTGATCTCTCAGTAATATTCTACCTAATTCAACCTATTCAAAGGATTTCTGAAGAATTGCATTTTATTTCCAATTCTTTGTGTCCATGAAATGAATGGAATACCGATTATACTGCTCCCATCGCTACCCACAGCATTGAGAAAGGCAAAATCAATAGAATTTCGTTTTCCAGAATAGAATCTCAAAGCAGGTCCACCCACTAAGGTATTGCTTATGAACCAAAACTCACCCATTAGACTTGTTTTTGGCGCAATTCTTTTGTTAAAAGATAGTGAAAAGGCTGGGATTCCATCGTAGAATCGGGAAAAAGATGCGGTTCCCGTCGAATAATCATAATTAGATCGTTTTTCGGTATAACCCAAAAATCCGCCGTTGATGGTTATATTGCTTTCTGGATTGCCGTATGTAAATCCTGCAAAGCCAACACCAAAAATAACTGAGGGTGCCATCCATGCCCCCCCTCCCTGAATTCCAGTAGCAAAATACAATTGGTTTTCTTTTGCGGGTATATTTGGAGAAATAGGAGTAGAATACTTCACATTTAACAGCAATGGAGCACCGATATAAGAGGTTGTGGCCCCAATCGACCAATGGTCTGTAAGGGCGTAATGGGCCTGCCATACCAAATAATATATGGCTTGTACGTACCCATCTCCTTTTTTTAGTGTTATGGCGCTGGGAGAATATAAGTATCGACTTGGATGTGGATTTTCGAATACAGGTTCTCCATTTATTTCCTTCGCAGAGCTGGAATTGGAGATGGATTTAATTTGGTATTTGGGCAGGATTACCAATCCTTTTGACAAAGTTTGGATTCCATATTCTTTACCGTCGTCGGATACTGGTTTCCCGATGAGCATTTGACCATCTTGCATTTCAATAATTACGGTAGAATCAGCACTGGTTGTTTGTGCCAGGGTTTCATTGGTGCAAAAAATTACACAAAGCGTGTGAATTAGTCTAAGAATATATTTTTTCATGTGGCGAATATATCCGTGCAACTCCAAATAATCGTATTAAAAATCGCAACTTGGGATTAATTTTGTACGAATAATCGCAACTCGACATA
>SYIL01000033.1 GCA_005798825.1 Bacteroidota bacterium
CGTGTCATTGTATCAAATGCAAAACTAACTAACATTCGTTAGTTTTCCAAATATTTTTTTGAGTAATAGATGTTGGCGTGATATACGAAACTTGTGTCGCGTAATAATTATCGCCCAATTGCAAAAGCCTGATCACCCCATTTTCAATAGAAACCCAAGGGGATTAATTGGAGAAAAGGTTTGCCGAAATAGAAGGTCTAATTCGGTGCCATTTCTTTGCGATTGAGGAGTAATTCCTCCGTGCTTACCTTTATATTTTTGGCCATCGCCTCTGTAGGTAAATCGCTATCGTCGCCGTTGAACGGATTTTCAATTTCCTCGGCTATTATTTCGATGCTCGCCAATACATACAATACAAACATGTTTACCGGCGCGATCAAGAAATACAATTGTGTACTGTAAACGATGGGGAAAATCATTACATATAGAAAGATGAATTTCTTGATGAATACCGAGTAGGTAAAGGGAATAGGAGTATTTTTGATGCGTTCGCACCCTCCGCATACATCCATGAGTTTGTTGATTTCAACTTTGAAGTGCTCCAACTCAACATCTGTGAGTAATCCGTGTTTGATATCCGTTTTTAGCGCTACTACAAATAATTTTGCGATGGTCTGGGGTTGATGTCGGGCAGTTTTGATTTCCTTTAAATCCAGTGAACAGGGGTGGTTACCCGGAATCTCAGTGAAGAAGTGAGCCGGAATTTTTCTGTCTTCCAGGTGAAATCGAAGCGTGACAGGAAACAGGCCCAACAGCGTTTGATAATATTGTCGTCTTCCGGTGTCTTCTGCGGGTAAAATTTGCATTCAAGTGGATGCACAAATTTCGAATGGCGTTGGTGAGATCTCCCCACAATTTACGTCCGTCCCACCAGCGATCATAGGCTGTATTGGTCCGGAAGACCAAGAACAGAGACAGTGTAAAGCCCAATATCGAGTAAATGATTGCGATGTTAGAGGCCATGGAGATGGCTTGATTACCTTTTAAGAGGACAGTTTCGAAGAATGCCCAAGCCGCGCTATAAAAACCGACCCCCAATAAAAGGGGTAAAAGACGTTTCATGGATTCTGTTTTGTGTATCCTGAATATGAATGTAAACCAATCTTTGGGGTTGTAGGTAATCATGGAGCAAATTTAACGGATTAGGGGTTAAAATTAACGCCTACGGGTCGGGACCTCCAACTTAAGAATTATGAAATAACGGTGTATGGGGAAAACATGAAGCAGACATTGAAATTGATTAAGGAATAGTTATCCTTAAGAGAACGTGCTCGGTACAAACTTATAGACAGTACATTTTCAATCAGATTTTGTGAGTCACACTTATTTTTAATGATATCACTTGAGACTACCCAGGGGAGTGGATTAGTGTCAGGTCTTCATTAGTAAAAACCCATCGATCCAATCCCAAGAAGAGATACCCAACTACCAGATATTATTTCAAACAAACCTCAGCGCCTTCGCTACATCCTCCGGTGTGTCAATGGCAGGGGAGGCCCAAGTGGTTTCTTTCACGCCGATACCCATCCCGTTTTCCAACCACCGCAACTGTTCCAACATCTCCGTTTTTTCCAATGCACTGGGCGATAATTTAGCCACCGCGCGCAATGCCTCGGCCCTGAATGCATACATCCCAATGTGACGATAATATTGAATCCCCGAGCCCTGAATTTTTCCGTTTCGATCAAATGGAATCGCCGACCGCGAAAAATACAAAGCCTGATCGTTCACATCACACACCACCTTCACCACATTCGGATTCTGAATTTCTTCCGCCTCTTGAATCGCAATCTTCAACGTGGCGATTTCTGTTCTGGGATTCTCAAACGCCGATACCAACAACGCAACCTGTTCCGGTTTGATGAATGGCTCATCGCCCTGTAAATTCACCACTACGTCGCAGTCCCAACCCAATATTTTCAAGGCTTCCGCACATCGATCCGTGCCGCTGGGATGCAAATCGCTCGTCATCACCACCTCACATTTGGATTGAATGTGTTCAGCGATTCTCACATCATCGGTAGCCACCGCCACACCCGCATCGGGATGGGCCAACATCGCCGCCTCAACCACGCGCTCAATCATCGTTTTGCCGCCCAAATCTTGCAAGGGCTTGCCGGGAAATCGGGTACTCGCATACCGCGCCGGAATGATGATGCCGAAAGATGTGCCGCTCATGTTCGCAAGTTATTTCTTTTTATTCGATAGTTCCATCAGGCCTTTGATCTTATAAAATATTTCTGTATTTTGGTAGCTGCCGCCAAAAATTTCTGATCCTGGGCCCCATGCAAATACAGGGACAGGAATGCCACTATGGTGGTGGGATGAAAAATTCATTACGGGCTGTTTTTTGTCTTTGTCCCAGCCCAATAAACTCAGACCACCTGTTTCATGATCGGCGCTCACTACAACCAATGTATTCTTTTGTTGTTTGGCCATTGTTAAAACTTCTCGAATGGTGTAATCGAAGTCTTCCATTTCTGCCATTAGGTAGACACTATCATTGTCGTGACCCGCCCAATCTATCTGACTTCCTTCGATCATGGTAAAACTGCCATTGGGGTTTTGAAACATAGTGCGAAGAATGCTATTAGACGCTTTTTCGAGATAAGAACCCGAAGAATTTCGTCCTTCTTGCGCTTTTGGTGGACTGGGTCGGTCATCATAAAAAATCACCCTGCGTTTTTGGTTTTGCAAGGCAATAATGGCTTTTTCACCAGTCCCAACAGCGTAACCGGCTTTGACCAACGCTGCAGTATCAAAGTATTGTTTGCCACCACCCATGGCAACATCGATGCTGGAGCCTGTCACAAAATCTTTTCCAATCTCAAGCATCAATTCTCGTGAGACCTGGTGGGCGAAGAAAGCTGCTGGTGTTGCATGGGTGAGTTCGCAGGTAACCGCTATTCCGGTTGATTTATTCTCTTGGTGGGCTATTTCAGAAAGGGTTTTAAACGATGTACTGTCGTTTGATAAACCCACCATGCTGTTTTGAGATTTTTGCCCAATAGACAATGCTGTTGCTCCTGCGCCGCTATCTGTAATAAAGGAATTTGAACTCGGTGTAAAACTCAAGCCCAAAACTGGGAAATCAGTAAATACAATGGCACCATTGGTTGAGGTATGATCACCTTGTGTTCGTTTGGCATCATAGGCACTCCATTGAGCCAAACCAGTGCCATCTCCGATGATTAGGATGATGTGTTTGGGTGCTTTTTTCACCACAAATTGCCTGGTAGGTGATGGGGTATAAGAATCGCTTTTGGTTTGGGGTTTTGAATTTTTGGGTGAAGCAGAATGGGGAATATCTTGTCCAAACAAGAACGTCACTGTGCTCATTAACAAAATCAATGTTATGCATTTCATTCTGCAAATTTACAATCCGAAATACATGTAAGGATCAATTAACGAAAGCATAATCATACAAAACACAGAATTTAGGTCGTATTTTTGCACCAATTATTATCATGAACGGAACATTTCAGATACCACAAGCCATCAATGAGCCCATGAACGAGTATGGGTCGGGCAGTAAAGAGCGAATTTTTCTTCAAGCTGCATTGGTCGATGCAAGAAGTAAGGTGGAAGATATTCCCATGTGTATTGGTGGCAAAGAGGTAAGAACCGCAATGGTTCATGATATATTTCCACCGCATGATAGGAACCATAAAATTGGACAGTTTCATCGTGGTGATTCCAGTCACGTTCAAATGGCTATTGAAGCTGCCCTCGCGGCTAAACCCGCTTGGGAGAAAATGCCTTGGGAACAACGTGCAGCGATTTTTCTAAAGGCTGCCGAACTCATAAGCACAAAATACAGATATGTGCTCAATGCGGCTACTATGCTCGCCCAAAGCAAAAATGCTTTTCAATCAGAAATTGATAGTATTTGCGAATTGGTCGATTTTCTGCGTTTCAACGTTCAATTCGCTTCAGAGATATACAGCGAACAACCTTCTGCAAACAGCAAAGGAATTTGGAATCGAGTTGAATACAGGCCTTTAGAAGGCTTTGTTTTTGCCCTCACACCCTTTAATTTCACAGCCATCGCTGGTAATTTGCCTTCAAGTGCTGCCATGATGGGGAATGTCGTGGTATGGAAGCCAGCCGATTCACAGATATACAGCGCCCACATATTAATGCGTATTTTTATGGAAGCGGGTTTGCCAGACGGAGTCATTAATTTGGTATATATTCCTGGAGCAACTGTAGGAGATTTGATATTTTCACATCCAGACTTTGCAGGCATTCATTATACTGGAAGCACGGGAGTATTTCGCCAAATTTGGCAATCAATTTCCAATAATATAGCCAAGTACCGCAGTTATCCGCGAATTGTGGGTGAAACAGGGGGGAAGGATTTTATTTTAGCCCATCGCTCTGCCCAGGTAGATGTATTGGTGACAGCCATGATTCGCGGCGGTTTCGAATACCAAGGTCAGAAATGTTCCGCAGCCAGTCGCGTGTATATTCCAAAAAGTATATGGCCGGCCGTAAAGCAAAAATTATTGGCCGACATGGCAAGTGTTAAAATGGGCCCCTGCGAAGATTTTACCAATTTTGTGAATGCTGTGATTGATGAAAAAGCCTTCAAAAAGATTACAAGTTATATCGACGATGCCAAAACAAATGGGGTAGAGATTTTGTGCGGAGGAGCTTATGACATGTCGAAAGGGTATTTTATTGAGCCCACAATAATTATTGCACCTTCGGCGCAATACTCTACCATGTGTGAAGAAATTTTTGGTCCTGTGCTCAGTATTTGGATATACGAAGACCAAGATTGGGATGCCATTTTTGAGACCATTGACACAACCAGTGAATATGCCCTAACAGGCGCAGTATTGGCCCAAGATCGACAAGCAATTACCGATGCCACCTGGGCATTGCGAAATAGTGCAGGAAATTTCTATATCAACGATAAACCCACAGGCGCTGTAGTAGGGCAACAACCTTTTGGTGGCGGAAGGGGAAGTGGAACGAACGACAAAGCTGGATCAAAAGTAAATCTGTTGCGTTGGGTAAGTCAGCGTACCATCAAAGAAACCTTTGTGCCACCCACCGATTATCGCTATCCATTTTTACAAGCAGATTAATGTTTGATGTGTCAGCAATTCAAGACTCTGAATTGATTCTATTGCACATGAAGCTGATAAAAGGGAATGACAGGTGTATTGCAGAAATTATTGAATCGATTTTATTAGGCGATCGAAGAGTACTTGTGCAACAATGTGTTTAAGTTTTTTGCCTTGATAATCACAGACCCACTGAATTCCTCTTGTGGCAGAGGTAAGTATGATTTCTTCAGATGCACTCAAATCAACTTCGGTAATCATCCGTTCTTGAAGATTATACCCGTAGGCATCAATTAAAGACATCAGTACCCGGCGCATAACACCATCAATACAATATTCGGAAATGGGTGGTGTTAAAATAAATTCTCCTTTGACCACGAAGATATTGCTCGAACTCGCTTCGCAAGGTCGGCCAAATTCGTTAAACATGATAACCTCGTCGAGTCCTTTTTGTTTCGCATACAAACTTGCCATTGTGTAAATCAATGCAGAACAAGTTTTGAGTGTAGAGATGTAATTGCTATTTTTACTTAACTCCTTGTAAGTGTCAACCTTCAGACCTTTTGTATTCCATTCATAAGGACCTTCTTTTAAGATAGGCGTAATTTGGGTTACAATACACACTCCAGAGCCATTCGGCGCATAATACCCTTCCCCTTCACGAAATACGGTTAGCCGTATTCTTGCGAATGGAATTAAAGCATCCATACAGGCATTTTTTACTGCTATTTCCCAAGCTTCTGTATTCCAATCTGGGGGCAATTGAATTTGCAATAAAAGACTTGATTGTTGAATTCGTTCGGCATGAATAGCCAAATGCAAAATACGATGACCAAAAAAGACACAACTTTCAAAAAAACCGTCTCCGTAGCGATATCCCCTGGAATCAGGGCTAAAATAAGGGGTACTTTTTTTAACGGGTATGTTGTTGATGAGGTAAATAGACATCTGCGTGCGATGATACGGACTTATTTGCGATTTTTTATTTCATCACGGATAGAAGCAGCCTTGCTATAATCTTCTTCATTGATGGCATTTTCTAGCATCTGTTGCAATTCTTCTATGGTAAATTTTGAAAATTCATAGGGCGATTGCACTTTGGAGCTTGGTTGTTTAAAGTCATCAACGGTTTGGCCCGGAAATTCTTCGTTATTTTCTTCTTCGGGATGCTCATCAGTGTAGGCTGCCTCTTCCAAGATTTTTTCAGCACAAAAAATGGGCGCTTTAAACTTGATAGCCATTGCGATGGCATCACTAGTTCTACTATCCAGCAGTACCTTTTGGATATTTCCATGCGAGTGGCAGGTACAAGCGATTTCCGCAAAATAAATACCTTCATCCAATCGTTCTATCGTGATTTCATCCACAGTAATAGAAAATTCTTTCAATGCTGCCGCAAATAGGTGGTGCGTAAGTGGTCTGCTCGCAGTTATTCCTTGCAAGTCCATTGCGATTGATTGTGCTTCAAATCCACCGATGATTATGGGTAGAATTCTAATGCCATTAAGTTCTTTCAAAAAAAGGGTATAAGCCCCGTGCGAATGCGCGGGAACGATGTTCCGAATGACCATTTCAATCCGCGCACTCATGGGTTGTTATGCATATTTTTTAGTTGCTTCTATCAATTGTGGCAGTATCTCAAATGCGTCACCTACGATTCCGTAATCAGCGGCTTTAAAAAATGGGGCTTCTGGATCTTTATTTATGGCAACAATAACTTTACTGGCACTTACACCAGCCAAATGTTGTATTGCACCCGAGATGCCTACCGCTATGTAAAGATTCGGTTTTATGGTAATGCCAGTTTGACCAACATGTTCACTATGAGGCCTCCAACCCATATCACTTACAGGTTTAGAACAAGCAGTTGCCGCTCCTAAAACAGCCGCTAATTCTTCGATTAAATGCCAATTTTCTGGACCTTTTAGTCCGCGTCCACCACTTACCACCACCTCGGCTTCGGTGAGAACAATTTTTCCGCTTACCTTATTTACAGAATCAATTGTTGTTTTGGAAATCGGGGTGGTCATTGTGAATTCTTCAAGTGTAGCGATACCTTCATGGTGTTTTATATCAAAAGAATTTGGGGTAATGGCGATGACTTTTTTGTCTTTGTGCAAATGAACATAAGCAAATGCTTTTCCAGAAAACACGGCTCGTTTTACTGTAAATTCACCATTTAAGGTGGGCAAGCTCACTACATTGGAAGCCAATGAAGCATCCATTAATTGAGCCAAACGCGGAGCCAACGATTTCCCGGTATAAGTATTGCTAATGACAACGATGCTTGCACCAGATTCATGGACCATATTATGCAACATAATGCTGTGGGCATCTGCTGTAAAGGAAGATGAACAAGACAATATGCGAACTTTTTGGGCGCCGTATTTTCCCAATTCCAAACCATCAACTCCCTTTCCAATTGCTACGGCAACAACTTGGGTTCCGAGCATATCGGCAAGCTTTCGGCTGTAGGAAACTGCCTCAAAGGCTGTTTTTTTGAAAGCACCATCACCTATTTCTACAAATACTAAAACAGACATATTAAATTATTTTGGCTTCGTTTTTTAATAAATCAATGAGTTTTCCCGCCTCGTTGGCAGGGATTAATTTTACGCCTGTTTTGCTTGGAGGCAATTCAAAATTTGAATAAGTGGCAAAATTCCCTTTGCCTTGTGGCGCAATAATTTGCAAGGGCTTACTTCTGGCTGCCATGATTCCCCTCATGGTTGGAATTCGCGGTTCGCACAAATCTTTTTGTGCGCTGGCAACACATTTTCCCTCGCATCGAATCGTTTCTCTTCCGCCGTCAATATCTCGGTCGAAAGTGAATATACCAGCAGCATAATCAATGCGGGTTACAACATTGATTGAGGGAATATCCAATAGAGCACCCAATATACCGCATACGGCGCCACCATTATAATCAATGCTTTCACGCCCTGTTAAAATTAGATCGTAATCACTTGCAATTTTGGCAATTTCTTCGGCTACATGTTGCGAATCGCTTGCCAAAGCATCAATGCGAATCGCTTCGTCAGCTCCCATACTCAATGCTTTTCTGATCACGGGCTCACTCTCCACCAGTCCGACATGAACGATGCTAACACTTCCGCCATTGGCTTCAGCAATTTCTAAACCACGGGTTATTGCAAGTTCATCATATGGGTTTAAAATGTATTGCACACCCGCCGAATTGAACTGGGTATTGTTTTCAACAAAAGTAATTTTTGAAGTGGTATCTGGAACCACGCTGATGCATACAAGGATTTTCATTCCCGCAATTGGATATAGTTGGCACAAAAATAGGAATTTTTTTACGGGTTTGTTTGAAAGAAACATGCAAGTTGCTAGTTTCGTTCTTTCAAGACATGAATTATCATTTTATAGCGATAGGGGGGGCTGTAATGCACAATTTGGCATTGGAACTCCAATATATAAACCATACAGTAACAGGAAGCGATGACAATATCTTCGAACCCGCAAAATCAAGACTCTTCAACGCGGGTTTATTGCCAGAATCCAATGGATGGTATCCCAATAAAATAAGCAAAAATTTAGACGGTATTATTGTGGGTATGCATGCCAAAGCCGATAATCCTGAGCTATTGCATGCGCTGGCGTTGGGAATTCCGACGTATTCGTTTCCTGAATTTATATACCACCATTCACAGAATAAGACGCGTTTGGCGATGGCAGGAAGTCACGGAAAAACGACCTGCACCGGCATGTTGATGCATATTCTAAAGACCCTAGAAATTAAATTTGATTATTTGGTAGGTTCTCAACTTCCGGGTTTTGAAAGGATGGTCAAACTCAGCGATGCGCCAATTATGGTAATTGAGGCCGACGAATACCTCACATCACCCCTGGACGCTCGTCCAAAATTTGTTCATTACAAAGCACATGCTGCCATGATAACCGGTATCGCATGGGATCATGTGAATGTATTTCCCACAGAAGAAATCTATCACAAGCAGTTTTCATTGCTTATTAATACTTTGCAGAAAGATGGCTCTTTATTTTGGTTTGAAGGCGACGCTGCATTGAAAGAAATTGTTTCAGCCAGTCATTATCCATTTCATGCATCGTATAAAGAGCCTCAATATCAGAATATTCCGAAGGGAAGCCTTGTAAAAGTGGGAGGGTATTCTTTTTCTTTGCCGTTTTATGGAAAACACAACTTGCAGAATGCCTCAGGAGTTGTTAAGATGGCCGAAACCCTCGGAATTTCAGCCCTTGAATCATGGAAGGCATTGCAAACTTTTCCTGGCACTGCGAAACGATTGGAGCAGGTGTATTCGACGGCGAAGCTGAGTATTATAAGAGATTTTGCCCATGCTCCAAGCAAGGTTGAAGCTTCCGTTTTGGCAGTAAGAGAGCAGTTTCCAACACACCATTTTATCGCTGTATTTGAAGTTCATACCTATTCCAGTCTTGATTCGGATTTTATGTCGCGGTATAATGGAAGTTTACATCCCGCAAACGAGGTAATTATTTTGTTTGACCCCCATGTTTTTGCCCAAAAAAACATGGAGATTCCCAGCAAGGAAACCATTGAAATGCGTTTTGGTAAAGGGTTGGCCATGAGTGATATAAGCACCCTTAAATCTGTTGTTATTGCTGGCATTCAATCCCATACATCCACTGTGCTTTTATTCATGAGCAGTGGAAATCTGGGTGGATTAGATTTAAAAGAGTTTCAGTGTTAAATCTCAAAAATTATGGAGTTGTTTGCATTCAAACCAATTTATTTCACATTCAGCAGGTGCTCATAGACCGCCTGAAGCAAGCTTCCCCTGAAACCTTCTTGCGAAATTTTTTTATTGTATTCAGTGGGATAGGTTCTATTGGATAAAAAGACAAAGCTAATGCCATTTTTGGGATCTGCCCAAGCCCAGGTTCCGGTATAGCCAGAGTGACCAAATAAACCCAAAGGGGCATCCTCGAAAATATTGGCATTGTTGCCTTCTTTTCCGTTGGGCTTGTCGAATCCCAGACCACGATAATGTGTTGGGTTTTTCTTTTTTGTCTTTGTAGCAATTTTAGTAAATAGCTCTACAGTACTCGGTTTTAGGTATTGTACGCCCTGAAAAGAGCCATGATTTTCTAACATCCACAATAGCTTACCCAAATCCATCGAGTTGGAAAATAATCCAGCATTGCCAGCAACACCACCCAATAACATCGCAATTGGATCATGAACTATACCCCGCACTTCACCCCGACACCAAGATGAATCCATTAGGCTAGGGGCAATACCCCTTAACGGAATATGTTTTGTTTTGGGCAGATAGCCCATTGTGGGCAAATGCATTGGAGTGTAAAACGCGGTCTGAACAAAATCGTCAAGGTTTTTTTGGGTCATAAATTCTATCCATTTACCGACAATAATCATATTTAAGTCGCTGTAGAGATAGGGTTTATCTTCTTGGGGAACAGTCTGTTTAATCCATTGCCATGCAGAATCTTTCCAACGATTTTCCAAACAAACCCCATTGCCAATCTCATATTGCGAATCGGGTGATTCATTTTCATTCGAAACAATATTTCCCTTTGTTCCGGAATGAAAATTGGAGGGATTTTGGTATTCTCCAATTGGATTTTGGTTCGATTCGGAACTATGATTTGAGGGGGCATAAGACAATTGGCAAGGGATACATTTTGCACCCTGTTTCTTGGCCATCTGTTGCAAGGGTAGAATTGCAGGCAATCCACTTGTATGGGTCAGTAAATCATACAAGCACAGAAACCCCCAGGGTGAATTTTTGGCCTCTGGCCAATTTTTTTTCATTGGAGAAAATAGGTCCCAATCTTTTTTTTCATCGAATAACTTCATTACTGCAAGCGTAGTGGAGGCTATTTTGGTGATTGAAGCCAAATCGTAAACATTGTCTACAGATGCAGGTACCATATTGCCTTGTAGATCGCTTACCATCCCAACAGCTGAGTGCATCAGAATTTTTCCATGCTCGAGAATCAATAATTGCGCAGAAGGAAAAATACCTCGCTTTAGGCCATTGCGGAGCATCGAATCCAAGACAAATTTTAGATTGGCTGAGAAGAAGACTTCTTCGGAATTGGAATTTTTAAATGAAAGAGGATAGTCAATTGTTAGGGCATTCTCCAGAGCGATTGGCATACGACCCGGCGAATTTGAGAAGCCAAACGCTGTCCGCAAGGATTCCCGGATGGTGTAATCATTCTGCTCGTGGGCCAACAAAATATTCGTGGAACCCTGTTTGTTTAACAATGAACGAATTGCATAACTATGGCCAAAGTGAATGTAAATAGATGTTTTATGGTGCGAGGCTATTTTATCAATTGTATTTGCCCAAACATCTGGAATATTTCGAGATTTAGCACCCCAGGTTGGCCAATCAAATCCGGTAATTAGCATCCGAGAATTGGGTTTTGTTTCGTTGTCAAAGGCCTTTTTATCACGGAGAATACTGTCAATTTTGGCGCTATCGTCAGACCATTCAAGCCTTGTGAGAATTTTAAAATTATTGTACAAATCCAAATCTCTCGAGAAGGCAAACGGAATACTGTCGCCAATCACTATCACCGAAATGCTATCGCCATAAGGAGAAAATGGGTATTGTGATTTCATATTAATTCGAGAACGAAAAGTATTTGGCTGGGGTTGATCAACGCGCGATACTTCTGAACCCAACAAGGTCTTTGGCACCAGGGTGACAATGGATTGCGAAGAAATGTCAGCCATGTATTTTTGATTGAATATATTTTTAATCTGCACCAAGTCTGCCATCAAATTGTGTGATGAAACGAAACGATTGTCAAACAATCCGAGTTCGTATTTACAGGCGATTATTTTTTTAACCCTCAGAGAAATTTCGGCACTGTCGATAGTTCCTTTGTGTAATTCTCGATCTGCTAAATCAATAAAACCCGCAACATCTTCTGGGAAAAGGATGATGTCGTTACCTGCTTTAAGTGCCAGAAAAGCGACCATTGCAGGAGAAGCTATCTTTGCAACTCCTTTCATGTTCAATGCATCCGTAACAATTAATCCCTGAAAATGCTGTTTTTTTCGCAGCCACTGTGTAATAACTTTCGGCGATATTGATGTCGGCAGAAATCCAGTATCATACGCAGGAACCTTCAAATGTGCCACCATAACAGAAGCCACACCATCATTGATGAGTTGTTTAAATGGGGGGATATCAATTTTTTCAATATATGAAAGGGGTTTCATCAAAATCGGTAATTCCTTATGCGAGTCGGTTTTTGTATCGCCATGTCCAGGAAAGTGTTTTGCACTGCAGTATATTCCAGACGATTGCATGCCTCGCATTAAAGCAGACCCCATTGCGGCAACTGCATCTGGGTTTGACCCAAAACTTCGGAAGCCAATGATGGGATTATTGGGTTCGGTATTTACATCTACTGAGGGAGCGAAATTGATATGAATTCCCAGGCGTTTACATTGTAAACCAATAGACCGGCCAGTTGCAAAAGCAAGTTGCGTATTGTTGGTCGCTCCCAAGGTGAGCTGAAAAGGGTATTTTTCCAGTTCCGACAAACGCATAGCAACTCCCCATTCGGCATCCATTCCAATCAGTAATGGCAATTTGCTCTCTTGTTGGTAATAATTAGACAAATAGGTTTGGGTAAGGGGATGGCCTTGAAAAAAAATTATTCCCCCTACGCCCAATTGCCGAATTTGGTAGAGCAGATTCAAAGAATTTTTTTCAGTAGTATCCATTAATTCAATGGCTTTATTTTCACGAGTCCAGGCCGGAACCATGAGCATTTGCGCCACTTGTTCTCTAAAGGACATTTTTGATACAAGGGTATTGGCTAATTTAAATGATTGTGAAGATTGGGCAGAAACAAACAAGTGCAACATCAAGGAAGCCACGATTAACATGATTTTCTGCCAATACATTTTACAAAGCATGATGCAAATCAAAGACATTCAACACCAATTTCGAACATTTATTTCCCATTCTTTTGTGGGAAACTCAGGCACCAATCACGATATTGCACACTTTCAAGAAAAATATTGGCCAAGTGCTTCACAAAGACAGTTTTAAGTGTCTATACTAAGCATTAGGCAGATAATAATGGTCTTACAAATATCGAATGACGGAAACAGAATTGGTAGAAGGGTGTATTCGCGAAGATCGAATGTGTCAACGCGAACTCTGGGATCGATATTCCAAAAAGTTAATGTCGCTTTGTTTAAGGTATTGCAATAATAAAGAAGAAGCAGAAGACGCGCTCATGGAAGCCTACATAAAAATATACGACAACCTCAATAAATTCAAGTTTCTAAGTTCCTTAGAGACCTGGATGCGCAGGGTTACGGTGAATCTTTGTATAAATAAAATTAGGGCCCGTAAGCATATTTGGAATAGTATCTCAGACGATGAATACCGCATTGGTTTCAATGACAATACTTTCGAAAATTTTCAAGTACAGCAGATTTTAACATTGATTGAATCCCTGCCCGTTGGGTATCGTACGATTTTTAATTTGTATGCGATTGAAGGGTATCCGCACAAAGAAATTGCCAAGATGTTGGCGATTGATGAAGGAACGAGCCGTTCACAATTTTCCAAAGCCAGAAAAGCATTGCAACAGTCACTAGAAAATTTAGAGGGGGGAGTTATGCCTTCGTAATATGCAAAACAATCCATTCAATGCGCAATTCAAATTGAGGTTTCAAAACGAAGAAGCCACTTTTTCAGAGAATGTATCCTTTGAAACTGTTATGAGTAGACGAAAACGCCAGAAACGCAGGGTGATTTTTTGGATACCATTAACCCTTTTTCTTGCCTTTTCCATAAGTGGTGGTGGATATTGGTATGTTAAATCTAAGGGTATTGCTGGCAATGGAAAATCTTCGATAAATCAAATACCTGTCGCGAAAAACCCATCTATTACCAGTAAAATCCCTTCGCAGCAGCAAAAAACGATTGATCAGGGCTTAAATATAGCTGGAGTTCAAAACAAACTGGACAACCATCCACACCCAAATTCTGATATGCATCAGCCTGATCATGATTTGGCAAGTCCTGCCATTACCAGGGGTATAAAACCATCCAAACCCATTATTTCAGGGTCTCGAAATCAATCCCATGGCATACAAAAGACATTGCAGTCCAACCGAAAATTACGGCATACACTGCTTTCTTCAAAAGATTTCATGTATTCTGAAGTTGAGCATGTACTGCGTGTAAATCCTGTTATTGAAAATACAGACCCATCCAATGCGTTGAATACAACCATTGAACTTCCCCAATACACCCAGCCCTTGATTAGCCCGAAGGGTATTTCACATTACGAGTTTGGATTTGCCAATTCTTCAGAAGAACAATTCGAAATTCCAGAGAGTGAATATGAAACCCAGTGGGACCCCTCTATTTTAGAATCTCGGTGGTATATAGAATTTTGTATTAATTCCGGAAGTAGGTCTGTAAGTGATTTCCGTGAAAAAGACCCAGTGGTTATTTTTGGAACACAATACCATGCAAATTACCAGGCATTGGTATTAAAAGATTGTGGCCGTGGGTTTATGATGGGCGCGGGTATAGGCTATGGAGAGTGGGTTGGAAATGGCCTGTGGGTTAAGAATGAAAACATCCGAAGAATGTATGTAGATTCTTATGACATTGTGGTAATGATTCCCCCAGTTCAGACGATAAGAGTCCGTGACACAACGCATGTTAATGAAGTGATTTCAAGCGAAGGTAAAATTCACTACCGCGTAAATAAATTTTCTGTACCCCTTGCATTTTATTATCAAACCATGTTGGGTAGAATTTCTTGGAGGGCAGGATTGCAATTAAATCCAGGATTTACGACAAAGATTGAAGGAGAATATTTTAACAATACCGATTACTTCTCAGTAGGTAAAAATCGATCAATCAATTTTGATGCTAAGGTTTCATTTGGCCCTCGCATTGCTTTAACCCAGCACTGGACCATGATTCTTGAGCCAAACATGATGTTACAATCTTTCTATGACCGTTCTAACAAACGAACCAATGGCAAGATTCTCACGGGATTTGGATTGAGCATATTGCATCAATTTTAAATTGGTACATTCCAGTCTAATTCGTCGGGTGCATTGCCGTTTCGCACATTGTCCAGCCAGGTTTTAATATGGGTCGATACTGCGTTATTCCCCTGATTCATCACATCGAAATAGACATCCCTGTGCGCAAAACCTTGAATTCCAACCAATGATGCGGCTGTTCCTGTGATGAACAATTCTTTTAAAGACCCATCGTTAAAGGCGTTTTTTATGGCTTGAACAGACAATGGTCTTTCATTCACTTCATAACCCAAATGACGCAAGCCTAAGATTACGCTATTGCGCGTAGTCCCCGAAAGTAGTGTGGCAGAAAGGGGAGGGGTAATTATTTCTCCGCCAATAACTGCAAACAAATTGGTAGTTCCTGTTTCTTCAATTAAAGTATGGGTCAAGGAATCTGTCCATAAAACCTGATCATATCCTTCTTTCTGAGCTTGTAATGTTGGATACATTGCACCACCATAATTACCAGC
The DNA here is from genome assembly GCA_005798825.1 of Bacteroidota bacterium. GTDB lineage: Bacteria > Bacteroidota > Bacteroidia > NS11-12g > UBA955 > UBA955. The sequence continues at coordinate 15,615 of SYIL01000033.1, forward strand.
ACATTTTACATAACCTACGCCATCTGGTGCAGATCGACTGTAGGTCTCCTCAACTTTTATTTTAAGAGGCTTGGTGTAATAAGGGCCGACTGGGCAGCAGAATATCACAAAAATAAATGTCTTGGAAGGTGTTACGCCAATAAAATCATCGGTTGCAAACATAAAAGGCCGAATGTACAAAGAGCCTTTTTCATTTTCAGGAACCCAAGCCGATTCAAGTTTTAGTAAGGTTTTTAATCCACCCATAAAAAGTTCTTCAGGGACAAAAGGCATAACCATGCGTTCGGCAGAAACAGTAAAACGCATCCAATTTTCACGGGGTCGAAAAAGATGTATTCTTTTATTGTGGCTGTGAGAAAAAGCTTTCATTCCCTCAAAAATTGACTGACCATAATGAATAGCACTCGTCGCTGGACTTAATGAAAGTGGTCCGTATGGAACGATTCGCGCATCCTTCCATTCATGACCATCCCAATTGGCCAAAAACATGTGATCAGTAAAAATCTTTCCAAAACCAATATTTTCTGGATCAAATTCAGCAATCTTGCTATTTTGCCTTTTTTCAATGGTAATTTTGAAATTCATCCACAACAAAACTACTTTAATTTTACATTGTATGTCAGAAAATCCTCAACATTTTGAAAATCCTTTGCATTGGGTTCAACTATTTTCGAGAGGCATTTATTATATCCCCGATGATACAATACCTGATCTGAATCAAGTCGAATTACCTGCAGAGCCGGTTGCAGTGTTGCCCACAGAGCCAGTTGCAGTGTTACCTGCAGAGCCAGTTGCAGTGTTACCTGCAGAGCCAGTTGTCGAATCCACTTTTGAATCACCTGTCCCAATCATAAATGTAATTAATAAAAATAGTCAGATAGGGGTCAATATTGTCACGCCACAAGGTTTGATGGACAAGCCAACTTCAAATGACACCACAGAACAGGTGTGCCTATTTCCTGTGGCTTCAGATATTATTTTGGCCAATATTTTTATGGATGAAGTGGACGGGGTTTTTTTAGAAGATGTTGCTTTTACCTTTCAACGCCTATTGTCGGCACTGAAGGTGGGAGATCAAATCATAAATCCGGATCAAATTGCCAATTATCATCAACCAAATGCCATTTTTTCAAAAATCAAGGGGTTTTCTAAAGAGGCCTCTTTTTTTGCACCGTTTACAATTTTTTGGAGCGACCAAATACTTGAAGAATTGCCAGAGATGTATCAAATTATTGGTACTTCAAAAGGTTCATCGTTGCGCTTGCCTTCATTCAATACTATGATTGGCTCAGAGGCACTGAAACGAAAATGCTGGCAATGCATGTTAAAGATCTTGGCATTGAATAAGACTTCAGGTGCATAAAAAAGAGATTTTTTGTATGCATTATAAATTTGCAATTCTGAATTTGCGACAAGTCTTTTTTAAATAAGGTTTGTTTGGCCAACAATCTGTATGTAAATTCGTATTGTGGGAATCAAATATACATTTACACTGTATTTTAGAATTTAACAGCATGGCATTGTATCGTCTATTAAGTCTTCTTCTTTTGGTATTCGGCTTGAACACATTGAAGGCAGATCATGTAATGGGTGCTGATATGGGATATGAGTGTTTGGGAAAAGGGAAATACAAAATAGTTATTAAATTCTACCGTGATTGTAGGGGTGCTGCTGCTCCTCCATCTTGGAGTTTATTGTACTGGTATGCTGGGAATAACCAAGGCCAAAGCACTTCTTCAAAAGCCATCTCCATGAGCCGAACGAATATCAGGGATATTTCTCCCAGATGTTCTACTTCCAATAGTCCATGTAATCCCCAAAATACCAATTATACGGGTGATGGTGTAGAAGAACACACGTATGAAGCCAATATAGATATATCAAAATCACCATTTACTGGTATTGGCTTGGGTACTTCTTATTGCGATCTCACATTTTCGTATAATCAGTGTTGTAGAAATGCAGCGATCACTACCGGTGCGACCTGGGCCGATTTTTGGACCACTGCCACTATTAATATTTGCAATACAAACAAAACCAAGAGTAAATGTAATACTTCGCCGCAGTTATCGAATGTTCCAATTGGATATGCTTGTTGCAACCAAGCGTATTATTACAATAATGGTGCAATTGATACCGTAGATTACGATTCTTTGTCTTATGCAATGCGTCCTGCTTTAAGCGCTGCTCCCAATACTTCTGTGCCCTATACAAGTCCTTTTTCTTTTCAATATCCTGTCACTCCCTATTGTGTTCCTCCGACAACAATTAAATGCACACCCAATTTCAAAACAAAACCTCCCAAAGGATTTTATATGGACACCGGCAGTGGCGATTTGATATTCACACCCACCAAATGCGATGAGGTTGCAGTTCTAGTTTTAGAAATAACGGAATGGCGAAGAGATTCAAACAACGTATGGCGTTGGGTGGGTAAAACCCGACGTGATATGCAAATTGTCGTCAAGGACGACTGTGGTTACAATAAAGCACCCACTGTTGATGGTCCATATACCTATAAGGTATGTGAAGGAGAAACCATTAAATTTAAAGTACAGTCTGATGACGAGACATTTTCACCCTATCAAACTGTTCCAGATACCACTTTATTGAAATGGAATAAAGGTATTCCCGGTGCCACGTTTACCATTGCTGCTCAAAAAGATTGGCCTGAAAAGAGAAAGGCTTATGCCACTTTTCAATGGACACCGTCTGTTGGCATGGCCTCTGATGTGTCTTATTCCTTCACGGTTTTGGTGAACGATCAACATTGCCCCAAACCCTCAATTTCAATCCGAGGATTCAAGATAAAAGTAAATCCCCGAGCATTCAGTGTTCGCAAATACAAGAATCTGACATGCGGTCGATTTGCGATGTCTGCGACGGTAAAGGAGAGTTTCAAGGGGATACCAACATTTCGCTGGAGTGTTC
>SYIL01000034.1 GCA_005798825.1 Bacteroidota bacterium
AAGTAGCCAAGCCAAAGGCCGCAAAAGTAGCCAAGCCAAAGGCCGCAAAAGTAGCGAAGCCAAAGGCCGCAAAAGTAGCGAAGCCAAAGGCCGTCAAAGTAGCGAAGCCAAAGGCCGTCAAAGTAGCGAAGCCAAAGGCCGTCAAAGTAGCGAAGCCAAAGACCGCAAAAGTAGCGAAGCCAAAGGCCGCAAAAGTAGCCAAGCCAAAGGCCGCAAAAGTAGCGAAGCCAAAGGCCGCAAAAGTAGCGAAGCCAAAGGCCGCAAAAGTGATTAAATAAAATTTTAAAATATATTACTATGAAAAAATTTACTTTGTCCGAAATTTTAATTTTGGTAGTTTGTGTCGTGTGTATCTTTATCAGTGAATACTTATTTATTGTAAAAGACCAAGCCCAAAAAGCAATATTTATTGGATTATGGCCTCCAACTATTTTAGGTTTATTGAATTTTTTTAACCTAAAAAAAAATAATTAATTAGTGTGAATACCGATCTCCTTATACTTACAGCAATCATTAGCACACTTTTTTTTGTGTTTATTTTTGGACCCCTGTTTTATACTTTTACTGCCAATAAACGTTTGCCTAAGGTGGGTGAAGACGAAAACAGTGACAAAACAAAAGTTGATACTCCAAAATCGTAATCATAAAATATTTTTTTGATTCGACTACTTTTGGAATTTTTAGTCTAAATAAGTAAATTATTTAATTTACGGTCTTGCAATTTCACAGTGTAGAAATCGGGTATTTCCCGACATGTCAAAATGCAATTTTGTCTCACCAATCGGTTCAAATAACGCGAGTGTTTCTAAACCTTTATATTGATTAATTTCTAACCAAATTGACAATTTTTTAATGGCTGAATTGCTAACCAATTCCGCTATTTTTTTATAAAAAAGCATTGAATCAGGTGTTGGTGAAAATAATGCGGAATGGGGTTCATAATTTAGCACGTCAGTCGCTAGGGTTTCCATTTCTTCACGCCCGACATAGGGTGGATTAGACACCAATAATTGTATGTCATTTGGCAGCGTAGTCATGGTAAACACATTCAATTCATGGAAATATATGCTGTTATGTAAGCCGTATTTTCTGGCATTTGATTCTGCAACGTCCAGAATATTTGCGTTAATATCCATTGCTTCAAATTTCCAATGCGGGTGTTTACTCAGCAAATAAATGGGAATGCATCCAGATCCAGTTCCAATGTCCAGGCCACGAATATTGTCTTTGTCTTTAAAATGAACTGAAATGAATTGACACAATTCTTCTGTCTCAGGTCTTGGAATTAGTGTATGTAGGTTAACGTATAATTGTAAATCTCCAAAAAATGCCAATCCAAAAATATATTGAATGGGTTTTCTATTTTTAAGTTCCTGGCAAATACGCGTTAATTCTGCATCATGATATTTTGGATTGAATGTTTCAAGGTGAGGTAAAATCCAAAAACTGAACGCATAAATTTGATCAATACTAAAATCTTTTATCAGGAGTATTTCTAGTTTCTTTTTAACCGTAACTGAAAGTTTCTCCATGGTTTTTATAGTTGTACTAAGGTAATTCGTAAATTCTGGATGCAAATGTCAGTATCTGGATGGAAAGCATCAATATGAAGGAGGTAATTTTCGGATTCAAGTGGTAAATTTTTGAATGTCAGAAGTGTAATTGGCAGTTTTCCATTTTGAGGCAATTGGATATTTGAAGCCAATTGGGCAATTAAATTACCTGTAATCGAATAAAGATAAACGCTTGCTATAAACCCTGGCTTTGAAAATCCAAATTCAATATTTACAAAAGGATATTCCCCGGGCTTTTGGAAAACCACGGATGATTCCAATTGAAAAAAATGGTTTTTTTTATGTGTTTGACCTTGGCTCATTTGACTATTTATTTGGGAAGGAGTTGCAAAGTCGCTGGTTTGTAAAGCACTGCTCCAAAACGCTGCTATTTCACTTGGTGAATGGGGATTGTTTTTTTCTAAACTCACTCCCTTGAAAGTAGTGAGTAAGGGCATGTGTTGGATTTCGTTAAAGTGCATCTTGTCTATGGGTTCTTTGACCATTGGGTGGAGTAGTGTGAGGATTGCTTCGCTTGCAGGTAAGTTGGGGAAATTTGCGATTGTGCGGCATAAATAAAGGTGTGATGGATGATATTTTTTGGCCACAGAATACCCTAATTTGCTGATGCATAGATATTGATTAGGATATAAATAACAATCATTTTCGAAAAGAGAAAAGCCTTGAATGGGTTTGAGTGGTGTTTCAATTAGCAACTGGAATGCCCGCAGATTTTCGACCCTATTGCCCGTATTGACAATTTCTATAAAATCTTCTTCACCCTCTAGAGTATTGAACATTACTTCGTTAAATCGAATGGATTTGGGGTTGGGCAGCCTTGAGCAATGGGCTGCTGGCAATAGAGTGTCACAAATGATTCTGTTCGCGCAATCTGAAAGGCCTCTTATTTTTACCCTGTAGAGGGTATCTGCATTTATAGGGGGCTTGATATAAAAATACAGATTTTGTTGCGTTGATCTGCTGAATAATGCGCTGTGTTGAATGTTATTGTGATCAACAATTTCGACAGTTACTGGCCGGGTATCTCCAACAATATTGCTGCAAACCAAAACCAGGGTATCCAAAGATGAAAATTGACATTGCTCTATCCGACTGATGGGAGGTTCTGTTGGATATGGATTTTTTTGCTTGTTATTGGTATTGGGAGGGTCAGAATTGGCCTCTCCAGGGCTTCCTCCAATCCCTTGATTGCTATGCCAGTTAAAATTTTCAATGCACCCACAATCCAAATTTGTTTTTTCCAAACTATACCCGCCGCCGCTGCAATCTGATTGATGCCAATATGAATTATAATGAACTTGATGAATGGATTTTCCGGACACAGTTTTTAGACTTATAATGTCTTCGTCTGTATTAAATGAAGGGAATTTTGATAAATAAAGTGCTTTTTCGCCCAAGCATTTAAATGCGCTGTCAGATGCTGCACACAATACAATATAGGCATGGCTTTGAAGCAAATACCTCGGGACCAAACCCTTGGTATAAGGATCCGAAATAACCAAACTGTCAAGCCAGACTGCAGTATCGCTATTATTGTATAATTCAATGTATGGAAAAGGGGGAAGAAACCCAATACTTGGCTTGGGGTCAACCATTATTTCGTTGATTATAATTTGATGAGATGCTATGGGTGTTTGGCAAGGAACAAAAGAAATATGGACCATTAATGGGTTTGTATTTTTCGCAGTATCTGTTATATTCTGGATGTAGACACCGACTTTTTGGTTACAAGGGATGCCTTGAAAGAAGATTTTATAAGTTGTTGGTGAAATGCGAATACACGAGTCACTGCTTTTTTTATTACAAATAAATTGATTTCGATTGGGTTGTATAATGGGTTCGGAAAATACAACTTGGGCAATTTTTTCGTTTAACCAATGAAACGAATTGGTCTTTGGTGGAGCTTTATCATACCGAGGTAAACCCAAATAAAAATTGAAAAATTGGTGTTTTCCGACAGCCGTAGATCCAGTTTGGACAATTCCAATTGCACTATAAGAATACATTTTTTGGGTGTTATCTTCAAGCCATCCCAGTGTCTGGTAATCATAGGATCCCGTGTCTTTATAGAGAATACCAAGCCATCGATTTTTTCGAATTATTCTCAAATTGAGGGCTGTTGCATTGCGGTTGAAATACCCCGATGCACCAGCAATTGCAGCGGCTTCTTTGCCATTTTGTCTTTGCCATAACTTCAATCCGTCATCGATATCGCCCAATCGCAATACCCATCCATTGGAGAGCAAGGAATCGCAGCCAAAAAAAATATCGATATAATTGCTGCTAGAGGGATTTATTTCCAGCCCGATGGTGGTTTCCAAATAACTTAGGGTATCAAAACGGCAATGAGAATATATGCGGTAGCTTTTTTTTTGACTACTTGCCGGCAGTTTGCTGGACATGATACCCTTTTCAATTGCAAAAAATTGTGTATCGCCGTAAAAGGGTTTGGGGTCTGTAAAACGCGTGAAATCACATTGAGCTTTGCATGGGGATGCTTGAAAAAATAGTACAATTAGACCCACTAAAATCCAGGTAAAGCGGCCATTATGGGTATTTTTTGCCCAAATTTCCAATAATTGAGTAGCTTTTTTGGCGTAATGTCCAGGTATTTTGAATGGGGTAAGAATCGTCATTCAAACCCCAACACACCCATGCAACACATCACCCAACGATATTATTCGGTGAAGTGTTCAAAAGGGGTATATCGCTCCATAATTGCGATAATTGCAAATGACATTTTATTGTTGGGTGTTACTCCCGTGAACTATTAAGAATTTTTTGTTCTATCAGTGTGGTTGAATAACCGGGTATAAATTCCAAGGTTTTAACCATTCCACCATGATCAATCACCCATTGGGCACCTACAATGGTTTCAAGGGTGTAATCAGATCCTTTAACCAAAATATCTGGCGTGAGCCACTCAATTAAGGCTTGGGGATTTGATTGTTCGAATACAACAACTGCATGAACAAATTCCAGGGCGGCCATCACCAATGCACGGGAATCTTGGTTTTGCAGAGGTCTTGCAGGTGATTTATCGAGTGTTTGTACACTGGAGTCGCTATTCAAACCCACAATCAGTAAGTCACCCAGTTGTGCCGCTTCAGACAAATAGTGTATGTGTCCGGCATGTAAAATATCGAAGCATCCGTTGGTAAAAACCAATTTTTTCCCAGACAATTGTATTTCGTGCCTTTTTTTTCGTGCCTTTTCCCAAGACCAAATCTTATCTTTCAACATTGTCTGTAGTTATTGGTTTGATTTGTTGAATTTCAAAGTACAACAATAAATAGGCTAAGCCACCAAAAATCATGGATAATATATTGCTAAATGCTACTGTTAAAATGCCAAAGGTATTGGCATGGTTTTCGGGAATGTGGTAAATGAGTGTAAGACCATAGGCGATGGTATAGTATACGCCTGCTCCTCCGGGTATGGGTAAAATGATACCCAAAGAGGAAAATATCAAAACACCCAAGGCATTTGCGATGGTTAAATGTGCAGTCGTATCGATACTTTTGAGCATACAATAGGTGCTCAGGCAGTATCCCAGCCATATTCCCAAGGATGAAAGTATAAAAACAAGGGGTTTTTTCAAATTAAATATGGTTTGCAAGCCACTGCCAAACTTTTCGAGTAATGTAGTTTGCCCGGTATGTTTTTCTTGTGTTGACGTATTTTTTTTCAATAGCCACACCAGTATAAAAAGTGATGCCAAAACAACGGGTATCACCCATGTGAGATTTTGCATGATTGGGGAGAAAATATACTGATTAAAAAAACCAAAAAATGCTTCAAATTGTATTGCCAAACAAAAGAAAGACAGCAAAACCAAAACGAGAACATCAATAATTCGCTCAGTAAGAACAGATCCAATTAATATGGGAAGGGGTATTTGTTCACTCTTAGATGTCAATGCGCATCGCAAAAATTCTCCACCCCTGGCGGTGGCAATATTCATAAAATACCCGGAGAGTACAGAATAAAATGTTCGGCGAATATGTACTGAATATCCTGTGGGTTCAAGCAATATTTTCCAACGCCAGCCCCTTAAGAAATGCGCCATCAGCATAAAAATGGCTGCCGATATTAGCCATACAGGGTTCGCATTGTAAATGGATTCCGCAGTTTCTTTCCAATTGATTTTATACCCAATGGCAGTAAAAACTGCCATCGCTACAATAATCATCAAAATTTGCGATACTATTTTTTGGGTGACCTTCAAATCAGTTTGTTGTTTCTGTCGGGAAACAGATTACAGGGTGTATGCATTTTTGCTTCTTCAACATCCACGTGAGCAAATGTCATAATAATGAGTATATCACCCACCTGTCCTTTTCTGGCCGCTGCGCCATTTAGGCCAATAATACCGCTGTCTCTTTCGCCACGAATAATATATGTTTCAAAACGTTCTCCATTGTTGTTGTTGACAATCATCGCTTTCTGATTGGGAATTAAGCCGGCAGCATCGAGCAAACTCTCGTCGATGGTAATACTACCAGTATAATTTAACTCCGTCTGGGTCAGACGAACATTGTGGATTTTGGCCTGTAATACTTCTATAAGCATGCACTGCAAAGTTAGGATGATTTTTTTAAACCAAACGCATCTTCGCAAATACCAAAGAACTATGATGTAATTTTGTAATCTATGCAGTTTACATCTGGCATTGTCGAGCAGGCAGTAGAGGCGCTATCTTCATTCCCGGGAATTGGTAAGCGCACCGCTTTGCGACTCGTAATGTATTTGCTTAAGCGACCCGAAATGGAGGTGGCCCATTTAGCCGGTTCTATTCTTCAATTGAAGACAGAATTGCAGTTGTGTGAAATCTGTTATAATGTGAGTGATGCGGTTCAATGTAATGTCTGCAAAAACCCCAATCGTAGCGAAGAGGTGATTTGCGTTGTGGAAGATTTTAGCGATTTAATGGCAATTGAAGCCACCGCACAATTCAAGGGGAAATACCATGTTTTGGGTGGATTGTTGTCTCCGATGGATGGCGTAGGGCCCGATGATTTAACCATTGGCAAACTCATTGAAAGGCTAGACAGTTCAAATATAAAAGAGGTTCTAATGGCATTGAGTGCAAATGTTGAGGGTGATACAACCATGTTTTATTTGGCCAAGAAATTGCAATCGCGCCCACTGATTATTACTTGTATAGCGAGGGGGATTTCTGTAGGGGGTGAAATTGAGTATGCCGATGAACTCACCTTGGGTCGGTCGATCGCCCAGCGAACAGAATACGTAGTATAAGGTTTAAAAAGAAATTGCGAACAATGGCTCATAAACTCTCAATTGTTATTGTCAATTTTAATGTAAAGCATTTTCTGGAGCAGGCATTGATTTCTGTTGAAAAGGCTATTGTACAATTGGATACCGAAGTTTGGGTGGTCGATAACAACAGTGTTGATGGAAGTGTAGGAATGGTTCAAGAAAAATTCCCCTGGGTAAAGTTAATTGCCAATAAAGAAAATACCGGTTTTTCTAGGGCCAATAATCAGGCGATGAGGAAAAGCCAGAGTGAGTATATTCTGTTACTGAATCCCGATACGGTATTGCAAGAAGACAGTTTGGTTCGGTGTCTGGACTACCTTGACACACACACACAAGCTGGGGCTTTGGGTGTGAGAATGATTGATGGGAAAGGAAAATTTTTGCCAGAAAGTAAACGGGGTTTACCCACACCAAGGGTAGCACTCTATAAAATGTTGGGCTTATCAGCATTGTTTCCCAAGTCTAAGGTTTTTGGCCGGTATCATTTGCAATATCTTTCAGAAAATCAAACCCATACGGTCGATGTATTGGCTGGCGCATTTATGATGATTCGATCCGCTGTATTAGAACAAGTTGGGTTATTGGATGAAACATATTTTATGTATGGAGAAGATGTCGATTTAAGTTATCGTATCAAATTGGCAGGATTTCAGAATATTTACTTTGCCGGAACTACCATTATCCATTACAAGGGCGAAAGTACCAAGCGAAAATCAGCCAATTATGTTAAAATGTTTTACAATGCCATGGTGTTATTTGCCAGAAAACATTATTCCAGTTCAATGGCAGGATGGCTTGCTTTTTTTATTCAATCAGCAATTTATTTGCGTGCTGGAGCAGCCTTTTTTTCTCGATTGACCGAACGAATTTGGCTGCCACTGTTAGATGGAATTATAATTTTTTTGGGATATTTCGGCATTGCAAAGTATTGGGAATTGTATCACAAATTTGTAAAGGGATACTACCCAATAGAATTTTTTACTGTCCATGTTCCGGTATATATTGGGGTAATTTTGGTTTCAGTCTTTCTTTCGGGTGGCTATGATAAACCTGTTGTAGCCCGTAGATTATTTCGGGGTGTTTTTGCGGGAGCAATTTTTTTGTTTGCGGTATATGGTTTTTTGCCAAAAGAAATGCAATTTTCACGTGCAATATTGGCCCTAGGCTCAGTTTGGGCTGCGATTGCAGTATTCTTTATCCGTATGCTTGCGCAAGCAAGCACAATGGTAAATATTCGATTTGATCATGGGGGCCGCAGAAAAGTTATTTTGGTGGGGGGAAATGAAGAAAATAGACGCATTGAAAATTTGCTAACACTGGGAAGGGTAAACCACGAACTACTCGGATGGGTATGGCCTGGAAAGCAAAGAGAAAGAGGGTATATTGGGCAATTGGATCAATTGCCAGAAGTACTGGAAATATACAAGCCAGATTTGGTTATTTTTAGTGGAAAGGATGTTACAGCAGCAAAAATTATGGCCCACATGATTGATTTTCAATCGCTGTCTGTCCAGGTTAAAATTGCTCCTGACAAAAGCGAAACCATTATTGGTTCGGATTCTAAATCTAAACCAGGTGAATTGTTTACCTTGGATTTAATATACAATCTTACACAAGTGCACCACAGAAGGAATAAACGTGTGTTTGATATTCTAATTTCCTTGTGTGTAATGGTATTTTTTTGGGTATTTGTATGGCTGGTATCGGGACGTAAAATGGTATTAAATTGTCTGTCTGTCTTATTGGGGTTGAAAACATGGGTGGGTTTTGGCATTCGGGATATTAAATGGCCTAATCTCAAGCCTTCAGTATTTGATGCTGGCAAACAATTCAAGGGCACGGAATTTGAATATGATGCCAAGATGGTCTATGTTCGTGATTACGATGTGCTATTGGATTTAAAGCTTGTGTGGAATGAATTGTGTATTGTAAATTATCAATCTCAGGAATAACTATTTGGATGCTGCCATGAATAATGCCTACGAATCTCGAAAATTTACCAGGATTATTCTGATGTTGATAGCGTTGATTATTGGTATTATTACATTGTATTTAAGCCAGTTACTTATTTTAAAAATCGCAGGTGAGGAAAAGAAAAAAATAGAAATTTGGGCTGAGGCTCAAAGTATACTTACCGATCCCAATACAGAAGGCGATTTGGGATTTCAATTGCGGGTTGTTCAATCCAATGCCACCATTCCGGTTATTGTGGTTGATGAAAATAACAAAATCAAACAAACGCTGAATATCGACACCCTTGGCAAAACAAATGTTGGTCAATTTCTCCTTCAAAAACTCGAAGAATTTAAGGCTGAAAATGACCCCATTCTAATACCAGTTTCAGGAAATGAGTTTAATCGTTTGTATTTCGGAGAAAGCAGTGTTTTAAATCAATTGCGTTATTACCCATACCTTATTTTGGCCATTGTGGCGCTATTTATTCTTGTGTCTTATTCGGCGTTTTCTTATTCTACCCGTTACGATCAAAATAAGATTTGGGTTGGATTGGCAAAAGAGACGGCCCATCAATTTGGTACTCCAATATCGAGTTTGATGGGTTGGGTTGAAATGATCAAAATAGGAAAATTACCAGAAAATGCCGCTTTTGAGATGCGCAAAGACATAGATAGGCTGCAGATCATTACTGAGCGATTTTCAAAAATAGGCAGTGACCCAGTCTTGACGCCACAGGAAATAAATGCCATGATGGAAGAATCGATTAATTATATGAAAAATCGTGCTGGCAAAGGTATCGTATTTGAATGCAATGTATCGGAATACCCGATTCTATGCAATCTTAATAAAAATCTGTTTCAATGGGTAATTGAGAATTTGATAAAAAATAGCATTGATGCCATGTCTGGTGAAGGGCAATTGCGTTGCTCGGTTCGGCAAATCAAAAACAAAGTGGTGATTGACACGATTGATAACGGCAAGGGCATTCCGCGTGACCAGTTGAAATCTGTGTTCAAACCAGGATTTACGACCAAAAAACGGGGATGGGGTTTGGGTTTGTCACTCGCAAAACGGATTATTACAGATTACCATAGTGGAATGATTTATGTTAAAGAGAGCATCCCAAACCAAAGAACTACAATGCGTATTGTATTAAATGTTGCGGAACCAACCAGTCCAAGTACAATTGTCAATAAGGCATAAGCTGGGTCTAGAGGTTTTTTCCATCCCGCAACAACCCTCTTTTTATTCCTAGTATTGTAAAAACAGATTTTATAGGTAGGTTTGAATATATGATTCAACGCAGACAAACACTGTATCTTTTCGCATTGGGTTTAATTGGGGTATTATTACTCTGGATTAATCCCACCTATGCATGGCTTGACAGTAAATATCAAGAAAATTCGTATGAATTACATTATTGGAATACCTATTCAAATCCTGCAACACAAGGCAACAAAAATTTACAATCTGCCAATGTGACTTCGACAAAACAGGCGAAGAATACCCCGGTGGTTGTTCAGAAAGATTCCAATCCTAAGGGGGCTCCCGAATTCTTCGCGTTCATTACTTGTTTGCTTGCCGTGGGTTCGGGTTTTGCAGCCGTCTTTTTATTCAAAAAACGGACACTCCAAAAAAAGTTTGTCTTGTTTTCTGCAGCACTTTGTGTGTTATTGTTTGGCTTACTGATCTTGCGATTTATGTTTATGGAACCCAGTGATGGCAATTATATTTCACATTTGGGAATTCCAATGATATGGCCCGTTATTATGGCATTCCTGGCAATTTTGGGCTTCATTGATATTAATAAAGACGAAGAGAAAGTGCGGAGTATGGATCGGATTCGTTGAGAAGAATTATGACGAAAGTAGTAGGAGTATTGTGTGGATTGCTGATGGGATTGGTCCATGCTCAGTCGAACGAAAAGGGTATTAAAACCTCGAAAATCGGGTATGACTTGGTTGATCCAGGTATTTCGATGGGGATGAGTAGTGTGATGGCTCGTGCAGAAGACGCGAGACGCTATCCAGGAAAAGCACTAGGCAAAGAAATGCAAATTCTTTTTGATTCTCTTAAAACACCCTTTGAAATTAGTCTCGGAAAATCAACGGCCACCTATGCCGAATGTGTAGGGTGGTATAAAAAACTTGCAGCCAGATTCCCAGCCTATTGCAAAATGATGCCAATCGGATATGGAGATATAGGGAAAGAGATATACGTATTCAAATTATTGGGTGAGAAATTGGGGCGCATGGATCGTTTTGGTAAAGGAGATGAGGGCCTGCCTGCCAATGTATTGTCTGCCGGCGAATTTTCTAAAACTGTCAAAATACTGATCAATAACAATATTCATCCAGGGGAGCCTGAGGGTACCGACGCTTCAATGTTGTTGCTTCGTGATATGCTTTTTTTTGCCCAATATTGGCAACAAACACTTCCCTATTTAGAACTTCATGTGGTGTGTCAGTATAATGTGGACGGAACGCTAAACAGAAATACTACATCAAGAGCCAACCAGAACGGGCCCGATGCTTATGGTTTTCGTGGCAATGCCCAAAATCTTGATTTGAACCGCGATTTTATTAAAATGGATAGCCGCAATGCAAAAGCCCTTGTTTCCCTGATGGTGGCCGAACAATACCATTTGTTTGTAGACAATCATACCAGTAATGGAGCCGATTACCAATATGTACTGACCTATTTTCATACATGTCCAGAAAAGTTGCACCCGGCTTTACGTGATGTCTTGGATCAATTTGAATCGGGTTTATTGCTGCGATTAAAGCAAAATAATTGGCCTACAGCCCCCTATGTGACTACCATGGAAACTGTTCCTGATAGTGGATTGTTCGCATTTTGGGAAAGCGGTCGCTATGCAACAGGATTCGCCGCATTGCACCACACGATTGGCTATACGGTTGAAACCCATATGCTCAAACCCTTTAACCAAAGGATGCTGGGAACCCTCGCATTTTTGGAACAATTTGTTGCCAATGCCAGTGACACAGAATTGCATGGCATATTTGAGAAATCTCGCAAGCAGGGCATATTTTTTCAATCGAAATCCAAACCCTCCAACCCCTTGCTGACAGACCAAGAAGTGGGGCCGGGATCTATCATGGCAATCGATTTTACACTCGACAAGAGTCGATATGAAATGATACCTTTTTTGGGTTACAGCCATGCGTATAAGCCCAGTGATGTTACGGGTGCGCCTCGGCTTTATTATGATCGAAGTAAGCCTTGGTCGAAAGAAGTTAGATATTATAGTCATTATAAGTCGACAGACAGTGTTCGTCTGCCCCAAGCGTATATTGTGCCATTTGCTTACAGGGAAGTCATTGATCGTTTGAACATGAATGGCATTCGTTTGCGGCCGATTCCGTTTGACACAATTTTATCTTTGCGCATATCGTATATACAAGACTTTAAAACCGTTTCTCAGCCTTATGAAAAACATTATATGCATTATGCAGTGAAGACCCGAGACACAGTCAGAAGGATGCAATTACACAGAGGGGATTATATCGTTGCGGTAACATCCCAAAATGCACATTTTTTGTCTGCTGTATTGGAACCACGGGCGCCTGATTCATATTTTGCATGGAATTTCTTTGATGGAATTTTAATGCAGAAAGAAGGTTACAGCGATTATGTATTTGAAGACCTTGCATCTACTTGGCTCCTTGCGTATCCCAACCAAAAAGCCGAGTTAGACCGAAAAAAAGCGACTGATCCAGTTTTTGCGAAAGATCCGGACGCGCAACTTAACTGGGTGTATAAGCAAACCGAACACTACGAATATTCTCACAACTTGTATCCCATATATTATTTAGACTGATTTGACAGGTTTTACGTCTGTTTGACTTTCTTTTTTTGGATACGTTCGAGGATATGGTGTAAGATCAGCAGCAAACCCATCATCGGAAGTAACCATATATCCCTGGCATTTAACCTTGACAAAACATTTGCAAATGTAGCGGTTGCAAAAGCGTTGCATAGAACAAACAAGAATGTTACCCAGAAAAATACCGATACTGTTTCTGTTGGATTGGTAAGAATAATGAGCAGTGCAACCGACAAAATAATGACCGTCGACCAATCATATACTTGGTTATAGAAATTGAAATTGTAGCCCATTTTTTGTTGGGTATTGTTTGTGATGAAACGCTGGTAATCGTGTGGAAATTGGGTTTTTAATTCTTTGGCCAAGGTTCCACCAGTGTCCAATCGTTCGATTCCATCCCCGGCATGGGTTAATAGAAGTTGGTGAACAGAGGCTTTTGCCGATGCTAGAACATGAAGAAACAGATATTTGGGAGAAGCCAATGTGCCCATTATAATTTTATTGTATTCGATGTTGCTGTGGTGCCATCCCCCTGTTTTTTCGAGTATGCCATCATCATCCCAAACAAAATCCCATGTATGTTCAGGCAAATTGTCTTTGAACGCGCAAAGAGGGGAGGGTTTTGCGGCACAATGCTCATCAAGATATTTTTTCAAGATGCCATTTTCACATAGTTTACCCATAAAAAATACATGGCTGCCTTTGCCCACCGTAAAACCATTTCCCACCCATATATTGCTACCGATAACCACTGCCCAGGGCAGCAAGGAGAGCAGCATTAGTTGTTTTAGGGCAGGACCGAATGGCATCCATTGTGGTGGTTTAATGGTCGACAGATCCTTGAATTTTTGTGAAGTCAACTTGCGTTTCCACAGAAGATACAAAATGAACAAACCCGCTGAAAAAAGGCTTAAAATCATGAGGTTCGAATTGTGCATTACGGCACACAATAGTGTAATGCATCCAAACCAATAGGCCTCTTTTGTATTTTTTCGCATAAGGAATAAACAAGCATAAAGAAAAAGTATGGGGGTAAAAATATCTGGCATTAACTGGGGGATAAACCAAGGAAGGGGGCTTAAGAATCCAATAAAAATTAAAACAACAAGGACCATAGACAGGGGCATATCGGGAAAACACCGGCGAATAAAAAGGGAAATTCCGAGAGATATTAGGAGCAGTTGGATGCCCCAAATTTCGAACAATTGGGGTGGGTGAATCCACTGTGATAGTTCCCTAATTCCCGCAATGAAAGCACTGTAAAAAATGGGGCGCTCCATGGGAATATACAATTCACGGGCATTGAGTAGGTAAGCGGCACTATCGGAAGTAAAAAGTGGGTCAAGGCCTGAAATTAAAAAAATAGATAGCAGTAATATTGACAGTGATATGGAGAAAAGGTAGATGTTTTTTGTTTTCATTTGTTTGCACAGCAATCTACAAAATTCTTTTGCGCACCACTGCACAAAATTATTCTCCGAAGTATTCCACAAAATTATTCTCCGTTTCCCACAAAGTAATTTTGTGAAGGGAAACTCCCGGTGGAAGTTTGTCTTCTAACCGATTCCAAATGGCTAAAACTACCATTTCTATGCTCGGGATGGTATGGGCAAGCCAAGGGATGTCCATATTGAGATTTTTGTGGTCCAGGGGGTCAATCACCTGTTCGCGGATAATGTATTTCAGGACTTTAAGATCCATTACACAGCCTGTATCTGGGTTCGGTATTCCCTTCACACACACAAACAAATCAAAATTGTGTCCGTGAAAGTTTGGATTGGCACATTTTCCAAATACAGCGTGATTTTTTTGTTCACTCCATCCTGGATTCCACAAGCGATGCGCTGCGTTAAAATGTTCTTTGCGGGTGAGGAAAAGCATAGTATTGTTACAAAAAATTACACTTAAGTATTAATCGGCATTCCCATACCAAAGGGCAAGTTTTTCTACGGTGTATTGTATATCGTTTAAGGTATTGTATAGGCCAAAACTAAACCGAACAGTGGTTCTATCTGTATTGGGTTTAATGCATTGTAAAACATGGCTACCTCCCGGTGCACCACTGGAGCAGGCGCTTCCACCACTGGCAGAAATACCCGCCAAGTCTAAATTGAATAGAAGCATACTGCCCATTTCGCTTGGGGGAAATGAAACACTCAAAACCGTGTAAAGGCTATCTCCCTCTGGGTCGCCATTAAACTGGATATTTGGAATTTGTTTTCGCAATAAATCAATCATCGCTTGTTTTAAATGCGAGACATGGTGTTTCTTTTTTTCCATGTCCCGGTAGGCAATTTCAAGGGCTTTTGCGAGACCTACAATTCCATGAACATTTTCGGTACCGCCCCGCATATCGCGTTCTTGAGCACCGCCTGTAATCTGGGCCCCAATCCGGTTCTTTTTGTTGATATAGGCAAATCCGATTCCTTTGGGGCCATTAAACTTATGGGCAGCGGCTGCCAAAAAATCAATATTTCCTTTGTGTAACTCGAAAGGATAATGTCCGATGGTTTGCACCGTATCAGAATGAAAAATACCACCGGCTTGGTGCACTAAATTTCCTATCATTTCAATATCAATCATATTCCCAATTTCATTATTGGCATGCATCAAACTCACCAAGGTATGAGGATGAAGGCCAAGCAACTCCTTAAGATGATCAATGTTGATATGGCCATTTTCATGGACGGCCAGCAAATTGAAGGCCACACCTTCGTTTCGGTGCAAATGCTCAATGGTATGCAAAACCGCGTGATGCTCAACAGGGGAAGACACGATATGGTTAATTCCAAGTTTGCTTACACATCCTCTCAAAGCCAAATTGTCTGATTCTGTCCCACCTGAAGTAAAGAAAATTTCTCCCGGAGCGCAATGCAATAATGATGAAATTGAGCCACGGGCTTCTTCAATGAGCCCTTTCACTTTTCTCCCGTCTGCATGGCTAGAACTGGGATTGCCAAAATGCGCTTTCATAACAGGAATCATGGCATCCAAAACCTCTTCAGACAGGGGAGTTGTGGCGGCATTGTCTAGATAAATTCTGGTGGAAGTGCTCATATTCTGTTGTGTAAATCTAGGTATCCGATGAATTTATAACACAATTTTGCCATGGTAAATTCTGTGAGAATATCATTTTCGCGTGGGGCAATTTCAACAATGTCGAATCCCACAACCTGCTTGCGTTCGGCCAATCGCCTGAGTAATTTACACCCTTGTTTCCAATCTAAACCACCGGGTTCAGCAGTGCCAACAGCAGGGGCAAGTGAAGGATCAAAACCATCAGCATCTATGCTAACGTAAACGGTATCTCCGAGTTTATCTATGCAATCATTGATCCATTCATCATTGTCCCAGAGATTGTGGGCATACCAAGTGTGAATACGATTCGAATTTTTTATGAGACTGGCCTCTTCGGTAGATTGTGCCCGAATTCCAACCTGAACCAAGGGGATGCCCATTTCGTGAACACGAGCCATAACGCTTGCATGGGAATAGATATTTCCCTCGTAGGCAGATCGCAAGTCGCTATGTGCATCAATTTGAAGTATGCTGATGCTTGGAAATTTTTTGACAAAAGCTTGCATTAAACCGAAGGTTACTGTGTGTTCGGCACCCAATGAAACAACAAATTTGTCTAAATTGAGTAATTCGCTGGTTTGCGCAGCAATCAATGCCATGGCATCTGCATCGACAACGTTGGTAAAATCAATGGGCATTAATGTTGTAATTCCCATATTTTTATAGGATTCACGGTCTATTTCTTCATCGTAAAATTCGACAAAATGGCTTGCTTCCACCATTGCACTTGGCCCTTTGAATGAGCCCTTAAGGTATGAACTAGAAAATTCGTAAGGCAATTGCTGTATCGCAATTTTGGCTTTTTCGAGAGTAGCAAGTTCTGTTTCAGGAAATGCGAGAAAGCCATCTTTGGCCAACATTAGGGCTTGCATAAGTGGGTGAATTCTTAATTATTTTATCCGTTCTACGTAAGTTCCTGTGCGGGTATCAACCTTGATTTTCTCTCCTGTGTTTACAAATAATGGAACCATTACAATTGCACCGGTCTGGGTTGTTGCAGATTTTAGCGTATTGGTTGCAGTATCTCCTTTAACGCCGGGTTCGGTATAGGTAATTTCAATAATGGCATGGGATGGTGGTTCTGCAGAAATGGGATTTTCCCCTTCAAATGCAATCATAACAGTATCACCCTCTTTCATAAATTTCGCCCCGTCACCAAACATAAATTTTGCGATGGCAATCTGGTCAAATGATTCATTGTCCATACAAATAAAAGCATCACCCTCTTGGTATAGATACCCCATTTCTTTGGTTTCTATGCGAATAATATCGACACTTTCACCACTTCTGAATCTGTTTTCAGCCAATTTTCCATCTTTTATTCGACGCATTTTGCCTTGATAAAAAGCCCGCAAATTTCCGGGTGTACGGTGTTGCCATTCAATTACTTGAACCAATTCTCCGTTATAACGAATGAAATTTCCTACTGATACATCCTGCGAGTTTGCCATGGTCTTAAAGCTTCAAAAATACGACAATTTATTAGAACGCAATTTTATTGAAGCGAGCAACATTAAGGCAATAATTGGCGTCCCCATCTGCGCATATGGCGCACAATAATTTTTTGGCGAGAATACGCAAAACGACTGCCAAACCCACACTTTTTTGGGCAGGGTAAAACACTTGCTATTTTGGCAGCTTGAGCCATTGAAAGATTTTTGCATGATTTGTGGAAGTAAAAATGCGATGCAGCCTCACAACCAAATACAGGCGATGTTTGATTTTTACTTTCAACTGGCCCCATTTCAATAACATTAAGATACACCTCCAAAATGCGTTCTTTCCCCCACATCACTTCAATTAGCAGGGTAAACCAAACCTCCATTCCTTTTCTTAGCCATGACCTTCCTTCCCAAAGAAATACATTTTTGGCAGTTTGTTGGGAAATGGTACTTGCACCACGAATGGAGTTTCCATTGGCATTTAACGCTCTCGCTTTGCTGATGGCTTTGAAATCAAATCCATTGTGCATCTTAAATTGCTGGTCTTCCCCACATAAGACGGCCATTTTTATATTGTCTCCCATGGCATCGTATTGAATCCATTGCTGTTGTATTTTTAAACCTGAAGAAGATTCTCTTGACAATTGCAAGCGGGTGATTGGGGGGTTGATAAAGCGATAACACAATACCCACAGGAAAGACAAGACCATAAACAGCAGCATTGCCTTGAAAAGGAATTTAGCAATTTTTCGAAGTGTAATGTTGGTGAACATCAGATTCCTATTGGTATCAGAATCCTTTAACACCGCTAACAGTGGTGTATTTTAGTACAGAATTTTTATCGGGATGGATGCGTTTATATGCGCCTTGGGCCATCAATGTTGCCTCATGAAAACCACTTAAGATCAGTTTGAGTTTTCCAGGATAGTGGTTGATGTCTCCGATGGCAAAAATGCCCGGAATATTGCTACAATAATCCATGGTATTCACTTCAATGGTAGATTTATGAATGTGCAGTCCCCAATCGGCAATTGGTCCCAACTTGGGAGAGAGGCCAAACAGGGGAAGAAAATAGTCACAATCAGTCCAAAGCAGAGACTCTTTTCCAAGTGTGCTGATTCCTACTTTTTGTAGGGCTGTATTTCCTTTAATTTGGAGTACTTCGCTGTTTGTGAGAATCCGAATTTGTTTATTTTTTTCCATCGCTAGAATCTTATTTACGGAATCTACGTGGCCACGAAAAGTTGTTCTGCGATGAATCAAGGTAATTTCACTGGCGATGGGTTGTAAAAAAATTGCCCAGTCTAATGCAGAATCGCCTCCACCTGCAATCACCAGCCGTTTTCCCCTATATTTTTCTGGGTCTTTGATGATATAGTCAATGCCGGTATTCTCGAAATCGTCTATGTTTTGTATGGGGGGTTTGCGGGGTTCAAAACAACCCAATCCTCCCGCAATGGCAATATTAGGAGCTTGGTGAGCAGTCCCTTTATTGGTAATAACCAAAAAATGTCCTTGTGGTGTTGATTGTATGATTTCAGCTCTTTCGCCCAGCGTAAATCCAGGCTTGAAAGGTGCAGCCTGTTTCATTAGATTTTCGGATAATTCACCCGCCAAAATAAACGGAAACCCTGGAATATCATAAATGGGTTTTTTGGGATAAATCTCGGTTAATTGACCACCAGGTTGTGCCAAGACATCAATTAAATGACACCGCAATCCCAGTAATCCTGCTTCAAAAACGGCAAATAGTCCGGCGGGGCCAGCGCCAATAATAATGATATCTGTTTGAATTGGATTGGATAAAATGGTCATGGGTATTAAAAATCAAATAGTTTTATAAGGCCTTCTTTTCTGTATTCGTATACCGATTTTCCAATGTCTATTCGGCTGCCAATCTTTAATTTATTCAGGTTGGCAATTTCGGCATTTATCGTATAAATCCGACCATTAGTTTTAGCAGCCAATTCGATATAGTGGGGATGAATTCGGTCGAGTGAACCACACAGAATAATATTGACTGGTTTGCTTACTTGTTTGATGAGAACGATATCCTTGATGGAAGCATTATTGTCTGCAATCATTATAAAACTATCAATCAGTGGCCATTTTTTTTGGGCTGATAACAATGCCTCAATATTATTTTCCGGAATATCGCCCCCGTCACCCATTTTCATTGCGGTTTGCATCAAAGCATAGGCGGTATCAAAATGGTGGGTTTCGACCATGTGAATACCGCCTGTAAACCCAATGCGTTTGAGGATATCTGGCGACTCGTTGCCATCATTAAAAAAAACAACACGCCCATTTTCAAGGCATGTTTTGGCGTGTTTCATCCACAGCATTACTTGGGCTGTATAGGGCGTCATACTGCCGGTAACATCAATCAAAACGGCATAAGATCCCAACCACTTCTTGCGTGTCAGAATTTTAAATTCATCAGTTTTTCTGAGTCCAAATGTGTCAAAAAATCCGATTTGTTCGAAATGTCCAGCAAGCTTTTTCAGTGGAATTGAGTCGCGGACGATACGGATTTCTTTTTTGCGAAACCAGATGCTCCCTTTGGTATATTTTATCTGGTTTTTTCGTTTTTCTTTGTTTTGTGGCAAGTAATAACCAGTGGCCTCTTCTCTTTTTCGAATGCGGTATTGGATTTTTTCAGGGATCCATACTTGGGTATCCCTATAGCTGTTGATGATTCTATCAATGGTTGCCAATTCTTTATCTCTCTCAATTTTTAGGGGTTTATTTTTAAGGTAGACAACAAATCCATGATAACAATTTTCGGCATCCGTGACATTATTGGGGGTTTTTTGCTCGAATACCCGCCATTGAATACCGGATTGTTTAAACAAATCAGGCCATAAATTTTTAAGCACATTCAATCTGCGCTGATTGAGTTGGGGCTGATTAAATGTGTCGAGTTGTTTGTAGCGGGTATATACCAAATGGATTGCAAATACTTCAGAGGCTGGGGGTAGTATTGCTTTGAATGCCTCTTTTTTGAATTGAGAACTTGCAAAAGGCATTGGCAGATACACAATGAGTGAAGATGTATCGGTTGGGTGCAACCCAATGACTATGGGCTTGGTATTGAGTAATTCACGGGTATTGATTTGGGCTCGTATATCGCAAACAGAAAAAAAGAAAATAAGGAATACCAAAGCGAAATGGCCGCCTTTTTTATACTTTACGATATGATTTTGCTTACAGTAGTTCAATGAATGAATGGGTTCCCGGTGGTCTCTCGCAGGTAAAACCTTCTGCGAATTGGCAGCCAATGATTCTGCCAAATTCAATGGCCCTACCCCGCAAAAATTCTAAAAACAAGGGTGTGCTAATGGGGGTTTCTGGTTCTAGGCTTGTGGGGTCGTAAAATTGGGTATTAAATGCCATTACTGCTTTCATTTTGATTTCGAAATGTGCACTTATATCAACGATCAGGTGAGCCGTGGTATTGTAGTCTTGGATATAATGGTAAATTGATTGCGGACGATGCGCAGGAAGCAGAACCCCTTCGTGGAAAATTTCAATTTTATTGAGACCCGATAAAAAACAGGCGCGCGAAACCAAAGAGGCTGCTCTGGCGTGGTCTGGGTGTCTGTCTGAAATTGCATTTGCGAGAACTACCTGGGGTTTGTGTTGACGAATTACACGAATCACAGATAGCAAGGATTCGCGGGATTCGTGAAAAAACCCGTCGCCCAAATCAAGATTTTCACGCATCGAAACACCCAATATGCGGGCACTTTCAGCAGCTTCTGAACGGCGGTTTTCAGCATTTCCCCGTGTGCCCAATTCGCCACGGGTTAAATCTACGATGCCACAGAGATGGTTTTGGGCAATGTGCGTTGCCAATGTACCACCTGCCGACAATTCAACGTCATCTGGGTGGGCACCAAAAGCCAAAATGGCAAGATTTTTTTGGGTCATGGGTATTTGGGTGGGTTAAAAACCAGATGCATGAGGGTATTTCCCACAGCGTTGAGGGTATTTTTATCAATGGCCAGTAAATTGTCGTCGTGTGTATGCCAATAAGGGGCAAATCCCGTCGTTTCGTTGTATTGAATGATGTCAATCATCGGTATTTTTGTTGCTTCATACACATATTTGTGGTCGTCGGTAATGGCGCCGATGGCTTTGAATTGAAAATAATTTTCATACCCGAGTTCCTTTGCAATTTGCCAAGTATGAACCAAAATCCAATTTGCGTATTCGTTCGAATTTTCTTCCCACATAAATCTTGCATCTTTTCCCCCAACCATATCCAATAGAACGCCAAACTTTGCTGTATAGTTTGGCACATGAAGATTTCTTCCCCAATATTGACTTCCCAGGCAAAACGAATTTTCGATTTTTGCATTTCCCAGGTCTTCGGCATCAAATAAGATAATATCAATTCCCAATGCGGTTTTCTTTTGTTTCAAGTTTCTTGCCAATTCTAAGAGAACAGCCACCCCACTCGCCCCATCATTGGCCGCAAGGATAGGCAGTGATTGATTTATATCATCTTGATCAGCAAATGGACGGCTGTCCCAATGGGATGCAAATAAAATGCGGGTATTGGCTTTCGGGTTGAAACTCCCAATCAGATTATAAATGGGGATGGGTTTTCCATCATTGGGATTGACCCCTTTTCCTTGTTGGTAATACACGGTGTCGCAGTATTTTTTAAGCGACGAGAAAAGCCAGTCAGAACACTGTTTGTGCGCACTGGTTCCGGGGATTCGGAACCCAAATGAAAGTTGTTTTTCGATGAGTTCATAGGCAATATTGGCATCAAATCCATCAACTTTATTGCTTATGATGGTCGATTCTTCAGTCTCTGGAGTTTCGGCTTCTGTATTTTGATTGGCAAACTGGCAAGCGTCTAAAAGCGCAAATATGGCGAGTGACAAAACCAAAAATAGCTTGCGATTCTTCAAAGTAGTACAAAGTTAATTAAATGTTGTGTATTGGGTGATTCAAAATAGTGGATTAAGGGTTAAATTCGCTCGCATTAGAATGGACAAGTGTATTCAAAGTATGACGGGCTTCGGTCGAGCCCAATTGGAAACAGACCAACTGAGCGCTGTATGTGAGATTCGGGCATTGAATGGCCGGTATTTTGAAGCCGATTTGCGCTTACCCAAATTTTTATACGAAATCGATGCTCCCATACGAAGGGCGTTAAATGAAAAACTAGAACGGGGAACGATTGCCTGTATTTTCAATATCTCTTTTCCGAATTTTCGTCCCCAAGACCAACAAATTTCTATAAATACAGGTTTGGCAGAGGCGTATTTGGCAAAATACAAGGCGCTGAGCCTGGCATTAGACTTGGATTTTAAAGATCCTTTCCGAGAAATTATTCGCATTCCAGAGGTGATACAATCGGGAGAGCGCGCCATTGACGAAAGTATGAAACAAGCCATCATAGCGCTTTCTCTCAAAGCAGCAGACAATTTGATTGCATTTCGAGAAGAAGAGGGCAAGGCAACCGGACACAAATTGCACGCACTTGTGGATGCGATTCAAGTCGATATAGACCTTGTTTCCTCCCATGAAGAAGATAGAAGATCGGGATTACGCACCCGCATTTATGCCCAATTGGCCGAACATGTTTTGGCAGAACTTCGCGATACAAATCGATTTGAGCAAGAAATTTTATTATACCTCGACAAATGGGATATCGCAGAAGAAAAGCAACGTTTGCAGCAACACGTAGGGTATTTTAAGCAGTGCTTGGAGAAAGAGCCTTTTGGAAGAAAGTTGAATTTCATTGCCCAAGAAATGGGTCGAGAAATGAATACGATGGGCGTAAAAAGCAATTATTTCCCAATGCAACAAGCGGTGGTTGAAATGAAAGAAAAATTGGAACAAATAAAAGAACAGGTGCTGAATCTCGTTTGATTGTATAAGAATTGCAACAGAATTGGCCATGAAAATGTGCGTTGGTATTATTACAAATCTCTTGGTTTGGATTTTTGTTTGTTCACTGGGAGCGAGGAGTTCAATGCCTGACACAAGGGTCAATTTTACGGGATCGAATACGGGGTTGAAAATACAGTCGAATACCAATCCATACCAATCATCTGATCTCGCTTGGGTGGACACCGTTGTGGTGGACAAATTATTGTCCGATTCCTTTTTTGCAAGCGATAGCGCTTTGCGTACAGACCTACCCTTACTCGGAAATATGGGAGATATTCAGGTGCTGATGCTCACCAATAAAGACAAACAATATAACCCCTACCGATCCTATCAATCAATCAAAAAATTGGCGAATTCAGGTGAATTGACTTTATTTTCGAGCCTGTATTTACCGTTCCGGCCCCAACAAATGCTATTGTTAAAACAGTATTTGAAAAAGCCCGATACCCTGCATCTGAAGTTTCTCAAAATGGCTTGGGATGAGTTTTTCCCCGCTGAAATGATCAACGCACTTTTGCAGCAACAAGTGGCTAGACCGGGGATTTGGGATGACAAACAGTTTTTCTGTTTGCCCAATTTTATCGAAGAAGAGGATCAGTTAAAGCCTATTTCTGCAGTGGTGTTAAACGGATTTTTCCCCAATGAGGGAGAAATTCCAAAAAGTATCCGGCCACAGGTAGAGTCTATTCGCGCATTGGTTTCGATAGCGCTATTTGATCCATTCAATAGCGGAACTTCTTTTGAAGAAACTGTAATTATCAACCCATCTTTTAGCACCTATTACACCTTGACGAGGTTTCTTGATTCCTATGATTCTCTCCGGGTGGTTTATGAGAATTGGCTGGATCCAAGCCAGTTGTCCGATTTTAATTTGTTTGCTAAACACCTAATCAAATCGCGTCTGCAAGACAATACTTTAATTTCGGTTTTTGAAAAAAGAGTGGAAACTGCCCATCAAATTTCAATGGCTAAAGGCAAAACCATTTTGCTAATACCTGGATTTGAGCAATGTATTTCTCGTGCAAAATTTAATAAAAAGCTATCTCCAAGTATGTTGGATGAGATTTTCATGGCGGGGGTAGCGGTTGATTCCATTGCCCGGTATTTTACATTGTTTGGAACCGAAGAATTGCCGCCATATCTTGTGGTAACACCCCCGGATTCTATTTCACACAAACAGGGGCGTGATTCTGGAATCAGCAAGCAAATTGCCCAAGACAGTTTAGTTTCCTTGTATACTTGTTTGGATTCATTGCCCATTAAAACCCGTGTGTTGTTTGGGAAAATGCAGGAATCGACCTCAATTGATGATGATATATCAATGTATGAAGAAACTCAGCCCACCCATAAACTTTCTGGCCGGTTTGCGACAACGCCATTGGCCTCGGACAAATCGATGGCAGAAATTTCTTATATCCACCTATTGGGTCTATGTAAATCAAATTCGATTAATACGTTATTAAAGGCCAATGGCATAGCCGAAATACCACAAATGAATGGCCGTGGAATATTTCAAAGTCAGGGAATTTCCATGGCTATACAAAAACGCAATACAGCATTTTTGTCCACCAATCGAGTCATCATTGCACAATCAAATACAATAGACAATGTAAATCTTTCGGGGTTTTATGCCCTGTATTATAAAACGTTGGGCATTGAATTGGGAGAATTCCTCCAAATAGAATTCGGGGGTTTATTGGGGTTTGTTCAGCATAAAGTCAAGCGATTTTCAGGACTTAACGGCGGTTTTATTAACCAAGATCAACCCAGCATTATTGTAAAAAATCCGGCCTGTATTTCGGGGATAAGTGTATCGCCGAGTTTGCATCTGGGCTGGATTAAAATGCCCCAATATCTGCCCCAAACCCGACATTTATTTTTGCGAGTGACCGTAGGATATGCCAGGGATATGGGCAGCCCAAGCTGGTTATTCAAAGGGAATAAGCTGTACTCTCCAGGTGATTTTAAAAGCACAGGTTGGTATAATAGCGCTGAATTTGGATATGCTGTAATCCTCAACTCGAAGAAGAAAAGTGCTGAGGATCTGTTTTCACAAGCCCAAAAAAATAGATAGATGAGACGCCAAATTCAGCGATGCGCATATATTCTTTTTGGGTTTTCTGGATGGTTGCAGGCCCAGGAATTACCCATATTGCCTGAGGCATGTTCAATAGACTTTCATCAGCCATTGAATTATGAGTCAAAGGCAATGCAGGCTTTTGTAAAACGCGCCCTTCAGTCGCGTGTAATTCTTGCGGGTGAAAATCATTTTTATATCAAATTGAATACCCAATCCGAATACAAGTTGCTCCGTTTATTGCATGAAAAAGCAGGTGTTCGACACTATGTGATTGAATTAAGTCCAACACGTGCATGGTATTTGCAACGGTATATTTCTTCTGGAGATGAAGTCGCTCATCGCTTTTTGAAGGCAACATCATCGCGCAGATACATGAACTTATTCGATAGTATTTCTGCTTGGAATCAAAGCTTGGCACTTTCAGAAAGAATTCATGTATGGGGTTTGGATGTTGAGCGCTTTAATGATTTGACGATAATGCGATTGGCAGAAATTATCGCTCGAAAAGGAGTCTCTCCACCTGGCTTAAGACCAGGTTTTCTGGCCTTAAAAACGGTATCCGAAGAGATTCTTCGGAAGGGTTTAAGGGAATTTGAAACAGATTTAGACAGACCTGAAAATGAAAATGTTCAAGAAAATACCGATTCGGTATTATCAGCATTGGGGGATGATTCTGTGCGCAATTCCCTTCCACTTATCCAGCCAGAATGGGGAAACGATAAACTAATCACCAGTGAAATGGCTGGTGAGGACCATTTTTTTGAATACGAAAAATTTAATACCACCCAAACCTCCAAAGAAATTTTTTATTGGTTAACCCAGAATGCTGTAAAAATAAATGCGTGGCTTGGCCATGATACGACCGAATATTATCAAGCCATTACACAATTGAAAGAATGGATATTGTGGGAAGAACTTGATCAAACAGCGCAGCAATACAATTGGAGAGAAGAACACATATTCCAAAACATGGTATCGCTGCTCAATAAGTATCCCGACATGCGGTTTTTTGGTCAATTTGGGCGTTGTCATGTATCCTATGCTCAGCAACAACAAGACTGCGGTTGGTTCGAGTACAGCTCAACGATTAATCGTTTGAAATCCCGTTATTTTAGCAATGATTCATCTCTTATGTCAATAGGGATTTTTTATCGTGATTCAGACAATACAAGGGATGGTATAAATGCCGTGAATTTGCTTGACAACGCAATTATCCAAGATGAAGTCAGCGCCCTGTTGCAGTCGGTTCATAACAATTCGGTTTTATACAATTTAGAATCACCCGAAAGCCAACTCTCAGAATTGCGTAAAAAGTTTAGTTTTGTTTTGGTGAATCGGGTAAGTGAGAAATCCCTTTACCCAAAAATTCCTTCTCCAGCCGAAATTAAATCCTCCAATTTT
The DNA here is from genome assembly GCA_005798825.1 of Bacteroidota bacterium. Lineage (GTDB taxonomy): Bacteria > Bacteroidota > Bacteroidia > NS11-12g > UBA955 > UBA955. Next base: position 26,572 of record SYIL01000034.1, read on the forward strand.
TCTTCTCTCGGATTTGGTATATTGGGCCGGGCCAACATGCTGAGTGAATCATTGCGCTTGCATTTTGAAGACAATGGCTATGCTTTGACAACCCCCCAAAATTTTATACAGTATGGTTTTTCATGGCGTTCTGTCCAGACTTTTTTGAGTGGTCGTCTTTCTTTTTCCCATACCAATCGATCAATTTTTCGCAATCAAAGTGAACGAATACAGTATTCACAAACGCTATACAATCTTGATATGGGCGTGCATACCGCTTCTAATTTATCTTGGATAGTGGGTTTCGGGGGGCGCGTATGCTTCAATAAACAATTATTACGGTATACACCTCCGAGTTTAAACTTTTTGAATCCACAGCCCAGTGGATTTGTTTCAATTCAAAAACGCAATTGGGTTCCTGCAGCGTATTTAAACTTTGAAAGACGCTTTGGAAAAGGGATTTCGGCTGAATGTATTTTGGGATATCGCAAGGATTTTTCTTCTGGAAAATGGTATTTTACATCTTCTGGATTGTCTTATTTCAATGGTAAAGCCATCGAAGGAGATTTGAGTCAACCTTTTGTGGAGTTAAATTTTTACATTAATATTGGAAAGTAAGAAAAAACTACCACAACGTTTTTTAGATTCAACACAGCCAAATCAATCATGAGGCATTGGGTTTCCGAAAAACAATTCAGTACTTTGGTCTGAAGAATTTAAAACCAATTTGTCTGGTGATGCAATTTGAGTTGGTTTCGAAAAAGTAAGATGGGTAGACAATTTTCAACGGGTGATAACAGCAAAATGAAAGAAAGTAAGGATACCGAATCGACAGTCAAAGTGAAACCAAAAAACACCTTGATTCAAACGACCAATCACGTTTGGCTTCAAGGAATTCCAAATCTCATTACGCTCGCCAATTTGACTTCTGGATTGCTGGGTATTGGTCTGCTCATGGGTGGGGATTTGTTTGGCGGATTTTTATGTATGCTTTTGGGTTCTTTTTTCGATTTTTTTGATGGAATGTTGGCAAGAAAATTGGGAGTGGAAGGGAATATGGGAAAACAACTCGACTCACTCGCAGATTTGGTAAGTTTTGGTGTGCTCCCCGGATTAATATGGAAATCAATCATGATAGAACAGGGTTATTGTACTTCTGATAGTTTTTCGTTCAGTGCATATGTGTGGCTTCTCATACCCTTGGGCGCGGCATATCGCTTGGCAAAATTTAATGTTCAAGAGACTGACTCAAGCGACTTTATGGGTATACCAACCCCCATTACTGGTATGGCTTTGGGGTCTTTGTCTTATATTTTTATGAATGCAAATTACCAAGACATATTGCCTTTTATCGATCAGCCATTGCTGGATATTCGCTTTGTATTCCAGAACCATTTACTGTGGTTGTTCCTGCCTGTAGTTTCCTCCTATATGATGATAAGCGAAATTCCCATGTTGTCAATGAAGGGTAAAGTAAAAGATGCCAAGCACCTGTACAGATTACTTTTATTGGCCTTGGCCTTGCCTTGTTTGGTATTTGGCTGGGCAGGAGTCCTTGTTTTCTATTTTCTATACATAATCCTATCACTTTTATCGAACTTTGCAGTAAATAAATCACGCTAGATGAAAAAAGTAGGTATCATTATGGGCAGTGATAGCGATCTTCCGGTAATGAAGGATGCTGCCGAAATGTTAGATGTTTTAGGAATATCCTACGAGCTAACGGTTGTCAGCGCCCACAGGACACCCAAACGTCTGATGGAATATGCTGAGAGTGCTGCCCTAAGAGGAATACAAGTCATTATAGCCGGCGCCGGAGGCGCCGCCCATTTGCCGGGTATGGTGGCATCATATACCCATTTGCCGGTGGTAGGTGTTCCGGTTCACACCAAAACCATGAGTGGAATCGATAGTTTATATTCTATTGTTCAAATGCCCCCTGGAGTTCCTGTGGCTACGGTTGCCATCAATGGTGCGAAAAATGCAGGTATTTTGGCTGCCCAGATTTTGTCTGTGGCCGATAAAATTTTGGCACAGAAAGTAGCCGCCTTCAAAGAATCAATGCGGAGTGAGGTTGTAAAAAAGGCCGAAAAAGTCGAAGCTGAAGGTTGGAAAAAATATCTTGGAGAATAGACAAAGGCCCATTATTTGTGACAAAATTCTCTAATAATTCATCTATGGGCGTAAATCTTAATTTTATCAATTCGAACCTCACGGGCTGCAGGTTGTTCTTCTTCCCAAATAAATTGTTGCATACCCATCTGTGTCGTGTTGGTTTGGACATCATTGTTTTAGATACCATTCAATACACATGATTATTGTAGGCAATGCGTTGGTTTCGGAAGACATTCTTGAAAAGAAATTCGAATGCCAAATTTCCTTGTGCAAAGGAGCTTGTTGTGTACAAGGCGATGCGGGCGCTCCGTTAGATGATGAAGAATTGCATACGATAGAGTCTGAAATTGAAAATATAAAACCGTTTATGGCGCCAGAAGGGCTTGGTCTTTTGGCAGAGAAGGGGTTTTATGAAAAAGACCGTGATGGAGATTTGGTAACGTCTTGTCGCACAAGCGGAGAATGCGTTTTTGTGGTATACGATGAATTGGGTATTGCTGGCTGTGCGGTTGAAAAGGCCTATTTTTCAGGACAAACGGGGTTTCGAAAACCAATGAGTTGTCATCTATATCCAATACGAGCCAAAAAATATGGCGCTTATACCGCACTGAATTATGATCACTGGAGTATCTGTTCAGACGCATGCAGGGTGGGTGAAAACAAAAAAGTACCCGTGTATATTTTTTTGAAAGAGGCCCTTATTCGCAAAATGAGTCGACAATGGTATGAAGAATTCGAAGCTGTTGCAGCATCCTGGGACCAAGTCAAACAGAATCTTTAACTGTAAATAAATTTCGCATCTTGCCCGAAAACGCAAGCATGCGCTATGGTCGAATTGCAAGCACCTTTTCGTATACTGATTCGTATTGAATCAGTATCTTTTTCAAATCAAAAGTATGGGCTTGTTTGAGGGCATTTTTGCGGAACTGTTCGTGCATAGTATTGTCCTTTAGCAGTGTAATGGCATTGTTGGCCATATTCTCTGTATCGCCTACTTCGGACAAATATCCGGTAATTCCGTGTAAATTTACCTCAGGAATCCCACCCGTATTTGAGCTGATCACGGGAACTTCACAAGCCATGGCTTCGAGAGCGGCCAAGCCAAAACTCTCCGATTCAGAGGGAAGAATAAACAAATCTCCGATGCTGAGAATTTCCTCAATGGCATCCTGTTTCCCCAAAAATGTTACCCAAGGTTCGATGTGTAAATCGCGGCTGAGTTTTTCTATGTGAGAACGTTCCGGGCCGTCGCCTATTAGAACCAATTTGGAGGGCACTTGCGTGATTACTTTGCTAAACACCAGCAATACATCTTCGACACGTTTAACCTTGCGAAAATTGGATGTATGGATGAGGATTTTTTCGCCGGCAGTTGCAATCATTTGCTTGAAATGTGCATGTGGTTTTTTATTAAAACGGTCAAAATCGATAAAGTTTGGAACTACCTCAATGGTTTTTGTAATGTCAAAATGTTCGAGGGTTTGCGCTTTCAATGTATGGGAAACGGCAGTGACGGCATCCGAATGGTTGATGCTCCAATTCACAACGTGTTGGTAGGTTATTTCTCTGCCAACAAGCGTAATATCGGTTCCGTGAAGTGTCGTAACGACGGGTATATAAATTCCTTTTTCGGCAAGGATTATTTTTGCCAACAAGGCCGCCGAAGCATGGGGAATGGCATAATGAACATGCAGTATATCCAGATGTGCCGATTGCACAATATCGACCATCTTGCCTGCCAATGCAGTTTCGTATGGGGCATATTCGAACAGCGGATATTTGGCGATATTTACCTCGTGGTAAAAAACATTTTCTGTAAAAAAATCCAATCGAGCGGGTTGGCTATAGCTTATAAAATGTACTTCATGTTCTTTGTGGGCCAGTGCTTTTCCCAGCTCTGTGGCCAATACACCACTTCCACCAAAGGTGGGATAACAAACGATTCCTATGCGCATGATATATAGATAACAAAGTTCAACAAAAAATGTAGGTTTGTTGCTGTAATTATTGCAGTATGACCATTGAAGTTTTTTCGGATGCCTATTTTATGAATAAAGCCCTCGCATTGGCAATGCAGGCATACGATGAAAATGAAATACCCATTGGCGCTTTGGTGGTTCTTGAAAATAAAATTATTGGCAAAGGATATAACCAAACCGAAACCTTGCAGGATGTAACGGCCCATGCAGAGATGATTGCAATTACGGCAGCTTCTCATGCCATCAACGGAAAATATTTGGACGGATGTACCCTATTTTGTACCATCGAACCTTGTTTAATGTGTGCGGGTGCGATTCAATGGGCGCGAGTGAGCAGGGTGGTTTGGGGCGCCCCAGAACCCAAATTTGGATTTAGCCTCACAGATCCCAATTTGTTTTCAAAAGCAGAGATAACAAAGGGTGTTTTGGCCGGGGATTGCAGCGCGTTGATGAAGCAATTTTTCAAGCAAAGAAGAACCCGATAATTGCGGCAAGTGGGAGAAGCAAAAACCCAAAAATCTCTCAGGGAGTTCTTTCGTAACAACCTATATCGGCTTGAATTTTACGCGGTCTACCCAGGATATCCGTACTTACAGGATTTCCAAATACCCCTGCTTTTTTATAGGCAGATGAGAGTGTGTCCAAGGCGTAATTTCCACGCTTGGTATCTATAAAGTTGGGATTTTTATTTTGTATATTCGGAAAGACCAATAATCCATCGGGGTTTTCTGTTTTCAATACATTATTCTCCATACGCTGAACAAATGCCGATAAGTTGGTTTGGTTGAATTGCAGTTCTTCTTTATTGTAACCATATACAATTGAATTGTAGAGGCTGCAATTCAGGGCGGCGTGATTCAATATTTTGCCAAAATCATCGCGTAGGTTGTTGCTGAGGGCAAAATGCCCAGAAGACCGCGGTGAAAATCCAGAATAATCGGCAAAGGTGCAGTGGTTGAAGTGGTATTTTCCTCCCAATATTCCCAAAAAGCTATAGGTTCCAGCATCGGCAAACAAACAATTTTCGGCTTCGATATTTGCTGTCACACCCAATAAACAAGCCTGACCACAATACTGAATGCGGGTATTCAATAAGTGTAATCCCAGACTACCATTCACCGGCAATGAATCAATCCGAATGCCAATGACTGCATTGCTAATATCTGCATATTGGATGCGGTTGTTTACACTCCCCACCAGGAAGTGAATGCCCCGCCATTGGTTTGGCATAAATTGGGTTTCCCATATGGGTTTATTGCCGCGGATACTTACGCGTTGTGATGCACTGCCTTGGATATCGAGGGTGCCCGCTACATAGAGGCTCGATTGCGCCGATGCAAAAATCTGTACGCCGGCGTTTACCGTGAGGCTGACGCCAGATTTTACCCCCATATATCCCACAATGACATAGGGTTTGGCCGCATCATTAAAGCGGGTATTGGCATTAAAAATGGTGTCGTGAAAGTAGTGGGCGTCCCATCCGTAGGCAGCCAAGGTTATTTTTCGTTGGTTTCCGTTCACTTTTGCTAGTAAAGAATCCACAACCAACAAGGGGTAATTTTGGTTATTGGCCTCGAGTTTACACTGTACAAATATAAAAACTGAATCTTCTGCTCCAATTTCGACATTCTGAATGTCAATGCCTGTTTTGCCGTCTACACTAACCCTATAGGGCGATGAACTGCCTCCAGCCAAGCCAAAAGAAGCCATGACGGGGAGTTTCTCGGGATTCTTTATGGACACTATTTTGGTGACAGATATGGGATAACTCGATCCAGGTTTCCGGGTAAAAACGGTATCGAACCACACGGTATCGGTCGAATACTGCAAACTATTCTTTCCAGAAAAATAGGAATCATTTCGACATCCAGCCAATAAGAGTATCAGAAATCCCAGCACAAGGGTAACCCTAGCCAGGCATTGTTTGGCCCCACCATCCAGAGAAAGAGGCATACGGGATACCTTGCGCGAAAAGGTAAATCTGGGGTTTGGTGGGTTGGGCATACGCGGTATTTATTCAAATATATCTTCGTTATTGAGTATCCCCACATAACTGTGGTATCGTTCTTGGGCGATTTCTCCGTTTTCCAATGCTTTGCGCACCGCACATTCGGGTTCTTGGGTATGCAAACAGTCATTGAATTTACATTGGCTGAGCAAGGGTCGCATTTCTGGAAAATACTGTGAAATTTCGGTGGGATTAAAATCGACCACCCCAAAATCTCGGATTCCTGGGGTATCAATAATTTGGCTTCCGTCTGCACGGCTATACATTTCGGCAAATGTGGTGGTGTGTTTTCCTTTTTCGTGTTGTTCTGAAATGTTCCCTACCCGTGCCTTGGCTTCTGGAAATACTGCATTTAGCAGGGTACTTTTTCCCACACCCGAATGTCCCGCCAGTAGCCAACGCTTCCCTTTTAATATACTTCGAAAGGCATCCAAACCCTCACCAGTGATGGCCGATCCCATGAGTAAACGCACATTTGCATTGCGGTAGATTCGCTCGAGGCTTTCTACAAATTCTTTGGTGGCATTGCCCAGTAAATCCATCTTGTTAAAAAACACTACGGCAGGAACATGAAAGGCCTCACAGCCGAGCAAGTAACGGTCTATAAAACCCAGAGAGGTGCGCGGGGCAACCAAACTCGCAATCAGGGCGGCACCATCCAAATTAGATGCCAAAATCTGGCGGCGCGAACTCAATTTATTGGCCCGACGTATGATGTAATTGTTGCGGGGATAGATTTTCGAAATGGAGGCAGTATCGGGATAATTGGGATCTTCTTCCATTTCCACTTGATCGCCTACGGCAACAGGGTTACTGGTATCTAAATCGTGGAGACGGAGTTTCCCGCGGGTTCGGGCCATCCACACTTTATTGTCTTCGGACAATACCTGATACCAACTGCCTGTAGATTTGCATACCGTTCCGAACATTAGAAAATGGCTTCGCAGATTTTTTTGGTTTGATTGCTTTTGCCCATGGTGTAAAAATGCAAGACGGGTGCGCCTTGTTCCATCAGCTCTTTACACTGCTGTATGGCCCAGTGTACCCCAATATCTCCAACCATCTTGTCGTCTTTGCAGGCATCAATTTCGTTGGTGAGTGCCTCCGGAATATCAATGTGAAATATCTTGGGCAATGCAGAGAGTTGTTTGCGGGTGGCAATGGGTTTGATACCCGGAATAATGGGTACCGTAATCCCCGCCGATCTGCAGCTTTTTACAAAGTTAAAATAGTGTGCGTTGTCGAAAAACATCTGGGTTACCAAAAATTCGGCACCGGCATCTATTTTGCGTTTGAGATATTTTAAATCGGATTGCATATTGGGTGCGTCGGCATGTTTTTCGGGGTAACAAGCTGCACCAGCACAGAAATTCGATTCATTGGTATTGCTAATTTCTTCGTCAAGATAAATACCGGCATTCATATTTTTTATTTGGTATATCAGGTCGAGTGCGTTTTTATTGCCATTTTTTTCTGGTTCAAAATGGGTTTCACCATGAATGGCATCACCGCGCAAGGCCAGTAAATTATCGATACCCAAAAAATTTAATTCGATAAGGGCATTTTCGGTGTCTTCTTTACTAAATCCGCCACAAATAATATGCGGAACGGCATCAATCTGAAAATGGTTTTGAAGCGAGGCACAAATGGCTACTGTGCCGGGTCGTTTGCGTGTAGAAATTCGGTCATAACTTCCGTCGGCACGTTTTTTTAATATATAATCTTCTCGGTGGTAGGTAACATCGATAAACGAGGGATTGAACTCCATAAGGGGATCGACATGACTGTATAATTCTTTAATACCCGCGCCTTTCAGGGGGGGCAATATTTCAAATGAAAAGAGCGTTTTGGATGCACCCGCGATGTGTTCAGTTATTTTCATTAATGGGTTCTTGTAGGAGTTTGTGTTTGTTTGGAGGTCTGCGGGGTGAGGAGTTTGCCCCTTGGCAATTTTCCTTTTTTGTTCAGCGCAGCGACCACTTGTTTTGCACAATCGATACTGGCCAAAAGGCCCAAATAGTTGATTTTTTCTTCGTCGTCTGATGGGCGGCAGTTGTCTTCGGTTGAACCCGAGCTCATCGACAGGCAGGGTATATTTAGGCCTGCAAATGATTCCCATAAGAAGGGGTTTGTTTTGGAATCCATATTGTTTTCTTGGGCAGAATTTGGGGCGATGCGCAGTTGGTGGGTATCGGTTTGGATAAGCTCGATTGCCCGGGGAAATGCCGGTGAACTGCCCTGCCCACTCAGCGACAGCAATCTGCTGATGGGGTCTAAGCGGCCCAAGGCTTGTAAATGAAGGGCATAGTTTACCTTGCCCAAGGGATTGGTATTGGTTTTGAGTTGTTGGGGTGGATATTGCATAAAATACGCCGATCCCAAGGCCCCCATTTCTTCGCCGCTGAATGAAACAAATAAGTAATTGTTTTTTTTGTAACGTTTGCCTTTTAGGCTATGGGCCAATGTCAACAAAGAGGCAACCCCGGAGGCGTTGTTATTGGCACCATTGTGTATTTCTTGGCTTCCAATACTTGCGCTGTTTTCGAATTCGTTTGTGCCAATATGATCGTGGTTGGCACACACAAGAATGGTTTTTTTCTTGTGGTTATTACGGTATCCAATCACGGTTTGACCTTCGCCTTTGAAAACCCGAATATTGCTTACAAGGGTGAGGGGAGCCCGGGGAAACAGCCCCGTAGAATTGTAGAAAAAAACCGGAATGTTCTGGGTTTTTTCCGTGCGGTTAAGGCTGCCACTCGGTGCAGCAATTTTATTACTTCCCCGAATAAACAGGATACCTACGGCACCCCTTTGGGTTGCTGAAAGAATTTTTGCTGAAAGGCTCGATGCCTCATCCCAAAGAGAATCTGGAAATTCATCCATGGCGAAATATCCGGTGCGAATCACCGCGATTTTCCCCGCAATGGATTGCCCACCGAAATCGTCTTTCCCTGTTTTTTTGTCAACGATACCAAAGCCACAATCTACCCAATTTGCCGTAATACTGTCTTTGTTACTGCTTTGTGACAAGGGATAATATTCAGAAAACAGCGTAAACGTCTTGGCAATCGAATCTAATCCGAGAATGTTTACTGCCATTTTACACTGAGCGGTGGCCATGCGCAATTTCACAAATTCGACCGTTTGAACCGATACCAGAAGCTTGTCTTTTTTGAAGGCATTTTGAATATAGGTACTGGCCATTTGTTCGCCTGCAGAACCCATTTGCCTGCCTTTAAGTTCGTCGGAAGAGAGATAGGAGATGTCTTTTTTTAGCGCCATTGCTTCGTCTGGGTTGGGGAGGGCAACGCGGGTATTTTGGGCCTCCAATCCAGCGGTATACAACAAACAAAGACAAAGAAAAAAGAGCTTGTTCATGAATTAAGGTCTATCAGTACTTTAATGAATATGCAGAGTAAAAGTGATGCAAATATAAGCCTGAGCCGTTGTTCGGGAACAAGCTTGGCTATTTTCTGCCCAAAAGATGAACAAAACAAGACCCCCAGCATCATGGGAAGCAAAATGGGCCAGACCAAATATCCGCTTTGATATAAGGGAAGGGCTTGAATGGGTTTGTTCGATAGATAGTGAATGAGTGAAGCAATGCTCAACAATGGGACGATACTTAAGGAAAGCGCAGTGGCTGTATGCAAGGGTTTTTTAAGTACACCATTAAACAGAGGGACCATCACAATGCCTCCTCCCAAACCACTCAACGCCACCAACACACCTGCCAATAATCCAACCATGGGTTGGACAATTTTCTGTGTTATCGAATCGGTCTTCGGTATTGAACTTTGCTTGTTTGGAATTTGGGCAGGGCTTTTTGGTTTTCCCAAAACCATATTGACGAAGCTGAGCAAAATCATCCCCAAAAAAATAGACAGAAATTGGGTTTTATTATACCAAGTTCCTTCCTGGATTAGTCGGGTCGTTGCCCAAGACGCCAGGGCGCCCGGAATACCAATTTGAAGAAGCAATTTTAGATTCCACGTGCCCATTTTACGTTGTTGAAATGTTCCCGAAACACCCGATAAGAAAACCAATGCTATCGAATTGGCCAAGGTATACCGAACCAACTCATCGCTGTTAAGGGAATAATCGCCCAGGAAATATCCAATGACAGGTATAAAAATGATGCCTCCTCCCACGCCCAAAAGTCCCGCCAAAAATCCACCAATACAGCCAATAAACAGCAATGCCAGGGTAGTGAAAAAATTGATGGTATCGGGGCTGGGGTCTGTCAAAGGCTGGGATATATTAAAAGCTGGGGTGTGTCAAAGGCTGGGATATATTAAAAGCTGGGGCGTGTCAAAAGCTAGGGTTTTTTTAAATATCCTTGGTAGCGCGGAAGGTCGGTTAGCAGCAAAACGGCATCTTGGGTTTCGGGGTCGCGGTGGAGCCATAGGCGGTAAAATGAGGGTTTTTTGTATTTGCGAAGGAGCAATTCGCGTGTCATCATTTTTAAAATCGTATTTTTATTTTTCTCGAGTTCAGATTTTATCTGGGCGTTGAGTTTTGCAGTATTTACATTCATTAGCCCCAATTGTTTGATAAATACCGAATCGCCATTGAAGGCATTCAGTGCTTTTTGCATTTTCCCTTTGATTAAGGGTTCGGTTTTTCCGAGTGCCAATTCTAGAAGTTGACTAAAATCGGTGTCGCCGGGATTGTATTGACTAGAATCGGGATTGGTATTAAAGGCATGATTGGCCCAATCGAACAGAATATCTTCTTGTGTTATCCATCGGAGTATGGCAAGGCCTTGAAAGGGGTCTATAATCTTGTCTGGGTCTATACCCCCACCCTCATAAACAATCCGTCCATTGGCCGTTTTGAAGGCTTTTTTTTGCGATTGATTCATCTGTCTGGGTTTCCCATTTTCATCGCGGTCGCTGTACTGTAATTTTTGAATACACCGTCCGCTGGGGGTATAATATTTGGCCACGGTGAGTTTCATTTGGGTGCGGTATGGAAGGGGGGCATAATTTTGCACAAGGCCTTTTCCAAAACTGGTTTGTCCGAGTATGATGGCGCGGTCCATGTCTTGCAAACTGCCGCTCACTACCTCCGATGCCGATGCCGATCGGGCATTGACCAGCACCACCAAAGGTGTTTTGGGCAGCAAGGCTTCGTTGGTGGTGACATTGTTTTTGTCTAAGCCCATATTGTGTCCGCGAAGGGTAACCACCGAACGATTTTCGCCCACAAACAAGCCCACAATTTTTACCGCTTCGTTGAGCAAACCACCACCATTGTCGCGTAAATCCAAAATAACGCCCTGCAGTTCTGCCGGCGAGTCGGTGTTTTTTGCTGCACTGTTACTGGCGACATTGTCCATCATTTTTTTGAGGGATTGCGCAATTTCCTCAGCGGCATTTTCATTAAATTCTTCCAGTTTAATATACGCTATGTTGTGATCGAGTAATCCGCTGTACGCCACACTGGGGGTTTTTACCACCATGCGCAGTATCGATTTTTTGAGGGGTATCCCCTCTCGCTTAAGATCAAGGGAGAAGGCAGTATTGGGGGATCCCCGAAACAGTGTGAGCAATTCTTCGATGGTTTTGTTGCGCAGATGGATGCCATTGATATGCGTAATTACATCGCCCAAATGGATGTCTGCTTTGTCGAAAGCATACCCGTCTTCGATATTCGTAATTGTAGGATAATTATTGCGTAGCATCACCGAGCACCCCACACCACCGTATTGTCCTTGTTTTTCCATCAAGGCTTCTTCTGCCTGGTATTCCGAAAAAAAGTTTGTATATGGATCGAGCGATTTTAGCATTGCATCGATACCCGTTTTCATTAATGTTCCCGGCTCAATTTCGTCTACATAGTGGGTGCCTAACTCTTTGTACAAGGCGGTTAAAATCTCGATATTTTTGGAGTATTCGAACAAGGAGCCGATTGCCTTGTTGCCCTGAGAGAGGAAGAAAGCGCAGATTGAAAGCAAGAGCCATTTTGGCACACGAATTACCATGATTCAAAGATACAAAAATTATGCGGGTGATTTGGCCAATAACCCAAAGGGAGCAGCGGGTTTCTATGCGGCAGGCGATCTTAAGCGGCAGGCGATCTTAAGCGGCAGGCGATCTTAAGCGGCAGGGGATCCCAAAGCGGCAGGCGATCCCGAAGCGGCAGGGGGTTCTTTGGGACTGGCGTTTTCGAAAATCTCCAAATCAAAGCTAGAAAGACTTGCCAAAATATGGTCGAACAGGTTGGCGGCGGTCGTTTCATGGCTTATCCATTTTTTATCGAGGGTAAAACAATACACCTCGATAGGCAATCCTTTTTCGGTGGGGGGCAACTGTCGAACCATTAGCGTAAGTGCTGTGTTGACATCGCTGTGGTTGCCAATATATTGCATTAAGTATTCACGAAAAACGCCAATATTGGTGAGGTTTCTGCCATTTGCGAGCACTGATTTGTCTATGTGTTTTGCCTTGTTGTGGGCATCAATTTCAGCTTCTTTTTCGATAATATACTCGCGAATGAGGGCAATTTTTTTGTATTCTGCCAACATCGAAGCGCTGCAAAACCGAATGCTCGAAATTTTGATATTTACCGAACGCTTGATGCGCCGCCCATTGGATTCTTCCATGCCACGCCAGTTTTTAAACGAATCATTAATCAAGGCATACGTTGGGATGGAGCTGATGGTATTGTCCCAATTTTGCACCTTAATGGTGGTGAGGTTTATTTCTACCACATTGCCATCGGCGCCGTATTTGGGTATTTCAATCCAATCGTTGAGCCGTACGATGTCGTTTCCAGAAATTTGTATCGACGCCACAAAACCCAAAATGGTATCTCTAAAGGTAAGAATAATCAGGGCAGAAAGGGCGCCAAATGCCGTTAAAAGGGTCCAAAGGGGTTTTTGGGTAAGGTTGGAGGCAATAAGCAAAATTCCGATGGCGTAATTGAAGATATTGAGCAGTTGGGTATAACTTCCAATGGGCTTGTCTTTGAAACTTTCAGAACCCAACAGCACAATTTTGGTCGCTCGCAGGATTGCTTGAACGAAAAAAACAATAGATACAACGATATATGAATCGATTAAATATTGCAGGGGAAGGATGCATTTGGGAAAATCGTGGAAGACCAGATCGATGCTTTCCAAGGCCAGCAAAGCGGGAATCAAATGGGCCAAATATTTGAATACGCGGCGTTCGATAAAAATGGAAGTATTCGGATTTTTGCTTCGTTTGGCATAGACCTTCACAAGCATCAGAATGCCGTTTCGGGTGATAATGTCGATGACTACCAATGCGAGAAATAGCCCGATTCCCAAAATCAATACAGCCAGGTAAGGCAATACCAGTGGCGGTATTCCGGCACTCTGCAGCCATTGGTCTAGGGGTTGGGTAATTGTGTAGGAGGTATTCATTGTTTGCGAAGATAGGAAGCATAAAGAGGCTTTTGCAGTAATTTTTTTAAGACCAATAAAAAAATCTCTTTGATCAAAATGGCTCCGGCGATGCGCACACTGCAGGATGCTAAAAACCGACCATTATAGCATACATGTTTACAAGAGACGGTTGGCAAATCACACCCAATTTATATCTTGCGAAAGTTTGTTTTGCATACTTAAGAGCCTGTTTTGTAGGTGAAGGGGCGAAGCTTTAAGTCGAATCAAACAGGCAGTATATTTTATCTTTGTAAAAAAATAATACCCCATGAAACACCTTTTTCGTTTACTCTTTTTGCTTGTATTCTGCAATTCTGCTTGTGTATTGGCCCAGACTGGGCTCACACAGCAAAATCCAAGCATCCTCAAAGCAGCTGATTTTACGGATGCACAAATTTTGGATCTTCTTAACCAAGCCCAAGCGGCTGGTTTGGGGGTAGAACAAGCCGAGCAATTGGCCATGGCCAAAGGGTTGCCAGCCTCTGAAGCCCAGGCCTTCAAAGACCGACTCAACAAGATCCAAGCGAATACACCGGTAACTGCGGCCTCTCCGGGGACTGCGATTAAACAAGCCACGGATGCCAAAGGCAAACAGGCCTTGGTAGAAGCAGCAATCCCAATAACGGGATCAGAAATTGTGGCACCAAAGGAAGAAAAACCAGTGACCGTTTACGGACAAGAACT